>JAEZIO010000068.1 GCA_023436615.1 Pseudomonadota bacterium | reverse complement strand
CTCGCGCTGCTGTGCGGGTTCGGCGGCGGCAACTTCGCCTCGTCGATGGCGAACATCAGCTATTTCTTCCCGAAATCCGAGAAAGGGAATGCGCTCGCGATCAATGCGGGGCTCGGCAATCTCGGTGTCAGCCTCATGCAGTTCCTGGTCCCGATCGCAGTGACGATGAGCCTGTTCGGAGCGCTCGGTGGACAGGCGCAGACCGCTGCTGACGGAACTCAAGTCTGGATGCAGAACGCGGGCTTCGTGTGGGTCCCGCTGATCATTGTCGGAACACTTGCCGCATGGTTCGGAATGAACGACATCCTTTCGGCGCGCGCTACATTCGCCGACCAGTCGTCGATCTTCGGGCGGTTGCACACCTGGATCATGTGCTGGCTCTATACCGGCACTTTCGGCACCTTCATCGGTATGTCTGCAGGCTTCCCGTTGCTTGCGAAGCTGGTGTTCCCGGAAAGGAACGCTCTCGCTTATGCCTTCATCGGACCGCTGATCGGCGCATTGTCGCGCGCGGGCAGCGGCTGGATCGCCGACCGGATCGGCGGCGCGAAGGTAACCTTCTGGGTGTTCGTCGTGCAGATTGCCGCAGTAGCGGGAATGCTCTGGTTCCTCGATGCGCACAGTTTCGGCGGGTTCTTCGGGATGGTGCTGCTGCTGTTCTTCGTCAGCGGCATCGGCAATGCATCGACGTTCCAAATGGTGCCCGCAATCATGCGCTCCGAAATCGATCGGGCGGAGCGTGGCGCAAGCGCGGAGGAGCGGCGGGTCCAGGCGGAACGCGAGTCGGCCGCGGTCATCGGCTTCACGTCCGCGATTGCCGCCTTCGGCGCTTTTTACATTCCCAAGGCCTATGGCTCGTCGATCCAGCTGACCGGCAGCGCGGACGCCGCGCTGTGGGGCTTCATCATCTTCTACCTGAGTTGTGCCGCGCTGACCTGGCTTGCCTATACCGGGCCACGCGGCCTGTTTCGGAACTTGGAGCGCGCAATAGCGTCTCCTTCAACAACAGCCGTTGCTGCCTGAGCGGGGAGAATCATGAGCCATTTCCTGGACCGTTTGACGTATTTCCGCAGGGCAAAGGAGAAATTTTCGGACGGCCACGGGATCACGACCAACGAAGCGCGCGACTGGGAGGATGCGTATCGGAAACGCTGGGCGGCCGACAAAATCGTGCGGTCCACCCATGGAGTGAATTGCACCGGCTCCTGTTCGTGGAAGATCTACGTCAAGGGCGGGATCGTAACCTGGGAAACCCAGCAGACGGACTATCCCCGGACCCGGCCGGACCTTCCCAATCACGAGCCTCGCGGCTGCCCCCGAGGCGCCAGCTACAGCTGGTATCTCTATTCGGGGACACGCATCAAATATCCTTTGGTTCGCGCGCGGCTGATCCGGCACTGGCGCGAAGCTCGCAAGGCGATGACTCCCGTTGCGGCGTGGAAGGCGATCGCCGAAGACAAGGACAAGCGTCGCGACTGGGTTTCGAAGCGCGGTCGAGGCGGCTTCGTTCGCGTCGGCTGGGACGAGGTCACCGAGCTGATCGCCGCGGCCAACGCCTATACGATCAAGGCATACGGTCCCGACCGTATCGCCGGCTTCTCGCCGATTCCAGCCATGTCGATGATCTCCTACGCCGCCGGCAGCCGCTACCTCTCGCTTCTCGGCGGTACCTTGCTGAGCTTCTACGACTGGTATTGCGATCTGCCCCCGTCGAGCCCGCAGACATGGGGCGAGCAGACCGACGTTCCGGAAAGCGCCGACTGGTACAATGCCGGCTTCCTGCTCGTCTGGGGATCGAACATTCCGATGACGCGCGCGCCCGATGCGCATTTCTACTCGGAAGTGCGGTACCGCGGCGCCAAGAGCGTCGTCATCGCGCCGGATTACAACGAAGCCGCCAAATTCTCGGACATGTGGCTTCATCCCAAGCAGGGCACCGACGCCGCTCTTGCGCTCGCGCTCGGCCACGTCGTCCTTCGCGAATTCTACGTCGACCGGCAGGCGGAATATTTCTCCGACTACAGCCGCCGCTATTCGGATTTCCCGTTGCTGGTGAAGCTGGTGGAACGCGACGGCAGGCTGGTCCCCGATCGCTTCGTGCGCGCGGCCGACCTTGGCGGCAAGATGGCCAAGACGGCGAACCCGGACTGGAAATGCGCCGCGTTCGATGAGCTCAGCGGGAAGGTCGTGATCCCGACCGGCGCCGCCGGGCATCGCTGGGGCGATCCCGGCAAATGGAACCTCGAGGAAAAGGACGAGAACGGCAAGGAAGTCCGCCTGCGGCTGTCGCTTGCCGATGACCATGATTCGATCCAGCCGGTCGCGTTCCCCTATTTCGGGGCCGAGGCGCCGCACGATTTCACGGCGACCGATCACGACGAGGTGCTGTTCCGCAACATCCCCGTGAAGGAAGTGAAGCTCGGCGGCGAGAAGACCTATGTGGCGACGGTCTTCGATCTGTTCTGTGCCAATTACGGCGTCGATCGCGGCTTTGGCGGCGCCAACGTCGCGACAAGCTACGATGACGAAGTTCCCTTCAGTCCTGCGTGGGCGGAAAAGGTCACCGGCGTTCCGCGCCAGGCGATCATCCAGGTCGCTCGAGAATTCGCAGCGAATGCCGAGACGACCAAGGGCCGCTCGATGGTCATCCTCGGGGCGGGACTGAACCACTGGTACCACATGGACATGAGCTACCGCGGCATCATCTCCCTTCTGGTGATGTGCGGGTGCGTCGGCCAGTCCGGGGGCGGCTGGTCGCATTACGTCGGACAGGAAAAGCTTAGGCCGCAAACCGGCTGGCTGCCGCTGGCATTCGCCACCGACTGGACCCGGCCGGTTCGGCAGATGAACGGCACGAGCTTCTTCTACGCGCACACGGACCAGTGGCGGTACGAAACCCTGAAGATGTCGGAAATCCTGTCGCCGGTCGCGCCGGAGGGCGACTGGTCCGGGTCGATGCTCGATTTCAATGCGAAGGCCGAGCGAATGGGCTGGCTGCCGTCAGCGCCGCAGTTCGATGCGAACCCCATCGAATGGGGCAACCGCCTGCATGAATCCGGCGCGAATCCTGCGCAGACCATAGCCGACGCCTTCAAGTCGGGTGAGCTCAAGCCGGCCAGCCTGGACCCGGACAATCCCGTCAATTGGCCGCGCAACATGTTCTTCTGGCGCTCGAACGTCCTCGGCGCGAGCGGCAAGGGACACGAATATTTCCTCAAGCACCTCGTCGGCTCGCTTCACGGCGTCGTCGGCACCGACGAGGATCGCGAACGCATCGACCGGCCGAAGGACGTCGTCTGGCACGACGAAGCGCCCGTCGGAAAGCTCGACCTGATGGTCAACATCGACTTCCGCATGTCGACCACGAGCATGTACTCGGACATCGTCCTTCCGACGGCGACCTGGTACGAAAAGCACGATCTCAACACATCGGACATGCACCCCTTCATCCATCCGCTGAGCGCGGCCGTGGACCCGGCGTGGGAGACGAAGAGCGACTGGAATATCTTCCGGGCAATCGCGAAGAAGTTCTCGGACATCGCTCCTGAAGTGCTCGGAGTCGAGCACGACCTGGTGATGACCCCGATCCTGCACGACACTGCAGGAGAGCTGGCGCAAGCCTATGAGCCGAAGGACTGGCTGAAGGGCGAATGCGAGCCGATCCCCGGCAAGACGATGCCGAACGTGTCCATCGTGGAGCGCAATTATCCCGAGACATATGCGCGTTTCACCTCGATGGGCCCGCTCCTCGAGAAGCTGGGCAATGGGGCCAAGGGTCTCAACTGGGACACGAGGCGAGAGGTCGAGCTTCTCGGCGACCTCAATGGCCGCGTCCTCGACGGCCCTGCCGAAGGCCGCCCGAAGATCGATACCGACATCGACGCGTGCGAGACGATCCTGATGCTTGCGCCGGAAACGAACGGCGAGGTGGCCGTGAAAGCCTGGGAGGCGCTCGGCAAGGCCACCGGCCGCGACCATCTTCACCTCGCCGAAGGCAAGGAAGAGGAGAAGATCCGCTTCCGCGACGTCGCGGCGCAGCCGCGCAAGATTATTTCCTCGCCGATCTGGTCAGGGCTGGAGAGCGAGCACGTCTGCTACAACGCCGGCTACACCAACGTGCACGAGCTCATACCTTGGCGGACCCTCACGGGCCGCCAGCAGCTCTATCAGGATCACCACTGGATGCGGGCGTTCGGCGAAGGCTTCGTCACCTGGCGGCCGCCGATCGACACGAAAACGGTGCGCCATGTTCTGGGCAAGCTCCCCAACGGCAACAAGGAGATCATGCTCAACATCCTCACTCCCCACCAGAAGTGGGGGATCCATTCGACCTACACCGAGAACCTCATCATGCTCAGCCTCAATCGCGGCGGGCCGACGGTCTGGATTAGCGAGGATGACGCGAAGGCCGCGGGGATCGAGGACAACGACTGGATCGAGGTCTTCAACGTCAACGGCGCGCTGACCGCGCGCGCGATCGTCTCTCAGCGGATCATGCCTGGCTCGGCGATCATGTACCACGCGCAGGAAAAGCTCGTGAACACGGTCGGCTCGGAGATCACCGGGCAGCGCGGCGGAATTCACAACAGCGTGACCCGCATCAACATGAAGCCGACGCATATGATCGGCGGATACGTGCAGCTCGCCTACGGCTTCAATTATTACGGGACTGTGGGCGCAAACCGCGACGAGTTCGTGATCCTGCGCAAGATGAGCGAGATCAACTGGTTCGACAAAGCGGCCGATGACTCCGCGAACGTCGAAGGCGGAACTGCGGATTGGGGAACGGGCGTAAGCGGCCCGGCAAAGGAGGCAGCAGAATGAAGGTTCGTGCACAAATTGCGATGGTGCTGAACCTCGACAAGTGCATCGGCTGTCACACCTGTTCGATCACCTGCAAGAACGTCTGGACCAATCGCGAGGGCGTCGAATACGCGTGGTTCAACAACGTCGAGACAAAGCCCGGAATTGGCTATCCCAAGGACTGGGAGAACCAGGAGCGCTGGCGCGGCGGCTGGGTCCGCAAGAAGAACGGCAGGATCGTTCCGCGCCAAGGCTCGAAGTGGCGGATCCTGTCGAAGATCTTCGCCAACCCGCACCTTCCCGAAATCGACGATTTCTACGAGCCTTACACGTTCGAGTACGAATGGCTGCAGTCGGCTCCCGAGCTGCAGGCGCAGCCAACGGCCCGGCCGCGCTCGCTCGTTACGGGTGAGAAGCTGAACAAGATCGAGTGGAGCGGCAACTGGGAGGACATGCTCGGCGGCGAGTTCTCCAAGCGCAGCCACGACTACAATTTCAGCGGGGTCGAGAAGGAGATCTACGGCCAGTTCGAAAAGACGTTCATGATGTACCTTCCGAGGCTTTGCGAGCATTGCCTCAACCCGTCGTGCCTCGCGTCCTGTCCCTCGGGCGCGATCTACAAAAGGGCGGAGGACGGGATCGTCCTGATCGACCAGGACAAGTGCCGCGGGTGGCGCATGTGCGTCTCGGGCTGCCCCTACAAGAAGATCTATTACAACTGGTCGACCGGGAAATCCGAGAAGTGCATCTTTTGCTATCCGCGCATCGAGACGGGGCAGCCGACAGTCTGCTCAGAAACCTGCGTCGGCCGGATTCGCTACCTCGGCGTCGTGCTCTACGATGCCGACCGGATCGAAGCGGCGGCCTCGGTCGAGGACCCGAAGGACCTCTATCCGGCCCAGCTCGACGTGTTCCTCGATCCGAACGACGTCGCGGTGCAGGAGCAGGCGCGCCGCGATGGCGTGCCTGAGCAATGGCTCGAGGCCGCGACCCGATCGCCGATCTGGAAGATGGCGATGGAGTGGAAGATCGCCTTTCCGCTGCATCCCGAATACCGGACGCTGCCGATGGTCTGGTACGTGCCGCCGCTGTCCCCGATCCAGTCGGCCGCCGAGGCCGGAAAGATTTCGGCAGTCGACGGGATGCCCGCCGTCCGCTCGCTTCGAATCCCGCTCAAATATCTCGCCAACCTGCTGACCGCGGGTGACGAGGAGCCGATCGCCGCGGCACTCGAGCGAATGCTCGCGATGCGGGCCTATATGCGCGCGAAGAGCGTCGAAGGGCGGATCGACGAATCCATCCCTGAACGCGTCGGCCTGACGCGCAATCGCATCGAGGAAATGTACAAGATCATGGCGCTGGCGGCCTATGAGGACCGCTATGTGATCCCGACCACGCATCGCGAGTTTTCCGAGGACGCCTATGTGCTTCGCGGGTCGACAGGCTTCGGATTTCGCGAGGGAACGCTCGGGTCCACCAAGGTCAATCTCTTCGGTGGCGGCGCCAAGAAGACGCCGCGCAAGCCGTACATGGACATTCCGACATGATGTTGACCGTCCGGGCACTGGCGGCGCTGCTCGCCTATCCGTCAGCCGATCTGAAGGCGAATGCCGGCGAGCTTCGGGACCTGTTCGCTCGCGAGCAGATGCTTTCGCACGCCGAGCGGCAGAAGCTCGAGCCGCTGCTGACGCGGCTTGAGGGTGACGACCTTCTCGAGCTTCAGTCCACCTACAGCGAATTGTTCGACCGGTCGCGGTCGCTGTCGTTGCACTTGTTCGAGCACGTCCACGGCGACAGCCGCGAGCGCGGCCAGGCGATGATCGACCTTGGTCGTCAGTATCTGGACAGCGGCTTCTTCCTCGAAGCGAGCGAACTTCCCGATTTCATTCCGGTGTTCCTGGAATATGCCTCGTGCCTGCCGGTCAAGGGAGCGCGGGAGACCCTCGGACAGCCCGTCCATGTCTTCGCTGCGCTTGCCGAACGCCTCGACAAGCGTGGGTCGGACTATGCGGGCATATTCCACTCCCTCGTCGCGCTCGCGGATTCCCGGCCCGACGCCGCAGCGATCGCCGAAATCGACGAGAACACGCCGAAGGAAGATCCGGTGACCATCGACGAAGAGTGGGAGGAAGCGCCGGTCTCGTTCAGTTCGGGCGGCGCGCACGAGATGGGCGGCCCGACGGGCGTCGTCGCAAAGATCAGGGCATCCAATCGGCCAGTGGGCAGGGAGACAGGACAGTGATGGATTTCATCAACCAGTTGGCATTCGGCTGGTACCCCTATCTGGCCGTGACAGTCCTGGTCGTCGGAAGCGTCCTGCGCTTCGACGCCAGCCAGTTCAGCTGGCGCTCCCAGTCGAGCCAGTTCCTTCGACGCCGCCAGATGATGATCGGCTCGAACCTGTTCCACATGGGCATCATCATCCTGTTCTTCGGGCACCTGGTGGGATTGCTCACGCCGGTCACGGTCATCGACACGCTGCGCATCAGCCACAGCTTCAAGCAGACCGCGGCGCTCGTCGTGGGCGGAATCGCGGGCGTCGCCGCCTATATCGGCTGCACGCTTCTCCTCCATCGCCGGCTGTTCGATCCGCGAATTCGTCGAAGCTCGTCGATCGGCGACATTCTCGTGCTCGTGCTCCTGTGGCTTCAGCTGACTCTGGGGATCCTGACGACCTGGTGGACGCTGAAGCATCTCGACGGAAGCGAGATGCTCAAGTTCATGAATTGGGCCAACGGCATCCTGACGCTCGATCCCGGGGCACCCCAGCTGATCAAGGACGTGGCGTTGGTCTACAAGCTCCACATCATCCTCGGCCTGACCTTGTTCCTGATCACGCCGTTCACCCGGCTCGTGCACATCTGGAGCGCGCCGGTCTGGTACCTGCTTCGTCCCGGCTTCCAGATCGTTCGCTCGCGCCGGCCGGTCGACCAGAAACCGGAGGTCCTCACCCATGGCCCCGCGGGCGTCGCGCCGAGCTACGGCGGAACGACCGTCCTCCGGCAGCTGGCCGAAAGCGGGCAGGAGGGCGCATGAACCGCCCGCTCGACGTCATCAATATCGGCGACCCCGCTGCCAGGCCCGCGCCGGCGATGCCGAGCGCCTGCGAAACCGGCGGCTGCGGCGGCGGTCCCGAACCCGCCATTCCACCGCCGCCGACATTCGGCGAGGTGCGCGTGAACGGCATCGAGATCGAGCCGGAAGCCATTGCGCAGGAAATCCAGCATCACCCGGCGCCGGACGCGGAAACGGCCTGGGTCGAGGCAGCGCGCGCGCTCGCGGTGCGGGAGCTGCTGTTGCAGGAGGCTCGCAGGCTCGACGTGGATGCGGACCCGGAGACTGACGAGGCGGGCCGAACCGAAGCCGAAGAGGATGCTCTGGTCCGTGCCCTGCTCGATAGCCAGGTGCAGCCTGAAACTCCGGGCGAGGAGGAATGCCGGCGCTTCTACGACTCGCAGCAGCACCGTTTCCGGACACCGGACCTGTTTGAGGCCGCGCACATATTGATCGAGCCCGACGGCGATGGAGACGACGGCTGGGCCGCCGCTGAGCTGCGCGCGCGCGCGGTCGCGGAATCCGTCGGCGACGATCCGAAGGCCTTCGCTCAGGCCGCGCGAACGCATTCTACCTGCCCATCGGGGCAGCAGGATGGGTCGCTCGGTCAGATCCGCCGCGGCGAGCTGGCCGCCCCTGTCCAGGCGGGAATTGAAGCTTTGGCCGAAGGGACGACCGGGCGCGAGCCCGTGCGTTCGCGATTCGGTTGGCACGTGCTTCGCCTGCACCGTCGAATTGCGGGCCAAGTGCTGCCGTTCGAGGCTGTGCGGGACCGTATCGCCGACATGCTCGAGGCACGAAGCTGGTCGCTTGCGGCGGCGCGCTACGTGGCTGACCTTGCCGCGCGATCCGACGTCGAAGGCGTTCTCATCGAAGGCAGCCCGGCGAGCTGATGGCTACGCTCGGCGACATCCTCGGCATGGCCCGTGCCTCGGCCGGGTCGTTCCAGTCCTCGCTCCAGTCGAGCGACCCGGAGCTGGCCGTAGCCGTATCGCGCGCAGCCGCTCGGGAAGGCCTTTCGACGGCTGGGCTTGTCCGCTCGGCCATCGCCGATTTCTCGCGTTATGCCGGTGAAGAGGATTGGGCGACTCTCATGTCGGCCCTTCGTGATAGCGCGGACCCGGGCGGCGAATGCATGCGCGCGATGGTCAATTGGCGCTTGACGGTGAAGGGCTGCGGCGATCACTCTTTCGCCACGCATTCCGCAGGAGCTGACGATGAGTGACAATCGATCCGATGAATCGGCCGACGGTCCGCTGAACCCTGCACTGAAGAGCC
Organism: Pseudomonadota bacterium; assembly: GCA_023436615.1. Classification (GTDB taxonomy): domain Bacteria; phylum Pseudomonadota; class Alphaproteobacteria; order Sphingomonadales; family Sphingomonadaceae; genus Sphingomicrobium. Next base: position 39,559 of record JAEZIO010000068.1, on the reverse strand, counting down.
GGACGGAAACCGTCTACGACACGCAGAACGTGACTCCGGCGCCGATCGACACCGCTTCGGCGCGCGAAGGGGAGGGCGAGGGGTGGCCCGTCGTCTGGCTCGTCGTCACGCTGGTCTGCATAGCGCTCGCGATTTACTTCCTCGTCTGACCGATCGCGGCGACTTCAGTGGTCCCGCGATCGTAACTGGCGCCCGGCTTCTTCGCTGATGATCGCTCCCGTGCATCCGAGCGCTTCGGCGAGCTCGTGCAGCGCCTTGAGCAGGGCCTGTCTCGCATGTCCGCGTCCCGTCAGCTCGAAGGTCACGAAGGTCGCGACGTTGAGCATGCTACCGAACAGGGCGCGTTCCACAATCTCGTAGGTTGCAAGCCCGTGAAGCGTCCGGTCCGGCGACTCTAGACCGATGACTCCGCCACCGCGGTCGATCAGCGCTTCGCCGAGCTCGTTCCAGCTGTCGAGCTGTAGATCGGGCTCGACCGTTCGCACCAGCGCCCACGCCCTGGGGAATTCGTCGGGGTTGAGCTCAACAGCCGCAAGATGGCGCATGGCCGCCTCCGCCTCGGGCGATACGGGAATATGCGTATGGGTTACCTGCCCGGACCGTCGTATCGAATGATCCACATCAGTTCGGCACGAAGGAGGTCGTGGTGCTTGCACCCGCGGAACGCCATCTCGAACCACTGCCGGCCGGTCATCCCTGTCTTGACTGCAATGTTCGCGCTCGCGCGGTGTGCGGTGTCCTCGACTGCAAGGACCTTGCGCAGTTCAAGTCGCTTGGCTGGACGCTCGTCCTTGCGGCCGGCGAGCCCATTTTCCACGAAGGCGACAAGGCGGGGCGCGTATTCACGCTGACCCGCGGGTCCGTCAAACTCTACAAGCTGCTGGCCGACGGACGCCGGCAGGTGACCGGCTTCATGTTCCCCGGCGACTTCCTCGGGGTCAGCGTCCACGACGAATATGCGTACAGCGCCGAGGCCCTCGAGGAATCGCAGCTTTGCTGGTTCCCGCGCAAGCGATTCGACGATTGGGTTGAATCGCGCCCGGCAATGGAGCGCGAACTTTACCTGATGGCCGCCCACGAGCTCGCGGCTGCACAGCAGCAGCTCGTGCTGCTTGGCCGCAAGATGGCGGCGGAACGCTTTGCGAGCTTCCTGCTGGATCTGGCGAACAAGGCTGGTCTTCAGGAGGGCCGGTTCGTGGACCTGCCAATGAGCCGATCGGATATCGCCGACTTCCTCGGCCTCACCAAGGAAACCGTGAGCCGCGTGGTTTCGCAGTTCAAGCGGGACCGGCTGATCCGTCTCGAGACGCTTAACCGCGTCGAGATCCTGGACCGCGAGAGCCTGTGCGAAGTGGCCGACGGAAGCTGCGAATTTTGAAGGCTGGGGCGCGCGGCCGCGTTGCCTTTCGGTGCCGATGAAGTAGCGACGCAAGCTCTCGAGCGCTGATCGGGGGTTTGCAGAGGCTGATGGATCCGGGCGTTGTCATCGCAATCGCGGTGCTCATGGCGATTGGTGCGGCGCTTTACTCCAGCGTCGGCCACGGCGGCGCATCCGCCTATCTGGCGATCATGGCGTTGTTCGCAGTCGCGCCGGAAGTGATGAAGCCGACCGCGCTCGCTCTGAACCTTCTTGTCGCCGGCTTCGGTGCATGGCGCTATTCGAGCCAGGGCCTTTCGAACTGGAAGCTCGTCCTGGCTTTCGCCGTCACCGCGACGCCCGCAGCTTTCATCGGCGGCGGCATCCATTTGCCGCCACTATATTACAAGCCGCTCGTGGGAATCCTGTTGTGGATGGCTTCCCTTCGACTCCTTTGGCAGCCGACACGCCTCGCCGAGCGCGAAACGCGCAGCCCATCGCTCGCCGTTACGCTCCCGGTTGGAGCGGTGCTCGGCTTGCTTGCGGGTCTGACCGGAACCGGCGGCGGAATATTCCTAAGCCCGCTTATCATCCTGCTGGCCTGGGAAGAGCCGCGCCGCACGTCCGGCGTCGTTTCGGCCTTCATCTTCCTCAATTCCGCCGCCGGTCTCGCCGGCAATGTCGCCGCCTTCGGGCAGCTTCCTGGCGAGCTGCCGATCTTCATGGCGGCGGTGGCGATCGGCGCGCTCGTGGGCACATGGCTTGGAGTCAGCCGTTTGCCGCGGCCCTGGCTGCTGCGCTTCCTCGGCGCGGTCCTGGTCGTCGCCGGCGCGAAGCTGCTGTTCGCATGAGCAATGTGACGCCGGTGGTGATTCTCGCGGGAGGAGAAGGTTCGCGGATCGGAGGATCGAAACCGCTGCGGCGCCTCGCAGGCCGCACCTTGATCGACCGCGCTGTCGCGCTGGCATGCGGCTATTCGTCAACGGTGGCGGTTGCCTGTCGCTTCTCCGATCAGCTCGCGATCTCTGGAGCGAGAGTGATCGTCGACGATCCCGAGGTCGAGGGACCGCTCGGCGGCCTGCTCCCAGCGCTCGAATTCGCTCGCGAGAACGCCCGCTCGGAGGCCCTCGTTATTCCCGCGGACATGCCCTTTCTTCCGCGGGACTTGCTGGCCCGTCTCCAGGCGGCAATCGGCGACAAGCTCGCGGCTGTCGCCAGCAGCGGCGGGAGGATGCATCCCGTATGCGGCTTGTGGAGGATCGGCGCGCTGGACAAGGCGCCGCTCTATCTCCGGACCGGCAAGCGCTCGTTGAAGGGCTTCGCGGAGGCGATCGGCTATGCAACTGCCGAATGGGCGCCCGATCCTGACCCATTCTTCAACATCAATACCGCAGACGATCTTGACGCCGCGGAGCGACGGCTCACCCGTTAGAAGTCGAGCGTCTCGACGAGCGATCCGGCGGACTGCGCCGGCGCATTCGGCACCTGGCGGACTAGCACATCGGCCTCGGCCAGACTCTTCTGAGCGCTCGAGTCCTGGTTCGAAAGCATTTGCACGCGGTCACCGTCGCGGCCGGCCCTGTGAAAGGTCTCCCGCGCGCCGCAACCGCCGAGCTCGTTGGCGAGCGGAAGCCGACGCCAACGGAGCGCTTCGTCGATGCTCCGGCCGCATAGGCCTGCAACCAGCGGCGCAAGCAGCAGGCGGCCCGTTACCAGCGCGGACGTCGGGTTGCCGGGGAGACCGATCACGAGCGTTTGGCCAGCGCGGCCCAGCCAGACAGGCTTGCCCGGCTTGATCGCGACCTTCGAAAATATCAGCTCGAGGCCAAGCGGTTCGAACATTCGCTTGGCGAAGTCCTTTTCCCCGACGGATGCTCCGCCAGTCACCACCACGAGCTCCGCTTGGGAAACGGCCGCCTCCGCTGCGCGCTCGAGTTCGCCCAAGTCGTCGCCCATGCGTGACCGGCCGACCAGTTTGCCGCCCCACGAGTGCGCCAGCGCGGCGATCCCGAACGAAACGCTTTCCGGGATGCTGTCGACACTCTCCCGCGCACGCCCGGGTTCGACGAGCTCGTCGCCGGTCCCGAGGATGGCCACTCGCGGAGCGCGATAGACCTCGACTTCAGAGAGGTCGGCTGCAGCCACCGCGACAATTGCGCGGGAATCGAGGACGCGTCCTGCCTCTAGAAGCGTGTCGCCGCACGCGAAGTCGGACGCTGCGTGACGGATGTGTCGCGCCGGGCCCAGGGCAGATTCGAAAACCGCGACGTCGCCCTCAGCGCGGACATTTTCCTGGATCACCACGCGGTCTGCGTCCGGTGGGACTGGAGCGCCGGTGAAGATGCGCACGCACTCCCCATCCGACAGGCCCCGCCCGTAGCCGGACCCGGCATAGGATCGCCCGGCTATGCGAAGACGCGCGGGAAGCTCGACAAGGTCGGACTCGCGGACGGCGTAACCGTCCATCGCGGAGACGTCAGTCCGCGGCGCGTCGATCTGCGCGATGACGGGCTCCGCCAGCACACGCCGGTGCGCGCGCTCCAGGGGAATTCGCTCGGTCCCGGTCGGTCGGGCCGTTTTGCGGACCAGTTCGACCGCTTCGTCGAAGCCGATCATCCCTTTCGCCAGTCGCCGGATTTGCCGCCCGTCTTGGACGTCACGGCGATGCCGCCGATGACCATCTCCCGGTCGATCGCCTTGAGCATGTCGAACAGCGTCAGGCACGCCGCGGAAACGGCCGTCAGCGCTTCCATTTCGACGCCGGTGACCGCGTTCGTGCGGACTTCCGCTTGGACCCGAAGTCCGGGCAGGCTCTCGTCGATCTCGACGGCCACGGCGACTTTCGTGAGAGGAAGCGGATGGCAAAGGGGGATGATTTCTGCAGTCCGCTTCGCTGCCATGATCCCGGCGAGCTCCGCGGTAGCGATAACCGAACCCTTTGGCGTGGCGCCGGCGCGGATCGCCTCCAGTGTCGCGTTCGCACAGGTCAGCGTGCCTTCGGCAGTGGCCGACCTCGCGGTTACCGCCTTACTGGTGACGTCCACCATCCGCGCCCGGCCGGCCTCATCGACGTGAGTGAGCTTGCTCATGCGCAGAGATGCCGAAGCCTGGGGATCTGTCCCGCAAGCGAGCAGGGCCGATAGCGGCTGTCGAGCTCCAGCGACAGGACGAGGTCCCAGCCGTCGCGGCAGGCGCCCGTGGACCCGGGCAGGCAAAAGACGAACGTATCCTCGATCTGGCCGGCAAAGGCTCGCGATTGCAGCGTCGATACGCCGACCGTTCCGAGGCTGGCCTGGTGGAAGAGAACCGAAAAGCCGTCCATCTCGCGTCTGAACAGCGGCTTCAGTGCCTCCGGCGTCACGTCGCGCGGAGCGAAACCGGTCCCGCCTGTTGAAATGATCAGGTCGACATCCGCGTCGTCGACCCATGCGCGCACCTGCCCGCGAATGGCATCGACGTCATCGCGCACGATGACCTTCCCAGCCAATTCATGGCCCGACTTCGTCAGCCGTTCGGCTAGAAGTCCCCCCGATCGGTCGCTCTCTTCGTCCCGGGTATCCGAGATCGTCAGCACGGCAATACGAAGCGGATAGAAGGGAAGGCTCTCGTCAATTCCGGGCAACGTTCACTCCCATCTGTTCCGGTCGGCATAATCCGCTTTCGTCGGCTCTATCCACCGCGATTCGCCACTTCCTTCCTCGCGCTTCCAGAATATTGCCTCGGTCTTCAGCCGGTCCATCAGATAGTCCGCTGCTTCGAACGCTGCCCGCCGGTGCCGCGAAGCCGCGCCGGCGAAGACGATTGCGGCGCCGGGCTCCATCCTTCCGCAGCGATGGACGATCCTGACATGCGACACGTCGAAGCGCCTGATCGCCTCGTCGGCGATCTCCTGCAAAGACTTCGCGGTCAAAATTGGGTGATGCTCCAGATGGAGCGCCACGACTGTCCCTCCCGACGCGGAGCGGTCGCGGGCGAGGCCGACAAAGCTGACGACAGCTCCCTCACCGCGCGCATGCTCGACGAGTGCGGCGAGCTCCTTCTCCGGATATAGCGAGTCCGGCTCAACTCGGGCGACGGTGGTCATCCGCCCGAGACCGGCGGCATGAACTCGACTGTCTCGCCGTTTGCGATCAGCTGATCGTCGCCCACCAGACTATCGCCGACACAGGCGCGTGATCGGCTGCTTTGGAGGATAATTTCGGCCTGCGGATAACGAGCGGCAAGCGCCTCGCGAAGATCGGCGACCGAACAGCCTTCCGGCATGTCCATCTCGATTTCCCGCGCAACTGTGTCGGCCAGGCGCCCGTAAAAACGCACTTTCACTGCTTCACACCCATTGCAGGATTCACGCGACTTCGACCGCGTAATCGTCGCCGTAGAATTTGCTGGTGCTGCGCGTGTGAAACGTGATCGCGCGGATCGGCGGATATTTGGGCTCGCCGAGGCCGGGAAGCACCTCGAGCATTTCCTGCTCCCATAGATAGACCGCCATCGGGAAGGAGACGCGCGCCTGGCTGAGGTGCGAGCCGTCGCTCGGCTTGCCGACGCGGTGGGTCGTGGACGGCAGCCGGTCGTTGCTGATCCGCTGCATGTAATCGCCGGTGTTGATGATGATCGAGCCGGGCGGCGCCTTCAGGCGCACCCATTTGCCGCTGCGGTGGTTCCAGACCTGCAGTCCGTCGACCTTCGAGGCGGGCAGGATCGTGAACAGGTCGACGTCCTCGTGGCCGAGCAGCCGGCCGGCGCCCGACGCGTCCTGCTCGGCGGTCATCGGCGGATAGTAATTCAGCCGAAGCCCGAAGTTTGTGCCGGCCAGCTTGGCGTCGAGCAGGTGCGGGTTGCAGCCCAGCCCCTGGAGCATCGCCTGGGCGATCGGCTTGAACAGGGCTTCGTGCGCCAGCACCACCTGCCTGAATTCGCGCTCCTGTTCGCCCCGCGGCCAGAACTCCTCCGGCCGGAACGCTGCGTCCCGCTTCTGCGGAATGTCGAACGCGCGGCGGCACCACACCCAGCCTTCGACGAGGTCGGGATGGATTTCGCTCGTCTCTTCTATCGGAAAGTAGCCCTGGCTGACCGAGCCGAAGCGCTTGGCCCGGAACCGCATCTTCTGCTCGATCGGAGTCGACGTGAAGAGGTCGAGAGTGGCATCGCTTATGCGATCATAAAGAGCCGGATCGACACCGTGGCCGGTGAGCACCGCGAAGCCGATCTGGCCAAGCGCCCCGGCGAAGTCGTCGCCAAAGCGTGCCTTGTCTTCGGCGCCGCCCTTCAGGAACGGCTCGAAGTCGAGCGTCGCGATCTCATACGCCTCGTCGAACTCGTCCGCCTCATGCTCGGCGAGGCGATAGGCGTGCGCCTTCGCGACCTGCTCATACTTGCGGAACTCGAGGTTGAGGGGGTTGGACTCGATCATTCAGGCTTTCCGTCGTCGGCGTCCATAACCGTCGTCTGCAGCCCCGTCGATTCCGGCCCGACCGCGGCCTGGGTGACGAGGACGGTCGTGCCCGGAGCGATTACCGAGCGCATTCCGGCGACGAAGGCGGCCGGCAAATGCATCTGCTCGACGCGCTCGGTGCTGATGATCTCCGCCGGTCCGGCGGCGAGATCGGCGACTCCGACCTGGATCCACTCGGCATTCCTGTTGCCCGTGAACGTCATCACCTGAGCCTCGGTCGTCTCCTGCTGGACGTTGGCGTGGGCGCGGCCGATTTCGACGCCGTTGCGAAGGACGACGACCTGCTGGTCGCCGGTCGAGATGATGATCGAAACCGGGCCGCTCGGCGAGGCGGCCGGATTCCAGGTGAAGGTGCCGGTTGGAGTCAGCGGCGTCGCGGGCGCCGGAGTGACACCCGCCAAAGCGGGGGCGAGGACTCCGGCGGCGGGCCGCTTGACCGGGTCCGAGTGGCCGCCGGCGATCACAACCGTGCCGCCCATCGGAGTCACGTCGAACAGCTTCTTCGCGAACGCCATCGGCAGCCGGACGCAGCCGTGGCTTGCGGGAAAGCCTGGGAGATGGCCCGCGTGGAGCGCGACGCCCTTCCAGGTCAGCCGCTGCTGGAAGGGCATCGGCGCGTCGTCATAGGTGCGCGAGCGGTGATCCTTGTCCTTTTCGAGGATCGTGAAGACGCCGGTCGGGGTCTCGTAGCCGTCCTTGCCCGACGAGATGGTCGAGACCGCGATGCGGACGCCGTTGCGGTAGACCGTCGCGAGCTGGCGGGTGAGGTCGACATAGACCAGCACCGGCCCGTCCCGCGCGATCTCCGGCTTCCACACCCACTGACCGGGCTTCAGCTTGTCGGCCTGCCGGGCCAGCGCGAGCTGCGCCGACTCCGAGGAGCCGGGAGTCGCCGCGGCGGCCGGCGCTGCGAAGAACAGGAATGAGGCCGCGGCGAGGGCGAGGAAGGTGCGGCTGTTCATGGCCGCGAATATAGCCGCAAATCGTGGAGCTTGAGAGTCCGGCGTCGCTAGACGCCGATGCGGGCGCGGCGCGCGTCGACCGTGCTCTGGCCGGTGATGAACCGCGCGCCGACCACGTCCGCATTAGTCCAGCGCACCTGGGCGCTGAGCGACCCGCGGCCCGGCAGAACCAAAGTGAAGGTGTCGCCCACCGCGAACTCGGTCTCTGCCAGGATCCGGCAGCCTTCGTAGGAGATATCGGTGACGAGCACGCGTGCCTCGCGGCCGTCGGAAAAGCGGGCCGCGGCAACGTGGCTCACGCGCTGCCGTTGCGACGTCCTCGCGCTCCAGTCGACAGGCTCTCGCTCCATGCCGGCGCTTGTGCGCCGCCAGTGGTTGATAAGTTGCCCAATAACGATGGTTAGGCGCAGCGCGCCGGCACTTAAGGATAATCCCCTAATGCCCGTGGCCGTGGCCGCGCTTATTGAGAATCACTCTCAATGACGGCGGCGAGGAGAAGACCCGTGGCGACTGACGAGACTTTCGAACGGGGATGCGATGCGCTCGACGTTTTCGCGCTCTGGCTTTGCTCGGCGCAAGTCGGCGGCATGCCCGTCACCGATCTTCTCGCCGATGCCCCGCGGGCGAAGCCTGACCCCGACGCGCCTGAGGATACGTTCTAATGGCGTTGCCACATGCCGCGCCCGGAGAGGTCGTCCGCCTGCAGCCTCTATCGGCGGTCGCTGGGGCGAAAACCACCGCGCTCGTCAAGACGGACTCGTTCGAGGCGGTCCATCTCGTGGTTCGCGCAGGCACGCGGATCGCTCCGCATTCGGTCGACGGCTATTTCACCCTCCACTGCCTGGAAGGCGCTATAACGCTGGAGACCGAGAGCAAGCCGCTGACCCTCGGGGCCGGCGACTGGGTCTACCTGGAGCGCGGGGAGAAGCATGGCCTCACCGCCGGCGAGGACAGCTCCCTGCTCCTCACCATCCTGTTCGACAACCGAGCCGCCTAGGCCCCAGAAGCGCGTCAAGGAAAAAGCCCCGCAAGCAGGCGCTCGCGGGGCTTTCCTGTTTTGAGGAACTGGATTGCTTCGCCCGTGCCGAAGCGCGGGCTCGCAAGGACGGCTACTCGTTATCGTCGCCCGTCAGGAACGCAGGCGCGAACTTCGGTTCGCCTCCCTCGTCACCACCCTGACGCTCACCGCCTTCGCGGTCACGGCGCGGACCGCGGTCACGGTCTCCACCGCGTCCGCCCTCACCACGAGGTCCCCGGTCACGGTCGCCGCCTCGGCCTCCACGGTCTCCGCCGCGTCCACCGCGATCTCCGCCACGGTCACGGTCGCGTCCGCCGCCACGATGGCGATCACCACGGTCGCCGCGCGGGCCCCGGTCGCCGCCTTCGCGCGGCTCCCTCGGAGGCCGCGTGTCGGGCAGCTCCTCGCCGGTTTCCTGGTCGACGAGCCGCATCGACAGTCGGACCTTGCCGCGCTGGTCGACCTCGAGCAGCTTGACCTTGACCTCCTGGCCTTCGGACAGGACGTCGCGGACGTTCTCGACGCGCTCGTTCTTGATCTCGGACACGTGCACCAGCCCGTCCTTGCCGGGCATAAAGGTCACGAACGCGCCGAAATCGACGATGTTGGCGACCTTGCCGGTGTAGATGTGGCCGGGCTCGGGCTCGGCGACGATGCCCATGATCCACTGGCGCGCGGCCTCGATCTGCGACAAATCGGACGAGGCGATCTTGATGGTGCCGTCGTCGTCGATGTCGACCTTGGCGCCGGTCTCCGCGACGATCTCGCGGATCACCTTGCCGCCGGTGCCGATGACTTCACGGATCTTGTCCTTCGGCACCTGCATCGTCTCGATGCGCGGCGCGTGGGCGCTGAGCTCCGTGCGGACCTGGCCGAGGGCCTTGGCCATCTCGCCGAGGATGTGGGCGCGGCCGTCCTTCGCCTGGGCGAGGGCGGTCTTCATGATCTCCTCGGTGATCCCGGCGACCTTGATGTCCATCTGGAGCGACGTGACGCCATTGGCGGTGCCCGCGACCTTGAAGTCCATGTCGCCGAGGTGGTCCTCGTCGCCGAGGATGTCGCTGATCACCGCGAAATCCTTGCCTTCGAGGATCAGGCCCATCGCGATGCCGGCAACCGGCGCCTTCAGAGGCACACCGGCGTCCATCAGCGCGAGGCTTCCGCCGCACACCGTCGCCATCGAGGACGAGCCGTTGGACTCGGTGATGTCGGAGAGGACGCGGATCGTATAGGGGAACTCCTCCGCGCTCGGCAGCATCGGGTGAAGCGCGCGCCAGGCGAGCTTGCCGTGGCCGGTCTCGCGACGCGACGGGGCGCCGAAGCGGCCGACTTCGCCGACCGAATAGGGCGGGAAGTTATAGTGGAGCATGAAGCGCTGGTAGGAGAGGCCCTCCAGCCCATCGATCATCTGCTCCGATTCCTTGGTGCCGAGCGTGACGGAGACGATCGCCTGCGTTTCGCCGCGGGTGAAGATCGCCGAGCCGTGGGTGCGCGGCAAGAAGCCGACCATCGCCTCGATCGGCCGGACGGTCTTGGTGTCGCGGCCGTCGATGCGGCGGCCTTCCTTGAGGATCGCGGTGCGGACGATGTCGGCCTCGAGGCTCTTGACCGCCTTGCCGGCGACGAGCTGTTCCTGCGGGTCGGCTTCCGCGAACGCCTCGGCGGCCTTGAGGCGCGCGGCGTTGAGGGCTGCCGAGCGCTCCGACTTGCTGGTCAGGCGGTAGGCGGCGTCGATGTCGGCGCCGATAAGATCCTTGAGCCTGGCCTTGATTTCGGCCTTGGCGTCGCCGCCGCTGACGAGCTCCCAAGGATCCTTCGCGGCCTTCTCGGCGAGGCTGATGATCGCGTTGCAGACCTTCTTCGACGCTTCGAAGCCGAACATGACGGCGCCGAGCATCTGCTCTTCCGAAAGCTCCTTCGCTTCGGACTCGACCATCATGACCGCGCCCGGAGTCCCCGCCATGACCAGGTCGAGCGAGCTTTCCTTCTGCTGCTCGGGCGACGGGTTGAGGACATAGTCGCCATCGACGAAGCCGACGCGCGCGGCGCCGATCGGGCCCATGAAGGGCACGCCGGAGATGGTGAGCGCTGCGGACGCGGCGATCATCGCGACGATGTCGGGCTCGTTCTCGCCGTCGTAGGAGAGGACCTGCGCGATCACGAGGACCTCGTTGTAGAAGCCCTCCGGGAAAAGCGGCCGGATCGGCCGGTCGATCAGGCGGGAGGTGAGCGTTTCCTTCTCGGTCGCTCCACGCTCGCGCTTGAAGAAGCCGCCGGGAATGCGCCCGGCAGCGGAGAATTTCTCCTGGTAGTGGACGGTCAGCGGGAAGAAATCCTGCCCCGGCTTTACCGACTTGGCGGCGGTAACTGCGCACAGCACCACGGTTTCGCCGAGGGTCGCGATGACCGCGCCGTCGGCCTGGCGGGCAACGCGGCCCGTTTCGAGCTTGAGGGTCTTTCCGCCAAGCTCGGTTTCCACTGTTTTGATATCGAACATATTCATTCCTTCGTCCGGCGGCCGGATGCCTGCCGGGACATCAATTGACGGACTTTCCGGTCCGTCAGCGGCCGGGGCGTCAATTTGGCCCCATAGACGCCCCGCCGAATTGCGGGACATGTCCATAAACGAAGCGGCCCCGAACCGGAGCCGCCTTAAGAAACGTTATTTCCTCAGGCCAAGCTTGGCGATGAGGTCGGTGTAGCGCTGCTCATCCTCGCGGCGGAGGTAATCGAGCAGCGAGCGGCGCTTGTTGACCATCATCAGGAGGCCGCGCCGCGAATGGTTGTCCTTCGCGTGGCTCTTGAAATGCTCGGTCAGCGTCTGGATTCGGCTGGTGAGGATCGCGATCTGCACTTCCGGCGAGCCGGTGTCGTCCTTGCCGCGGCCATGGTCCTTGATCAGCTTCTGCTTGTCTTCAGCAGTAATCGACATTCGTTATCACTCCGCGACATCGAGCAAATTGAAGCCCCGGACGACCTTGAGGCCGCCAGCCGTTGCTTCGACGAGCGCGACCGGAATTCCGTCCGACGCGGCAAGCTGAAGCCCCGGCCTTTCCGGGAACCCGGCAAGCCGCTGTCCATGTCGGAGCAGCTGGGCCTGGTCGGGAGTGACGGGGAGGGCCGGGATGTCGTCCAGCGCCGCTTCCAACGGAAGCACCGCCCGCGTCAGGTTGCGCGCCTTAGCGGCTTCACCCAGAAAGTCCAGCGAAATGGCCGATTCCAGGCCGAACGGTCCGGCGCGAGTCCGCCGGAGCATGGAGACGTGTCCGACGCTGCCCAACGCGCGCGCGATGTCGCGGGCGAGGCTGCGGATATAGGTGCCCTTGGAGACGGTGGCCGAGAGGGTGACTTCGGCGTCTCCCGTGTTTTGCACATGAAGCTCGTGAATGGTGACCAAGCGGGGCTTCAGTTCCATCTCCTCGCCGGCGCGGGCGCGGGCGTAAGCCGGCTTGCCGGCGATCTTGAGCGCCGAAAAAGCCGGCGGGACCTGCTCGATGGGTCCCATGAAGCGCGGCAGTATTGCCCCGACCTGCTGTGCCGTCGGGCGCGCATCGCTGCTGGCGACGACTTCGCCTTCCGCGTCGAGCGTGTCGGTTTCCTCGCCGAAGCGGATGGTGAAGTCGTAGGTTTTGGTGGCCTCGAGCATTCGTCCGGCGAGCTTGGTCGCTTCGCCGATCGCGATCGGGAGCACGCCGCTGGCGAGCGGATCGAGGGTGCCGCCGTGCCCGACCCTGGTCCTTGGCTCCCCGGCGTCGCGAAGCGCGCGTTTCACCGCCGCTACGGCCTGTGTCGAGCCGAGGCCGACAGGCTTGTCGAGAACGATCCAGCCGTGGATCACGGCTTTCGCGACAGGGCGAGGTTGAGCTGGCGCGCTTCGCCTTCGCGCAGCCGCTCGAAGAAGTGGCGGCGGCACAGCGCGACATAGCGGTCGTTGCCGCCGATCTCGGTCTGGGCACCGCTGGCCACCGCATAGCCATCGGCGTCGACGCGCAGGTTCATCGTCGCCTTTCGGCCGCATTCGCAAACGGCCTTGAGCTCGACGAGCGCGTCCGCGAGCGCGAGCAAAGCGGCGCTCCCGTCGAAAAGCTGCCCGAGGAAATCGGTGCGAAGGCCGTAACAGAGGACCGGAATTCCGATCTCGTCGCTGACCCGGCATAGCTGGAGCACCTGATCGCGGGTAAGGAACTGCGCCTCGTCGACGAGAACGCAATGAAGCTTGCGGCGCTTGAGCTCCTCGGACACCGCCTCGAACAGGTCGACTTCGCCCGAGAAGGCGTGCGCGGCGATGGTGAGGCCGAGGCGCGAGCCGATCAGCCCGGCGCCGGCGCGGTCGTCGTGCGCCGCCGTCCACAGCATCGTTTCCATGCCGCGCTCACGATAGTTGAAATCCGCCTGCAGCAGGGTGGTCGATTTGCCGGCGTTCATCGCCGCATAATAGAAATAGAGCTTCGCCATCGGTCAGCCGCCGGGTTTCGGGCAACTGCCCGCGCCTTTCGCCGGCCGGAAGTCGCTCAAGCGAATTGCGGTCGCCTTCAGCGGCCAATATTCGAGGCTCGGCTGCATCTTCGCGGGCAGCGTGCAGGTGCGCGTGGCCGCCTTCGACGGCAAGCCGAGAAGCTGCGCACGGTAGGTGTAGCTGATCGCGCTGTTGTTGATCAGCGTCATCGTCGTCCCGCCTAGGCCGGCGACGCTCGCCTTGATCTCCCCGCGCGCGGGCTTTGCGGTCGGCTTTACGCGGTGGGCGCGCACCGGCTGACCATCCTTGACGGCGAACGCCCAGGATTCGCCGAGCTTGATCGTGAGGGGCTGTGCAAGTGCCCCGGCGGGCAGCGCCAAGGCGACGAGGAGCAAGGCGACGCGCATCATACCGGCCATTCGTCCTTCAGGATCGCGAACAGCACCGTATCGCGCATGTGCCCGTTCCAGGTGGGGCCGTGGCCGCGCAGTATCCCTTCTCGGACGGCGCCGAGGTTCTTCATCGCGGCCTGGCTTCGATGGTTGCGGCGGTCGACCCGGAACTCGATGCGGCGATAGCCGCAATCGAAAGCATGGCGGATCATCATGTCCTTGCAGCGGCGGTTGAAGCCCGTCCCCCGGAACGCGGGCCGGTAATAAGTGCTTCCGATTTCCAGCAGGGTGCGGCTGTCGTCGATGTTGAGATAGCTGCTCATGCCGACGAAGGCGTCACCCTCATACAGCGCGAACCGAACCCAGTCCGGCCGGCGCATCAGCCAGTCGAAGGCGCGGTCGAAATTGTCGGCCCCATAATTGATGTAATAAATTTCCCAGAGCTCGTGATCCTCGGCGCAGGCCGCCCCCAGCAACGCCCGATGGGCTTCCGTGAGCAATTCCGCCCGGCAGCCGTCGCCTTTCAGCGGCGAGTCCAAGCCTTCGATCATTCAGCCGTTTCTTCTGGGCCGAGATCCTGCGCGACGTGCTCGGAGCGGAGCAGGCGGTCGATGTGCGTGCCTTCGTCGAAGCTCTCGTCGGGAAGGAATTTGAGCTTGGCCGCATATTTCGTGCGCACCCGCTGCGCGACCTCGCGCTGCAGGAAGGCCGTGTTCTGCCGGAGCGCCTTCAGCACCGCCTCCTCGTCCTGGCCGAGCAAGGGCTTCACGAAGGCCGTCGCGTGGCGCAGGTCGGGCGACATCCGCACCTCGGTGATGCTGACGAGATGCGATTGAAGCACCGGATCGTGGACATCGCCGCGCTGGAGAAGCTCGCTCAGCACGTGGCGCACCTGCTCGCCCACGCGAAGCAGTCGGACCGAGCGGCCTTCGGAAGTTTCGTTGCGGCGCATCTATCTAATCCAAACGGGCACTACGAACGCGAGTCCGAGGCACGAGAGACCAAGTCCCAACCAAGCGCAGCCAAACGGACCGAAGCACCCCTGTTCGAGACAATTGTCCAATCTGTCTGCGGGGAGCGTTCCTTCTCGGTCTTGTTGGCTTCGTCGCTCAAAGCGTCCGTGCGCGCTCCTCGACTTCAAAGACCTCGAGCGAATCCCCCGGCTGGATGTCGTTGGTGTCGGCAAGCAGCACACCGCACTCGAGGCCCGAAGTGACCTCGGCGACGTCGTCCTTGAAGCGGCGAAGTGAGCTGATCGTCGTCTTCGAGACGATGACGTCCTCGCGGGTGAGGCGCGCGTTGAGCCCCTTGCGGATGACGCCTTCGAGGACGAGCAGGCCGGCGGCCTTGTCCTTCTTGCCGGCGGGGAACACTTCCTGGACGCGGGCGCGGCCGACCACCGTTTCGATGATCTCGGGACCGAGCTCGCCCGCCATCGCGCCCTTCACCCAGTCGGTGAGGTGGTAGATGACGTCGTAGTAGCGGAACTCGACCTTGTTGCGGTCCGCGACCTCGCGCGCCTTGGCGTTCGGGCGGACGTTGAAGCCGATGATCGGCGCTCCGCTGGCGCTCGCCAGCGTCACGTCGCTCTCGGTAATCGCGCCGACGCCCGAATGCAGGATCCGCACCTTGATCTCGTCGGTCGAGATGCGGTTGAGCGCATGGACAATTGCTTCGACCGAGCCATGCACGTCGGCCTTCACGACGAGCGGGAATTCCTTGGTCGTCGACGCATGGTTGGCGAACATGTTCTCGAGGCTGACCGGAGCAGCGGTCGTCCGCTTCCGGTCGAGGACGCCCTGGCGATAGGACGCCACTTCGCGAGCGCGCGCCTCGTTCTCGACGACGGTGAACGCGTCGCCGGCCGACGGCACCGCCGACAGGCCGAGGACTTCAACCGGAACCGACGGCCCCGCTTCCTTCACCTGCCGACCCTTGTCGTCGATCATCGCGCGGACTTTGCCGCTCGAAGCGCCGGCAACGAAGACGTCGCCGACCCGGAGCGTGCCGCGCTGGACAAGAACCGTCGCGAGCGGGCCGCGGCCCTTGTCGAGCTTGGCCTCGACCACGGTCCCTTCGGCCTCGCGGTCGGGATTGGCCTTGAGCTCGAGGATTTCGGCCTGCAGCTGGATCGCCTCCAGCAGCTTGTCGAGGTTGGTCTTCTTCAGCGCCGAGACTTCGACGTCCTGGACATCGCCGCCCATGTCCTCGACGATCACCTCGTGCTGGAGCAGCTCCTCGCGGACCTTCTGCGGCTTGGCATCGGGCTTGTCGATCTTGTTGATGGCGACGATCATCGGGACGCCCGCAGCCTTGGTGTGGTTGATCGCCTCGATCGTCTGCGGCTTCAGCCCGTCGTCGGCAGCGACGACCAAAATGACGATGTCCGTCACATTGGCACCGCGGGCGCGCATCTCGGTGAACGCTTCGTGGCCCGGCGTGTCGAGGAAGGTTACCTTCGACTGGTCGGCAAGCGCGACCTGGTAGGCGCCGATATGCTGCGTGATTCCGCCGGCCTCGCCCGACACGACGTCCTCACCGCGGATCGCGTCGAGAAGCGAAGTCTTGCCGTGATCGACGTGACCCATGATCGTGACGACCGGCGGGCGCGGCTTGAGCGTCTCGGGCGCGTCGACGTCGGCGCTCGTGTCGATGTCGACGTCAGCCTCGCTGACGCGCTTGATGTTGTGTCCGAACTCGGTGACCAGAAGCTCGGCCGTGTCCTGGTCGATCGTCTGGGTCAGCGTGACTGGCATGCCCATCTTGAACAGCGCCTTCACCAGGTCGGCGCCGCGCTCGGCCATTCGGTTGGCGAGTTCCTGAACAGTGATCGCCTCGGGAACGACGACGTCGCGCACTTGCTTGGCGGACGGCCCGGCCTGCTGGTGAGCCCGCTTTTCCTTCTCGCGGGCGCGGCGAAGGGCCGCCAGCGAGCGGGCGCGGCTGTCGTCCTCGCCGGACAGCGCACGGCTGACCGTGAGCTTGCCGCGATGGCGGTGCTCCTCGCGGCCGCGCGACGGCCGAGCAGGTTCCGGGCGCTTGGGAGCCGGCGCGTGGCTGTGCGCGTGCCGCCGAACGCCGCGCTCCTCGCCGTCATCGCCGGCCGCCGCCGGAGCCTCGGGTTCAGCAGTCGGCTCTGTGGCCGCGCGCGCAGACTCTTCGGCTTCAACACGGGCAGCCTCGGTCGCGGCTTCCTCGGCGCGCCGATTTTCTTCGGCGCGGCGGCGCTCGTCCTCGGTCTGCTCGACCTTCGCACGTTCTTCGCGCCGGCGGGCCTCCTCGAGCGACGCAAGGCGCGCTTCCTCGGCTTCGCGAAGCAGCTTTTCCTGCATTTCCTTGCGGCGCGCCATGTCGTCGACAGGCGAGGTGCGGGCGGGGCGCGCGGGCTCCGCGGGCTTCGGCGCGGGCTTGGGCTTGGGCGCCTCGGCCGCGGGCTCGGGGGCGGGAGTCTTCGGCGCTTCGGGCGCTTCGCCGGGCTTTCCGAGGATTCGGCGCTTCTTCACCTCGACCACGACCGTGTTCGATCGGCCGTGGCTGAAGCTCTGCTTCACCTTGCCGGTTTCCACCGTGCGCTTGATCCCCAGCGGGGGCCGGGTTCCAAGCTTCGGCTTCTCGGTCTGGTCGCTCATTCTGTTCCTTCAACTTCTTCAGCCGTGCCGGTTCCCAAGGCGGAAACGCCGCCTTGCAGGCCGGCAACGGGGTCAATGAAAGCTCGCCACCGCGCAAGCGCCTGTTTCACGCGAGCCGCGGCAGCGGGTTCGATCAGGGCAATATGTACCACATTTTCGCGGCCCAACGCCAACGACAAGATAGTGCGCTGCTCGGGGAATATCATCCCCCGCGCATCGCCGCCGCCGACTCTCAGGGCCTGGTCGAGCTTCTTGCGCCCGTCATCGCCGGCGTCGGCGGCATGAATGAGGAGGTGCACCCTGGCTGAGCGCGCCGCCGTTTCGATGCGGTCGAAGCCGTTGAGGAGGTTGCCGGCGCGAGCCTCCATCCCGAGCCTGTCGAGCGCATGTTGGCGGAGCGCCTGCTCCGTCCGGTCGGCGAGGTCGGGCGGTACTGCTACATCGCCCGTCTTGAAGGCGCGCTGAAGCGACGCCTTGAGCTTGCCGTTCGCGACCGCCGTTTCAAGTTCGGCTTTGCCAACGGAAATCCACGCGCCGCGGCCGGGCGCGCGAGCGCGGACGTCAGGCGCGACCGTTCCGTCGGGTCCGAGCGCGAGCCGGATCAGCTCGTCCCGGGCGCCCTTGCGCCGGGTAAGGACGCAGGTTCGTTCGGGTGTGTGAGCGTCTAGCGAATCATTGGGAGGATTCCGCATCGGCGGCCTCCTCTTCTGCAGGCGCCGCGGCGTCGTCTTCGAACCAGTGCGCGCGGGCCGCCATGATGATCTCGTTGCCCTGCTCTTCGCTAAGCCCGTATTCCGCGAGGATACCGCCCTTGTCCTCCGGCCGGACCGGCGCGTCGGAGCGGCGGCGCGGCTCGACCCGGCGCTTCTGCACCAGCTCGTCGGTGGCGAGGTCGGCGAGGTCGTCGAGCGTCTTGATGCCGGCCTTGCCGAGCGTGACGAGCATCTGCTCGGTCAGGTGCGGCATTTCGGCGAGCGCATCGTCCACGCCAAGGCCGCGCCGTTCCTCGCGGGCGGCAGCCTCGCGGCGCTCGAGCGCTTCGGTGGCGCGGCTCTGAAGCTCCTGCGCGATGTCCTCGTCGAGGCCCTCGATCGTGCTGATTTCGTCCTGCGGGACGTAGGCGACTTCCTCGAGCGTCGTGAAGCCCTCGGCGACCAGCAGCTGTGCGAGCGTCTCGTCGACGTCGAGCTCGGTCTGGAACATCTCGGAGCGCTCGACGAACTCGCGCTGGCGCTTTTCGCTCGCATCGGCCTCGGTGAGGATGTCGATCTGCGAGTTGGTGAGCTGCGAGGCCAGGCGCACGTTCTGGCCGCGGCGGCCGATCGCGAGGCTGAGCTGATCGTCGGGGACGACGACTTCGATGCGGCTCTCCTCCTCGTCGATGACGACGCGGCTGACGGTCGCCGGCTGAAGCGCGTTGACGACGAAGGTCGCAAGGTCTTCCGACCAGGGGATGATGTCGATCTTCTCACCCTGCAGCTCCTGGACCACCGCCTGTACGCGGCTGCCCTTCATGCCGACGCAGGCACCGACGGGGTCGATCGAGCTGTCGTGGCTGATGACCCCGATCTTCGCGCGGCTGCCGGGGTCGCGCGCGGCCGCCTTGATCTCGATGATGCCGTCGTAAATCTCGGGCACTTCCTGGGCAAACAGCTTCTTCATGAAGTCCGGGTGCGCGCGGGAAAGGAAGATCTGCGGACCGCGGGCTTCGCGCGCGACGCGCAGGATGAGCGAACGAATACGGTCGCCGACGCGCACCATCTCGCGCGGGATCTGCTGGTCGCGGCGGATGACGCCCTCGGCGCGGCCGAGGTCGACGACGACGTGGCCGAACTCGACGCGCTTGACGACGCCGGTGATGATCTCGCCGGCACGGTCCTTGAACTCCTCGTACTGGCGCTCACGCTCGGCGTCGCGCACCTTCTGGAAGATCACCTGCTTGGCGGCCTGCGCGGCGATCCGTCCAAACTCGATGGGCGGCAGCGGGTCGACGATGAAGTCGCCCAGAGCCGCGTCCTTCTTGAGCTTCTTGGCGCCCTTGATGTCGACCTGCTTGAATTGATCCTCGGGTTCCTCGACGACCTCGAGCACGCGCCACAGGCGCAGGTCACCGGTCGTCGGGTCGAGCTTGGCCCGAATGTCGTTCTCGGCACCGTAGCGGGCGCGAGCGGCGCGCTGGATCGCATCCTCCATCGCCTCGATGACGATGCCCTTGTCGATCAGCTTCTCGCGGGCGACCGCGTCGGCGATCGCGAGCAGTTCGGCCTTGTTCGCAGTGGGTGCCGCGGGTGCTGCGGTAGCCATATTCGTCAACCTTCCATTTCTTCGATTGTGTCCGCGCCTTCGGTGCTGATCGGCGCAGTGGCTTGAATGAGCTTGTCGGTGAGCAGGAGCTTCGCCGACGAAATCGACGAGAAGGGCAGGGCATAGTCCTTCCCGTCCTTGCCGAGGATGTGCACGACGCCGCCTTCGCCGGTGCCGTGGAGGACTCCGGAGAAGTGCTTCCTTCCGGTCATGGGCTCGGCGAGCGATATCCGCGCGTCGTGTCCGGCCCAGTCGTCATAGTCCTTGAGGCGGGTCAGCGGCCGGTCGATTCCCGGCGAGCTGACCTCCAGCCGGTACGGACCGTCGACCGGGTCGGCCGCGTCAAGGAGGTCGGACAGCCGGCGGGATATGGTCTCGCAATCGCCCAAGTCGAGCTGCCGGGTCTCCTGGCGTTCGGCCATCACCTGAAGAGTCGGATCGGAGGTTCCGCCGATGAACGCGACGCGTACGAGGTCGTAGCCGAGGCTTTTCAGCTCGGGCTCGATCAATCGTGTCAGCGCGGCAGTATCGGCCACTCAATATCCTGGTTCGAAATTCAAACGCCTCTCGGACCGGCCGCCCTGGAGCAACCAGCCTCAGCATCAATCACGATGTCGAGGAGAGAGCCGCGATATAGGCTTGTCGACACGGGCGCGCAAGCCGGACTCCAGCTGTCGATTGAGCGGCGAGAGCGAAGCGATTAAGCCTGCAATATCAGGGAGGGGGCGTATGAAAACGGTTCGATATGTCGGGTTGGCGCTGGCGTGCGTTGCTTCGTCGGGCTTCGCGCAGGGCGTGGAGCGGATCCGGGTCCCGATCCAGCAGATGCCCGCGCCGGTGGTGAACTCGGCGCGCACGCTCGACGTGCTCAAGGCGATGAACGTGGAAAATCCCACGCTCGGCGAGCCCGCAACCCTCTCGGTGCAGGCGCCGTATCTGAATTCGGGCACGCATCTCGCGTTCGAGGGCTTCCGGATGGTGCGTCCGGGCCTCAACAGCGCCGAATCCATGGCCGGGCCGAAGGCTTCTTCGGTGATCGTTGCCTGGGAGGCCGACACGGCCAAGCGTTACGTCGTCGATTGCGAGCTGCGCTTTGTCATGCCGAACCCCGAGCCCGTGGCGGTATTCAAGGATGTCGGTGACGGGGAGACCATGGTCGACGTCGTTTCCAACCGGGCCGCGTTCCTGACCACCGCCGGCCGCGTCGGGCGAGTGTGGGTGACCGGCAACGGCGCCTTCGACTTCAAGAGCTGCACGATCACGCCTGTCGGCTGACAGTCGGCCCCGGCCGACGCGGCAAATCGCTAGAAATAGTCCGCGAGGGTGAGCCTGCGGCGGGTCCCGTCGGCCATGGTCAGAGTAACCGTGCTTCCCGCGGGGCGCCGCGCCCACAGGCTGAGCTGGCTGCTGGCGAAGCTGGCGTCGATCGGCTTGCCGTCGATCGCGACGATCGTGTCGCCTTCCTTCCAGCCGGCGCCTTCGGCTGGCGAGCCGGCGCTGACGTGGCGGACGACGAGCTTCCTGCCGTCCTGTACAGCGCGCAAGCCGGCGCGGTCGCGCTCGAACGGCTTGGCGACCTCGCTGGCGATAGGAATCACGAACATCCGGTTGTTCTGGAAGTCGATCATCATCCGGAACCGCTTGAGAAGCGGCATTCCTACGTTGCCGGCTTCGCGATCGCTGTCGGTCTCTATATTCGGATTGCTGAACTCCGCAGGTACGTCGCGGAACGTCACGCCGGCGAAGCGGATCGTCTTGAGCGTGGCGACGCGATTGACCTGCTCGCCGCCCACTGCGCCCGACGATCGGGTGCTGCTCCTACGCCCGGCCAGGAGGTCGTGCTTTTGCCAGTAGGCAGGCGTCAGCGACATGTAGCCGCCGTTGCCGAGGTCGAAGATCATCGGAGCATCCGGCAGCCCCTCGACCGACATCGGCACCACGCGCAGGCTTCCGAGCGGGTCGAGGGAAACCTTCGTCGCACCCGCTGGCGGGACGAAACTCGCTGGATCGTGGAAGGCGATGGTGGGCTTCGATGGGTCGATATCGACGATGGTCTGCAGGAACACGTCCTTGCCCAAGATCACCGGGAGGGGAATGGCTATGCGGTTCGAGACTTCCGCCAGATCGATGACGCCGACCGTCGGCAGCCGCATCCTCATGTTCGCGATTCCGATCGTCACGTCCTTGGCGTAACCTGCCTCCTGCTCGCCGCCGCTGCCGACGGCAGTGCCGGAGCCGACCATCTTGCGGCCGACGCTCTCGGCGAAGCTCTTGTCGAGGACCGTCGAATCGGCGCCGCTGTCGAGCAGGACCTCGACCTTCCGGCCGTTGACCGTTGCCGGGATGTAGATGCGCGTGCCGGTGAACGGATTGTAGGTGATCGGCCCGGTCGAATGGCTTCCGGGAGCGAACGCCAGCGTTCTTTCGCTCTCCGGCCGGGTGAACAGCGAATCCGCGAATTGCCGGTTCGTCTCGATCGTGCGGGCGCGCAGGGTCGCGTCGAGCTTGCCCTTGGCGCGATAGGCTTCGCGAACGAACGGGAAGCGCACGCCGTCCACCATTCGCCAGTCGGAAAAGCGAACGAAGCGAGGGCGTCCGTCCTGCGTGTAGCGACGGCCGTGGAGCTCTCCGGTCGCGGGGTCGACGAACAGGTCGTATTTGTCGGCATCGTCGAAGGTGACCCGCAAAACGGCCCAGCGCTTCCCGTCCAACTGTTCGTCCGCAACGCGTTCGACACGGGCGCCGGCAGACCCGCGAAGCGCGTCGCCGAACTCGAGGAGGATTTCGCGGCGGCTGTCTTGAATCTCGAGTGGCCCGATCGGGCTGGTCAAAGCGTCGATCTTGTTCCAGCCCGCTGTCGGCGTGTTGACGGCGACCGCCTTCGTGACGCCAAGGTCGAGCTCGTCGCGGGTGCGGCCGCCGCGTTCGCGCCATTCGCGCGTGGTGCCCTTCATGCCGTCTGTGTCGATGTCTGCTTCGGTGTAGGTCGTGCGCAGCCGCTCGAACGCTTCGCCGCCGCGCCACGCGAGGGCTCGGGCAACGAGCTGCTGTGTCGTCAGGTCCTGCGTCTCGACCGGCGTCGGCGCAGCCGGGATTGGACGCGGAACGGTGGCGCAGGCCGTCAGCGGCATGAGGGCAGACAGAAGCAGGAGACGGCGACGCATAAAACGACTCCAACAATAGTGCGTCACGCACTATAGCGCTCACGATGGATGCGAGACAAGACCCTAACGCAGCGATGCTGACCGAGCTCGACAATTGCATCCTCGGCGTCATCTGGCGCGAGGGCCCGATGTCGGCGTACGGCGTGCGCGCCCATTTCGGACGGTCGACGACCACGACCTGGAGCTCGAGCACGGGGACCGTCTATCCCGCGATCCGGCGGCTGCGCGCGGCGGGCCTGCTGGCAGCCGGGCCGCCCTCCGGGCCGCGCAAGAGCGAGCTGCTCAGCCTGACCGCAAAAGGCCGCAAGGCGCTCGAGCAGTGGCTGACTCGGCTCACCAGCGACGTCGGGCCGTCGACAGCCGATCCGATCCGCACGCGAGTCCATTTCCTTGCCGCGTTGGAGGACGAAGCGCGGACGAAGGCGTTTGGCGACTACCGGGCCGCGACTCGCGCAGCGGTCGAAAAGCTCGAGGCGTCCGCAGCAAAGAAAGCGAAAACGGCGGTCGAAAAGTCAGAGCGGCTCGGAACGCTCGGCGCGCTTGCCGAACTCCGCGCCCGGCTCGAGTGGCTCGACGTCGCCGAGCGCGAGCTCAACCGCGCCTGAGCGTTCGAAGCGCGCGATTCTCCTCGCGGATTCGAATGAACAGCACGGCCGCGTTGAGCAGGCTGAAGACCAGCGCGACCCACGGGAGGCCGAACACCAGGGGGAGGACGGCGATCTCTCCGATCACCACCCAATAGTTCGGATGGTTGACGATGCGGTACGGCCCTTCGCGGACCAGCGGTTCGTCGGGGAGGACGATAATCCGCGTCGTCCAGCGCGGGCCCAGCGTCGCCAGGACCCACAGGCGCGCCGCCTGGAGAAGGACATAGAAAGCGAGCCAGAAGGGATCGGGGGCACGCTCGCGGGCAAGGAACCACAGCGTCACGAGCCAAGCAGCGTGCACGGCAACGATCAGAGGGTAATGGCTCGCGCCATGCTCGGCGGCTCCGCGCGCCTTCAGCCGCTTCGTATTCCGGTCGGCGAACACGAGTTCGGCGAGCCGCTCCAGCGTCACATAGCCGAGGACGGCGACCGAGAGGAGATTCATGCCGTCTCCAGGAGCAGCCCGGCGCAGGTGAAGCCGGGGCCGAATGCGGTCATCATCACGTTGCGCGGCAGGCCGCGTTCGATCAGCCGTTCGAGCACGAAGAGCACGGTGGGAGCGCTCATGTTGCCGTAGTCGTGGAGCACCTCGCGCTCGAGATTGAGCTCGCCCTGGGGCAGGTCGAGCGCGCTCTCGATCGCGTCGATCACCTTCACGCCGCCGGGGTGACAGCAGAATCGGTCGATGTCCCCGCGCGTCCGGCCGAGCGATGCGAGCATCTCCCCGACTGCGGGCGACAGATTCTCCTCGATAAACGGCGGAATGGCGCGATCGAAGACGACGGCGAGCCCGGGATCCTCCACGTCCCAGCCCATGATCCGCTGGGTGTCGGGCCACAGCTTTTCGGCGCCGCCGGCAATCCGGGCGATGCAGTGGGCGCCACTTCGAACCACCGCAGCGGCTGCACCGTCGCCGAACAGCGCCGTGGCCACGATCGCCGCCGGGTCGTCGCTGTCGAGGCGGATCGAGATCGAGCAGGTTTCCACGGTGACGAAGAGCCAGTTGCTGCCCGGATCGGCACTGGCGAGACGTGACGCCGTCGCGAGGCCGCCAATGCCGCCGGCGCAGCCCAATCCGAACATCGGCACCCGGCGGACGTCCGGCCTCAGCCCGATGCGCGGCCCGCAGCGCGCTTCCAGGCTGGGCGTTGCGATTCCCGTCGTCGATACGCTGACGACCCCGTCAATCTCGTCGGGCCGAAGGCCGGCGCGCGCGATTGCGAGCACGGCCGCGCGGTCGAACAGCTCCTGCGCCGCCTCGAGATAGACTGCGTTGCGGTCCTGCCAGCCGTGCGGCCGTTCATACCAGTCGAGCGGCGCGACGATGTGGCGCTGTGCGATGGCGGCGTTGTCGAACACGCCCGCCAGCCTGTCGAACAAGGCGGGCTTGCCGCCCCAAACGCGGCGAGCCGTGGCCTTCGCATGATCCTGCGTGACCACATGTGGCGGGGTGACGGTAGCGAGGGACAGGAGGCTGCACTGCTGCATATCGCGCCTTATAGACAATCTTTGCAGCCCCTTGCGGTGATGAAGGAATTGGGATGAGCCTCCGCTTAATACAAGCTTCTCTTTTGCTGGCGCTCGCCGCTTGCGGCGCATCCGAACCGACGTCCGCGCGGCCAGGAGATTCAAGAGGCCAGTCGGCGCAGCCCGGAGGTCCGCCGTTCACGGTGACAGAAGTCGCGAAGTTCACCGCGCCCTGGGCGATGGATTTCCTGCCCGGCCGCGGGCTTCCGCTGACCAATACCGCGCTGGTGACCGAAAAAAGCGGGCAGCTGTTCCTCGTCAGCGTAGCGACCGGCGAAAAGCAGGCGCTCGCCGGAGCGCCGGCGGTGGTGGCTCGGGGACAGGGTGGATTGCTCGACGTGGTGGCCGCCCCGAGCTTTCCCGCCGACGGCATGATCTATCTCACCTTCTCGGAAGCCTCGGCGAATGGCGGCAGCCAGCTCGCACTTGCCCGAGCGAAGCTCGCTTTGGGCACGTCTCCAAAGCTCGAGCAACTCCAGGTGATCTGGCGCAACCCCACGGGTGGGCAGGGCGGCCATTTCGGGGGGCGCATCGCCTTCGCTCCCGACGGGCAATCGCTGTTCCTGAGCGCCGGCGACCGGCAGCGGTTCACCCCGGCGCAGGACATGAACCAGCCGCTCGGCAAGATCCTGCATTTGACGCTCGAGGGAAAACCGGCGCCCGACAATCCCTGGGTCGGTCGAACCGGCGCGGCAAGCGTCAAGCTAACCGACCCGCCGGCGGATTCCGAGGCGGCGAAGAGGGCGCCGGCGCGGACCATCAGATGGCCGGGCATCAATCGCACCCCGGCGGAAACCTGGACGCTGGGCCATCGCAATCCGCTCGGATTGGCGTTCGCACCCGACGGCCGCCTCTGGGTCGCGGAAATGGGGCCGCGCGGCGGCGACGAGCTCAACCTGATCGTTCGAGGCCGAAACTACGGCTATCCGCACGTGTCGAACGGCGACAATTACAACGGCGTGCCGATTCCCGATCACCGTCCGGGTGACGGATTTGAGCCTCCCAAGGTCTTCTGGAACCCGTCCGTGTCTCCGGGCGCGCTGCTGATCTACAGCGGCGATGCTTTTCCCCAATGGAAGGGCGATGCGCTGATCGCCGCCTTGTCCGGCCAGGCGCTGATCCGAGTCGACATCGAAGGCGGCAGGGCGCGGAAAGCGGAGCAATGGGACATGGGCGCTCGCATCAGGGCTGTCGACCAAGGTCCGAACGGGGACATCTATTTGCTCGTCGACGGCGACAGCGGGGGGCGCCTGCTCAAGCTGACGCCCGCGCGCTGATCGAAACTTACTGGTCCGCGGGCTGTGGGATCGTCCGCAGGTACGGCTTCAGCGTCTTCCAGCCGCCCGGATATTTCGCTTTCGCGTCTTGGTCGTTCACCGACGGCGGGATGATGCACTCGTCGCCGGGGTTCCAATTGACGGGCGTCGCGACCGAATGCTTATCGGTCAGCCGGATGGAGTCGAGCAACCGCATGATTTCCTGGAAATTGCGGCCCGAGCTCATCGGATAGATGAGCATCGCTTTGATCTTCTTGTCCGGACCGATGATGTACACCGTGCGGACGGTCGCGTTGGTCGCAGCGGTGCGCCCTTCGGTCTCGGTCTCCTCGGCCGGGAGCATGTTGTAGAGCTTCGACACGTTGAGGTCGTAGTCGCCGATCATCGGGAAGTTGACCTCGTGTCCGCTGACGTCGCGGATGTCCTGCGACCAGCCTTCATGATCGCCGACCTTGTCGACGCTAAGGCCGATCACCTTGGTGTTGCGCTTGTCGAACTCGGGCTTGAGCCGGGCAACTTCTCCGAGCTCGGTCGTGCACACGGGCGTGTAATCCTTGGGGTGCGAGAACAGGATCGCGTAGCTGTCCCCGATCCAGTCGTGGAAGTTGATCGTGCCTTGCGTGGTCTCGGCGGTGAAATCCGGCGCCGTGCTGCCGATGGCGAGTGCGGTCATGTCGTCTGCTCCTCGATTGAAATGAAGTCGGGTTGGATGTCCGCCGGGGTTTCGAGCCACGGCGCAACTGGCAATCCCTTCGAGCGAAGGAAATCCGCGTTGAACAGCCGCGACTGGTAGCGGCTCGCCGGGTCGCACAGCATCGTGACGATGGTCTTGCCGGGCCCGAGTTCCCTGGCGAGGCGGATCGCCCCGGCCACGTTGACTCCGGAGGACGTGCCGAGCGCGAGCCCTTCATCCTCGATCAGCGAATAGACGGTGCGGACCGTTTCCTCGTCGGGGATCACGAACGCGTGGTCGACTTCGAGCCCTTCCAAATTGGCGGTGATGCGGCCTTGGCCAATGCCTTCCGTGATCGAACTGCCTTCGGCGCGAAGCTCGCCGGTAGTGTAATAATTGAACAGCGCGGCTCCGGGCACGTCAGCCAGCGCGATCGCAATGTCGGGATTGCGTGTCCGAAGTGCCATCGCGACTCCGGCGAGCGTCCCGCCGGTACCGACCGCGCTGACAAACGCATCCACCTTGCCGCCGGTCTGCTCCCAGATCTCGGGGCCCGTGGTCTTCATGTGCGCGTCGCGGTTGGCGACATTGTCGAACTGGTTGGCGAAGATTGCGCCGTCGGCATGCTCGCTCGCCAGCTTGTCGGCCAGCCGGCCCGCGACCTTCACGTAATTGTTGGGGTTGCGGTAGGGGACCGCGGGAACCTCGACGAGCGACGCCCCGAGCATCCGGAGTGCGTCCTTCTTTTCCTGCGTCTGCGTTTCGGGGATGACGATGACGGTGCGCATGCCGAGCGCATTGCCGACGACGGTGAGCCCGATGCCGGTATTGCCCGCCGTTCCGTCGACGATGATGCCACCAGGCCGAAGCCTCCCGGCGGCAACCGCCTCGCTGACGATGCCTAGCGCCGCGCGGTCCTTCACCGACCCCCCGGGGTTCATGAATTCCGCCTTGCCGAGGATCGTGCAGCCCGTCTCCTCCGACGGGCGGCGGAGCTTGATCAGCGGCGTGTTGCCGATCGCATCGAGGACGGTCTGGCGCACCTGCATGCGTCGGCCATGTAGGATTGGGCGGACGCTCGAAAAAGGTCAGGCACAGCGCTGATACCGCAGATAATAAGCGCGGCGGCCTTCCCGGAGAGCCTTTGCCGCATAGCGAGTCTCCGGCCAGCCGCCTGGGCGTTCGAGAAAATCGGCTGGCTTTTCTGCCAGCCAGTCGAACTGGCGCCGATGGCGCTGCATGACCATCAACGTCCATTCGAGATAGACGGGGTGATCGGTCGCAACCCGGAATTCGCCGCCGGGCCTCATCTTCGAGGCGATGAGGTCCAGCGGCCCGTCGTTGATCATGCGCCGCTTCGAGTGGCGCGCCTTGGGCCAGGGGTCGGGGTGGAGCAGATAGGCGAAGCTTAGCGCGCCGTCGGGGATTCGCCGCACCACTTCGAGCGCATCGCCGCGCCATAGCCGGACGTTCGCGAGATGCTGGTCGCGAACGTGGGCGAGCGTGGTGGCGACGCCGTTGAGGAACGGCTCGCAGCCGATGAAGCCGTGGTCGGGCAGAAGGTCGGCGCGATAGGCGAGATGCTCGCCGCCGCCGAAACCGATCTCGAGGTGAAGGGGCCGGTCGTCTCCGAACAGCCGCTGCGACGTGACCTCGCCGTCGGCCGGCACCTCGATCTGCGGCAGCAACCTGTCGATCAGCTCCTGCTGACCCTTCCGCAGCTTGTGCCCGCTCGAGCGCCCGTAGAGACGGTTGAGCGTGGTCGGGTCGCCTTGCTTGGGTGCGGTCATCGCCGCCGCGCCTAGTCGCTCAAGCCGCCGTTCAGCAAGAAAGCGCGAGACGACGGCATGAAGAAAATTCTGCTCGCATTCTCGCTTTCGCTTGCCGCCAGTCCGGCATTCGCAACCGGCGGCTTCACTTGCCGAACCGCCGGACCAAATCCAATCGAGGCGACCGTCGGTTTCGGCCACGCGCCCGGATCGCCGCTGGTCGGATCGCGGCTTGCCGAAAACGGTCGGCCGATCCCTGTCGTTCATCCGCAGTGGTGGCTCGACAGTTCGGAGCTCCGCCTCGTCCTGACCGACCCCAACGCCATGCGGCGCGAAGCAATCATCAAGACGCGCAGAAACGGCCAGTTCTACGACGGCTCGCTGTGGCGAGGGGGCAAGCGGCGCTGGGTCCGCTGCCGCGAAAGCTAGTCTTCGGGAACCTCGGGCACGCGCCGAGCGTCCAATCTGCCGCGGCCTTCACTGCACAAGGTGAAACGTGGCGGAAATCGCAGTCATTACCGGAGCTTCGGCCGGAGTCGGCCGCGCGACTGCGCGCGAGTTCGCGAGGCGGGGCTGCTCCGTGGTGCTGCTCGCGCGCGGGCGCAAGGGTCTCGAGGCGGCTGCCGCCGAAGTGGAGGAGCTCGGCGGAGAAGCGCTCGCGATCCCGACCGACGTCGCCGACTGGAAAGCCGTCGAAAAGGCGGCGGACGCCGCGGCCGAACGCTTCGGCCGCACCGACATCTGGGTGAACAACGCCTTTGCCGGCATCTTCTCGCGCTTCATGGACATGAGCCTCGAAGAATATCGCCGGGTCAGCGACGTCACCTATTACGGGCAGGTCCACGGCACGCGCGCGGCGCTCAAGCACATGCTTCCGCGCGACGCGGGATCGATCGTCCTGGTCGGATCGGCGCTGGCGTATCGCGGGATCCCGCTTCAATCGGCCTATTGCGCCGCCAAGCACGCGGTCCAGGGATTCCAGGATTCGCTTCGTGCCGAGCTGCTCGCAATGGACAGCAAGGTTCGCCTGTCGATGGTCCAGCTGCCCGGGGTGAACACGCCTCAGTTCGACTGGATTCGGGCGCATGTGAAAGGAACTCCGCGTCCGGTCGGAGCGATCTACCAGCCGGAGGTCGCGGCTTCGGCGATCTGGAAGGCCGCGCATTCGGCCCGCAAGGAATGGGTCGTGGGCGCCCCGGCCTATCAGGCGATAATCGGCAACAAGCTGATGTCGCCGCTGCTCGATCGCTATCTGGCTCACGGGAATATCGAGGCGCAGCAGGACCCCGCGCCGCTGCCGCGCGGCCGCAAGGACAATCTTTTCGAACCGCTGGACGACGAGCAGGATCGCGGCGCGCACGGTCGCTTCGATACGCATTCGCGCAAACGATCGCCCCTGCTGTGGGCAAG
Source organism: Pseudomonadota bacterium (assembly GCA_023436615.1). Taxonomy (GTDB): domain Bacteria; phylum Pseudomonadota; class Alphaproteobacteria; order Sphingomonadales; family Sphingomonadaceae; genus Sphingomicrobium. Next base: position 9,519 of record JAEZIO010000068.1, on the reverse strand, counting down.
CGAACATCGAGGCTTGCTTGCGGCCGGCGCGGCGCTCGCCGTCGGCGCGACTTTGCTTGGTGTCAAAACGGGAGGAGAAAAGGAATGAACGGAAACGACAATCTGCGCGGCGACCATCCGCGGAGCACGGCGACGATCGGGGGGCATCCGATCCATCCGATGCTCATCCCATTCCCGATCGTCTGTTTCATCGGCGCGTTCATCACCGACATCGTCTACAATTCCAACAACGATCAGGGCTGGGCCGAAGCGTCCTTCTGGCTCCTTGGAATCGGCCTGGTCATGGCCGCTCTCGCCGCCGTCGCAGGCCTCACCGACTTCCTTGGCGACGATCGCGTCCGCAGCCTTGGGGACGCGGTCAAGCACATGCTCGCCAATGTCACCGCGGTGATCCTCGAGGTCGTCAACCTCGTGCTGCGCATCAACAATCCCGACTTCATCCATTCGACCGGCGTCTACATATCGGGAGTGGTGGTCCTGATCCTGGTCTACAGCGGCTGGAAAGGCGGCGACCTCGTCTACCGCCACGGCGTCGGGGTGCACGACAGGCATAGCAGCTAGGGCAGAGCTCCGTTGCTCCGGGTCGTCGCGCTGCGCAAGGCGTTCATTGCCGGCGCGGCCGGAGCGATTGCATGGGAAGCCGCCGCCAGGGCCGCAATCGCTGCTGGGCTCCCCTTGTTCGATCTCGTCCGCGAGCTCGGGACGCTCGCGTTTGCTCAATCGAGGCCGCTGTTCTGGTGGCCGACGGGCCTCGCCGCGCATGTGCTCGTCGGCTTCGTGTGGACCGTCTTCTACGGCTATTTCTTCTGGGCGCGGCTGAAACTGCCTCCAGCGCTGCAGGGCTTGGTCTTCGCGTCCGTGCCCGCAATCCTCGCGACATTCCTCGTGGTGCCGCAGGTACGATTGATGCACCTCGACCGGGAGATCACCGAGCTCGGCGTCGGGACGTTCTTCCACGCGCTTTCCGGATGGACCGTGGCAGGGATTCTTGGCGGCCATGCAATTTTCGGACTCATCGCGGGGGCGCTCTATTCGCATCCTGTCGGTTATGCGGCGGGCCGGCGGCCGAGCCACGCGCGATCCCCGAAGCCGACGCGACGGCGAACTTCGGCACCGGAGCGGCGCGAGCATGGATTCCTGTTCACGACGGGAATCGAATGCAGCTACCCGACGATCGAAAGCGGCCGCTGGCGTCGGGACCAGATGGCGGCCACGCGCCACTACGACCGGTGGCGCGAGGATTTCCAGCGTGCCCGCGAGGTCGGCGTCAGCCACCTTCGCTACGGCCCGCCGTTGCATCTGGTCTTCACCGGCCCCGGCACCTTCGACTGGTCATGGGTCGACGAACCCATGAAGGAATTGTGCGAAATCGGCCCGGAGCCGATCGTGGACCTCTGTCATTTCGGCCTGCCCGACTGGCTCGGCGACTTCCAGAACCCCGAAGTCGCCGCGGCCTTCGCGGAATATGCCGGCGCCTTCGCCCGGCGTTTTCCGCGCGTGCGTTTCTACACTCCGGTCAACGAAATGTACGTCTGCGCCAAGTTCAGCGCGCTGTCGGGAATCTGGAACGAGCAATTGCGCGACGAGACGGCATTCACGACCGCATGCCTCAATGTCGCGCGCGCCTCCATCGCGATGACGGACGCGATCCTTGCCGAGCGTCCAGACGCCATCTTCATCAACAGCGAAAGCAGCGAATTCGCGCAGGCCTGCTGTCCCGACCAGCATATCCTTGAGATCGCCGAGCTGGACAACGAACGGCGCTTCCTCCCGCTCGATCTTATTTACGCGCACCCGGTAAGCGAACGGATTCGCGAGCAATTGCGCGAGTGCGGAGTCACCGATGACGACTATGCATTCTTCATGGAGCGGCGGGTGCCGCACCGCTCGGTGCTCGGGATCGATTATTACGAATGGAACGAGAAGCTGATCGACAGCGACGGCAACGAGCAGGCGCTTGGCGAGCTGTTCGGCTGGTACGTGATCGCGAGCCAATATTACGAGCGATACAAGCGCCCCATCATGCATACGGAGACCAACCGCACCGACGCGGGTGACGCGCCGCGCTGGCTGTGGCGGCAGTGGCACAATGTCCAGCTGCTTCGCAGTGCGGGCGTGCCGATCATCGGCTTCACCTGGTACAGCCTCACCGACCAGATCGACTGGGACAATGCGATGGCCGAGCCTCTCGGAGTGGTCTCGCCCGTCGGATTGTTCGACCTCAACCGGGATCCGCGAGCGGTGGGCCTGTCCTACAAATATTTGATCGATACGTTCGGCACGCAGCCCGAGTATCGCGACTGCGCCGCGGTGAAGGAGCTGTTGTCCTGATGGCCGGTTTCCTCAGCGCGCACGGTTTCGAGCCCGGTCCCACGCAGCGCCCGTGGCTCGCCGGGGCTCTCAGCGGCCTGCTTGCCACCGCGCCGGCCGTTGCTCTCTTGTGGGCGTTCGGCTCGCTGCGCGTCGAATCCCACATACTCGGCACGTCGGAACTGGTGACCATCGCCATCGGAATGCCGGTGATGGCGGCGGCGGGAGCGGTCTATGCGCGGCTGTTCGGCCGCGCCGCGAACGAACCGAAGGGCGGATGGCTATTCGGGATGGCGTTCGGCTTCGCGCTCTGGGCGGGCGGCGCGGTCATGGTGCTTCCCCTGGCTAGCGGCGGACTGGCGCCGGCGGGCGCGGCGGCCACGGGCGTGCTCCTGTCGCTCATCCTGTGGGGCGCCGTGCTCGGCGCGCTGGTACCGTTCATTCACCGGCCGCTGCACGAGGACATCGAGTCCGGCGCCAAGCGAAGCTCGGTCGGCCCCAGCGCCGCCGCTTCCGGCCGCCGCCGCGGCGGTTAGGCCGAAAGCGCCGACCTGAGGTCGTCGACCAGGTCGACGCGCTCCCACGGGAAGAAATCGCCGTCGGCCCGCCGGCCGAAATGGCCGTAAGCGGCGGTCGCCTTGTAGATCGGCTTGTTGAGGCCGAGGTGGGTGCGGATGCCGCGCGGGGTCAGGCCCCCGAGCTTGCCGATGCCCGCGATCGCGGCCTCGATGCGGTCGTCACCGACCGCGCCGGTCCCATGCGTATCGACATAGAGCGAGAGCGGCTCGGACACGCCAATCGCATAGGCGAGCTGGATCGTGCAGCGCCGTGCAAGGCCCGCAGCCACGATGTTCTTCGCGAGATAGCGAGCCGCATAAGCCGCCGACCGGTCGACCTTCGTCGGGTCCTTGCCAGAAAATGCGCCGCCGCCGTGCGGAGCGGCTCCGCCGTAGGTATCCACGATGATCTTGCGGCCGGTCAGGCCCGCGTCTCCGTCGGGCCCGCCGATCTCGAAGCTGCCCGTCGGGTTGATGTGATAGACGGTCTCGTTTCCGAGGAGCTCCGCCGGCAGGATGTCGGCAACCACCGACTTCACATAGGCATGGAGCTCGGCCTGCTTTTCGCCCTTGTCGTAGCCCGGCTTGTGCTGTGTCGAGACGACGATTGCCGTCGCCTTCGCAGGCTTGCCGTCCTCGAAGCGCAGCGTCACCTGGCTCTTGGCGTCCGGCTCCAGGAACGCGGCGCGGCCGGCATGGCGGTCGTCGGCCATGCGCTCGAGGATCTTGTGGCTGTAGTAGAGCGTGGCCGGCATGAGCTCGGGGGTCTCGTCGCAGGCAAAGCCGAACATAATCCCTTGGTCGCCGGCTCCTTCGTCCTTGTCGTCCGCCGCATCGACGCCCTGGGCGATGTGCGCGGACTGGCCGTGCAGATGGTTTTCGAAATCCGCGGTCCGCCAGTGGAACCCGTCCTGCTCATAGCCGATGCTCTGGACGATGTGACGGACGGCCTGCTCGATTTCGTCGCGCGCCCCGGGGGCCCAGCCATGCGTATCCTTGAACTTCTGCTCATCGAAGACCGGCTTGCACCGGATCTCGCCGCCGATGACGATGCGCTGCGTCGTGACGAACGTTTCGCAGGCGACGCGCGCTTCCGGATCCTTCGCCAGGAACAGGTCGACGATGGTGTCGCTGATTTGGTCGGCAACCTTGTCCGGATGGCCTTCGGATACGGATTCGGAAGTGAAGAGGTAGCTGTTGCGCATTGTCAGGGCAGGGTCCTCGAGAGACGCCGCTGGGGTCGCGGCGATGATATAAAGGAATCGTTATGTCCGCCGATAGCGCCGGCCTCCGGCGAGGGCAATGGCGGCGATCAGGAGCATTGCCGCCAGCAGCAGCGGAACGGCGTTCCCGAACTTGGCGAACAGCGTCGGCCTCGATGCGGCCGGCGGGAGATAGCCGTCGATGACGCCCGCCGTCCGCCAGCCGAGCTGCTTCACGACCTGGCCGCGCCCGTCGATGATCGCGCTGATTCCGGTCGGCGTGGCGCGGATGACCGGAAGCCCTTCCTCGGCGGCCCGGAGCCGGGCCTGCGCTAAGTGCTGCGGCGGTCCCCAGCGCCCGAACCAGGCATCGTTGGACGGGTTGAAAATGAAGTCCGGCCGGTTCCGGCCATCGACAACATGGCCCGAGAAGATGATTTCATAGCATAATTGCAGCCCGACCTTGCCCCAGCCCGGCAAGTCGATCGTTCGCGGGCCGGCGCCGGAATCGAAATCGACGTCGCCGGGCGCGAGGCGCGAGAGGCCGATCCGCGAGAGCAGCGGCCGCATCGGCAGATATTCGCCGTAGGGCACGAGGTGCGCCTTGTCGTAGCGGCCGACCACGCGGCCGCCCGGGGCGAGGATGAAGATGCTGTTGGTGGCGCCCGCGATCGATCGCCCATCGCGCGAAGTCAGGCCGATGCCGCCGGTCAGCAGCAGTTCGCGCTGCTGCACCGACCCGGCGGCTCGCGTCCGCTCGAAGTTGGCGAAAGCCTGCGGCGGCCCGGAGCGATCGTCGGAAAGCGGCTCCGTCACGGCTGCTTCGGGCCAGAATAACAAGCGCTCCGTGCTGTCGGCGCGGGCGTTGGAAAGCATCGCGAGCTTCTGGGCAGCCTGGTCCGCAAAGCTCGGCCGCCATTTGTCCTGCTGGCCGATGTTGGGCTGGACGATGCGGATCGGCTTGATCGCCAGCGGGTCGTCGGGAACGTGGGAGGCCGGCAGCAGCCACAGGATGGCCGTGGCCAGCACGATGAGCACTCCGGGCAGCCATTTGCGCCGGATCTCGAGCCAGATCACGCTTCCCAGCAGGACCGCGAGGCCAGAGAGTCCGTAGGTGCCGACGAGCGCGCCGATGCTGATCAGCGGCGTCGGAGCAAGCGCGGCGGCGGCGGGGTTCCAGGCGAAGCCGGTGAAGATCCCGGCCCTGAGCCATTCGGTCACGGTCCACGTGCCTGCGAGAGCAAGTACCAGCGCGACTTCCTTGCCTCGGCCGATGCGCCACGCCAGTCCGGTGGCGAGCGCCGGATAGACGGCCAGGTAGAGAGACAGCAGGACGACCGCGACCCAGCCAAGCCAGGCCGGCATCGCCGCCTGGTACCCGAACGCCGTGGCGATCCAGTTGAGACCAACTACAAACTGGCCAAGGCCGAACAGCCATCCGATCAGGAGTGCTCGCCCAAGGCTCGCCGCGCGCCATAGCAGTCCGAGAAGGACGGCGAAGGCGACCGGCATCAGCGGCCACAGCCCCGCGGGCTGGAACGCGAGCGCGGACGCGGCGCCGGTGAGGAAGGCGATCAGCAGGATCAGCATCGGACGCAGGCATTGCTTCGTCGCGCGGCCAATGACAATGGCGGCGCATGTCCCTGCCGCCGTTCCATTTGGCCTTCCCCGTCGACGACCTGACCGCCGCCCGCCGTTTCTACGGCGGTCTTCTGCAGTGTCCGGAGGGACGCAACGCCGACGATTGGGTCGATTTCAATCTCTACGGCCACCAGATCGTCGCCCATCTCGCCACCGACGCCGTCGCCGCGCGCGCCACCAACGCGGTCGATGGCCAGCATGTGCCGGTCCCTCACTTCGGAATCGTGCTCGATCTCCGCGAGTGGAAGGCGCTTGCGGAACGCCTCGTCGCGGCCGGCACTGAGTTCGTCATCGCGCCCACGGTCCGCTTCGAGGGGCAACCGGGCGAGCAGGCAACCATGTTCCTGCTGGATCCGGCAGGCAATGCGCTCGAGTTCAAGGCGATGGCCGACCCGCGCAAGCTGTTCGCGAAAAACTAGGACGGCTGGTCGGCATCCGGCGCGTGCAGCCGCACGCGGAGGATCTTGCGCGGCTCGGAATCGATCGCCTCGAGCCGCCACCCGGACGGATGGGTCACCGATTCGCCTCGCGCCGGAATGTGGCCGGCGAGCAGGAAGACGAGGCCCCCCAGCGTGTCCACTTCATCCTCTTCCCAGACCAGCCGCGCGTCGACCGTTTCCGCGAGCTCCTCGAGCTCGATCCGGGCGTCGGCTTCCCACACGCCTTCGTCCAGGCGCGTGAGCATTCCCGCTTCCTCGATATCATGCTCGTCCTCGATCTCACCGACGATTTCTTCGACGACGTCCTCGATCGTCACGAGGCCCTCCGTGCCGCCGAACTCGTCAACCACAATGGCCAGGTGCGTGCGTTCGCTGCGCATCCGCGCCAGCAGGTCGAGAACACCCATGGATTCCGGGACGAACAAGGGCGCGCGAAGGAGTGACTGGATCGTTCGGTCGCGGCCGGGGTCGACGGTCGCCGCGAACACGTCCTTGATGTGGACCATGCCGGCGATCTCGTCGAGACTGTCGCCGTAGACGGGGAGCCGGCTGTGCTCCGCTTCGGCGAAAGCCTTCACCAAATCCTCGAACGCGATCGTTGCCGGCACCGCGACGATATCGCCCCGAGTGACGCAAATGTCGCCCGCGGTCTCGTCGCCGAAGTGCAGCAGGTTGCGAAGCATTTGCCGCTCGATCGGCGTCAGGTCGCCGGCGACGGGCCGGGAATCCTCCGCCTCGTCGATCGCTTCCTCGATCTCTTCGCGAAGCGTCTGCTCGCTGTCCTCGCCCCAGATCAAGGCGCGCATTCCTCGCCACAGGCGGGAGCCGGTGTCGTCGTTACCGGTCGCCATCAGCGGTCGCTCTCATAGGGATCGGCGATGCCCAGACGCGCAAGCGCGCGAACCTCGCGCGACTCCATGTCCTGCGCCGCCGGATCGTCCTGATGGTCGTAGCCGAGCAAATGGAGCGTGCCGTGGACGATCAGGTGCGCGGCGTGGTGGCGAAGCGGGATCGCCTTCTCCTCGGCCTCGCGCTCGCACACGCCGCGCGCAAGAACGAGGTCGCCAAGCATCACATCGGGCCCGTCGATTGCGAGGTCGCCGAGCTCCTTGGGTTCGGCCTGGGGGAAGGACAGCACGTTCGTCGGCTTGTCCTTGCCGCGCCACTCGGCGTTCAGCGACCGGACCTCTTCGTCACCGGTTAGCCTGACGGAGAGTTCGACAGGACGGGGCGAGCGGGCCAGCTGCGGAAAAACGCTCTCGGCGATCGCCGATTCGGCGGCGTGCCGGACCAGCCGATCCCAGCCGGTGCTACTGTCCCACTCCGGATCGGCGTCGATGGCGATCTCGAGCATCATCGTCCTGGCCCTTCATACGCCTCGACGATGCGTCCGACCAATGGGTGGCGCACGACATCCGCAGACGTGAACGGCACGACCGCTATCCCCTTCACGCCTTCAAGGCGCGAAACGGCGTCGTGGAGGCCCGACTTTCCGGGTTCGGGAAGATCGACCTGATTTGGGTCGCCGCAGATCACCATCCGGCTGCGCATTCCGAATCGCGTGAGGAACATCTTCATCTGCGCGGGCGTGGTGTTCTGCGCCTCGTCGAGGATAATGAATGCGTCGTTGAGCGTGCGGCCGCGCATGAAGGCGATCGGCGCAATCTCGATCTCGCCGCTCGCGATACGGCGCTCGACCTGTTCGGTGGGAAGCATGTCGTAGAGCGCGTCGTAGAGCGGGCGGAGATAGGGATCGACCTTGTCCTTCATGTCGCCGGGCAGGAAGCCGAGGCGCTCGCCGGCCTCGACGGCCGGGCGGCTGAGGATGATGCGGTTGATGTCGCCGCGCTCGAGCAGGGTCGCGGCATGGGCGACGGCGAGATAGGTCTTGCCGGTTCCGGCCGGGCCGATGCCGAAGACCAGTTCGGACCGGTCCATGGCGCGCATGTAGGCATCCTGCGCGGGGGTGCGGGCGACGATCGTGGCCTTGCGGGTCGCGATCTGGGCCATGCGCACCCTGCCCTTCTTTTCGAGCGTGGGAAGCGTCAGCTGACTGTCTTCGGTCTCGATCATGCGGATGACGCCGTCGACGGTGGCGACGTCGATCTGCTGGCCTTCCTCGAGCTGCTCGTAGAGCGACTCGAGCGCGCGCCGCGCCTGATCGACGGAGCCGGCCCCGCCCCGCAGCATGACGTGGTTGCCGCGCGGCGTCGCCTGCACGCCGAGGCGCTGCTCGATCAATGCCAGGTTCTGGTCGAAGTCGCCGTAAAGTTGCGCTGCAAGCTTGTTGTCTTCGAAGGCCAGTTCAAGCTGTGAAGATGGGCCTTGGTCGAAAGACGGGGGCAAGTGCCTGCTCAAATCTCGGTGTTCTCCTTGGGACACAGCCTCAGATATGGGTCGCGTCGGCTCGAGACGCAACAAGGCTAGCAGGATTCGGTTCCGCGACTGTGACAATCTTGCCGATGAGCGAATTATTCCTCGCCTCGACGATCTCGACCGGGATGATCTGGCCGATGAGGCGCTCCGGCCCCTCCATGTGCACGGCCTGCAGATAGGGCGAGCGGCCGCCGACCTGGCCGGGCTGGCGGCCGGGCTTTTCGATCAGGACCGGCAGGGTGCGGCCGACCACCGAGCGATGGAAGGCGTGCATCTGGGTGTTGATCTGCTCGTTGAGCCGCTGCAGGCGCTCGGCCTTGACGGCTTCGGGGACCTGGCCGTCCATGGTGGCGCCGGGGGTGCCGGGGCGGATCGAATACTTGAAGGTATAGGCGGTGGCGTAGCCGACCTCGCGCACGAGTTCGAGGGTTGCCTCGAAGTCGGCGTCGGTCTCGCCGGGGAAGCCGACGATGAAGTCGCCGGACAGGGCCATGTCCGGCCGCGCCGCCTTGATGCGCCCGATGACGGACATGTACTCGGCCACGGTGTGCCGGCGGTTCATGGAGCTGAGGATGGCGTCGGAGCCCGACTGGACCGGCAGGTGCAGGTAGGGCATCAGCACGTCGAGGTCGCGATGCATCTCGATCAGCTCGTCGGTCATGTCGAGCGGGTGCGAGGTGGTGTAGCGGATGCGGGCGATGCCCTCAATCCGCGCCAGCCGCCGGCAGAGCTCGCCGAGCCCGACGGGCCGGCCCGCTGCATCGAGCCCGTGATAGGCATTGACGTTCTGGCCCCGCAGGGTGAGCTCGCGCACCCCGCCCTCGGCGAGCGTCGCAGCCTCGCGCAGCACCTGTTCGACCGGCCGGCTGACTTCGGCGCCGCGGGTATAGGGCACGACGCAGAACGAGCAGAACTTGTCGCAGCCCTCCTGCACGGTGAGGAATGCGGTCAGCCCGCGCGCGATGGTGACGTCCTTGCGGGCGGCGGGCAGGT
>JAEZIO010000022.1 GCA_023436615.1 Pseudomonadota bacterium | reverse complement strand
CTGCTCGTCGGTTCCATGCTCGCCACCCTGCAACACCGTCACCCAGGCGAACCAGACGGGGTTCACGCAGCGGGTACAGTGAACTGGGAGATTCTCGTCGTTGCGGAGTGCAAGCAACCCAAGGGAGGTGCGCCGTGGATCATGTTCTCGTCAGCGCCAGGTCCGTGGGAAATGGTGTTCGCACACAACGACCGGATCGGCTCCCCCAACGTTGAGACATTGCTGTCGGCGCTCACATTGAACCGGGACTCAGAGCCGCCATCCCTCTTTGAATCGCCTCGCTACTTCGGTCACGCCATCGTGCAGGCGTTCGGAAACGCCGACGATGCCCATCCGAAGTCGCCGTACCTGGCCTCCCTTCAAGTCGTCGACCAGGCTCTCTCATGCTGCGACGTGACTGACTTCGACAATAAGTTCATGTGCACGTGCCGCCTCGTGCTCCCAGTTATCGTAGTCGATGCGCCGCTGTTCGAGTGCTTCTTCGACGAGAACGGCGTCCAGCAGCTAGAGGCGAGGACCACCATGCGGTTGCATTGGCGCAGAAGGGCGACGGCTGGACGATTCACGATCATCGACATCGTCAACCGAAAGGGCCTGCCCGAGTTCATCAAGGCGGTGCAGGGCGCGCACGCGTTCTTCAAGGAACGAGCCGATCTGTTGCACAAGGCGGCTTCGAGCGAGCCAAAGCGACAGGCGGACGCGTCTGCGAAGCCTCACGATGCTCCGCCGACAAGGCTCGCAACGACTCGCCGCGCCAAAGGCAATCGAACCCCGGAGAGCCGACGTCGCCCGAAGCGCAAGGCGCGCCGATGACCTTGCTCGCGCGGAACTCGGGAGGCTTCCACTTCGTACTCCTGGACGCGGAGAGCCACACGGCGCGCCGTGCCCGAGGTCTTGAGGCCAACAGTGTATAATCTCTTCATTACAGGCGAGGTCGGCGCATGGAGGACCCAGCGTGCTTATGAGTATCCACGCGACCGGTTCTGCGAGTACACCGAGCGTGCGATCGTCGAGAAGTTCAAGCACCTCACGCCCGATGCGATCGAGGAGTTGAAGCGCATCCCATCCCTATTTGCCTACGAGGGTAGGACGCACGAGTGGCGCGTGGGACGCATTACGTCAATCTCGGATCGCGAGAGCCGTGTCTTCATGCGATTCACTCTCGATGAGCGCATCCCTGCGATCCCATTCGAGAGGCTGGACCCCCTGCTGCTCGAGCTAGATATTGCGCCGCGTGAGCTCAGCCGCACTCACTGGGCTGTGAAGGGCGAAGACCTGTTCTCGATCCTTGAAGAGCACGGCCTTATCGAATCGACCGCCGCAGCGCCATCGCCTGTCGCCGCTGCGCCAGCGATGGCAAGTTGGGTACTGCTTGGATCCGGCGGGTTTGGGTCCGTGTATCGCGTTACTGATCAGCGCCTGGACCTAGATTTCGCGATCAAGGTATTCACTCCGCATCCCTTCATTACATCGCAAGCCAGCGCGCGCGTGCGGTTTCTTCGAGAGGCGGGACTGCTGTTTCGCCTTCACCATCAACACGTGATCCGCATCTACGATGCTGGTGAGCTATCGACTGGGCAGCCCTACATCAAGAAGGAGTACTTCGCGGGCGCAGATCTGCAGAAAATCTCCGCGCGCCGTTCGCTGAGCACGGGTGAATCTCTTCACGTGACGCTACGGCTCGCTCGCGCGCTCAGTCACGCACATGAACGAGGGATTGTTCATCGCGACATCAAACCATCGAACGTACTCGTTTCGGAATCCTTGGACGACCTTCGCCTGATCGACTTCGGGTTGGGAATTCTTGTCGAGGAGGCTGTTGCGCGCGCGCGCCTCACGACATCCTCCCACCAGTTTGGCAATGCATTCGCGGCGCCCGAGCTACTCGAAGACCCCAAGGCAACGCACGCCGAGATTGATGTCTACTCCCTCGGGGCCGTGTGGTTCTGGATGCACGCTGGACGCTCGCCCCAAGGAACCGGCCTGGATGACGCCATCTCCGATATGGAGATCGACCCTGCTCTCCGGGATCTTCTTCGTCGGTGCTTGATGTCCCGTGACAAGCGCCCCTCGGCGCTTGCCGTCGCCCAGGAGTTGAGCGAGTTCTTGCGGCCGGTCGATGAAGCGCCAGGCTCGCAGCCTGTATCGATGGCGGTTCGTGCTCTACCCGCCGCCGCGTATCTTACCGAAGAAGCCGATGTCCGGAGCACTTTGGGGCTTGATGAGCGCTGGACCGTAAACGATCGCTGGCTTGGCTGGGCTCGTGCCCAACTGACGCGGTCGCCCGGGAAGCACGGTGTGCCGGCTCGCATTCTATGTCTCATTGCGACCTGGTTGGAGGTTCACGACAAGACGTGGATTGGCGAGGACGTAGTCGTGCCGATGTGTCGTGTGGTTCTCGGTTTGGATGCCGAGCCAGACGCAGACGTGACCGCAGAAGTTCGCGAGGCGCTCGACCTGGCCGTATCGAAGGGGTGGGTTCGCCAGGAGGAGTACGACACGTGGCATCCCGGAATGCCATCAGGCACGGGCATGCGAGATAGGTACATGCTGACGCCGCTCGGACGAAAGATCCTTCGCGAGAGCGGATTTCAATCGAAACCGCCAGACGCGCTCGTCGAGCCTGGCCGAGAGTTCTGATCATCCACGGTGACGTGCTCTGAGCGATAAAATAAGACCATCAAGGGCGACGCGATCCGGCCGGGCGGGCGCGGTGGTGCGAAGGTGGTCGAGTACGTCGACGACGGCAAGGCCGGCGACGACTTCCATAGCCGAGACGGACTGCGGCGGCTTCTGGAGGAG
>JAEZIO010000047.1 GCA_023436615.1 Pseudomonadota bacterium | reverse complement strand
TGGAACCGGCCTTGACTGTCCCGCGTCTGGATGTTGCCGTGCAGGTTACTAATTTTAGTCAGCTATTCTTGAGTGAAGGGGAAGCAAAATCTGATCAATGAAACTCCGCCGCGGCGGCAGTCTCCCGGTTTGATGATCGAACCGATCGTTATAATGGGGAACTGAGAAGCTGCTTCGGGATTGTGAGACGGGGTGGATTCAAAGATACGTCACTTCACTAAGAGCTAGTACACGAGAAAGGGGTACAAAATGAGGCGAACGCATTTCGGCGCTCTTACGGCGCTTGGACTGATTGTGGGCCTGAGCGCTCAGCAGGCAAATGCCCAGGCGCTTCGCGGCTTCCGCGCCGAAGCGCAGGCTGGCATCAGCCAGTGGCACTCGGAAGGCAATTCCCACAATGACATCGGCTGGGGCGGTGCTGCCGGCATCGACTTCGACCTCGGCGGGTTCGTCCTTGGTGGCGAGGGCACCTTCTGGTGGGCGCCGCAGGAGAACGAGACCATCGACGGTGCGGGTCTCGCCGACCACAAGACCTTCCAGGAGTACGGCGTTGCCGCACGTCTCGGCTTCCTGGTCACTCCGTCGACGCTCGTCTACGGTAAGGTCGGATACGTCTGGAACGAGCAGCGCAAGCGCTTCACTCCGTTCCCGGGCGTCTGCGGCGGCAATCCTTGCCAGGCCGCCGGCTACTACGACCACTACACGACCCAGGGTTGGCAGTGGGGCGCCGGCGTCAACCAGATGATCAGCGGTCCGTTCTACGCGTCGCTTGAAGGCCGTTATTCGGACTACAAGGCGAAGCTGCACTCGGGCGGCACGCACACGATCACCGGTCTCGTCGGCCTCGGCGTGCTGTTCGGCCCGACTGCGGAAGTCATCGCGCCTCCGCCGCCGCCTCCGCCGCCGCCGCCTCCGCCGGCTCCGGCAACCCAGACCTGCCCTGACGGCACGGTGATCCTGGCGACCGAGGTCTGCCCGGCTCCGCCGCCGCCTCCGCCTCCGCCTCCGCCGGCGCCAGAGCGCGGCTAAGGCCAAGGCCAGGGTTTAGGCCAAGTCGAATGAAGGGACGGCCCGGGATTTCCCGGGCCGTTTCCTTTTCAGCTGACAGAAAGGCTCCGAACGCTAGAAGCCGCCAGCTTCAAGCTCTGGAGACTCTTTTTATGACTCGCTTCCTCGCACTCGCCGCCGCCGCGGCGCTCGCATCGCCGGCAATTGCGCTCGCGCAATCGGCCCAGCCGGCCGCCCAGGCACCGCGCAGTGAAACTCGCGCCGACTTCGCCAAAGATCTCGATCAGCGGTTCGGCGGCGTCGACGCCAATCGCGACGGCTTCATCACCAAGGCCGAGCTCGAAGCCGTGCAGGCGAAGGCGCTGCAGCAGGCGAACGCCGCGCGCCAGCAGGAGGTGGAAGGCGAGTTCAAGGCGCTCGACACCGACAAGAACGGTTCGCTTAGCCTCGCCGAGTTCAAGGCCGCGGTGAGGCCGCTGACCGCGCCCAAGGTGGACGAGGCGCTGACCAGCCTCGACAAGAATAAGGACGGCAAGGTCAGCCTCGAGGAATTCCGCGCGCCGCGCCTCGCGATGTTCGACAAGGTCGACGCCAATCGTGACGGCACCATCACCGAGGCCGAAGTGAAGGCCGCCGCTCCGCGCTAAGCGCTTCCCATGCGTGCGCGACAAGCCCGGCGACCGGCTGGCTGCCGGGCTTTTCGTTTCACAAGCGGTCGATGGCCGCCGCGCGGATCAGGATTTCCTCCTGCGCGAACCGCCGCTCGAGCTCGCGCCGGTAAGCTCCCCACCAGCCGCGGTCGATCTCGCCCGCCATCACCTCGAAGATCACGAGTCGCGCTCGACCTCGCCCGGCGCGGCTTCCCACAAGCCCTCGGCTGGCGAACGCGTGAAGGCGGTCAGCCCGCCGAAACGATCCACCAGCTCGCCTCGAACCGCGCCGAACAGCGCGCGCGGCTGGTCCGATCCGTCGCTGCGCTTCAGCGGCAGGAAGATTTCGACGACGTGCACGCCGGAGCCAACGCGCCGCACTGGCGCCCGGCTCCGCAGCGGCCTAAGCACGACTCTTCCCCGGGGAGCTGCCGCAGCAGCTGAGAGGCGGTTTTGTCACCGCGATCCGACGAACCTGAACCGGTTAGGACCGGCGTAGGAAGGAGAAGCGTCATGGGTGATGCGCCCGCACGCACCGAGCTTAAAGTTACCACCGGCCCGATCCGCGGATCGCGCAAGATTTACGTCGGCGCCTGCCCCGAGCTGGGTCGAGGGGTCGCCATGCGCGCGGTCGACCTCGAGCCCTCGTCCGGCGAGCCGCCGGTCACGCTCTATGACACCAGCGGCCCCTACACCGACCCCGACGCACGCATCGACATCATGGCCGGCCTGCCCGAGCTGCGCGCGCAATGGATCCGCGGCCGCGGCGACGTCGAGGAAGTCGCGCAGCGGGAAGTCCGCCCCGAGGACAACGGCCAGCTGGGCCCGGATCGCAGCGGCGGAGTCTCGCCCTTCCCCAACGTCCGCAAGAAGGTCCTTCGCGCAAAGCCAGGGTCTAACGTGACCCAAATGCATTATGCCAAACGGGGCATCATCACTCCTGAAATGGAGTATGTTGCAGCGCGCGAAAACCTTGGCCGCGAACCTGTTCGTGACCAGATTAGGGACGGCCAGGATTTCGGCGCCTCAATCCCCGACTTCGTCACCCCCGAATTCGTCCGCGACGAGGTCGCCCGCGGCCGCGCCATCATCCCCGCCAACATCAACCACCCGGAATCCGAGCCGATGGCGATCGGCCGCAACTTCCTGGTCAAGATCAACGCCAATATCGGCAACAGCGCGGTCGCCTCCGACGTCGCGTCCGAAGTCGACAAGATGGTGTGGGCGATCCGCTGGGGCGCGGACACGGTCATGGACCTCTCGACCGGCCGCAACATCCACGACACGCGCGAATGGATCGTCCGCAACTCGCCCGTGCCGATCGGCACGGTGCCCATCTACCAGGCGCTGGAGAAGGTCGGCGGAATCGCCGAGGACCTGACCTGGGAGATTTTCGCCGACACGCTCATCGAGCAGGCCGAGCAGGGCGTTGACTATTTCACCATCCACGCCGGCGTCCGCCTCCCCTACGTGCCGATGACCGCCAACCGCGTCACCGGGATCGTCAGCCGCGGCGGCTCGATCATGGCCAAATGGTGCCTCGCCCACCACAAGGAGAGCTTCCTCTACGAGCGCTTCGACGAGATCTGCGAGATCATGAAGGCCTATGACGTCGCCTTCTCGCTTGGCGACGGACTCCGCCCCGGCAGCATCGCCGACGCAAACGACGAGGCGCAGTTCGCCGAGCTCTACACGCTCGGAGAGCTGACGAAGACAGCGTGGGCGCACGATTGCCAGGTGATGATCGAGGCCCCGGCCACGTGCCGATGCACAAGATCAAGGAGAATATGGACAAGCAGCTGGCGAGCTGCGGCGAGGCGCCCTTCTACACTCTCGGCCCGCTAGTGACCGACGTCGCGCCGGGCTACGACCATATCACCAGCGGCATCGGCGCCGCGATGATCGGCTGGTTCGGGACGGCGATGCTTTGCTACGTCACGCCCAAGGAGCATCTCGGCCTCCCCGACCGCGACGACGTCAAGGTCGGGGTCGTCACCTACAAGCTCGCCGCCCACGCGGCCGATCTGGCGAAGGGTCACCCGGCGGCCAAGCAGTGGGACGACGCGTTGAGTAAGGCGCGGTTCGAGTTCCGCTGGCGCGACCAGTTCAACCTGAGCCTCGATCCCGAGACGGCCGAGCAATATCACGACCAGACGCTCCCGGCCGAAGGGGCCAAGACCGCGCATTTCTGCAGCATGTGCGGCCCGAAGTTCTGCTCGATGAAGATCACGCAGGAGGTCAGAGACTTCGCGCGCAATAACCCTCTCCCCAGCGCGGGAGAGGGAGGAGCCGCGTCGGCGGCGCAGGGTGAGGGGGCATCGAGCCAGGATGCCGACGCCGAAGCTGGAATGGCCGCTATGTCCAGGCGATTCCATGAGGCCGGAAGTGAACTCTACCTTCCGGCCAAAGAGGCGGCGGAATCGGAGCCGCGCTAGCGGCGGAGATGAGCGAGCGAAGCGAGGACGGCTTTACGTTCCGGATGGGGAGTAGGGCGCAAGTTCCGACTTGGTCTTAAGGTCACGCAAGACTCGTCGGGTGTTGCTGCTCGCTGCCCAGCGCGCGATCGGCTCCCAATAGACGACTGGGTCGATCCGCAGCCGATGCGCAGCGCGAATGGTGAGTCGGGTCTGCAGCTCACCTAGCGGCTGAATCTCGAACTGCGTTTCACCCGTTTCGAAATAGCCGACGACGTGAGGAGCATGAACGTGACGGTACGGGCTCATCTCCTTCATCGCCGGCGGTTGGCTCAGGACCATGAAGCCGAGCAGCCTGCCTTCATTCCAATCAGTGATTTGCTCGCGCGCTTCTCCGGTCGAAAAGTAGCCCGTCCGAATGGCCCCCACGCCTCTCCCGGAAAAGTGCGCGCGTTCCGGATAGGCCAGTCCTAAAAGGCCGACGAGTGTAGCTGGTTCGCGGATTGGCTCGTCACTCGTCACCGCTTGCCACACCTGCGGAGCTGAAGCCTCTATCAGGATGCTTTCATCGGTCACCATGATGACCGCTGGCGGATATAATGCATCGAGTGCGAACATCGCCGGCAGAAGGGCTATAGAATAGAGTGGTCCCATGGGGCCCTTTCCAATCCGCGCGGCCCTTCGACCCAATGCGCCTCCCGCGATTGCGACGAGGGCTCCTAAAGGCGCTGCCAAGATGAGGCAGACCAGCCCTTCAAGTGCAAAGAGGATCAATCCAAAGGAGCCAAGAGCCGCAGATAGCAGCACGAGGGCATTTGTCGCCTTCGTGGTTTGCAGCTCTTGCCGGTTCACGAGGAATCCAGTTGTGACGCCCACAACAAACGGGGTCAGGACAAAAAGACCCCACCCATAGGCTCGGAAGACAATCGCGGAGACGGCAACCGCCACGAGAATGATTGCGACACCGGACAGTGTCCCGGCGACAACTTGGAAGGTTCTAGACTTGGTGGTTTCGGCAAGGAGATCAGCAATGTCGCGACGCTCGCTCATCTGATCAGGCCTGCGCAAGGAGGCGAGCAAGCAAAGGACAGCCGTCGCCCTGCTTCGCGACCCGCCTGAGTGCAGGCCGGTGGGGCAGCCCATCCGGCGTCACTATATTCCACGCCCAGCCGATGCGCTGAAACGCGACTAGCAACATCCAACCGAGATCGATCTGGCCGGGTTCAAGCCCAAGCTTTGCCGAACCGGGAAAGGCATGATGATTATTGTGCCAACTTTCGCCCATGCTGATCAGCCCGGCGAGCTTGACGTCATAACCTTGAACGCAAGCGCCGCCGATCACCCAGGTTTGACTGCCCTCACGGTGGGCGTAGTGACCAACAAGCCAATGGCCAGTCACGCATACGGCTATCCGCGCGCAGACACCCCAAATGAGCCAAGGCATGCCTCCGACTGCGAAGAAAAGGATCGCCCAAGGCAGCTGCTGGAACATCCAGGTCCGTTCGAGCCAGTTGTAAACTGGATCAGTCGCCACACGCGGCTCGAGACGAAACTCGGGCGGTCGCCTCAGCTCCAGCCGACAATGAAGCTGATGCCAACCGTCTCTCCAGAAACCGGCCCGGTGTGCGAAATAGTCATGGCACTCAAGTTGGCGCTGAGCCCAATCGCGCATGTCGTGCAGCCGGATCATGCCAAGGGGACCGGCCATGCCGACTAAAACGCCGAGATAGACGCAGACATATTCGAGCCACAGCGGACAGGCGAAGCTGTTGTGAATAAGCCTGCGGTGCATTCCCACCGAGTGGCCGGCACATAGGGTGATCCCACTCATGACTATGAAAAGGGCGAAGGCGCCCCAAGTGAAATAGAACGGGCCGAAAAGAAGTGCGGACAGGGTCATCGAACCGATCCACAGCGACTTTGCGGGTGCCCATCGCACCGTCCCCCCAATGGGATCGCAATTGGTGCCGGCAATGATCCGCTCCGATCCAGACACCAACCGCATCGCCGCCTCCTATTTCTTCGGGTTGCCCGAGCGTGCTTGCCGCAACGTTGCGCTTTCGCGCCGCAGTGGAGTGGAAACAGGACAGAGTCGCTGCACGAAACCATTGAGCGTGTTGGTTAAGTTGTCGGGCACGAGCGAGTAATGGACGAACTGCCCGCGCTTCTCGCTTTTCACCAGACCAGCATTTTCCAGAATCTGAAGATGCTTGGAGATTGCCGGCTTCGTCATGTCGAACCGCGCCGCAATCTCACCCGCAGTGAGATCCACCTCCGCTAAATAGGCCAGAATCTTCCGCCTCGGCGTTGAGGCAAGGGCTTCAAATACCTTTTCCATCGATATAGTAATTAGCTAATGCGTTAATTAGTGTCAAGGTCGCACATTCGCGTGCGGCGGTCACGCGCTCAACCACATGGCTCCCCGGTCGACGGGCTCGTCTCCTCGCCCGACAATTTCAAGCTGCTTCTCGAGAACGAGCACGTGCGGGTGCTTCAATATACCCTGCTCGTCGAAGGAAACGACGAGCCTGAGAAACCGGCGAAGTAGCTGCGCGCGCTACCCGCGCCGCATCACCCAGGGCCAGGCGAACCACGCCACAAGAACCACCGCCGCGACCCAGACAGCCAGGATCGCGATCATCCCCGCGGTCGAGCGCGGCTTGCCTTCCATCTCCGCCGCCTTCGCCCGAAGATCGTCAATCAGGTGCGGCGGCATCACCTTGAGCGCGAGGACGATCCCCAGGGGCACGATGATCAGATCGTCGAGATAGCCGAGGACGGGAATGAAATCGGGGATGAGGTCGATCGGCGACAGCGCATAGGCCGCGACCAGCGCCGCCACCGCCTTGGCGTACCACGGCACGCGCGGGTCTCGCGCGGCCAGCCACAGCACCAGCACGTCGCGCTTGATCGCCCGGGCCCAGGATTTCGCGCGGTCGACTAGGCTTGGCTGTTCCATCCCGAACCAACGCCGGGGCCGCGCGACGGTGCCGATCTGAGCCGCCCGTCCGGGACGCGCTCGGCGATCTCGAGCGGTTAAGTGCGGTTTCCCGCGGCCCGCATTTGTGATCTATCGTGCCGCGTCCGAACAAGCGGGATCTTCTGGATGGATGCTATGCCGACGCGTCTCGGCGCATTGACCGCCGCCCTTGCGATCGTCGCCGCAGCG
>JAEZIO010000077.1 GCA_023436615.1 Pseudomonadota bacterium | reverse complement strand
GCCGCACGGGAATCCGTGCGGCACCTCCGAGGCGACATACGCGCGTCGTTTCAAGGAGGTGGCCAATGATCCCGTTCGTTCTCATTTCGGCGGACGTTTCCGCAGCGCCGGTTCGCGACACGATCGTCGTTACCGCGTCCCGAATACCCCAGGACCGGGCCGACACTGCCGCAAGCGCGACTGTGATCGATCGCGAGCGCATCGAGCGTCTGGGCGATCCGCTCGCGTCAGCGATAATAAGGCTGACACCGTCGGCGGCGGTGGAGACCGGAGGCCCGGCGGGAACGCTCAGCCAGGTCAGAATTCGCGGCGCCGAAGCGAACCACACCCTGCTGTTCATCGACGGGATCCGTGCCAACGACCCAGCGGCGGGGGATATTCCGCGGTTCGAGCTTCTCAATGCGGACATCGTGTCGCGGATCGAAGTCGTCCGCGGTCCCCAGTCGGCGTTGTGGGGGTCCGATGCCATCGGAGGCGTCGTCGCGGTGAACGGCCTGCCCGTCACCCGTTCCACATATTCGGCGACGGGCGAAGCGGGATCATCCGGATCTGGCCGGGCAAGCACGTCCGGCGGCCTTGCCGCGGGTCCGGTCAACATCGCTGGCGCGGTCGGCTGGCAGCGCGCAGCGGGCATCGACAGCTTCAACGGCTCCGGCGACAGGGATGGTTACCGCAACCTGTCCGCACGGCTCCGCGGCACCTGGACATTGGCTCCCGCGGTCGAGATCGGTGCTTCGGCTTTCTCGCTCAGCGGACGGAGCGAGTTCGATGGGTTCAATGCCGATCCGCCATTCCAGCACATGGATACGCTCGACAGCACCCGTAACCGGCTTTCCGCCGCGCGGTTGTGGCTGGCCGCGGGAAACGAGCAACGCCTTAGCGGCACGGTGTCGTCCTCGTTCCTGGCGTCCTCGAACCGCAACTTCCGAGATCAGCTGGAGATCAACCGCACGAAGGGAGAGCGATGGACGGCGGCCGGTCAGCTCCAGTACCGCTTCGCCACCGGCCCCATCGCCCACGCGGCGATCGCGGCGGTCGATCACGACCGGGAGACCTTCCAGGCTCGCGATAGCGGGTTCTTCGGCCTGACCAACCAGGACCGGCACCGTACCCACGACGCTTTGACCGCAGAATGGCGCGCCGAGCTGGCGCCCGTGATCGCCGACATAGCGATTCGACACGACGCCTTCAGCGCTTTCAAGGATGCGACGACAGTCCGCGCTTCCGCGCTCGTTTCCGCCGGCGGCGGAGTGTCGATCGCGGCATCTTATGCGGAAGGCATTTCCCAGCCGACCTTCTTCGATCTCTACGGCTTTTTTCCCGGCAGCTTCGTAGGCAATCCGGCGCTGAGGCCGGAAAGCTCGCGCGGGTTCGAGGCTTCGCTTCGGTACCGCCACGGCGCTCTCGACGCGGCGCTGACGGGATATCGGCAGAGGCTGCGCGACGAAATCGTCGACGTGTTCGATCCCGTCACCTTTGCGTCCAGCACGGAAAATCGAACCGCCTCCAGCCGGCGCTCGGGTATCGAAGCCGAGCTTGCATGGAATCCGAGCGACGCTTTCCGCCTCAGTGCCAATTACGCCTACCTGCGCGCCAGTGAACCGGGCGCCATCCCGGCCGTGCAATTGCGGGAGATTCGGCGACCCAGACATAGCGCTGCCGTCGCCATCGACGGTACCACGCGTCGGTTCACCTACGGCGCATCGGTGGCGTACGTGGGCGCGCGCACCGACACGAACTTCGACCTGTTCCCGGCGCAGAAGGTGCGGCTTGGGTCGTACTGGCTGGCCGGCGCCAGGGTGAGCTATGCGGCGCGTTCCGGCTTGGAGCTGTTCGCGCGTGGCTCGAACCTGTTCGATGCACGCTACCAGGACGTTTTCGGCTACCGGACGGAAGGGCGCGCCATTTACGCAGGCGTGCGGCTCGGGGGACCGTAAGCGATCAGCCGGAGGGCGGATCGGCGATCATCGCGGTGAAGTTCGCTTCCGCAGCGACCTTGCCGTCGATCAGAGCCCTGCCCGCGAACTTGCATACGCTCGGACGCTTCTGGACGAACTCGACTTCCAGCCGGAGCAGCACTCCGGGTTCCACGGGAGCGCGGAACTTCGCGCCTTCGATCGCCATGAAGTAGACGAGCTTGCCGGTGCCGGACAGGCCCAGCGCCTCGACGGCGAGAACGCCCGCGGCTTGCGCGAGCGCCTCGACGATCAGCACGCCCGGCATGATCGGGCGGCCGGGGAAATGCCCCTGGAAGAACTGCTCGTTGATCGTCACGGCCTTGATGGCGACGATCCCGCGATCCGGGTCGAGGCTTTCGACCCGGTCGACGAGGAGCAGCGGATAGCGGTGCGGAAGCGCCGCCATGACCCGCCGGACGTCCAGCGGGCCTATAGCCGTGGCTTCAGCGTCTTCGCTCACCGACCCTGTGGCTGCCGCTGCTGCTGGGCCGGAGCAGTGGTGGCGACGCTCGGAAGCGCCGCGTTCAGCGCGGCGGTAACGTCAGCGGTAACATCGAGCCTCGAAGCCGACGCCAGCGTCGTTCCGATCTCGAGCATCAGATTCGCTCCGCGCCTCTGCATCACCTGCTGATAGATCGGACCGAGCTTCGCGGCGATCTGCTGCTGGATATAGGCCTGGTTGCGCTGGATCTGCTGCTCTTGCCGGCCGAGCTCCTGCGCACCCTGATTCCGCTTGTTTTCGAACGCGGTGATGCGTGCCTGGAGCGCCGCATCGGGCTGCTTGCCATTGAGCGCCGCAACGGCGGTCTGGAGGGCCTTGCCTTCGGTCTCGAGCGGCGTTGCAAGCGCCTGCTGGCGCGCACGGAATGCGGCGACCTGGCTCTGCAGCGCGGCATTGGCGGTTTTGCACGCGTTGCAGTCGGTGGTGACCTTGTCGAGGTCAACGACGGCGATCGTCGCCGCGGGCACGGCCTGCGCCTGTGCTGCCGCCGGAAGTGCAATCGCGGCCGCGGCCGCGGAAAGGAAGAGAAGGTTACGCATCAGAATTGGGTTCCTACGTTGAATGAGAAGAGTTTGGTGTCGTCGCCTTCCTGCTTCACGATCGCCTTAGCGATATCGAGCCGCAGCGGCCCGAATGGCGACACCCAATTGACCCCGATGCCGATCGAGATTCTCGGCTTCGGCGAATTGCCAAGGAACTGCTCCTTGAAGCCGGGGAAGAACGTATAGCCGGTGGCCGGGCAGATGTCGCCGGGCACCTGTCCGGGATTTACCGGGATCGAAGGTACGGCCGGGTCGGCGGAGTTCGGAATGCAAACTCCGACCTGATCGACGAGCGTCGGCGTCTTCAGTCCCCAGACCGAGCCGATGTCGACGAACGCCGACGGGCGCAGACCCAGGCTTCTGACCGAGGCACTGGTGGGCACTTCCAGCTCGATCCGGCCCATGTAATAGGCATGGCCGCCGACCGCGTCGCTGATCCGTCGGCCGGTCGCGTCCTCGGTCGTCAAATTGCCTTCTTCATCATATGGGACGCGGACGATGCGCGGACCGATGCCGCGGATGTCGAACCCACGCATCTGGGTGCCGAAGAAACGGTCCGTCAGGCGAATGGGATCGCGGCCTGGCCCCGGGCTCTTCGTCAGGGGATGGATGTACCCGCCCTCGATATGGCCAGATAGGATCCAACCGGCGCCGAAGCTCTTGTACTTGGTAGCGTCGCCGCGGGTACGAAGATATTTCACGTCGCCCCCGAGACCCGCGAAGTCTTGCGAAAACGTCAGCCGCTGACCGCGGGTCGGATGGATCCCGTCGGTATCGTCATACACCAGCGAATGGCCGAGTGACGACGTCAGCCGCTTGCCGATCTCGTCGCACAGGTAGCGGCCGGCCTTGAGGGGATCGCACTCCGCCGGAAGCGGGCCTTCAGCACCGTCCGGATCGGTGAAATACAGATCCTTACCCAGCGTCACATTGTCATGGATGAGCGAGTAGCGAAGACCGTAGGTCATGAATTCCGTGAGCGGGAAACCGAGGCGGAAACCGCCGCCTGTGCTCGCCTGCCCGTAGGTGGTGTTGCGCTCGCCGCCGATGAAGTTGAAGCTGCTGAACTGCCGCCGGAAGATCTGGCCGCCGAGCGAGATTTCCTTGTCGAACAAATAGGGCTCGGTGAAGCCCGCGGAGATCGACTTCGAGTAGCGCGACCAGCTGATGCCCGCATCGAGGCTCTGGCCCATGCCCCGGAAGTTCGACTGCTGCACCGCAAGGGAGATCAGGAAGCGCTCGAGGCTCGAATAGCCGGCCGAGAACTGCAGCTGCCCCGTCGCCTTCTCCTGAACGTCGACGCCGAGAACGACGCGGTCCGGTCCGGATCCTTCGGTCTGCTTGACCTCGATATTCTCCTGGAAGAAGCCGAGCGACTGGATCCGGTCCTGCGAGCGCTTGATCTTGATGGCGTTGAAGGCGTCGCCTTCGTTGACCCGGAACTCGCGGCGGACGACCTTGTCGCGAGTGATCGTGTTGCCATTGATGTCGACGCGCTCGACGTAGACGCGCGGCGTCTCGCCGACCCGGAACGTGACATCCATCGTCCGGGTGTCGGGGTTGCGCTTGTAGTTCGGGGAAATGTCGGCGAACGCATAGCCCAGATTGCCGGCGACCTCGTTGAGCGACGTGACCGTGTCCTCGACGGCCTTGGCGTTGAACCACTCGCCCTGGCGCATGTCGACGAGCTGCATCACCTTCTCTTTCGGGAGGTCGCGAAGCGCGCTCTCGGCGTCGACGGTGCCGAACTTGTACCGCGGCCCCTCTTCGACGACGTAGGTGATGATGAAGTCGCGCCGGTCCGGCGTGAGCTCTGCCAGCGCCGAAACCACGCGGAAGTCGGCGTACCCCTCGGTGAGGTAGAAGGCTCGAAGCTTCTGCTGGTCCGCGGCGAGCCGATCGGGGTCGTAGGTGTCGTTCGACTTGAGGAATCCGAGCACGCCGCCGGCCTGGCGGGTGTACATTTCCTTGCGCAGCCGTTCGTCGCCGAACGCCTGGTTGCCGATGACGTTGATCCGGCGGACCTTCGAGACCGGGCCTTCGTAAATCTCGAAGATGAGATCCACGCGATTCTGGTCGAGCTGGACGATCTTGGGCTCGACGCGAGCGGCAAAGCGACCCTGCCGTTTGTAGAGCTCGATGATCCGGTCGACATCGGCGCGAACCTTCGAGCGGGTGAAGATTTCTCTCGGCTTCAGCTGGATTTCCGGGGTGATCTTGTCTTCCTTGAGGCGCTTGTTGCCCTCGAGGACGATGCGGTTGATGACCGGGTTTTCCTGGACGTTGATGACGATGTTGCCGGTCTGCGCGCCGTCGATCACGACGTCGGTGAACAGCTCCGTCGCGTAGAGGTCCTTCAACGCCTGGTCGAGCGTCTCGGCAGTATAGGTCTGCCCGGGGGAAATTCCGGCATAGGAGATGATCGTTGCCGGTTCGAGGCGCTGGTTGCCCCGGACCGCTATCGACCGGATCGTTCCCGATTGCGGAGCAACAGCGACCGCCGGGCCCGGTGCCGGTGCCGTTTGAGCGGTAGCAGCGGGCTGCGGCTGCTGCGCGAACAAGGGGGCCGACCAGCCACCCAAGATCGTCCCGACGAGAAGCACGGTGCCTGCGCGCCTGGAAATTCTCGGTTTTTCAGAAATCACGCGTCCCCGCCTTTTTGGATGCTGGACCTCCCCGGGGGGCGGTCGAAATTGGATGTGCTGCCCTGCCTCAACCGACCTAGCCAATCAAGCGTTCGAGCCCTTCCCAGACGCCGAATGATCCCAGATCATTCACCGTCGTGAACAGGAGCAGCGCAAGGAGCAGCGCCAATCCGCCACGGAACGCCCATTCCTGCGCCTGGACGCTGACCGGCCGGCGCCGGACCGCCTCGACAGCGTAGAAGAGGAGATGGCCGCCATCCAGCATGGGGACTGGCAAGAGGTTGATGAATCCGAGATTAATTGAGAACAGCGCGAGCAGCTGGACGAATTGGAACGGGCCGAGCGACGCCTGCTGCCCGGCGACCTGTGCCATCTTCAGCGGCCCGCCGAGCTCCTCGACCGAACGCCGCCCGGTAACGATCTGCACGAGCCCTTCCATCGTCGTAGCCGTCAGCACCCAGGTGTAGCGGGTCGCCTCCGGCAGCAGATCCACGGCCGCGACGCGTTCGAGCTGGCGCCCTGCTCCAAAGACTCCGAGCAGGCCGAGCCGGTATTTCTGGCCGAACCGATCCTGCTCTTCGTGAATGCCGAGCCTGGCCCTGATCTCCTCCCGCTTTCCGTCGCGAGAAACGCGCAGTGTCATCGTCTCGCCCGGATGCAGCGCAACGACGCGCTGAACGTCCTCGAACGTCGCTGTCTCCTGGCCGCCTACGGCCTCGATCCGGTCGCCTTCGCGGATGCCGGCCGAAGCAGCAGCGCTCCCGGGCTGCACCGCGGTAACCAGGTTGGGGGTCCTCGGTACGCCGAACATCGCGAAGAAAGCCGCGAAAATGATGATTGCCAGCACAAAGTTCGCCATCGGCCCGGCGAGCACGATGAGGAAGCGCTGCCAGACCGGCTTGCCGGCGAACGAGCGCGGATCCTTCGACGCGCCCTTCTCGCTTCCGCCGGCGTGATGCTCGTCGTCAACGAAGCGGACGTAGCCTCCGAGCGGCAGCCAGCCAACTTTCCAGCGGGTTCCCCTCCGATCGGTCCAGCCGGCAATCTCCCTTCCGAATCCGATGGAGAAGGTTTCCGCTCCAACTCCGAACAGCCGCGCGACCAGGTAATGGCCGAGCTCGTGGATGAAAACGAGCGGCCCGATCGCGCAGACAAAGGCGATTACGATCAGCCAGAGCGGGGGTTGGGCGAGCATCAAGAACAGCTTTCGGCGATCAGGGCCGACGTGCGTTCGCGGGTTTCCTCATCGAGCGCAACCACTTCGGCGACCGACGAGGGCGCGGGCGCCTGGATTTCGCCAAGCGCCTGCTCGACGAGCGAGCTGATCTCGCAAAAACCGATTCGTCCCTTGAGAAAGGCGTCGACCGCGACCTCGTTCGCGGCATTGAGGATGACGGGCGCAGCGCCTCCGCTCTCGAGGGTTTCGCGTGCCAGGCGAAGCGCCGGAAAGCGCTGGAGGTCGGGCCGTTCGAAGTCGAGCCGGCCGATTTCGACCAGCGAAAGCCGTTCGGCGGGGGTCTCCATCCGCCGCGGCCACGCGAGCGTATAGGCGATCGGGATTCGCATGTCGGCGCTGCCGAGCTGCGCCAGCATCGAGCCGTCGACGAACTCGACGAGCGAATGGACGACGGACTGCGGGTGCACGACGACGTCCATGCTCGCCGAGGACAGGCCGAACAGATGGTGCGCTTCGATGAGCTCGAGTCCCTTGTTCATCAGCGTTGCCGAATCGACGGAAATCTTCGCCCCCATCGACCATCTGGGGTGGGCCACCGCTTCGGCAGGCGTGGCGTCGCGCATCCGCTGGATCGTCGCCTCGCGGAACGGGCCGCCGCTCGCCGTCAGGATCAGTCGTGAGACATCTTGTTTACGATTGCCCGCAAGGCACTGGAAAATTGCATTATGTTCGCTGTCGACGGGAAGGACGACGGCACCGCTGGCGGCGGCCGCGTCAGTCATCAGCGCGCCCGCCGTCACCAACGCTTCCTTGTTTGCGAGGGCGACGGTCTTCCCTTTTTCGATCGCCGCCATCGTTGGCAGCAGGCCCGCGCACCCGACGATGGCGGCCATTACCCACTCGGCGTCGCCGGTCGCTGCTTCGAGGAGCCCGTCGGCGCCGGCGGCGGCGCGGCAACCGCTGCCGGCGAGCTTCTCGCGAAGATCCCCGTAGCGATCCGCATCGGCGACTACCGCCAGCTTGGCGTTCGTGCGCCGAGCGGTGTCGGCGAGCGCGTCGACGTTTCGGCGGGCCGTCAGCGCCTCGACTTCGAACAGGTCGGGCGCTCGCTCGACCAGATCGAGTGTCGAGCGTCCTACCGACCCGGTTGCGCCGAGGATTGCGATACGCCGTTTCATGCCGCTCTCGCCATGACGGCGACGGCTGCAAGGATCGCGACCGGGAGCAGGCCGTCGAGGCGATCGAAGACGCCGCCGTGGCCTGGCAACCAGCGGCCCGAATCCTTGATCCCTGCCTTTCGCTTCATCCAGCTTTCGAACAGGTCTCCACCCTGCGACGCGACCGAAAAAAGCGGTGCAAGCAAAAGCACGACCGGCCGCAGATCCGTGAACAGCGCCCAGGCGCCGGCGAAAAGGCTTGCCGCGACGACCCCTCCGTAGAAGCCGGCCCATGTTTTGCCGGGGCTGATCGCCGGCGCGAGCTTGGGTCCGCCGATTGCCCGGCCCGCGAAATAGGCTCCAATATCCGTGGACCAGACGACGATGAACACCCACAGGACCAGTGATAGACCGTCGTCGGCGCGGTCCCGGACCCACAGCAGCGACAGCGCCGCCAGCAGCGCGTACACGAATCCCGAGACGTACCAGCCCGCGCCCCATCCCCGCGTGATTCGTGTCCACTCGTAAAAGACGGCAGTCGCCGCGGCCGCTGCAAGGACGGCGAAAACATAGCCGCCCTGCAGCGTCGCCAACAGCGCGACGGCGATCATCGCCGCACCGCTGAGGCTCCGGATCGCGAGCTCGCTCATCGACCGCCGAAACGGCGCTGGCGCGCGGAATATTGGGCGAGCGCCTCACCGAAATGCTGCTCGTCGAAATCGGGCCAGAGCGTCGGCACGAACAGCAGTTCGGCATAGGCCGACTGCCACAGCAGGAAATTTGACAGGCGAAGCTCGCCGGACGTTCGGATGAGAAGGTCGAGCTCGGGCAAACCGGCCGTATCGAGCTCCGCCGCGATCGCCGATTCGTCTATCGTAGCTGGATCGAGATCGCCCGCAGCGGCCCGTCGGGCAAGCTTCGAGGCGACTTGGGCCAGCTCGCGCCGCGAACCGTAATTGAGCGCCACAACCAGTATGAGCCGGTCGTTGCCGGCGGTGCGTTCAACCGCGTCCTCGAGAAGCGCCGCCATCTCCGGGCCGAAGGCGCGGTAATCCCCGATCAGCCGCAGCTTCACGCCCTCCTCGACGAGCCGCCGCAGCTCCTTTTCCAGATAATAGCGCATCAGGCCCTTGAGATCCGAGATCTCCTGCTCCGAGCGACGCCAGTTCTCCGACGAGAAGGCGTAGAGCGTGAGCACTTCCACGCCTGCGTCGACAGCAGCCTGCAAGGTGCGCCGCACCGCTTCGGCGCCCGCCTTGTGGCCTGCGGCGCGAGGAAGGTGCTTCTGCTTCGCCCACCGCCCGTTGCCGTCCATGATGATCGCTACGTGGCGCGGGACGGCACCGCCGTTACCGACGAGCGCCGCTGGTGCCTCCGCGGCGGGAGAAGCCGTCACTGCCCGAGGATTTCCTTTTCCTTCGAGTGCGCGAGGTCGTCGATTTCCTTGATAGTGTCGTCGGTGAACTTCTGGACGTCCTGCTCGAGCCGCTTGCGCTCGTCCTCGCTGATCTCGTGCTTCTTCTCGTCCTGCTTGAGATGGTCCATGCCGTCGCGACGGACGTTTCGGACGGCAACCTTCGCTTTTTCGGCATATTGGCCGACGAGCTTCGCGAGCTCCTTGCGCCGCTCCTCGGTAAGGTCCGGAATCGGCAGGCGGATCAGCTGGCCATCGGTCACCGGGTTCAGCCCTAGTCCCGCGGACCGTATCGCTTTTTCAACGGGCTGGACGTTGGACCGGTCCCACACCTGCACGGTGAGCATTCGCGGTTCGGGCACCGAAACCGTCGCCACCTGGTTCAATGGCATGTTGGCGCCATAGACCTCGACGTGAATCGTATCGAGCAGTGCCGTGGACGCTCGTCCGGTGCGAAGTCCCGACAAATCGTGCTTCAAGGCTTCCACGGCCCCGTGCATCCGCCGTTGAAGGTCGGATTTATCGATGGTCGTCGGCATTGCTTACTCCTCGTTCTGAACGATCGTTGCCATGCCCTTGCCCGACAGCACCTCGGCGAGGTTGCCGGGCTGGCGGACGTTGAAGACCACGATCGGAATATTGTTGTCGCGGCATAACGCGACGGCTGCTGCGTCCATGACCCGCAGATCGTCGCTGAGCACGCGGTGGAAGCTCAGCTTTTCGTAGCGCTTCGCGTCCGACACCTTTTTCGGGTCTGCCGTATAGACGCCGTCGACGCTGGTGCCCTTGAACAGCGCGTCGCACCCCATTTCCGCCGCTCGCAGCGCAGCGGCGGTGTCGGTCGTGAAATAGGGGTTGCCGGTGCCGGCGGCGAACAGGACGATCCGCCCCTTCTCCAGGTGGCGCAGAGCGCGCCTGCGGATGTAGGGTTCGCTTACTGCCGACATCGGGATGGCGGACTGGACACGAGTGTCGACGCCCTGGTTCTCGAGCGCGTTTTGGAGTGCCAGTGCGTTCATCACCGTGGCCAGCATTCCCATATAATCGGCGCTGGCGCGATCGAAGCCCTTCGCTGCGGCGGCCATCCCGCGGAAGATGTTCCCGCCGCCAACGACGAGACACAGCTCGTGCCCCTGCGCCTTCGCCGCCGCGATCTCGGCGGCGAGGCCGTTCACCGCGTCCGGATCGATGCCGAACTGCCCCTGCCCCATCAGCGCCTCGCCAGAGAGCTTCAGCAGGATGCGGTTGAAGCGGGGACGGCTCATCGCGCTGGTCTGTCCTCAGGATGAAAGAAGGGCGGCCACGCCTTTATGGCGCAGCCGCTCCCTTGCCAACTGCCTTGCTTGCTCCAGAGCAAGTTTGAGCGCAGCATTGTCCACGCAGGGGGCTGCGCGCTTTCTGCGCCTGACGCCGGAAGAGATCGCCAAAGATCACGCGCGCCGAGCCGCGGAAAAGGCGGAGCCGAGGCCCCGCCCTTCGTTTGTCCGTCACGCGAACATTCAAGCGACCGGTTCAGCCTTGTCCGTCTGCTCCGGGTTTTTTTTTACGCCCGAAGCCGCGGCGACTTCGGCAGCGAAGTCGCTCTCTTCGCGCTCGATGCCTTCGCCGAGCTGGAAGCGGACGAAAGCAGTCAACTCAATGCCCGCACCCGCTTCCTTGGCCGCGGAGGCAAGCACGTCCGCGACGGGCGTCTTGGTGTCCATGACGAACAGCTGCGAGAGGAGCGCATTCTCCTTGCGGAACTTGGCAATGCTTCCCTCGACCATCTTTTCCGCGATGTTCTGCGGCTTGCCGCTTTCCTTCGCCTTTTCGAGGGCGATTGCGCGCTCGCGCTCGATCAGCCCCGGATCCAGATCGTCGCCGTTGAGGGCGAGCGGGTTCGCGGCCGCGATGTGCATCGCGATCTGCTTGCCGAGCCCCTGAAGCGTCTCCGTCGGCGCGCCACTCTCCAGCGCGACCAACACGCCGATCTTTCCGAGCCCGGGCGAAACCGCATTGTGGACGTAAGAGACGACGGTTCCCTGCCCGACCTCGAGCACCGCAACGCGGCGAAGCGACTGGTTCTCGCCGATCTTGGCGATGTTGTCGGTCAGTTTCTCCTGCACGGTAGCGCCGCCGGGATAAGCGGTGGCGCCGAGCGTCTCGACGTCGGCGCCGTGCTCTAGAGCCAGCTTGGCAACGTTGCGCACGAAGTCCTGGAAGGTCTCGTTCTTGGCCACGAAGTCGGTCTCTGAGTTTACTTCGACGACCGCCCCGCGACTGCCTTCGACGGCGACGCCGATCAGGCCTTCCGCGGCAGTGCGGCCGGCCTTCTTGGCGGCGGCCGCAAGCCCCTTCGCGCGCAGCCAGTCGACCGCCGCTTCCATGTCGCCGTTCGTCTCGGCCAGCGCCTTCTTGCAGTCCATCATGCCGGCGCCGGTGCGCTCGCGAAGCTCCTTGACCATTGCGGCAGTGATCTCAGCCATTTCAAATCCTTTCGTTCCCCGGCGAAGGCCGGGGTCCCGTTCGCCTCTATGTAGGTCTGGGCTCCTGCCTTCGCAGGAGCACCGTCAAATTAGGCTTCCAGCGCGGCCTCGGCGGGAGGTTCGGCCATTTCGCCGACATCCTCGCCCTTCGATTGCGCTTCGCCGCTGCGCCCGGCGCTCACCGCTGCCGCGACCGCGTCGCAGTAGAGGCGGATCGCACGGCTCGCGTCGTCGTTCCCCGGAACGGGAAAGGCGATGCCCGTCGGGTCGCTGTTCGAATCCAGGATCGCGACAACTGGAATTCCGAGCACATTGGCTTCCTTGACGGCCAGCTCTTCCTTGTTCGTGTCGATCACGAACATGACGTCCGGAAGGCCGCCCATGTCGCGGATTCCGCCGAGCGACTTTTCGAACTTGTCGCGTTCGCGGGTCAGCTGGAGCACTTCCTTCTTGGTCAGCCCGGCGGTGTCGCCCGACAGCTGCTCCTCAAGGCTCTTGAAGCGCTTGATCGAGTTCGAGATCGTCTTCCAGTTGGTGAGCATTCCGCCGAGCCACCGGTGGTTGACGTAATGTTGTCCGCACGACCTGGCCGCTTCGGCGATCGCATCCTGTGCCTGCCGCTTCGTGCCCACGAACAGAACCTTGCCGCCACGCGCGACGGTCTGCTGGACGAAATCGAGCGCTCGCGCGAATAGCGGCACCGATTGCGACAGGTCGATGATGTGGACGCCGTTGCGGTCGCCGAAGATGTACGGCTTCATCCGCGGGTTCCAGCGATGGGTCTGGTGGCCGAAGTGCGCTCCGGCTTCGAGCAATTGCTGCATCGTGACGACATTGGTCGCCATTGGATAGTCTCCTTCCGGTTTTGCCTCGGTGGAGCCGTGTCACCGGCCTGTCGGCCGGCACCGGTATGTAAGCTCCACCTGTGGGATGGCGCGCCCGTAGCCGAAGAAGCGTGGCGGTTCAACCTCTTGCGAGAGGGTCACGAGTGCCGCTTGACAATGGAGAACAAACGAAGAACATTGGTCCGTCCCAGCTTCGCTTCGGTCTTCCAGCGAGGCTCTACAAACAGGGACGACCTACGATGCTTGCACCACTATTGAACCTTCTTTTCCTCGGCTGCTTCTGGATTGCCGGAAGCCTGGCGCTCCAGCAGATCTACGACCGCCGCGCCGACATCACTGCCGCCTTGTTCGGCCGCGGCGGACTGAAGCGGCTGCCCCGCCACGCCGGCGCTTGACCTGCGCGTAGCTCGCGACGCTGAACGGAAGCATAGCCAGATAGAGTGCCGCGATCGCGAGCAGCGTGACCCACGGATTGGTAACCAGCGCTGCTCCGAGCAAACCGATGCCGGCAAGGGCGAACAGCCGCGACGAGCGCCTGATTCGCAGGCTCGACCAGCTGAATGTCGCGACGCTCGAAATCATCAGCAGTGCGACGAACAGCACCCAGGGCATCGTCACGTACCAGGCGCGGAAAACGTCGACTCCGGTGATCAGCCACAGATAGACCGGAACAAAGGCGATGCCCGCGCCCGCCGGGGCGGGAACCCCGGTGTTGAACCCGGCCGACTTGTGCGGCTGGTCTTCGGAATCGATGCGCGCATTGAACCGGGCAAGCCGCAGCGCGCAGGCCAGCGCAAGGGCGAGGGCAGCCGTCCAGCCAAACTGGGGGGCCGATTGCAGCGACCACAGGTACATCACCACTGCGGGTGCAACGCCGAAAGCGGTGACGTCGGACAGACTGTCGAGCTCTGCGCCGAAACGGCTGTCCGCCCGCAGCAGGCGAGCGATCCGACCGTCCATTCCATCGAGGACGCCGGCGAAGACGATCGCACCGAGGGCCTTGTCCCACTCGCCGCCGATCGCAAACCGGATACCGGTGAGGCCGAAGCACAGGGCAAGTGCGGTTACGGCATTGGGTGCCAGCGCGCGAAACGGAATCCCGCCGCTTCCCGTCGCCGGCGTGTCAATCACTGGCTCGTGCCCGTCAGGCGCCGGGCGACCCCGAGCTCGGCAATGAGCGTTTCACCGGCAATGGCGCGCTGGCCAAGCAGCACCTGTGGCTCCGTACCGGCCGGCAAATAGACGTCGACGCGGCTGCCGAAGCGGATCATGCCGATCCGCTGGCCTGCCTCGACGCTGTCCCCCTCGCCCACGAAAGTCAGGATCCGCCGTGCGACGAGGCCGGCGATCTGCGTGACCCCGATCGGCACCCCGCCGGCAGCCTCGATCAGGAAGTGCTGGCGCTCGTTGTCCTCGCTCGCCTTGTCGAGATCGGCGTTGAGGAACTTGCCGGGGACGTAGACCATCTTCAGCACGCGGCCGGTCACCGGCGATCGGTTGATGTGGACGTCGAAGACACTCATGAAAATGGAGACGCGGGTCATCTCCCGGTCTGCGAGGCCGCTCGGCCCGGCCAGCTCGGGCGGCGGCGGCACCTTTGCGATGGTCGTGATCAAGCCGTCGGCGGGGGCCACGATCAGGTTGTCACCGCGCGGCGTGGTGCGGATGGGGTCGCGGAAGAATGCCGCTACCCAGATGGTCACGCCGACCAGCAGCCAGCCGAGGAAGTGGCTGATCCCCCCGTAGACCACCAGCGTAGCGATTGCCGACAGCAGAAGGAACTTTCGCCCTTCGGGGTGGACGGAGGGGAAACGCCACTTGGTATTGGTTGTAGCCAGGGGCGAGTCCGGCTTTTCAAGTTCAGCCATGGCGGACGCCTTAGAGTGGCTCGGAACCATTGCCAATCGGGTGCGGTTGCCTTCGTTCGGACGCTTCGCCTATGCGCGCTGCCAATCCGAAGAATTGCAGGACGGACATGGCCAAGATCAAGGTGAAGAACCCGGTCGTCGAGCTAGACGGCGACGAAATGACTCGAATCATCTGGCAGTGGATCCGCGAACGGCTGATCCAGCCATATCTCGATGTCGAGCTGCTCTACTACGACCTGTCGATCCAGAAGCGCGATGAGACCGAGGACCGGATCACCGTCGAGGCGGCCGAGGCGATCAAGACGCACGGCGTCGGCGTCAAATGCGCGACCATCACCCCGGACGAGGCCCGGGTCGAGGAGTTCGCGCTGAAGAAGATGTGGAAGTCGCCCAACGGCACGATCCGCAACATCCTTGGCGGTGTCGTGTTCCGCGAGCCGATCGTCATCGCCAACGTCCCGCGGCTGATCCCCGGCTGGACCGACCCGATCGTGGTCGGCCGTCACGCCTTCGGCGACCAGTACAAGGCGACGGATTTCCGCGTGCCCGGCCCGGGCAAGCTCACCATCAAGTGGCAGGGGGACAATGGCGAGACGATCGAACATGAGGTGTTCGAGTTCGATTCATCGGGCGTCGCCATGGGCATGTACAATGTCGATGAATCGATCCGCGACTTCGCACACGCCTGCTTCAATTACGGGCTTAACCGCGGGTGGCCGGTTTACCTGTCGACGAAGAACACGATCCTCAAGGCCTATGACGGCCGCTTCAAGGACATCTTCCAGGAAATTTACGACAGAGAATACAAGGCGAAGTTCGAGAAAGCTGGCATCGAATATCAGCATCGTCTGATCGACGACATGGTAGCCTCGGCGCTCAAGTGGAGCGGCAAGTTCGTCTGGGCCTGCAAGAATTACGACGGTGACGTTCAGTCGGACCAGGTTGCGCAGGGCTTCGGCTCGCTGGGCCTGATGACCTCGGTCCTGATGACCCCCGACGGAAAGACCGTCGAGGCGGAAGCGGCGCACGGAACGGTGACCCGGCACTATCGCATGCACGAGCAGGGGAAGGCGACCTCGACCAACCCCATCGCTTCGATCTTCGCCTGGACGGGCGGCCTCAAATATCGCGGCAAGTTCGACGACACGCCCGACGTGGTGCGGTTCGCGGAGACGCTCGAGCGAGTCTGCGTCGAAACGGTCGAAAACGGGCAGATGACGAAGGACCTGGCCATCCTGGTGGGTCCCGAGCAGCCGTGGATGACGACCGAGCAGTTCTTCGAAGCGATCGTCACGAACCTCGAGGCAGCGATGGCGAGCTGGGAGAGCGAACCCGCTCACGCCTGATTCCGAGGCCGATCAGCCGGCCCGGAATGCGCCGAAGGAGTGGATAGCGATCGAGCAGGCGTACCAGCAGCGGCGCCGTTCGGATCGGCTCACCCGGCTGAAGAAGGCGGCCGATGATATTGTCCTGCGCCGCCTTCTGGGCGGCCTGAATCATCCGCGTCGCAAACAGCCGCCGTTCCTGCACCTTGTGGAGCAGAGAATCCACGTCCTCGCCCCGCGCGAGCGGACCGGCCAAGGCATTGGCGGCGGCTACGGCATCCTGGATCGCGAGATTGATTCCTATGCCGCCGATCGGGGACATCGCATGGGCTGCGTCACCGATGGCAAGCAGGCCGGGCCGATGCCAGCACGTCAGCCGGTCGAGCTTCACGGTCAACAGATGCAGGTCCGTGATCTCGTCGAGCTCGGCCAAATCGAGATCCGGTGGTGCTGCCGCCGCCACCTCGGCGCGGATGGAGTCGATCCCGCGGTGCTGGTATTCCGCCGCCGCGCCCTTCGGGATGAGAAAGGCGCACTGCCAATATTCGCCGCGGTCGATCATCACCAGGAGCCGCCCGCGCTCCACATTGCCGCGAAGCGCGCCCTGCTCCTTCGGTTCCTTCGCAACGCGGAACCAGAACACGTCCATCGGTGCGCCGAGGTCCACCAGCGGAAGCATTTTGCGCACAATCGATGCGCGGCCGTCGGCAGCGATGGTGAGCCGCGCTCTCAATTCGTCGCCGTTGTCGCGGCGGACGCCGGTGACTCGACCATCCTTTTCAAGGAACCTTTCGACCGGCGCTTCCATGTCGAGCGCGAAGCCGGGGAAGGACCTGGCCTCTTC
The DNA here is from genome assembly GCA_023436615.1 of Pseudomonadota bacterium. GTDB lineage: Bacteria > Pseudomonadota > Alphaproteobacteria > Sphingomonadales > Sphingomonadaceae > Sphingomicrobium. Next base: position 41,869 of record JAEZIO010000077.1, on the reverse strand, counting down.
GCGCAGGAAATCGAGGAAGTCCCATTGCGGCATCATCGCGATGAATGGCGCGGCCGTGTTTAGATGCGAAAGGTCACCAATCCTGTAGTCGCGTCCGGCAATTCGAAGCTCCGCTTGGGCAACCTTGTTGTGCGGCCGAGTCAGGAAGCGCTGCAGCATGCCGAGCTGGTCGAGGATCTCCATCGTCGACGGGTGAACGGTGTCTCCGCGGAAATCTCGGAAGAAGTCCGCGTGCTTTTCCAGCACTTTGACCCGGCAGCCGGCGCGAGCGAACAGGAGGCCCGCCATCATTCCGGCCGGTCCCCCGCCGACGACGATCAGGTCGAGGTCGCTCTTGCCGGTTGGCGTCATGACGCCAGTGAGCATGCATCACCTTCAGTGACAAGCGGCGGGGCCGCTGCTTTAACGGCTGCATGCATGGAGAATTCAGTACCTCGGGTTTCAGCGACGCTCTTGTAATTCTCGGTGCTGCCGGGATCGTCATCCCGGCTTTCGCCCGGCTGAGGATCAGCCCGATCATCGGGTTCATCCTGTTCGGCGCACTCGTGGGCCCGTCCGGCCTCGGTTCTATGGCCGGCGCGATGCCGTGGCTCAATTATATCACGATCACGAACCCAAGCGCGATCGAGCCGTTCGCAGAGCTCGGGATCATCCTCCTGCTTTTCTCGATCGGGCTCGAGCTGTCATTCCGCCGCCTTTGGGGAATGCGACGGCTCGTCTTCGGGGTAGGCGCGGCGGAACTCGTTGGCTGCGCTGCCGCGATCGGACTTGCTCTATACTTGATGGGACAAGGTCCACAGGGCGCGATCGGTCTCGGCCTGGCGCTCGCCCTTTCCTCCACTGCCCTCGTCATTCCGCTCGTCGGCACGCACAGCGCCGTCGGCCGCTCCGCTCTGGGTATGCTGCTCTTCGAGGACGTTGCGCTCGTGCCCATCGTGTTCGCGCTGGGGGCGATGGCGCCCTATTCCGCGGACGCCGGGATAGGCTCGCTGCTGCTGACGCTGCTGCTGGGCGGTTTGGCGGCGATCGCATTGTTGATCGGGGGCAGGATGCTGCTGCCGATACTGTTCGCGCAAGCCGCCCGCACCAAAAGCCCGGAGCTGTTCCTGTCGGCCTGCCTGCTGGTCGTGATCGCGGCAAGCCTCATCACGTCGGCGGTCGGCTTCTCGCCGGTGTTCGGAGCGCTGATCGCGGGCATCGTGATCGCCGAGACCGAATATCGGGGCGAAGTCGAGGTGGTGACCGCGCCTTTTCGCGGACTGGGCCTGGGAATCTTCCTGATCACGGTCGGAATGAGCCTCAACCCGCGGCTGATCGCCGGCAGCTGGCAAGAGATACTCGCTGCCGTCGTTGCGGTTATCGCCGCCAAAGCCATCATCACGGCGGGGCTTCTTAGGCTCGAAGGCGCGCGTCCCGCGGTAGCGGCTGAAGCCGGGATACTGATGGCCGCGCCGTCGGAGACCACGCTCATCGTGTTGAGCACGGCCGCTGCGGCTCAGCTTATCCAGGCCGACACGGCCGCATTCTGGCAGATCGTCACCGCCATCGGGCTGACCATCACCCCGTTCCTCGCAAGGCTCGGCAGGTTCGCGGGGCAGCAAGTCCGCCGCCACGCCCCAAGCCAGGTCTCCGATGCGCTCCAGGAAGGCGGCTCTTCGAAAATCGTGGTTCTCGGCTTCGGGCGGGTCGGGCGGATCATTGCGGACATGCTCGATGCGCACGGGCGCGAATATCTTTCGATCGATTCCGACGTGGATTCCGTCGCCGACGCCCGGAGCAACGGCTACCAGGTGGTGTTCGGCGATGTCGCCCATCCGGAGATCATCTCACGGCTGCAGAGCGGCAATCCCGCGGCGTTCATCCTGACGATGGACAATCCGGTGCTGGTCGTCCGGCTTGCGGAGCGACTGCGCGAATCCTTTCCGGACCTTCCGATCATCGCCCGCGCCCGCGACGCGCATCATGCCGCACGGCTGTACAAGGCCGGCGTTACAGACGCGGTGCCGGAAACGCTGGAGGCCTCGCTGCAGCTCGCCGAAGCGGCGCTGGTAGATCTCGGAGTGGCGATGGGGCCGGTCATCGCCTCGATCCACGAAAAGCGAGACCGGTTGCGCGCCCAGATCAAGGAAGAGGCCGAGCTGGAGGAAAAACCGCGGCTTGGACGCCGCCGCGCAAGGGATGCTGCTCAGCCCTCGGCAGGCTCGAACCGAAGCACGCCCGCCACATAGGTCTTGCCCTCGGCATCATCGGCGGCGTGCCTGCTGCCGTCGTAGACGACGACCTCGTCGAAATCGAAGGGCGACACGCCGTCCAGGCAGGCGACATTGATGCCGAGCTGGCCGGGGTTCGAGCGGCGCTTATGGTGCGTATAAATGCCACAGACGCTGCAGAAATGATGCTCGGCGCTCATTGTGTTGAACCGATAGGTCGCGAGCTTGTCCTCGCCTTGGGTTATCCGGAAATCCTCCGGCGTTGACGTCACCGCGACAGCTCCGCGCATCCGGCAGATCGAACAGGTGCACCGCCGCGCGGAGGCAAAGCCTTCGGTCAGGGTCACCGTGAACCGCACCGCGCCGCAGTGGCAGCCACCGTCCAGCGTAACCGGATCGGCTGATGCGGTGTCGATCAAGCGGCGATCTTCTCGATTGCGCTCCTGACCGCGGCAAGCGCTTCGTCGGCCTTCGATCCGTCTGGGCCGCCGCCCTGCGCCATGTCCGGACGCCCGCCGCCCCCCTGCCCGCCCAGGGCAGCCACGGCGGCCTTGACCAGCTCGACCGCACTCACCTGCCCGGCAAGATCGTCGGTCACTCCGACGGCAACGCTGGCGCGGCCGTCGTTGACCGCAATCAGAGCGCCAATTCCCGAGCCGAGTTTCTTCTTCATGTCGTCAACAGCGGCGCGCAACCCTTTGGGATCGAAGCCTTCCACGATCTGCCCAATGAACGCATTGCCATTCACGCGCTCCGGCGCGGCGTCGTCGGAAGTCGACTTCGCTCCACCCATGGCGAGCGCTTTCTTCGCCTCCGCCAGCTCTCGTTCGAGCCGCTTGCGATCTTCGACCAGCGCCGCAATGCGCGCAGGCACTTCGTCGGGGGCGCTCTTGAGTGCCGCGGCGGCCTCGCGCAGCTTGGAATCGCGATCGACGAGCCAGCGCCGCGCCGCTTCGCCTGTCAGCGCCTCGATCCGGCGCACGCCCGACGACACTGCGCTCTCCGAAACGATCTTGAACAGCTGGATGTCGCCAAGCGCGCGCACATGCGTGCCGCCGCAAAGCTCGACCGAATAATCGGCGTCGACGCCGCGGCCCATCGACAGGACGCGCACCTCGTCGCCATATTTTTCGCCGAACAATGCCATCGCGCCGGCCGCGATCGCCTCGTCGGGCGTCATCAGCCGCGTGGTGACAGGCTCATTCGCGCGGATCTGCGCATTCACGTCGGCTTCGACGGCCTCGATGTCCTCGCGAGTCATCGCCTTCGGATGCGAAAAATCGAAGCGGAAATAGTCGGCGGCGACGAGGCTTCCCTTCTGGGTAACGTGGCCCCCGAGGCGATGCCGGAGCGCGGCGTGAAGGAGGTGGGTCGCGCTGTGATTAGCGCGGACGCGATTGCGGCGCTCGGAATCGACCGCCTGATGGACGGTCTCGCCGAGCGAGAGTTCACCGGCCACCACCTTCGTGCGAAGCACGTGGAGCTTGCCGAGCGGCTTCGTCGTGTCCTCAACTAGGCCTTCGAAACCCTTGAGCGTAGTCAACTTTCCAGTGTCGCCAGTTTGTCCCCCGCTCTCGCCGTAGAAAGGAGTCTGGTTGAGCAGGATCTGGACATTATCGCCTCTTTCGGCCGTCTCTACCTGGGTCCCGTCCTTCACGATCGCCAGTACGACGCCCTCGCCTTCGTCGCCCGAGTAGCCGGTGAATTCGGTGCTTCCGAATTCCTCCGCGAGATCGAACCACAGTTCGTCCGATGCCTTCTCTCCCGATCCCTTCCAGGCTGCGCGCGCAGCCGCTTTCTGCCGCGCCATTGCCGCATCGAACCCCTCGCGGTCGACGGCAAGGCCGCGGCTCCGCAAGGCATCTTCGGTGAGGTCGTACGGGAAGCCGTAGGTGTCGTAGAGCTTGAACGCGGTCTCACCGGGCAGAGTCCCGCCCTCGCCGAGCTCCGAAGTGGCTTCGTCGAGAAGCTTCAATCCGGTCGCGAGCGTCTGCCGAAACCGAGTTTCCTCCTGCTCGAGAGTCGCCTCGATCAGCGGCTGCGCGCGAACCAGCTCCGGATAGGCGGCGCCCATTTCCGCGACCAGCGCGGGCACGAGCCTGTGCATCAGCGGCTCGGCCGCACCGAGGAGATGCGCGTGGCGCATGGCCCTGCGCATGATCCGCCGAAGCACGTAGCCGCGGCCCTCGTTCGCCGGCAGGACCCCATCCGCCACGAGGAAGCCGGACGTGCGCAGGTGGTCGGCGATGATCCGATGGCTGGCAGCGCTGTCGCCCGCATTGTTCGACGTCAGCGACCGGGACGCCTCGATCAGCGCCCGGAACGTGTCCGTCTCATAATTGTCATGGACGCCCTGGAGCACTGCAGCGATGCGCTCGAGCCCCATGCCAGTGTCGATGCTCTTGCTCGGCAACTCGGAAACGATCTCGCCTGCCGCCTGCTCGTACTGCATGAAGACGAGGTTCCAGATCTCGACGAAGCGGTCTCCGTCCTCGTCGGCGCTTCCGGGAGGACCGCCCGGCAGGTGGTCACCGTGATCGAAGAAGATTTCCGAGCACGGCCCGCAAGGACCGTCGTCGCCCATTGCCCAGAAATTGTCCTTGGTGGCGATCTTGATGATCCGGCTTTCGGGGAGGCCGGAGATCTTTTTCCAAAGGTCGTAGGCTTCGTCGTCGGTGTGGTAGACGGTCGCGGTCAGGCGATCCGGGTTAATGCCCCATTCCCTGGTCAGAAGCTGCCAGGCCAGCTCGATCGCGCGATCCTTGAAATAGTCGCCGAACGAGAAATTCCCGAGCATTTCAAAAAAGGTGTGGTGCCGCGCGGTATAGCCGACATTGTCGAGGTCGTTGTGCTTGCCGCCGGCGCGGACGCACTTCTGCGCGCTCGTTGCCTGGGTGTACGGCCGCGTTTCCAGCCCCGTGAAGACGTTCTTGAACGGCACCATGCCCGCGTTGACGAACATCAAAGTCGGGTCGTTGTGCGGGACCAGCGGCGCCGACGGCACGCGCGCGTGTCCGTTCTTCTCGAAGAAATCGAGGAACGAGCGGCGGATGTCGTTGCTGCTGGCCATGCCCTCGGCAGATATGCGGCTTGCTGCATTGCGGCAAGTTGGGGCGGCGGCTAGCAATCGCCGATGGCAAGACGGTCCACAGCCAGCATTCCGCAGTACAAGCGCAAGCGGAAGAGCAATCGCGGTCCTGTGGGACGGGTGCTTGGATGGATCGCGAAGCTCGTCCTTGCCCTTGTGATCTTCTCAATTCTGTGGGTGCTCGCGTATCGCTTCGTCCCTCCGCCGGTCACGGCGACCATGATCGCCGACGTTTTCGCCGGGCGCGGGCTGCACAAGGACTGGATGCCGATCACGGAGATCGACCGCGACATGGTCCGAGCCGCGATTGCGGCCGAAGACGGCAAGTTCTGCTCGCACAACGGATTCGATTTCGAGGCGATCGAGGATGCGATGAAGCGCAATGCGTCAGGCGGTCGCATACGCGGCGGCTCGACGATCAGTCAGCAGACCGCCAAGAACGCCTTCCTCTGGCAAGGCGGCGGGTACGTCCGGAAGGGTGTCGAAGCGTGGTTCACGTTCCTGATCGAGCACCTGTGGGGCAAGCGTCGGATCATGGAGGTCTACCTCAACGTCGCGGAAACGGGCATCGGCACCTACGGAGTGAATGCCGGCGCGCAGCGCTATTTCGGCCACGACGCGAGCGCCATGACCGCGACCGAAGCCGCGCGCATCGCCGCGATCCTGCCACTCCCCAAGAAGCGTGGGGCGATCGCGCCCAAGGGCTTCACCCGGCGCTATGGCAACACGATCACGGTTCGCATCGGCGCCGTCGGCCGCGACGGCCTCGACGCGTGCGTCTACAAAGGCGCGGCCGCGCCGCCTTCGAAAGCACCGCCGAAAGTCACGACCAAGGCGCGCCCGCTACCGGGCGAGGAATATGAGACTGCGAGGCCGCTTCCGCCGCTGGACAATGCGGTTCAGGCGCTCTCGCCCGCCGAACCGCTGGTCGTGAATGAGCCGGTGTCTGTGCCTGCGCAGCCGCCGGCGACGGCCGAGCCTCCTCCGGCGGAGGCGCCGGATCCCGTCAACGGGCTATGACGCCAACGCGCCGAACGGTGCGTTGCAAGCGCCTCGCAACAGGAACGTGCCCCCTCCCCTGACCGTTGAACGGGCGACCAGGACAAGGAGGATTCAATGGCTACGCGTACCCAGAGCCGAAGCTCGAACCAATCGAGCAAAACCAGCCGCCGGCAGCCCCGCAACGAAGACGGCGAGTTCGCGAGCCGCAGAGGCAATCGCGGCGGCGGTAACCGAAGCGCCTTTTCGTGGGGTGACAATGCCGCTCCGCTGATCGGCGCCGCCGTTGCCGGTGCCGCGCTCGGCTTCGCCGCGAACTTCGGCCGCAAGTTCCTGACCCAGGCGGTGTCAGGCGTCAGCGGGGACTGGGACGAAGTGCTCGCTACCGAGCACGACATGACCGAAGCCATCTTCGACAAGATGCTGGCGACCGATTTCAGCCAGACGTGGAAGCGCTCGATGCTGCTCATGCAGCTGACCCATGCCCTCGATAAGCATGCGCACGAGGAAGAGACGATCGTCTACCCCGCCCTTCGCGAGGCGAATGAGACGGTTGCCGCGGACGAGCTCAACGCCGAGCACGGCTATATCAAGACCTTCCTCTACGAGCTCGGCCAGATGGAGCCGGATGCGACCGGCTGGCTGGAAAAGGTGCGGGAGTTCCGCGATCTTGTCGTCCGCCACGCGCGGATGGAGGAGAACGAGGTTTTCCCGCGCTTCAAGCAGGCCATGACCGAGGAGCAAAGTGCGAAGATCACCGCTCTCGTCAACAAGGACGGCTTCTGGATGGCGTGATCGCATCTCGCGCCGCCATGGCGTGGCGAGCTGACGATCAGCCGACGAGGGCGAGCTTCGGCGGCTCTTGAGCGGAGAGCTCGACGCTCCCCTCGCCGGCAATGCGAGCGATGCGGGCGGCAAGCTCCGCGTCGAGCACAAAATCCCGCCCCGCGAGTATGCTCGCCTCTCCGCCCTTGGCGATCGGGACGAGCAGCCTGACGGTTCCGTTTCCTCCCCGGCTCGGCGCAAGCTCGGCGGCGACGCGGCGCACAAGCGCGGAGTCGCTCAGCTTTACGAGCATTTGCAGGCGCGTCCGCTTGGCCAATGAATCGAGGGGCTGGATTCGCTTGATCGCGATGCGCGGCGTGTCATCGCCGGCACGGCGGTCGAGCTCGGCGGTGACAAGCCCGCAGGCGCCGCTTTCCGCCGCCTTCTGCAGCGCCTCGATCGGCTCATCGTCGAAGGCCGTTGCCTGGAACTGCCCCGATGCGTCGCTGAGGGTCGCGCTCAGGAACCGACGGCCCTTCGCGGACGTGCGCCAGCGGGCGTCCTCGACCATCGCCGCCATTGTGACGGTGACCCGCTCTCCTTCCGCAATTCTGACGCTGGCAAGCTCCTCGAACCGCTTGACCCTGTGCGCGCCGAGCAAATGCGCGTGAGCCTCTACGGGATGCCCGGAGAAGTAAAAGCCGAAGGATTCGCGCTCGGCGGCCATGCGCTCCGCAAGCGTCCATTGCAGGTCCGGTAGCCGGATCGGCGGCACGCTGCTGTCGCCGGAGCCGAACAGGCCGTGCTGGCCGCTCTCGCGCTGATCCGCTGCGCTCGCTGCATGGGCGAGGATGGTTTCAGCGGCGCTGAAGACGGACGCGCGATTCGTCTCCAAACCGTCGAATGCCCCGCCGCCGGCGAGGCTTTCGATTTGCCGCCGATTGAGCAGGCGCGGCTCGATCCGTTCCGCGAAGTTGTCGAGCGAGCTGAAACGCCCATGGCGCGCCCGCTCCTCGACCACGGATTCCATCGCCTTCTCACCGACGCCCTTGAGTGCGCCGAGCGCGTACCGCACCGCGCCGTTCTCGACGGTGAAAAAGGCGTCGCTCGAATTGATGCACGGCGGCAGGCATTCCACTCCGCCGCGCCGCATGTCCTCGACGAACAGCGAGAGCTTGTCGGTCTGCGCCATGTCGAAGCTCATCGACGCGGCATAGAATTCGGCTCGATGGTGCGCCTTCAGCCAGGCGGTCTGGTATGCGACGAGGGCATAAGCTGCCGCGTGGCTCTTGTTGAAGCCGTAGCCGGCGAACTTGTCGATCGTGTCGAACAGCTCGGATGCCTTCGCTGCGGGAATATCGTTTCGTCCGCAGCCCTCGACGAAACGCGCCCGCTGCGCGTCCATTTCGCTCTGGATCTTCTTGCCCATCGCGCGGCGCAGCAGGTCAGCTTCGCCGAGCGAATAGCCGGCCAGAACCTGCGCGGCCTGCATGACCTGCTCCTGATAGACGAAGATCCCGTAGGTCTCCTTCAGGATTCCTTCGAGAAGCGGGTGCGGATATTCGATGGATGCGCGGCCGTTCTTGCGGTCGCCGAACATCGGGATGTTGTCCATCGGTCCCGGCCGATAGAGCGCGACGAGCGCGATGATGTCGCCAAAGGATGTCGGGCGGACCCCTGACAGGGTGCGCCGCATCCCCTCCGATTCCAGCTGAAACACCCCGACCGTGTCGCCGCGCTGCAGAAGTTCGTAGACGGCCGGATCGTCGAGCTTGAGAGTGGTGAAATCCACATCGATGCCGCGCTGCGCCAGAAGGCGCTGCCCTTCCTTGAGCACGGACAGGGTCTTCAGGCCGAGGAAGTCGAACTTCACCAGGCCCGCGGCCTCGACATATTTCATGTCGAACTGCGTCACGGGGATATCCGAGCGCGGATCGCGATACAGCGGCACGAGCTCGTCAAGCGGCCTGTCGCCGATGACGACTCCAGCAGCATGGGTGGAGGCGTGCCGTGGAAGCCCTTCCAGCTTCATTGCAAGGTCGAACAGGCGCTTGACGTCCCTGTCGCCCTTATACTCGGTCGCAAGCTCCGAAACGCCGTTCAGCGACCGCTCGAGAGTCCAGGGGTCGGTCGGGTGGTTCGGGATCAGCTTGGCCAGGCGGTCGACCTGGCCATAGCTCATCTGGAGCACCCGGCCGGTGTCCTTCAGAACGGCGCGTGCCTTGAGCCGTCCGAAGGTGATGATCTGCGCGACCTTGTCGCGGCCGTACTTCCGCTGGACGTAGGCGATGACCTTGTCGCGGTGGGTTTCGCAGAAATCGATGTCGAAATCCGGCATCGACACGCGCTCCGGATTGAGGAAGCGCTCGAACAGCAGGTTGAGGTCGATCGGGTCGAGGTCGGTGATCGTGAGCGCCCACGCGACGACCGATCCGGCGCCGGACCCGCGCCCGGGCCCCACCGGGATATCGTTCGCCTTGGCCCATTTGATGAAATCGGCAACGATGAGGAAGTAGCCGGCGAACCCCATGTTGATGATGATGTCGAGCTCGTAGTCGAGCCGTTCGACATAGGCTCGCCGCTCCTCGTCGCTCTTCGCGGCAAGCCGCGCGTCGAGACCTGCCCGGGCATCGCGGCGGAGCTGCTCGTCTTCCTGTTCGCTGAGCCGCGGCAGGATCGGCCGCCGCTTCGGCGCTCCGACCGCGCACCGCTGCGCGACGACGGCCGTATTCGCGATTGCCTCCGGCACGTCGGAGAACAGGTCCGTCATCATCGGCCCGCTCTTCAGCCACGCTTCGCTCGACGATGAGATGCGATCGGCGCTCTCGACATATTGCCCGGCCGCGATGCACAGCATGGCATCGTGCGCTGCATGGAACGCCGGGTCGACGTAGGACGCGGGGTTTGTCGCGACTAGCGGGACGTTTCGATCGAAGGCAAGGTCGATCAGCGCTTCTTCCGCCGCCTCTTCGGCGCGGTCACCGCGTCGGCTCAACTCGATGTAGAGGCGATCGGCATAGAGAGCGTGCAGCCGCTCCAGGTAGGCGCTGGCCTTGTCCAACTGACGGTCCGCAAGCAGGCGCACGACCGCTCCCTCGCCGCCCGCGGTCAGGGCGATCAGGCCGCCGCTCAATTCCCCGAGTTTCTCGAACGGGATATGCGGCTCTTCGCTCAGCGGCCGGTCGAGATGCGCTGCCGAGACGAGCTTGCACAGATTGGAATAGCCGTCGTCGTCCTTGGCCAGGAGAACCAGCCAATCGATCGCATTGCCGAGATCCGCCGGCCTACGGACAGCGAGAGTCGTGCCAATGACAGGCTGCACGCCTTTCTCGATGCACGCGTCGGTAAACGGCATGGCGGCATAGAGGCCGTTCCGGTCGGTCAGAGCGACCGCGGGAAAGCCGAGTTTCGCGGCCTGCGCGGCGATGGCTTTGGGCTCCATCGCGCCTTCCAGCATGGTAAAACAGGAGAATATTCGAAGCGGGACGTAGGGACCGGTCACCTTGCCAGTATGAGAAGCGTCGCCGATTCGGGAAAGCTGCGCTCGCCCACTTATCCCCAATTAGCCGCGCCACCTGCCAGTCATGATGTCGCGGATCTCCCGCATTCGGCCGCGATAGGTCTCGGCGACGCATTCGTTGGTCGCGCAGCGGTCGCGATACGAAAGGAAGCGTCCACGCGTACGCTCGAGCAGCCGCCTCTGCGACGCCTCCGCCTCGCTGACAGCCGCATTGTACTGCGCCGCCATTTGGCGATCGAGCGCAGCAAGCCCGGGGTCACCGCACACAGCGACCTCGCCGCGCGTCCTCGCTCGATCGCAGTCGAAGCTGGGATTGGCGCGTGCAGGAGTCGGCGCCTGTTGCTGCGGCTCGGCGGCCTGGGGACCGCCGGGCGCCGCGCTTTCACTCGGAACGACCTGGCTGGGAACCTCGGTCGCAACCGGCGGCGGTTGCCGCGCAGCCGTTCGGGCCAGGGTCGCGAGCGGAACGACGATGCCGTCCGCATTGCCGAGGCGAACGACATTGCCGGTGCCGTCCGCCGCCGGCTGGATGACATAATCGATGTCCGCCGAGAGCGACCGACGGCCGCCGGCTACGACGACCCCCGGCGGAAGGCTCAAGACCGCCGCGCCGCTGCAGCTGACACTGTTGAGGCGCTCGTCGATTCCGCGCACAACGGGCCCGTTCACCCGAAGCAGCGCAAAGTCGGCAAGGCGAGTATAAGCTTCCTGGTCGCTGCCGCGGACCTGGGCCGCTCTGCGGAAAAGCTCCCGACGCATTGCGTCATAAGTGGCCTGTGCCGCGCACCATTTTTCCGGGTCCTGCTTCGGCTCGGCAACCGCGTTGCCCGCGAGATTGTCGTCGTCCTTGACCCGATTTTCCCAGATGGTGCTGGCCAGGAGCAGTCCGGCAAGCACCGCCGCGACCACTGCAACGATCCACCAGCGGTTGAACCCGGCGCGCTCCGCCCGGGCTTCGCCCGCTGTTTCGCGCCGCTCGTCCATCTACTCGAGGACGCCTTCGTGAAGCCTGACTATCCGGTCCATTTTCTGTGCCAGTCGCTCATTGTGCGTTGCCACTAGCGCTGCGCTTCCCTCGCCGCGCACCAGGTTCAGGAACTCTCCAAGAACAGTATCGGCCGTCGCCTCGTCCAGATTTCCGGTCGGCTCGTCGGCAAGCACGAGCGGCGGGCGGTTGGCAAGCGCCCGGGCCACAGCAACGCGCTGCTGCTCGCCGCCGGACAACTTCGATGGCCGATGTTCGAGCCGCTCGCTCAGGCCGAGCGTGCCGAGAAGCTCTTCAGCGCGCCGCGCTGCAACCTCGCGATCGGCGCCGCGAACAAGCTGCGGAAGGATGACGTTCTCTCGCGCGTCGAACTCGGGAAGCAGGTGGTGGAACTGGTAGACGAAGCCGAGCAGCTCGCGGCGAAGCTCGGTTCGGCCGTTGTCGTCCAGTTCGGCCGCTTCGCGCCCGCCGAGCCGGATCGAACCTTCGAAGCCCCCCTCGAGCAGACCGACCGCCTGAAGCAACGTCGACTTGCCCGAGCCGGACGGTCCGAGCAACGCGACGATCTCCCCCGGCATCACCTCGAGGTTCACGCCGCGAAGCACGTGGATCGTGACGTCGGCCTGCGTGAAGCTGCGCCTGAGGTCACCCGTGCGAAGCACCGGCTCACTCATAGCGAAGCACCTGCACGGGGTCGGTGCTCGCGGCCTTCCATGCGGGATAGAGCGTGGCGAGGAACGAGAGGATCAGAGCCGTCAGCGCGATGCCCGCGACCTCGACGGGGTCCGTCTTCGACGGCAGCTCGGTCAGTGTGCGGACGGCCGGGTCCCACAGGTTGGCTCCGGTCAAATATTGGATGGCGTCGACGACGTCCTGCCGGAAGAACAGGAAGATCGCGCCGAGCAGCAGGCCGAGCAGGATTCCGAGCGAGCCGATCGTCACGCCGACCGTGACGAACACCTTCATCATGCCGTGGCGGCTCGCGCCCATCGTTCTGAGGATCGCGATGTCGCGCGTCTTCGCGCGCACCAGCATGATCAGCGACGACAGGATGTTGAACACCGCCACCAGGACGATAAGCGACAGCACGACGAACATGGCGACCCGCTCGATCTCCAGCGCCTGGAAAAGCGCGGAATTCATCTCGCGCCAGTCGATCACCACGCCTCGCCCCTGCACTGCAGGCCTCAGCGGCGAGAGGATCGATTCGACTTTGTCGGGATCGGTCGTCTGCACCTCGATGGTGCTGACCTGGTCGCCCATCAGAAGAAGGTTCTGCGCATCCTGAATAGGCATGACGACGAAGGCGTTGTCATATTCGTAGACGCCAACCTCGAACGTGGCGGCGACCGTGTAGGAAACGATTCGTGGAACCGTCCCGACGACAGTCGAGCGCCCTTCCGGACTGATCAGGCTGATCGTGCTCCCGGGATAGGCTCCAAGCGCTTCCGCGAGACGCGACCCGATGGCGACGCGCCCGCTGTCGGGCGTCACCATGCCCAGGTTTCCGCTCTTCACATTGTCGGCGATGACGGGGTTGTTGCGGATATCCTCGAGCCGCATCCCTCGAACCAGAACCGCTTCGACGCGCCCGTTGGAAGAGGCCATGAGCGGCTGTTCGATGAGCGGCGTGGCCGACGTCACCCCGGGAAGCGAACGGGCCCTGTTGGCAATGTCCTCCCAGCCCTGCAGGCGGCCCTCGTAGCCCTGGACGATCGCGTGGCCATTGAGCCCCGTGATCTTGCCGAACAGCTCGGCGCGAAAGCCATTCATCACGCTCATCACGATGATCAGCGCGGCGACTCCGAGCGCAACTGCGACCAGGCTGATCGAGGCGACGAGGAAGATGAAGCCCTCGCCCTTCCCGGGCAAAAGGTAGCGGCGAGCGACCATCCGCTCGTACGAGTTCAGGATCATTCGGTGAGCCTCGCCAGAGCGGATTCCACGGTCAGCTCCTCGCGCTCTCCGGTAGCGCGCCGCTTGAGCTCCACCGTGCCGGCGGCGATTCCGCGAGGCCCGACGATGAGCTGCCAGGGAAGCCCGATCAGGTCCATCGTGCCGAGCTTAACCCCGCCGCGTTCGTCGCGGTCGTCGTAAAGCGTGTCGACGCCGGCGAGCGTGAGGTTGCCGTAGAGCTCTTCCGCCGCGAGCACTGTCTTCGCATCGTCGCACCGCATGGTGACGAGCCCCACCTGCCAGGGCGCGACCGATTCCGGCCAGATGATGCCGGCATCGTCGTGGCTCGCTTCGATGATTGCGGCCACGAGACGCGACACGCCGACGCCGTAGCTCCCCATCATCGGCGTGATCATCTGTCCGTCCGGGCCCGAAACCTTGAGGCCCATGGACGCGGAATATTTGTCGCCGAAATAGAAGATGTGGCCGACTTCGATTCCGCGGCCGGTGCGCTTGCGATCGTCGGCGATCTCACCCCACCGCGCCTCGTCGTGCGTCTCGTCCGTCGCCGCATAGGTCGAGCTGACCTGCTCGAAGAGCGCGGTGAGGCCTTCCTCATCGCCATAGTCGAGGCCGGACTGCTGCCAGTCGATTTCCTCGAACGCGGCATCGTAGAAGACTTCGCTTTCGCCCGTCGGCGCAAGGACGATGAATTCGTGGCTGAGGTCGCCGCCGATCGGGCCGGACGCCGCCTTCATCGGCACAGCGCGGATGCCCATACGCTGAAATGTCCGCAGGTATGCCAGAAGCTGCGTGTAGTAGCTGTTGCGTGCCCCCGCCTCGTCGAGGTCGAAGCTGTACGCATCCTTCATCAGGAACTCGCGGCCGCGCATCACTCCGAACCGCGGCCTGACCTCGTCCCGGAACTTCCACTGGATGTGGTAGAGCGTGCGCGGAAGCTCGCGATAGCTCTTGAGCTCGTCGCGAACGATGGCGGTGAGCATCTCCTCGTTGGTCGGCCCGTAGAGCATTTCGCGATCGTGGCGGTCGCGAATGCGCAGCATCTCGGGCCCGTAAGCGTCGTAGCGCCCGCTCTCCCGCCACAGGTCCGCCGACTGGATGGTCGGCATCAGCATTTCCTGCGCTCCGGCGCGGTCCTGCTCCTCGCGCACGATCTGCTCGATCTTCTTCAGCACGCGCAAGCCGATCGGCAGCCAGGCATAGATCCCGGCCGCTGTCTGGCGGATCAAGCCGGCCTGGAGCATCAGCTTGTGGCTGACGATCTGCGCGTCCGACGGGCTTTCTTTCAGGACCGGCAGAAAAGCGCGGGAAACTCGCACGCCTGGCAATTCCTCAATGCTGTTGGAGCGGCCGCCCTAGGGCGCTGCAATCCCCAACGCAATGCGGCGGCCCCGGGCTCCGCCGCTGTGACCCCGTCGCCACAGCCGCTGTGGAAAACTTGCGCCAGGCGCGTAACCCGCGTGACAATCCGAGTCGATGCGGTTTAGCTCGGCTCAGTGCCGAATGCTCCGCCCTCGGGCGATGTTCGGGGCCCGCCAGTCGGCGGAGACCATGTTCAAGGGGGCTGACGAGCAATCGTCACGCAGGACGCCCGGATCGCCAAGCGGTCCGGGCGTTTGCTTTGGGCGGCAGCGGGAACCCTGGGGCGCCGCAAGCATCCAAGCTGTCAGGTTGAGCTTGCAACAAGCGGCGGAGCCTCTGCTGTTCGCGCCGCGTTGTTGGCTCGAACTCGATAGCGAGGCAAACAGCAATGAAAGCCGCCGATTTCTTCGTCGATCGTCTCAAGTGCTGGGGCATCGACCGAATTTACGGCTATTCTGGCGACGGCATCAACGGCGTGATCGGAGCGCTTCAGCGCGACGGCGGGATAGATTTCATCCAGCCGCGGCACGAGGAGATGGCGGCCTTCATGGCCGTCGGCCATGCGAAGTTCACGGGCCGGCTGGGCGTTTGCTTGGCTACCGGCGGCCCCGGCGCGACGCACCTGCTGACCGGCCTCTACGACGCGCGTCTCGATCATGTGCCGCTGTTGGCGATTTGCGGCCAGGCGGACTCGACGGCGCGCGGCGCTTCCTATCAACAGGAGCTCAACCTCGACCGAGCGTTCGCGGACGGTTGCGAATATGTGCAGGAGGTCAGCCATCCGGCGCAGCTTCCGCACGTGATCGATCGCGCGATCAGGATCGCTCTCGCGCGCCGCGCTCCGACCGCCATCGTCCTGCCGAAGGACGTGCAGGAGCAGGCCTTCGAAGAGCCGCCACGTGCTCACGGATTCACGCGCTCGGGTCCCGGCTATTCGCGCCCGCTGATCGTGCCTTTCGACAAGGACCTCGAGCGCGCCGCCGAGGTGCTCAACGCGGGCGAGAAAGTCGCGATCCTGATCGGCGCGGGAGCGGCCGGCGCTGCCGACGAGGTGATTGCTGTCGCCGACACGCTCGGCGCCGGCGTCGCCAAGGCGCTGCTCGGCAAATGCGTCCTTCCCGACGACCTGCCGTTCGTGACCGGCTCCATCGGGCTGCTGGGGACACGGCCAAGCTCCGACATGATGAACGGCTGCGACACCTTGCTGATGATCGGCACCGGCTTCCCGTGGTCCGAATTCCTGCCCGAAACGGGGGCGGCGCGGGCCGTCCAGATCGACATCGACGCGGCGATGCTTTCGCTGCGCTACCCGTGCGAGGTGAACCTCCACGGCAGCGCTGCCGAGACGCTTCGCCTGCTGCTGCCGCTGCTCCGCGGCAAGGCGGATCGCAGCTGGCGCGACGAGATTGAGAGCTCGATCCGCGACTGGTGGAAGACTCTGGAATCGCGCGCCAAGACGGCCGCGCACCCGGTCAATCCACAGCGCGTCGTCTGGGAAATGTCGCCAAGGCTTCCGGACAATGCAATCGTCACCAGCGACAGCGGCTCATGCGCCAACTGGTACGCGAGGGACTACCGGGTCCAGCGCGGCCAGATGGCGTCGCTGTCCGGCGGCCTGGCGTCGATGGGCGCGGCCGTGCCCTACGCGATCGGCGCGAAATTCGCCTACCCTGACCGCCCGGTCGTGGCGCTAGTCGGTGACGGTGCGATGCAGATGAACAACATGGCCGAGCTGATCACCATCGCCAAATATTACGAACGCTGGCCCGACAAGCGCCTCGTCACCTGCGTCTTCAACAACGAGGACCTGAACGAAGTCACGTGGGAACAAAGGGTCATGAACGGCAATCCCCGCTATGACGCCAGCCAGGACATTCCCGACGTCCGCTATTCCAGCTTTGCGGAATTGATCGGCCTCAAGGGCATCTTCGTCGACGATCCGGAAGACCTCGGCGGCGCCTGGGACGAAGCGCTGGCCGCGGATCGCCCTGTGGTGCTGGAGGTGAAGACCGATCGCGAGATCGCGCCCCTGCCCCCGCACATCAGCTTCAAGGAAGCCAAGGGATTCATGATGGCGATGGCCCGGGAAAAGGATGCCTCGCACGTCATCCGCGATACCGCCCGCCAGGTCGTCAACGCTGTCCTGCACCGCACCGACGAGGATTGAACGAAGGATGGTAGCGGAGGAGGGACTTGAACCCCCGACACGCGGATTATGATTCCGCTGCTCTAACCAGCTGAGCTACTCCGCCCCCACATCCAAGCCACGGCGTCGTTGAGGCGGCTTGTGAGGCTGCGCTCGAGCGGGAGCGCGGCGGCGATATAGGTGCCCGCAAATCGCCGGTCAACGCGAGGAACCGCATACCGCTGCTGTCGTTGAGCGGCTGTTATCGGAGATGCATGGATGGACCCCGCAACCCCTCTCGAAACCCTCTGCCGGATCGTCCTGAGGGCCCGTGAATATGAAGCGCAGACTCCGAGCGATTATGACTCGGACGAGGGTGCGGACAACGTCGATGACGAAGACGAGGGAGCGCTTTCGGTCCTCGACGATTCGATCAACGACAGCGTCGAGGAAGAGCTTCGCTCGATCCTCGAGGACCTTGGCGAGGATCAGCTCGCCGAGGTGCTCGCCTTCTGCTGGGTGGGCGCTGGCACCTATGACGCGAGCGACTGGGATGAGGCGCTCCAGGAAGCGCAGGACATGAACGACGACGGCACCGGCGAACCTATTATCCGCGAGCTGCTCGACATGCCGATGCTTCCGTCGGTCCTCGAAGCCGGCCTTGCCGCCTTCGACCTAAGCTGCGACGCAGTCGGAGAAGTGAGCTAGCGGAAGCGCCAACCCGCAACTGGAGTCCAGGCGCCCTCATCGTATCGGACCAGCTGCAGCCCTGTGATTTCGATCGGCTGCCGGTCGAGCCTTGCCCGCATGTCCTGGAGAAGCTTGCGCGCCAGCTGCGGCCGCACCTTATTCTGAATCGTGACGTGCGGCGTCCAGGGGCCTTGGTCCTGTACCGACAATAGCCCGCGAAATTCGAGCACCAGCTGGTCCCGCACCGCTTCGAGCTCGCGCGATTCGATCCTCACCGCGACACCGCTGTCGAGGTCGATCGCTCCGTTGACCTCAGCAGACGGCCGTCGACGCGCTGCGGCGCGGGCGAGGCTCCGTCTCGCTTCCGCTTCGGCCGACGGGGGTAGTGAGCGGAACAGGGTCAAGTGCGCCGGAACGCGGTTGCGATCGGCGGGATAATGATTTCGCCGCAGGGAATCGAGCCATGCAAAATCGCGTTTGCCTAGCTCCGCGAGGACGATGAGCGGACCGCGAGCAGCATGTGTGGAGGTCGCGCTGGCGCTCATCGCGCCGGCCAGTGGCCCGGCTCCAGCACCTCCAGGTCGCGCAATTCCTCTGCCCCCATTGACGCGAGAACCTGGTCTCCGTCGACCCGGCAGCGCTGCCACGGTAGGCGCCGCAGCGTTTCCCCGACGCCGCCGACCCCGCCTTCCGACACGACCGCGTAGGAAACCCGGCCAGTGACCGAGCCCGCCATGGCATCGACGCAGCGACCGAACTCTGCCCCGCCGGAATCCACGACTTTTGCGCGCGTCAGCGCGGAGACCGGAAACAGGTTCTCCCCGGGCCGTTGCCGGCTGTCCTCGGCCGCCGCTTCCCCGCCCTGCTCGATGCGCGCTTCCCGCCCAAGCCACCGCCACACCCCGAACAGGTTTAGCGCTGTCAGCAGGACGTTCTGCCACAGCAGGTTGGCCTGGCCGGTCGAGAGGCCGAGCATTGCCCAGGCGATCGAACCGACCGTAAAGATGATGAACCCGATGCCAGTGATTCGCGCGCCCAGGTTCGACGCGACGATCAGCGCCGCAATGGTGGTGGCGACAGGTGCGGCGTAAGAGGCGATCTGTTCCATCGCGCCGCAATGCGCGAGCGGCGCCGGTGGTTCAAATCTCCAGCTGGCTTCCAAGCTCGACTACGCGGTTGGTCGGGAGCTTGAAGAATTCCATCGCGCTTTCGGCATTGCGGAGCATCCATGCGAAGAGCTTCTCGCGCCAGATGGCCATTCCAGGCCGCGCTGAGGCGAGCAGCGTCTGGCGCGCCAGGAAGAAGCTCGTGTCCATCATCTTGCACGTCGGCCCGACGCCCTTGACCTTCGCAAGCTCGGCCGGGACGTCGATTTCCTCCATGAATCCATATCGAAGGATGACCCGGTAGAAGCCCGAGCCATAGTCTTTCACTTCTGTCCGCTTCTTCTCGTCGACGTACGGGACGTCCTCGATCCGCACGGTCAGCAGGAAAACGCGCTCGTGAAGCACCTTGTTGTGTTTCAGATTGTGAAGCAGCGCGTGCGGCACGCCGTCGGGCGAGCTCGTCATGAAGACCGCGGTGCCCGGCACCCGTGCCGCGCTCGGCGCGGCCGACTTGATGAAAATCTGCATGGGCAAAGTCGCTTCGCTCATGCGGGCGATCATCAGCTGCCGGCCCTTGGCCCAGGTTGTGAGCAGGGTGAAGGCGATCACGCCGACGAGCAGCGGGAACCACCCTCCTGCCGGCACTTTCAGCAGGTTCGCCGAGAAATAGAGCAGATCGATTCCGAAGAACGCCGTGAGCATCGCCAGCACCAGCCAGCGGTTCCACTTCCACATCACGAGCAGGACCACGCTGATGAGCACTCCGTCAATGAGCATCGCGCCCGTCACCGCAATCCCGTAGGCCGCGGCGAGATTGGACGAATTGCGGAACGTCAGCACCAGGATGAGCACCATGACGAGCAGTGCCCAGTTGATGACCGGGATATAGATCTGCCCTGCGGCGGCTTCGCTGGTATGCGCGATCCTCAGCCGGGGCATGAAGCCGAGCTGGATCGCCTGCTGGGTCACGGAGAAGGCGCCGGAGATTACCGCCTGGCTTGCAATGACCGTCGCGATTGTCGCGAGCAGCACCAGCGGTAGGCGAAACATATCCGAAGCCATGTAGAAGAACGGGTTCTTCACGGTCTCCATCGCCTCGCTGGGGCTTTGCGCCAGCAGCATCGCGGCTTGGCCCATGTAGTTGAGCAGCAGGGCCGGCATCACGAACCAGAGCCAGGACACGCGGATCGGCTTGCGGCCGAAATGGCCCATGTCGGAATAAAGCGCTTCAGCGCCGGTCACGGCGAGGACGACAGAGCCCATCGCGACGAATGCCCGAACCGGTTCCTGCACGTAGAAGCTGATCGCATTCCACGGGTTCAGCGTGTTGAGGATGACGATCGGCCGATCGATCACGTGGATCGTGCCAAGCACCGCCAGCGTCAGGAAATAGACGATCATGATCGGGCCGAACATGAGCCCGACCTTGGCCGTGCCGCGCGCCTGGATGGCAAACAGGCCGACGAGGATGACGATAGCGAGCGGGATCACGAACGGCTCGAACACTGGATTGACCGTGGTCAGTCCTTCGACGGCGGAAAGCACCGAAATTGCCGGCGTGATCATTGAATCGCCGTAGAAAAGCGCCGTCGCGAACACGCCTAGAAGCACGATCCCGCCGCTCCATTTCACCTTGCGGTCGAGCGACCGGTTGATCAGGGCGAGCAGGGCAAGGCTTCCGCCCTCCCCCTTGTTGTCGGCCCGCATGATGACGGTGAGATACTTCAGCGTGACGATGATCATCATCGACCAGAAGATGAGGCTGAGCACGCCGTAGATGTGCAGCTGGTCGGGAGCGAGCGTGTGGTGCCCGGCGAAGGTCTCGCGAAACGCGTAGATGGGGCTGGTGCCGATATCGCCGTAGACGATGCCGATCGCGGCTATCGCAAGCCGGTGAAGCGGGCCGTGCGCATGCGTGCGTGGGTCGTGATCGAGCGTCAGCTGCTCGCTAGCGCCGGAAGGGGCGGTGCTCATCGGTGCGCCGGCTGATGCTCTTTACGCAAACGAACTCTCGCTGCCCCATCGCCATCGAAGTGACGAAGGGCGCGCCCCTAGCACCGGCCTACAGCCGCTGCAATCGTTGCGGACAAGCGCGCAAAGCCCGTCTATAGGCCCCGCGCCGACCATCAACGGAGCGATCGAATAATGCGAATTGGGGTGCCGAAAGAGATCAAGAACAACGAGTTCAGAGTCGGTCTGACCCCCTCATCGGTCGCTGAGCTCGTCGCTGCCGGCCACGAACTCTTCGTGGAGACCCGTGCGGGCGACGGGATCGATTGCCCGGACGCCGCCTTCAAGAAGGCAGGAGCGGCGATCCTCCCGAACCCGGCCGAGGTGTTCAAGGCGAGCGACATGATCGTGAAGGTCAAGGAGCCCCAGCCGCAGGAAATCGAGCTTCTCGAACCGCGGCACATCCTCTTCACCTATCTGCACCTTGCCGCCGACAAGCCGCAAACCCTCGGGCTGATGAAGTCGGGAGCGACCTGCATCGCCTATGAAACGGTGACGTCGCGCTCCGGCGCCCTGCCGTTGCTGAAGCCGATGAGCGAAGTCGCGGGGCGGATGTCGATCCAGGTCGGCGCCCACTATCTCGAAAAGGAACAGGGCGGCCGCGGCGTTCTTCTCGGCGGCGTCCCCGGTGTCGCGCCGGCAACGGTCGCGATCCTCGGCGGCGGCGTCGCCGGCGTGAACGCGGCGCAGATGGCCGTCGGAATGCGCGCCGACGTCACCATCTACGACATCAACAATGACCGCCTGGCAGAGCTCGACATGTTCTTCTCGAGCCAGATCAAGACCGCTTATGCGTCGCGCTCGGCGATCGCGAGCGCCGTCGAGAAGGCCGAGCTGGTGATTGGCGCAGTGCTGGTTCCCGGCGCGGCGGCGCCGAAGCTGGTGACCCGCGACATGCTCAAGACGATGAAGCGCGGGTCCGTCCTCGTCGACATTGCCATCGACCAGGGCGGCTGCTTCGAAACGAGCCACCCGACCACCCACGCCGATCCCGTTTTCGAGGTCGACGGAGTGATCCATTATTGCGTCGCCAACATGCCTGGCGCGGTCGCGCGCACGAGCGCCTTCGCGCTCAACAATGCCACGATGCCGTTCGCGCTCCGCATCGCCAACCTGGGCGCGGAGGAAGCGATGCGGGCGGACCCGCACCTCGCCAACGGCCTCAACGTGTCGGGCGGAAAAGTCCGCCATCAGGCCGTCGCGGAAGCGCTCGACCTGCCGTTCGAGCCGATCAGCGCCTGACCGGCTGCGGCCGTTCGAGAGCGGCGACCGCGTCTTCGATGAGCGGCCGCCACGCAGCGTCCGCGGGGCCTGCGGCGAGCGCCTCCCGCCACAGAGCTACTGCCGCGCCCCGATCACCGGAGCGGGCCAGTGCAAGCCCCATGAAGAAGGCCGGTGCGGGATGGCCCGGGAGGAGCTCCGCGGAGCGTCGATAGGCGAGCTCCGCGGCGGGCGTCAGCGAGCCCGCATGATCGACGAGGGCATTGCCGAGTCCGATCCACAGCTGGGCGTCGTCGGGATGCTCTCGCACCGCCGAGCCGAGCACGTTCACCGCATCCTGGCTGTTTCCCCGGCTCGCAAAGGATTCCGACATCAGGAGCCAATGCTCCGTCGGCGTGAAGTTGCCGAAGAAGGCGTGACGGATGTCTGTCAGCGGCAGCGCTGGCGATTTCACGGCCCCGGCTTTTCGAGGAGACCCCGCCAGCGACGGTCGGCCCTGGAGAGCATAGCCGGCGCAGCCGAACAGCAGCGCGGCGGCGGCGAGTTGCAAGAGCGGGCCGCGCAGACCGAGCGATCGCAACGCGACGAGCGCCATACCGAACAGCAGCAGCAGCATGACCCAGCCGGTCATTTGTTGGCACTCCGCTTCAGACGCGTTCGCGCGAGGAGAAAACCGGCCACGAGCAAACCGAGCGGCGCCAGCCATAACGGCCATGTGACGGGCTCTGAAGGCGGCCGATAGGTGATCCAGGCACCGTAACGGCTGATCAGCCAGTCGCGGATCGCGCCCGGTTTTTCGCCCGCTGCGATCCGCCGCCGGACCAGGTCGCGCATGTCACCCGCGAGCTCCGCATCCGAATCGGCGATCGACTGACCCTGGCACACGAGGCAGCGAATTTCCCCCATCAGCGCCTGCGCCTGCGCTTCCTGGCGAGGGTCCGGGAGTTGGCGGTCGGCCCAATAGGCCGGCGGAAGCGAGGAATCGGCGAGCGCCGGGGCCGCCGCGAAAATCGCCAGCATCAGCAGGACGACCCTCATCGCGCGGCCTTGACCGCCGTCACCAGGTCGGGAACGTCCTCCGGCTGGATCGGCCCGATATGCTGGACGCGGATGATCCCGCGTCCGTCGACGACGAATGTCTCCGGGACGCCGGCGGAGCCGAAGGCGAGCTGGAGGCGACTCTGGGGATCCGCCGCGACTCTCTCGAACGGATCTCCATTATCGGTGAGGAATTGCCGGATATCCTCGGGACGATCGCGAACGGCTATGCCGACGATTGGCACCCCTTCCTTCCTCAGCTGCGTCAGCACCGGCGCCTCCGCAATGCACGGCACGCACCAACTCGCGAAGAAGTTGACGAGCTTCGGCCGGCCGTCGGCGAGGTCGCTGGATGCGAGCGCCGGTTTCCCGGGGAGGGCGGGCGCCGCCGCAAATGTCGGCGCCGGCTTTCCAATCATTCCCGACTCGACCGAGGTCTCGGGCGGATGAACGAGCCGCCACACCAGCGATGCGACGACGAGTATCGCCAGCGCCACGGGTAAAAAGCGAAGTATGCGCCTCACTGGTACCGGCCCTTGCGCAATCCGCGCCATGCCCTGCCGCCAAGCGCAAGCAGGCCGCCGAGCGCGATCAAGCCCCCGCCGAGCCAGATCAAAGTGATCAGCGGCTTCCACCACAAACGCAATTGCCAGCGGCCGTCCTCAGCCGGTTTGCCCAGCACCGTGTAAAGCTGGCCGGAGAGCACGGTCTTGATGGCTGCTTCCGTCGTCTCCGTCGGCGGGCTCGTATAAAAACGGGCCTGGGGCTTCAACACCGAGACACCGCCGCCTCGCGAGGCCCGAAGCTCCGCTTGCAGCGCCGTCCAGTTCGAGCCTGCAGTCGGAGTGACCGTCTCGAATTCGATGGTCCATGGGCCGACCTGGGCCTGCTCACCCGGCCGGGCCGCAATCAGCACTTCCCTGGTCATGAGGTTGCTGGCCGCCATCCCAGCGATCGCAACCGCGACTCCGAAATGCGCGACCACCATGCCCCACACGGCGAGCGGCGTGCGCCGCAACGTGCGGCCGAAGAGGGGGAGGAAGCTCGCGATGGCGAGCATCGCCCCGACCCCCAGCCCCACTTTCGACAGAATGCCGCCAGTCGGAATGACGACCACGGACGTGACCAGCACCACCAAACCTATCAGCGCCGGGATCGCGAGCCGCTTCAGCTTGTCGCCTGAATCGCGACGCCAGTTCAACAATGGGCCCACGCCGACCAAGGCCGCGAGAAGCAGTGCGAGGGGTCCGGCAACCGTGTCGAAATAGGGCGGCCCGACGGACAGTTTGTCGCCGGTCACGGCTTCCACGAATAGCGGATAGAGCGTTCCGACAAAGACGATACCGAGAATGACGGTCAGCAGCAGGTTGTTGCCGACCAGCGCCGCTTCGCGGCTGACGAGTTCGAACGGAGGCCCTTCGGCAAGCTTGCCCGAGCGGATTGCGAACAGCGCGAAGGCCGCGCCGACGTAGAGCGCGAGCAACGCGAGCAGGAACGTGCCGCGCTGCGGATCGACCGCGAAGGCGTGGACCGATGTCAGTATCCCCGAGCGCACCAGGAAGGTGCCCACCATGGACATCGAGAAGCCGACCATCGCGAGCATCACCGTCCACGCGCGCAGCGAATCCCGAGCCGCGAGCACATTGACCGAATGCAGCAACGCCGTGGCGGCAAGCCATGGCATGAGCGACGCATTTTCCACCGGGTCCCAGAACCACCACCCGCCCCAGCCGAGCTCGTAATAAGCCCAATAGCTTCCCGCCGTGATGCCGAGCGTCAGCATGATCCACGCGCCGAGCACCCACGGCCGCATCGCCTTGGCGAGCGCCGAATCCACACGGCCGGTAATCAGCGCCCCGACGGCTAGGCTGAACGCGACGGAGAGACCGACATAGCCGAGGTAGAGCGTCGGCGGGTGGAAGACGAGACCGGGGTCCTGGAGAAGCGGATTGAGCCCCCTTCCCTCCAGCGCCGGCGGATTGAGGCGGGCAAAGGGGTTCGACGCGAACAGCAGGAATGCGAAGAAGCCGAGCGCGAGCGCGCTCTGCGCGCCGAGCGCCGCGGCGAAGGTTCGCTCCTCCATCCGCCGCGAGAAGATCGCGAGGACCGCGCCGGCAACGCCGAGCACGGTGACCCACAGCAGCATCGAACCCTCGTGGTTGCCCCAGGCGCCGGCCAGCTTGTAGAGCCACGGCTTCGCGGTGTGGCTGTTCTCGGCAACGAGCAGCACGGACAGGTCCGTCCGCGCGAACACCAGCATCAGCATCGCCATTGCGAACAGAGTGAGCGCGCCTTGGCCGATCGCCACCGCGCGGACCGGCGTGGTGCCGCCTGCCCTGACGGGCGCCGGGCCGAACGCGAACAGCAGCTGCAGGACAGCGAGCGCGGCCGCTAGCCACAACGCCGCCAGCCCCGCTTCGGCGATCACCTTTCCACCGTCTTCGCGACCTTGTGCTCGGCCGCCTGGTTCCCGAGCTCGGGCGGCATGTAGCGCTCGTCGTGCTTGGCGAGGATGTTGTCGGCGATGAAAGTGCCGTCGGGAGCCAGGCGGCCCTCGGCGACGGCTCCGCTGCCTTCGCGGAACAGGTCTGGGACGATGCCTCGGAACGTGACCGGCACTTGCCCCGTCCCGTCGCTCATTCGGAAACGGATGCTCACGCCGTCCGCAAGGCGCTCGAGCGACCCTTCCTGGACCATTCCGCCAAGCCGGATCGGTTGGCCGGTCGCCGCCTTTCCGGCGGCAACCTCGGTGGGCGTGTAGAAATAGGCCGCGCGATCCTTCAAACCCCACATCGCGAGCAGCACTGCTCCGCCGATCGCGACAACCGCGACGATCACCAGAAGCAGCCGCTGGTGCTTGGGCTTAGCGATCATCGGAGCGGAGCCTGCGGGCCTGCGCTTCGGCGCGGCGCATGCCCGCATAAGACAGCAGGACCAGGCCAGCCGTGCCGAGCAGGGTGATGGCATAAGCCGCGACGACGAATGGCCACGGGTTCATTCCGCCGCGGCCCTTCGCAGGCGCGATTCCACTCGGGCGCTGGCAAGTTCGGCGCGCATGCGCATCAGCACGGCCGCCGCGAAAATGAGGGTGAACCCAGCGAAGGTCAGCGGCAGCGGCCAGGCGATCGACGTGTGGATGCTCGAGCCCGTCAGCCCGATGCTCTGCCCCTGGTGCAGCGTGCGCCACCACAGAACCGAATAATGGATGACGGGCAGGTTGATCGCTCCGACCAGGCCGAAAATGGCGGCGATCCGCCCCTCGCCGCCGCGCTCTCGCTCGGCGGCGGCAAGCGCGATGTACCCGAGATAGAGGAAGAAGAGGATCAGCATCGACGTCAGCCGCCCGTCCCATTCCCACCACGTGCCCCAGCTCGGCCGCCCCCAGATGGAGCCCGTGAGCAGGCAGATTGCGGTGAACGTCGCTCCGCACGGCGCCAT
This sequence comes from Pseudomonadota bacterium, assembly GCA_023436615.1. Classification (GTDB taxonomy): domain Bacteria; phylum Pseudomonadota; class Alphaproteobacteria; order Sphingomonadales; family Sphingomonadaceae; genus Sphingomicrobium. The sequence goes on along the minus strand of JAEZIO010000077.1, from coordinate 15,395 downwards.
CGCCCGCGCCGCGACGCCTGCCAGCGGGTGCCTCCACACGAGCTGGCTGACGGACGCGGCCGCAATACCGAGCCACCCAGCCATCCCAAGCCACGCGGCCGGCACGTGCATGTAGAGAATGCGGACGGTCTCGCCCTGCAGATAGTCCGGAGGCGTCAGGAGTAGCCCCGCTACCGATCCAGCGAGCACGAGTGCGATTCCGACGCCGAGCGTCCAGCCGGTCGCCGGGCGGGCAAAGCGTAAAAAACGCGCCGGATTTGCAAGCGCGTGCATGACGAGCTCCGCTCTAGGCCCTTCCGATCAGTCGCTGCGCCATCGCATCGGCGACCGCCGCCGGGTCGCGGCCGGTTTGGGCGCTTTCCGACCAGATCTGCTCGAGGCGGGTCGGAATGCCCTCGATGCGCTCTCGCACCAATCCGGCATCGCCGTCGGCCAGATATTCGGTGCACACGTTGATGATCCCGCCCGCGTTGATCACATAATCGGGCGCATAGAGGATGTCGCGCTCGACCAGGCGAGCGCCGTCTTCCGGCTTTGCGAGCTGGTTGTTAGCCGCCCCCGCCACCACCTTCGTCCTAAGCTTGGTGATCGTTTCCTCGTTGAGGATCGCGCCGAGCGCGCACGGGCTTACGATGTCGGACTCCACGAACAGGATCTCGTCCGGCGAAACCACGCTGGCGTCAGTGGCGTCGGCGAGCTTCTTCGCCTTTGCTGAATCGATGTCGGCAACCGAGAGGCGCGCGCCTTCCGCGGCGGCGTGCATCGCAACCCCGGTGGCGACGCTGCCGGCGCCCTGGATCGCGATGTGCAACCCCTCGACGCTGTCCGCGCCCAGTGCCCTCCGGGCCGCGGCTTTTAGGCCGAGGAACACTCCAAGCGCGGTGTGCGGCCCGGGATCGCCTCCGACTCCTCCGTCGGCGCTCGGAAGGCCGGCGACATAGTGCGTCTGGCGACGAACCTCGACCATGTCGGTGACGCTCATGCCCACGTCCTCGGCCGTGACGTAGCGCCCGCACAGCCCGTCGATCGCCTTGCCGAACGCGGCCAGCAGCTCGGGCGATTTGTGACGCTCCGGCGGCGCCAGGATGACCGACTTGCCGCCCCCGAGCGGAAGTCCGGCCATCGCATTCTTGTAGCTCATGCCGCGCGACAGCCGCAGTGCGTCGGTCAGCGCGTCGGCCGAATTCTCGTAATGCCAGAAGCGCGCGCCGCCTATCGCGGGACCCAGATGGGTGGAATGAATAGCGACGATCGCGCGCAAGCCCTGACGGGGCTCGTCGACGAAGTGCAGGACCTCATGAGCGTCGAAATCGGGAAAGCCCCAGGGCGTGTCCATTGCTGTTCGGAATTCCGTTACTGATAACGCGAAAGATGGGGCGACCGATGGGACTTGAACCCACGACCCCTGGTACCACAAACCAGTGCTCTAACCAGCTGAGCTACGATCGCCATGATACGCCGCGGGAAGGTTCCCCAAAGCGCGCGCGCTCCTTAGGATTGGCAGCCCTGGAACGCAACCCGAACGGAGGCCGGATGGCGAACGCGACGATGGTGAAATTCGGCTATCCCGATACCCTGGTTCGCGAGTTCGACCATTGGGCCGTGCTGCTGCGTCCGGCGCAGGTGACGCTGGGATCGCTCGTGCTCGCGGCGAAATCCGACGCCACAGCTTATTCCGACCTTCCCGCCGAAGCCTTTGCCGAACAGTCACTGGCAGTGGTGGCGATCGAGCGGGGCCTCCGCCGCCTCTGCGATTACGAGCGCATCAATTATCTGATGCTGATGATGGTCGACCCGCACGTGCACTTCCACGTGATCCCGCGCTATTCGGAGCCACGCGTGTGGTCCGGCGTCGATTTCGCGGACACCGGCTGGCCCGGACCTCCGCAGTTAAACTTATCAGTAAAGCTTTCGCCGGAGCAGCTTCTCTCCTTGATTTCGGAAATAAAAGCAGTGCTGTAGTTTCCGTTGCACAAGCCAATCAGCCATTTCTGGTTGCGTGAACAACAGTCGAAGCTCATGCTGCTTCAGGGAGACGCCATGCAACCGAGTCGCCGGCCACGTGCCGCCGCAGCTCCGCGTGTGTCGCTAGGGGACACGTTGATTGCCGCGGGACTGGACCCGGCGATCGCAGACCTGCTCGTCAACATGCCGCATCGGGTTTTCGAGGTCGATGCGAAGCGGCCGTTTCGCGAACCAGGCGCCCCGCGCAACGAGGTCATCTTCGTCCGCTCCGGAATCATCTCCAAGTACAAGACGGACGGCTCGGGACGCCGCCAGATCGTGGCGTTGCGTTTTCCAGGCGAGGGAATTCTACCGCGCGAAGGTCCGGCGAGCTACGGCATCCAGGCGATCGTTCGGAGCGAGATCATGGTCGGCGCGGCGGACGACTTCAACGCCATCGTGGATGCGCATCCCGAGCTCGGGCGGTTCTTCTGGCGGCTCATCCAGCGCAACGAGGCCATCGGTTACGAATGGCTCGTCAACTGCGGACGCCGGGACTCGACCGCACGCGTTGCTCACCTTCTTTGCGAAACCGCCACGCGCAGCGGCGTCGATGTCGAGCACGAGATGATGGTCAACCCTTTCACCCAGCAGCAGATCGCCGACATCACCGGCCAAACGTCGGTAAACGTCAACCGCGTGTTCGCCGATCTCGAGCGCCAGGGGGTGATCCGCCGAGCCGGGCGGGAGATCGCGTTCCAGGACTGGTCCGAGCTCCGGCGGATCGCGAGCTTCCAGCCCGCTTATCTGGACTGACCAGCTTTGCTGAAAGGCTGGTGGGCGCGGTAGGGATTGAACCTACGACCCCACCCGTGTGAAGGGTGTGCTCTACCACTGAGCTACGCGCCCGATGCGCCGCGCATATAAGCGCCCGGCGACCGGTGTCTACTGGACCGCGTCCTTAAGCATCTTGCCCGGACGGAATTTCGGCTGCGACGTTGCCTTGATCTGCATCGGCTCACCGGTTCGCGGATTGCGGCCCGTCGATGCCTTTCGGCGGGTGACCGAGAAATTGCCGAAACCGACCAGCCTGACCTCGTCTCCCCGCTTCAACGCGGAGGTGATCACGTCGAGCATCGTCTCGACCGCACGTGCCGCATCGTTGCGGTTCAGACCCGCGCGGTCGGCGACGTGGCCGATCAGTTCCTGCTTGTTCATTACCTCGCTGCTCCCCGGTCTCCCGCGCGGGACTCGCGCAGTTTCCTGCCCCGACTAAAGGCAAGACTGAGCGACGATGTCAAAGGCGGCGAGCGCGTCAGTGACGCACGGCGCCTTCGCCGTGACTATCTGCCGGCGGGATCGGCGGCTCGGCGGCATGTTCGTCCGCATCCGTCCACTCGATGGGCCGCATGGGCTCAGTCATCGCGTGAGCCAGGATTTCATCGACATGCTCGACCGCGACGATTTCCAGTCCATCGCGGACCGAAGCGGGGATTTCGGCGAGGTCCTTCTCGTTTTCGCCCGGGATGAGAACGGTCTTGATCCCGCCGCGCAGGGCCGCGAGCAGCTTTTCCTTGAGCCCGCCGATGGGCAGCACGCGGCCGCGCAGGGTCACCTCGCCCGTCATCGCCACGTCGCGGCGCACCGGGATTCCGGTCAGTGTCGATATCATTGCCGTGACCATGCCGACGCCCGCCGACGGCCCGTCCTTCGGGACCGCCCCTTCGGGAAGGTGGACGTGGATGTCCTTGCGGGCGAACAGGCTCGGCTTCACCCCGAAGGAGGGCGAGCGGGCTTTGACGAAGCTCATCGCCGCCTGCACAGACTCCTGCATCACCTCGCCGAGCTTGCCGGTCGTCCTGATCTGCCCCTTCCCAGGAACGGTCACCGCTTCGATCGTGAGCAACTCGCCCCCGACTTCCGTCCAGGCGAGGCCGGTTACGGCGCCGATCTGGTCCTCTTCCTCGCCCATTCCGTAGCGATATTTCCGGACGCCCAGGAATTCCGTGAGATTGTCGGCGGTGAGCTCCACTCGATCGGTCTTGCTCTCCAGAATCTGCCGAAGCGACTTGCGGGCAACCTTGGCCAGCTCGCGCTCGAGCGTCCGGACGCCCGCCTCGCGCGTGTAATGACGGATCATGCCACGAAGGCCGGCGTCGGTGAACGTCAGTTCCTCGGTCTTCAGTCCGTGCGCCTCGATCTGCTTCGGGATCAGGTGGCGGATGGCGATCTCAACCTTCTCGTCTTCGGTGTACCCTTCGAGCCGGATGATCTCCATCCGGTCGAGCAGTGGCTGCGGCATGTCGAGCGAGTTCGCGGTCGTGACGAACATCACATCGGAGAGGTCGTAGTCGAGCTCCAGATAATGGTCCTGGAAACGCGCATTCTGCTCGGGATCGAGCACCTCGAGCAACGCCGAGGCAGGATCGCCGCGGAAGTCCTGGCCAAGCTTGTCGATCTCGTCGAGCAGGAACAGCGGGTTAGTCGTGCCTGCCTTGCGGATGTTCGAGATGATCTTGCCCGGAAGCGACCCGATGTACGTGCGCCGGTGGCCGCGGATTTCCGCCTCGTCGCGCACGCCGCCGAGCGACTGGCGCACGAATTCGCGCCCTGTGGCCCGGGCGATCGATCGTCCCAGCGACGTCTTGCCGACCCCCGGAGGCCCGACGAGGCACAGGATCGGCCCCTTGAGCTTGTTCGTTCGCGCCTGCACGGCGAGATATTCGACGATACGGTCCTTGACCTTCTCGAGACCATAATGGTCCTCGTCGAGGATGCGCTGCGCTTCCGCGATGTCCTTCTTGACCTTCGACTTCTTGCCCCACGGAAGGCCCAGGAGCACGTCGAGATAGTTGCGCGCGACAGTCGCCTCGGCGGACATCGGCGCCATCGCCTTCAGCTTCTTGAGCTCGGCATTGGCCCGGGAGCGGGCTTCCTTCGACAGCTTGGTCTTGCGGATCTTGGCGGCTAGCTCGGCGAGCTCATCCCCGCCCTCCTCGCTCTCGTTGCCAAGCTCGCGCTGGATCGCCTTCAGCTGCTCGTTGAGATAATATTCGCGCTGCGTCTTCTCCATCTGGCGCTTCACGCGGCTCCGGATCTTCTTCTCGACCTGGAGGACGCCCAGCTCGCCTTCCATGAAAGCAAACACCATCTCGAGCCGGCGCGCCGGGTTGAGCTCGCCCAGGAGCGCCTGCTTGTCCGCGACCTTGATCGACAGGTTCGAAGCCACGGCGTCGGCAAGGATCGACGCATTGTCGATCTCGGCCAGCTGAATGCCGGTCTCGGCGGGAAGCCGCTTGTTGAGCTTCGCATAATTCTCGAACTGTTCGACGACCGAGCGCATCAGCGCCTGGGCCTCGGGGCCGTCCGCCGGCTGCTCTTCGATTTCCTCGATCTCGGCGGCGACGAAGCCGTCGTGCTGCACCAGGCCGGTGAGCGTGGCGCGTCGCGCGCCCTCGACGAGCACCCGAACGGTGCCGTCCGGCAACTTCAACAGCTGCATCGCCGTTGCGACAACGCCGAGGTCATAGAGGTCGTCGCGACCGGGATCGTCTTCCGCCGGGTCGAGCTGGGCAACGAGGAACAGCTCCTTGTTGTCGGCCATGGCCGCTTCGAGAGCGGCCACCGATTTTTCGCGGCCGACGAACAAGGGGACGATCCGATGCGGGAAAACGACGATGTCGCGGAGCGGGAGAAGCGGGAGCATGCGAGTCATGCAAAGCTATATGGGCGGCGGGCCGCGCGGGTGCAACGCAACGGAACAAGCCGCCGCTTCCGTGCGCTGATCAGGAGAGGAGCCGGCACATGGCAGAGCGCGAAAAGATCAGCACCGGGCCGAATGACCGCGCGGTCAATGAGAACATCGCAGGAATGGCGCCCGGAATTCCCGACGACAGCCTCACCCCCGGTGAAACGGAGCTACCGCGACCGCCGAGCGATGAAGAGGTCGCGGACGCGGCAACCAAGCTGGGCGCCCCGCAAGGTGAGGTCGATACCCTGCCGCTCGAAGGCGAGTGATTAGGCGAGGCCGCGCGCCACGAGGAGCGCAGGCAGCAAATTCTGCAGCGCGTGGACCGCCATCGGGATCAGAAACGCCAATTGAAGCGAACGCTGCTGCCAGGTGACGAACAGCGTCGACAAGATCAGGAACGGCCACCAGATCACTAGGCCCCACAGCGGCGCGAGCAACGAATGGGCGATGCCCCAGCCGATCGTGCTGAGCGCGATTGCAAGCACCGGCGACACAAAGCGCAGCAGAAGCAACAGGACCGCGCCCATGATGATCGTCTCGACCACGGGCGAGAAGATCACGAGCGTGAAGATGGCGGTGAAGCCTCTTGCGGCGAATTCGGGCTGCGGAGCGCTCGGAAGCAGAACGGAACCGAGCGCGGCGAGCGCCATGCTCAGCGGGAACGCGGTCAACCACCCGATCGCGACGGCCCGAAGCGGACGCTCCGGCACGCGCAGGGACGTCGGAAGAATTTGAAGCAGCGAACCAGAGCCGACCGGCGCGGCCGGCGGGTCACGCGTCACGCAGCGTCGCCGGTCTTACCCTTCTTGGCGTAAACGCGGACCGGTTCCTTGCGGCCCTCGACGACGTCCCGGTCGACATGCACTTCGTCGACACCGTCCATGGACGGCAGATCGAACATGGTGTCGAGCAATATGCCTTCGAGGATCGAGCGGAGGCCGCGAGCGCCGGTCTTGCGGTCGATCGCCTTGCGGGCGACCGCGCCCAGAGCATCGTCGCTGAACGCCAGCTCCACGTCCTCCATGTCGAACAGCTTGTGGTACTGCTTCACGAGCGCGTTCTTGGGCTCGACGAGAATCTTGATCAGCGCCGCCTCGTCCAGGTCCTCGAGCGTAGCGATCACCGGCAGGCGCCCGATGAATTCCGGAATCAGGCCGAACTTCAGCAGGTCCTCGGGCTCGCAATGCTTGAGGATCTCGCCGGTCTTGCGCTCGTCCGGGGCGGCAACGTGGGCGCCGAAGCCCATCGACTTGCCTTCCATCCGGTCGGAGATGATCTTTTCGAGACCAGCGAATGCGCCGCCGCAAATGAACAGGATGTTCGTCGTGTCGACCTGCAGGAATTCCTGCTGCGGATGCTTTCGGCCGCCCTGCGGCGGGACTGAGGCGGTCGTGCCTTCCATAAGCTTGAGGAGGGCCTGCTGCACGCCCTCGCCCGACACGTCGCGCGTGATCGACGGATTATCCGACTTGCGGCTGATCTTGTCGATCTCGTCGATGTAGACGATGCCGCGCTGCGCCTTCTCGACATTATAGTCCGAGGCCTGGAGCAGCTTCAGGATGATGTTCTCGACGTCCTCGCCGACATAGCCGGCTTCGGTCAGCGTCGTCGCGTCCGCCATTGTGAACGGAACATCAAGAATGCGCGCAAGAGTCTGGGCAAGAAGCGTTTTACCGCAACCGGTCGGGCCGATGAGAAGAATGTTGGACTTTGCAAGCTCGACCTCGGAGCCGGCCTTCGAGCCATGGTTGAGGCGCTTGTAGTGATTATGGACCGCGACCGAGAGCACCCGCTTCGCGCGGTCCTGCCCGATCACGTAATCGTCGAGCACCTTGCAGATTTCCGCGGGCGTCGGAACTCCGTCGCGAGTCTTGACCAGCGCGGACTTGCTCTCCTCGCGGATGATATCGTTGCACAGCTCGACGCATTCGTCGCAGATGAAGACGGTGGGGCCCGCAATCAGCTTGCGGACCTCGTGCTGCGACTTCCCGCAGAAGGAGCAGTAGAGGGTGCTCTTGCCGTCGCTGCCCGATAGTTTGGTCATTTCATCCCTTACGCTGGCGGCGCCGAAAAGCTCCGCACCGGTCACGCTAACCGGATTTATAGAACGCGCAAGCTTGGGCTTCGGTTAATGCCCGCGCCCACTGTCCCATTTCGAAAACCGATATGGCTACGCGGTGACGGCCGCACAAGCGAGGCCGGTCGAAACAATCCACCGATTTCTGAAGAGCTTAGGTCGGCGTGACCTCGCCGGCCCCGGTTCCTGCATCGTCGCCGGAATCGGGTCGCTTCTCGAAGACCTCGTCGATGATGCCGAATTCCTTGGCCTCGTCGGCTTCCATGAACTTGTCGCGGTCCATCGCCTTTTCGATCTCCTCGATCGTCTGGCCGGTGTACTTCGCGTAGAGCGAGTTGAGCCGGCTGCGCATCCGCAGGATCTCGCGTGCCTGGATTTCGATGTCGGCGGCCATGCCCTGGGCGCCGCCCGAAGGCTGGTGGACCATGATACGGCTGTTCGACAAAGCGACGCGCATTCCGGGCTCGCCGGCGGCGAGAAGGAAGCTGCCCATCGACGCCGCCTGTCCGATGCACACGGTGCCGATCTTCGGCCGGATATATTGCATGGTGTCGTGGATCGCGAGTCCGGCGGTCACCACCCCGCCGGGCGAGTTGATGTACATGAAAATGTCCTTCTTCGGGTTCTCGGACTCGAGGAAGAGCAGCTGGGCGGTAACGAGGCTCGCCATATGGTCCTCGATGGCGCCGGTGATGAAGACAATGCGCTCGCGAAGCAGCCGCGAATAGATATCGAAGCTGCGCTCGCCCCTGTTCGATTGCTCGATGACGATGGGAACGAGCTGCGAGACGATGTCCTGGTGATCCATGATCCTGATGGGTCCTCGGTTGATGTTGCCCGGCCTACATCGGGCGGAAGCTGCGAAGGTTCAAGCGGCGTCGGCGGGCGGCGCGTCGAGCGAGAGATAGAACAGCCGTCGCATCTCGCGGCGACCCCGCGTGACCGTGTCGAGGATGAGGCCTGCGAAGAAGCAGAGCACCGCGACGATCGTGATTCCGGTGATGAGGACGGCGGTCGGCAGCCGCGGGACCAGCCCGGTGTGTAGGTAGGTGACGACGAGCGGCACCGACAGAAGCAGCGCCGCTACCAGCAGCAGCGCGCCGATGGTTCCGTAGAACAAGGTCGGCCGTTCGACGCGGTAGAGGGTCCCAATGGTCTTCAGGATTCGCCATCCGTCGCCGAATGTCGAGAGCTTGGACTCCGACCCTTCGGGACGCGCCAGGTAGCGGGTTTCGACCTCGCCGACGGGCATCCTCAATTCCAGCGCGTGGACGCTCATCTCGGTCTCGATCTCGAAGCCGGACGAGAGCACCGGGAAGCTCTTCACGAAGCGTCGCGAGAAGACGCGATAGCCGGAGAAGATGTCGTTGAAGCTGCGCCCGAACAGGCTGGCGAGCAGGCCGGTGAAGACGCGGTTCCCGAGGACGTGGCCGCCGCGATAGGCGTCCTTCTCCTCGTGCCTGCGCGTGCCGACGACCATGTCGAGTTGGTCGCGGAGAAGGAGCGCGACCATCTCCGGCGCGGCCTGTGGATCGTAGGTGAGGTCGCCGTCGGCCATGACGTACACGTCGGCGTCGATGTCGGCGAACATCCGCCGAACGACATGGCCCTTGCCCTGCTGGCGCTCCGACCGGACGACCGCACCCGCTTTGGCGGCGATTTGCATGGTCTTGTCGACGCTGTTGTTGTCGTAGACGAACAGGCTCGCTCCGGGCAGCGCCTTGCGAAAGCCCTTCACGGTCGCGCCGATCGTCGCTTCCTCGTTGAAGCAGGGCAACAGGACGGCAATTCTCGGACGTCTGGCGCTGGCCACTTTTCCCCCTCATCTGACGAAGGGGCGTATAGAGGCGATGCGCTGCGCCCCGCTAGGCCGATTTTAGGCGAGGGTCCTTGTGGTCACGTGGAGCAATCGGAAATCGCGGGACGCGTTGGCCACGGACCAGGCCTCCTCGGGCGGGATCACGAAGGCGGCGCCGGCAGCGAGGTCGTGGTCACCGCGAAATTGCAAATGACCGCCGCCCTGCAGGACGAAGCCGAAAACGAGCTCTCCGAAATGCCCCGGAAATTGCAGCGCGCTTCCCCGGATGGTCCGCACCTGCGCAATCCCGGCGGTCGCAAGCTCCATCTGGCTTTCCTGCGCTTCCCCGCCGGCGAAGGAAGTCCACGGCGTATTCGCTGCGACGTGCCGCAGGAAGCGCTGACCGGCGAACAGGCGGGCCGGCTCGCCAGACCCGTTCGGAAGTTGGAGCTCGTGATCGGCGAAGGTCTCGTGAAGGGCGGGACAGCCGATTTCGATGACCTCCAGGCCCGCCGAGCTCTCCAAGACCCGGTGCCGGATAGCCGGCGGCTGCAGCACCATGTCGCCCGGCCGCATCACGAACGGTTCGCCTTGATCCTCGTACACGACGCGGACCCAGCCCGCGCGGACGTAGATCATCTGGAAGGCTACGCGGTGGTAATGCACCCAGTCGGCCACAGGCCCACCGTCGGGGATGGCGATGTGCGAGGCGATGTAACGGCCGCCTAGACGCCCCGGGATGAGGTCGCGATACAGCATCCCGGCCCTGCCCTCGCCCGACCCGGCGCCGGCGCGAGTCAGCACGAAGTGGGGCTCGAACGGAGGCAGGACCGAAGATGGCGGCGCCACGCCGGCTCGGGTCGTCAAACGGATTCGGGCGCCGTCCTTCGACAGGACGGCCGTGTGCGGATCGTCCGCCGGATAGATGACATCGAGGCGAAAGCCGTCGGCCTTCAGGCGGTCGATGTCGCGACCGAGCTCGGTGCAAACGAGCTCGGTTTCGTCCATTGGTCGGTCAGCCCTTCTTGGCTGGCTTCTTGGCCGGCGCCTTCTTCGCCTCGGGTTTCTTTTCCGCCTTCGCTGCGGGGGCCTTGGCCGCGGCCGCGTCCTTCACCGGCTTTGCCGGCTTGGGTTTGGCCGATGCTTTTTCGACCGGGCCCTTGGCCGGAGCCTCGGGCTTGGGACGCTTTTCGGCGGTAGAGGGCTTCTTCGTTTCAGCCTTGGCTTTGCCCTTCTTCGGCTTCGCGTCGCCATGGTCGTGACCGCATCCGGGGCCATGTACGTGGCCTTCCTCGCTTTCGAGGTCGGCCTCGAGCTCTTCGCGCGACGCCTTGCGATCGGTGATCTCCGCCTTCGAGAAGAGGAAATCGACCACCTTGTCTTCATAGAGAGGCGCGCGAAGCTGTGCGGCCGCGGCCGGTTCCTGCTGCAAATACTGGATGAAGCGATCGCGGTCCTTGCCCTGATATTGGGAAGCCGCCTGCATCACAAGACGGTTCATCTCCGTGTCGCTGATCTGGACTCCATTGGCGCCGCCGATCTCCGACAACAGCAGACCGAGGCGGACCCGCCGCTCGGCAATGTGGCGATATTCGTCCGCGTCCCTCTCGATCTCGTCGAGCGCGGCCTTCGGATCGGCCTCATGGCTCGCCTCGTGGCGGAGCTGCGCCATGATGTTCTGGAATTCGGCCTCGACCATGGACGCCGGCACGTCAAAGGTGCAGCGCTCCGCCAGCTGGTCGAGCAGGCGCCGCTTCATGTGCGTGCGAGTCAGGCCATTTAGCTCCTGCTCCTGCTGCTCGCGAAGGATGTTGCGAAGCTGGTCGAGGTTCTCGAGCCCGAGCGATTTGGCGAAATCGTCGTCGGCTTTCGCTTCGCCCGCGACCTTGACGGCCTTGACCGTCACCTCGAAGGTCGCGTCCTTGCCCTTGAGATTCTCGGCCTGATAATCCTTCGGGAAGGTCACCTTGACCTCGCGGGATTCACCGGCCTTGGCACCGATGAGCTGGTCCTCGAAGCCCGGAATGAGCTGGCCGGAGCCCAGTTCCACCGACATGTCCTCGCCCTTGCCGCCCTCGAACGGCGTCCCGCCGAGCTTGCCTTCGAAATCGATGACCGCGAGGTCGCCGGCTTCGGCCTTGCGGCCCTTGGGCGCGTCCTTCCAGCTCTTGTTCGACTGGAGGAGCCGCTCGATCTGTTCGTCCACGGCCTTGTCGTCCGGATCGACCGTCAGGCGCTCGAGCTTCAGCCCCTCGATGTCCGGTGCCGGGATCTCGGGAAGCGCTTCAAGGCGCACCCGGACCTCCGCGTCCTTGCCGGGCTCATATTGCTCGTCCAGCTCAACTTCCGGCTGCATCGCGGGACGGAGCTTCTTCTCCTCGAGCAGCTTCTGGACGCCATCCTGAACCGCGCCGGTCAAGGCGTCGCGCTGAAGCGTGTCGCCATGCATCTTCCTGATCAGGTTCGGCGGGACCTTGCCCGGACGGAAACCGGGCATCTGCACCTGCGGGGCGATGCGCTTCACTTCCTGCTCGACGCGGGCGTCGATGTCCTTGGCCGGAATAGTCAGCATGAAGGCGCGCTTGAGGCCCTCGCTTTCGGTCTCGACGGTCTTGATGGTCACGGTAATGATCTCGCTATTCTAGTTCGATGCGGGCGATTTCCGTGCTCGCCAGTCCCCGGACTGGCCGCGCTCGGAAATGGTGCGCGCGGAGGGACTCGAACCCCCACGTCAAAGACACTGGAACCTAAATCCAGCGCGTCTACCAGTTCCGCCACGCGCGCGGATGAATCCTCAAAGGCCGCGGGCCTATAGCAAGGCTGTGCACGGGGGCAAGCGAGACGCGCGGCCGACTGACTGCAACCTGCCGCGGCCCTTCGCGTTTTCCCGACAAGGAGAAAAACGATCGCCCAGCAGCAAGTCCCGCCGGAAACGCCTCAGCCGCCACAGCCGGGCCAGCCTACCCCTGCTCCACCGGAAACGCCTCCGGTCGGGCCTGACATCGACGTGCCGGCCCCGGCGCAGCCGGCCAACCCGCCCGGTCCGACGCCGGCGCAGCCGACAGGCTGACCTTAGCCCCTTAGTCGAGCGGAGGCCGCCATCGCCTCCATGTCACGCAGCGCGTCCGGAAAATAATGCGACCGCACGGCATCGAGCATGATCAGGTACAGCCGCCCGTTGATGACCGCCCCGACCGCCCGGCCCTTGCGCCAGACTTCGTCGCTGTCGAGATGCTCGTAGTCGAACTGGAAGCCTGGCTGGCCAAGGAACGGCCGCGGCTCCAGCGATAGCGTCCGGAACTCCACGGCTCCGCCGCGGACGCGGTATGCGCTTTCGAGCATTGCCTGGATCTCGGGCGCGGTCATGTCCGAATGGAAGCGCGGCACCTGCTGCGCGTCGCGCTTGTTCGTCTGGATCAGGAACTTGCCGTGCGGAAGGCCGCTGATGAACGTCAGGTCGTCGAGCAGCGGGCCGTTGAGCGTCCAGTCCTCGACCCATCGCACGTCGTCAAAGAAGGTGCGGCGCTGCCGGTTCCACTCGCGCGGCGGAGTGACCGCAAGCGATCCGTCCCCAACCGAAACGCTGCGCGGGCGGACGAGGCCGTAATAGTCCCCGAACCCGCCGCCGCCGCCGATGCTCGAGCAGGCGGAGAGCGAGAGGGCCAAAGCGGCAGCGGCGAGCTTGATCTTGCGGTTCATCGTTTCCTTCCTCACCCGATCATCTGCCGAATGAACGGCGCATCGGCCGCATCGGGCTTCATCGAAAGGTACCGCGAGAGCGCGGCTCGGCCTTCGGCCCGCCTCCCCTGCTTCATCAGCGACAGGCCATGCCAACGCCACGCCTCGGGCGGCGCGTCCGGATAGGCCACCGCGATCGCATAGCTCTGCTCGGCGCGCTGGGCATCGCCTTCGCTGTCGCGATTGCGCAGCCGCCACACTTCGCCTTCGTAGAAGCGGAGCAGCCCGTTCCAACCGTCGAGCGCCAGCGTTTCGATCACATATTGGCTCGCTCCCGGATCGTTGAGCTTCACCTGGTCATCGAGCATCATCTGCCGGATCGGCGCGATCGCCTGAAGGTAGCGAGCGCGACCGGTGTCGTAGATCTTGCCGGGGACGCGAAGCTCGGCCGCACTGACGCGAAGGTCCGCCATTCGGCTCTCCTCGGCAGGGTGCGTCTCGAACAAGGAGAAATGCCGGTCGCGGCGCTTGCGCCGGTATTTGGCGCTGAGCTCCATCTCGGCGATGAGCTGGCTCCAGGTGTGCGACATTTCCAGCGGATCGTAGCCGGCTTCGGCGATCAGCTTCGCGCCCATCGCGTCCGCTTCGGCCTCGAGCTCGCGGCTGTAGCGGAACAGCGAAAGGATCGCGCCGAGTTGCGCCAAGCGAACGAAATCGCCGGTGTAGACCCCAGCGCCCGCGCCGCCGACGCCAGCGAGCATCGCTCCGATCGAAAGCAGGTCGCTCTTTCGGCGCATGTCGCGCCACTGGCGGATCATGTGCCGGCGAAGGAAGTGACCGGATTCGTGGGCGATGACGCCGGCAAGCTGCGCCTCGTTGCGCATGCGGAGAAGCAGGCCCGAGAATACGACCGCAAAGCCGCTCGGGAACATCATCGCGTTGAACTCGGGAATTCGCACCACGTAGATGCGCATGTCCTTCGCGGCCGGCCCGCCGACCTTCCCGATAAGGTCGCGAACGTAGCTCCGGACCCCCTCGTCCTCGATGACGAGATTGGAGCCGGCGACCTCCTCCTCGACCCGGTCCATCTGTTGCCACAGGCCCTGCTCGTCCTTGTCGGTTGGCCGGAACCCGGGGCCGATCAGCGGCACCATCGACGCAGGCTTGATCCGCGCCTGGGCCACTCCCGTCATCGTCGCGGCGGCCAACGCACCGCCGCCGACGAGCAGCGAGCGCCTGCTGATTTCACAACGGATGCACATCACCCCTGACCCTTCATTGCGCGGCGGATGTCGCGTCCAGGCTTCATCCGCCCGAGCAGCCGGTCGACCATCTGCGCGGCGCCTTGCGGCGTGCGGATGTCGCCCATGTTGATCCCGGCGATCTGGGTTCCGGTCTGTAGGACGTTGAACCACACGACCTCGCCGGTGCGCAGATCGACCAGCGACGCATAGGCGAGCTGTCCGCCGCCGCCGATATTGGGCGCGCAGAAGCCGACGAAGCAGCCCGCGATTCCCAGCACCTGCAGCGCGACCCGGCCGCGCGAAGCGAAGCTGTCCTCGGCGTGGAGGAACAGCATGTAGTCGAATCCGGTCTTCTGCCCGAACCGCACGGCATCCTCGCCGAGCGTATATTCGAGGCCCTTGCCGCGCTTGGTCGGCAGGTAGACCCCCATATATTTGTGAAGCACGATCGACTGATCGACGATGTAGTTGAGGCGCTCGACCTCGGCGACGACGTCGGGAGTCACGCCCGGCACATCCGTCCGGCGCTCGACCACGAGAAGCTTGCCGCCCCGCTCGCCCTGCTGCGCCCTCAACGCGGAAATGATGTTGGCCCGCGCCGCCTCGGTCCAGTCCGCGCGCGGTTCGGTCATGCCGCCCGTCGTCACGGAGCCGACGGTGACGTCGGGCCGAAGGACCAGAAGCTTATAGTCCCCCTGCGGCGGCGTGAACTGAAGGTCGGCATATTGTCGGGTCTGGACGCATGCGGACAGCGTGACGCTCAGCGCGATAGCCATCGCGGTTGCGGATTTGCGCATCGAAGAAGTCTCCCCGCGGCCGCGCGACGGCCGCTCCGGCTTTGCCTAGTGCGGGAGCTCTTCTGAACCTGATATTAAAAAATGCAAGCTTTTGAACAGCCTAGCG
>JAEZIO010000064.1 GCA_023436615.1 Pseudomonadota bacterium | reverse complement strand
CGGAACTCCCGGACCACCTGGTGCCGCGACGGCGCCTTCACGGCGCTCGCGACATAGCTCCACGCGAGCTTCGTGAGGCTTCGGCCCTCGACCGCCTGGACGACGATTTCGCCGCTCTCGAGGTCGGCGCTTTCGATCAGCTCGATGCCGCCGTGGAAGCGCCCGTTGGCGATCCGCACCTCGGTCGCCCACAGGCGATGCTCGCGCTTCCCGTCATCCACGATGAGGCGGAAAGCGCTGAAGCTCGCCGCCGACCATCCGGCCCAGATGAGGTAACCCAATCGGCCGAGCAAGCGCTTGAGCCCGCTCGGCACGCTTTCGGCAACGACGGGCGCCAGGCCGAGGGCGGCGTTGTTGAGAAAGTAGTCGCCATCGATGCTTGCAAGGTCGATCGGTCGGGCGATGCCATTCGCGATGACGTCGACGGCACCCTCGAGCTCGAGCGGAATCCCGAGCGTGCGGGCGAAGCTGTTGGCCGTCCCGAGCGGGAGCAGGGCAAAGATAGCCTCCTTGCCGAGGAAGTGATCGACCGCCTTCGACAGCGTTCCGTCGCCACCGCCGACGATCACCATCGGCGCGCGATCGATCGCCGCGGTGACTTCGCCCGCGAGACGCTCGGGCTCGTCGACCGCGCGTGCGTCGACAAGCTCGATTCCTGCCTCGGCAAGCCGGTCGCGCGCACTGTCGAACGCCTCCGCTCCTCGGCGGCTGGCGGCGTTGACGATGAGGATCGCGCGTTTGGGCAACAGGGACATTGCGCTGCAATGCCCGAGCGGCGACTTTCTTTCCGTGCGGGAGGCGCGCTAGAGGCGCCGCATGAGCAGTTTCCCAGCCCTGCGGTTGCGCCGCGGCCGATCGAGCGCCTGGATGCGCGAGATGCTCGCCGAGCACAGGCTCCACCCGAGCGACTTCATCTGGCCGCTGTTCGTCTGCGCCGGCGAGGGATGCGAAGAGCCGGTCGCGGCGCTTCCCGGCGTGAGCCGCTGGACGGTCGACCAGCTCGGCGAGCGCGCCCGCGAAGCGATGGCGGCCGGGATTCCGTGCATCGCTTTGTTCCCGAACACTCCAAGCGAGCGTCGCACCGACGACGCGCGCGAGGCTCTCAATGCCGACAACCTCATCTGCCGGGCGATCAGGGCCATCAAGGATGCGGTTCCGGAGATCGGGGTCCTCACCGACGTGGCGCTCGACCCTTATACGAGCCACGGCCACGACGGCCTGGTCGACGAGCGCGGCTGCGTCATCAACGACGACACGGTGAAGGTGCTGGTCGAGCAGGCGCTGGTCCAGTGCGGCGCCGGCGCCGACATCGTCGCGCCGTCGGACATGATGGACGGCCGGGTCGGCGCGATCCGTTCGGCGCTGGAGGACGCGGGGCACTGCGACACGGCGATCATGGCCTATGCCGCCAAATATGCGTCGGCCTTCTACGGCCCGTTCCGGGAAGCGGTCGGAAGCCAGGGGCGGCTGAAAGGCGACAAGCGCGGCTACCAGATGAACCCCGCGAACAGCGACGAAGCGCTGCGCGAGGTCGCGCTCGACCTTTCAGAGGGCGCCGACATGGTGATGGTGAAGCCGGGACTGCCCTATCTCGACGTCATCTACCGGGTCCGCGAGCGGTTCGGAGTGCCGACGTTCGCATACCAGGTGTCGGGCGAATATGCGATGATCGAGGCCGCTGCTGCGGCCGGAGCCGGGGAGCGCGACGCGCTGATTCTCGAGACATTGCTGGCGTTCAAGCGCGCCGGGGCGACCGGCGTGCTGACCTATCACGCGCTGGACGCCGCGCGGCTGATCGCAGGCTAGCCGCCGAGCCGCGCCTGGATGCGGTCGATGACGGCCGCCTCGCGATCGTCGATCTGGGCAACCCGCGCCGCGGCCGACTTGATTGCCGCGAGGTCACCGGCGCCGATCCCGCCGAGCGCCTGGACACGTCGCGCACCGAGACCGTCGATATCGGCGACGGCGCGCGTCACCGGTGCGCGGGCAGCGACAGCCGCGGACAGCGCCTGCTGCGCGACCACCCAGCTTTCACTCCGCGGCGCGCCGGCGGTGCTTGCGAGACGCTCGGCGGTCGCCGCGGCGCCGCGGAACGCCTGGTCGCCGGCTTCGGCCTGGGCGACCAGCGCGTCGAGCTGGCGGACGAGATCGAGGCTGGCGTCGGCCGATACGATCATGTCCGGCACGGGAACGCGCGGGTCGATCGCTTCGGCCGGTCGCGGCAGCAGGGACGGGGAGCTTGTCTGCTGCGCAGCGCAGCCGGCAAGAAGCGCTGCGAGGAGAAGCGGAAGAGGGCGCATCGCCGCCTGTCTAGGAACCGGCGCGCCGCCGCGCAATCTCGCGGCAAGTCAGGGTTGCTTCCCCCCGATCCTCCCCCTATGTGCCCGCTGCCCCGCTAATCGCGGCATGCGCGCCCGTAGCTCAGCTGGATAGAGCACCAGACTACGAATCTGGGGGTCAGAGGTTCGAATCCTTTCGGGCGCGCCATTCTTCTCCAATCGGCAACTGAAGCAGCGCGCCTTGCGCGGACCTGCGTCTTCGCTCCCTCGCGAACCTATTTGGAAAAAAAGATATTGACATCGTGACGCTGTTTCGGTACATTCATGAACAGTCGAAGAATCCGAGTCGGGCCGGGCGCCAAGCGCCGCGGCCCTTTTTCATTTCTGGAGAATGCAGGTGGCAAGAAAAGGGGCGAGATCGAGAGAGCTGACAATCGTCGGCGGATCTGCGCCCCAAGCCCGCAAGGCATCGAAACGCAATTGGACAAAGGCGAAGGAGCAGGCGTTCCTCGAAGTCCTCGGCGATACGTGCAACGTCACCGCCGCCGCCGATGCTGCGGGCGTTTCGGTGAGCAACGTCTATCGCCGGAGGCAGAAGGTCGCGGCGTTTCGCGCCGGATGGGCGCACGCGATCGCCACTGCCTACCAGCGGCTCGAGCTGGTCATGCTCGACCGCGCGCTCAACGGCACGGAGAAGATCGTGGTCCGCAAGGACGGCTCGGAAGAACGGATGCGGGACTATCCGAATGCGATCGCAATGAACCTGCTCAAATTGCACCGCGATAGCGCGATGGAGGCTTTATCGGAGCCCGCCGAGGGCGAGGTGGACGAGCTTCGCCAGCGCCTGTTCGACAAGCTCGAGCGGCTGAGGAAGCGCGAAGAAGCCCGGGACTCCGCCGAGTGAGCCCGCAAGAATTGCGGGCGCAGACCATCGCGCTCGCCAAGGCCAAGCCGCACGTGAAGCGGCGGATCATCGACCGCATGACTTATCAGGACATGCTGGACACGGACGCCGAATATGAAAGGTGGATACACGAAGGACAGATGGAGCCGGCCGGGGAGGGCTGGCGGACCTGGCTGATGATGGCGGGCCGCGGGTTCGGGAAGACGCGCGCCGGGGCGGAGTGGGTCGAGAAGATTGCGCGCAGCCGCCCCGGCGTGAGGATCGCGCTGGTCGGAGCGACGATCGACGAGGCGCGGCGGGTCATGGTCGAAGGGGTGAGCGGAGTGCTGAGCGTCGCCAGGAGGCGGCGGCATCGCGTGAAGTGGGAGCCGAGCCTCGGTCGGCTGACCTGGCCGAACGGGAGCGAGGCGCAGATCTTTTCGGGCGACAACCCGGACGGACTTCGCGGGCCGGAACATGATTTCGCCTGGGCTGACGAGCTCGCCAAGTGGCGCGAAGCGGACGGCGCCTGGATGAACTTGCAGATGGGGCTGAGGCGCGGGTCGCGGCCGCGGGCGCTGGTGACGACGACGCCAAGGAGCATCGACCTGCTGAAGCGGATCCGGGACGAGAAATGGACCGTGACAACCACCGGCCGGACGCATGAGAATGTGAACCTGAGCGCCGGGTTCGTCGAAATGATGGTCGCCACCTATGGCGGGACCGGGATCGGCCGGCAGGAGCTTGACGGCGAGCTGGTCGAGGAAATCGAGGGGTCGCTCTGGCCGAGGGAGCTGATGGATAGGGCCAGGGTGTCCTTCGACTCCGCTGAGCAAGAACAATCGTACGAGAGAATTGTCGTTGGCGTCGACCCGCCGGCCGGCGTGGGCGCGGGGGTCGATGCGTGCGGCATCGTCGTTTGCGGCAAGCACGGCGAGCATCTCTTCATCGTTGCTGACGAGAGCGTCCAGGGACTCAGCCCCGAAGGCTGGGTGAACCGGGTCGCGGCCGCAGCGGCGCGGTGGGGCGCGTCGATCGTCGTCGCGGAAGCGAATAACGGCGGGGCGATGGTGGCGAGCGTGCTCATGGCGGCGGATTGCCCGGTGAAAGTGAAGCTGGTGCACGCGTCAAAAGGGAAAGTGGCGAGGGCGGAGCCGGTTGCGCTTCGCTTCGAGGCAGGGCGAGCGTTCCTTGCGGGCAGCTTTCCCAAGCTCGAGGACCAGATGGCGGGAATGATCGCCGGCGGCGCCTATGAAGGACCGGGGCGCTCGCCGGACCGGGCCGATGCGATGGTGTGGGCGATGACGGAATTGGGCGAGACGAGGAGCGGGTTGCCGCGGGTGCGGCGGCTTTAAGGCGTTCGTTACCGGCCTTCATTAATGCGAGCGAATGTCCGCAGAAGGCCTGAAATTCTATCCTGGCGAAGCATTGCAGGCGTGCGAGCTCGTGGCGCTGGCTGACGAGTACAGAAGGGCATCGGAGATGCTGCTGCCGGCTGGCCGCCGTCGGAAACCACTCAGTCGGGCACCGTATCGATTGACGGCGATCCACGCAGTCGAGCTGTACTTGAACGCATTTCTCGTGGGCGTGGGCGAGCCGCACGATCGGGTAAGGAGCTACCAGCACAATCTGTCGAAAAGGCTAAGATCGGCGCAGTCCCACGGCTTGGTGCTCCGCAAGCGAACTGCAGTGCATCTTGAGTCGCTCACCGCGACGCGGGAGTATCTTGTCAGTCGCTATCACCCTCAAGCCTGTGCAGCCTCCGAGCTGAACCGGCTTCAGGCGACGCTGAAGGAAGTCGCGGAAAAGGTGCGAGCAAGGTTACTAATAGAGGGATAGCCCCTCACCGGGCCGCTGAACGCGGCCACCCTCTCCCGGGCAGGGGAGAGGGATAGTTCGAAGGAAACAACATGGCATGGTGGTTCGGCCGCAAGAGCGCGCCGGAGCCGGTGCGGGCGCTCGTGCCCGCCTGGCTCAGCGCGTCCGGCGGCGAAGGATTTGTGCGTTCTTACGAAGCGCAGTTCGACGAGGTCTATCGCAACAACCCGGTCGGGCAGCGGGCGGTGCGGCTGGTGGCGGGGCTGCTGGGCTCGCTTACGATCGATGCGGTCGAGGGAAGCGAGGACGCTGCGAAGGTTGTGACGCCGGAGCTGATCGAGGGGATCGGCGCGGCGCTGCTACTCAACGGAAATGCCTATGTGCAGCTGCTGACCGATGCGGACGAAAGGCCGGCCGAACTGGCGCTGTTGCGGCCGGAACGCGTCAGCGGCGGCTGTCGAGCAGCCCCCGCTTGATGTGCCGCCAGCCGAGCCTGTGCCGGGGACTTGCTACATCGTCGGGGCAAGTCCCTCCGGCGAGTGGGCGCAACACGCCAGCCATCTCGCGGCGTTCGGGGCAGGTGGCTGGCGGTTCGTGGCACCCGTTCCCGGCTTGTCTGCGCTCGTCAAGTCGACCGGCACGAATGCGACTTTCGGCTTGCAAGGCTGGGAAATCGGGAACGTGCGCGCTTCGACGGTCATGATCGACGGGCAACCCGTTCTGGGACCACGCGCGCCCGCAGTCGCGGACCCGTCAGGGGGTGCGGTCGTTGACGCTGAAGCCCGGGCGACCCTCGGTTCATTGCTCTCAGCGATGCGCCAACATGGACTTATCTCGGAATAATCGAGAACCCTTTGCGTTCAATGGGTTGCTTTGGCCTGAAGGGCGTGACTGAGGCTTTTCTGCAACATCTGCCGCAACAGGCCAGTTGCGAAGCCACAGGGCCTCTCATAAGAGATCGGCGCAACCAGTTCACCGAACGCGTTTGAAAGGGGACTTTTCTATGCGGAAGCTTGCCATCGCCGTGGCGCTCGCGACAACCACGCTGGCGACGCCGGCACTTGCCCGCGATCACAGTGCCTATTTTGGCGTCGAAGGCGGCATCATGCTCGTCGAGGACGCAGGCCTCGATCGCTACGACGACGCTGACAATCTCGTAAGGAACAACTTCCGAGTTCTGAATTTCAAGCCGGGCTGGGACGTCGATCTCATCGCCGGGTACGACTTCGGAATGATCCGCGTTGAGGGCGAGCTCGGCTACAAGCGGGCCAGCCTGGACGAAATCGAGCTTGCCGATCCGACCGGCCTTGGATTTGGCGCGCACGTCGACGCGAGCGGTCGCGCGCGGGCGCTCTCGTTCATGGTGAACGGCCTCCTCGACTTCGGTGACGAGGATTCCTGGAGCGGTTATGTCGGTCCGGGTATCGGTATCGCGCAAGCGCGTTACTCGGTTGACGACGTGACTGGCATTGCCATCACCGATCCAATCTCCGACACCCGTCCTGCATGGCAGGTCGTGGCCGGCGTCCGCACGGCAATCACGCCGTCGCTCGACCTCGGCGTGAAGTACCGCTTCTTCAACGTTCCGAACCTGAAGTCGACCTTCGATTTCGACCCGGTGAAGACGCGCTGGCGGTCGCACAGCCTTCTGCTGAGCCTGATTTACAACCTCGCTCCGCCGCCGCCCCCGCCGCCTCCGCCGCCTCCGCCTCCGCCGCCGCCTCCGGCGACGCAGACGTGCCCGGACGGTACGGTGATCCTGGCGACCGAGGTGTGCCCGGCTCCGCCGCCGCCTCCGCCGCCGCCGCCGCCCGCTCCAGAGCGCGGCTAAACGACGGCCGGATCAGTCCGGCGAAAGAAGAAATGACCGGCTCGGGACTCGCTCCCGGGCCGGTTTTTCGTGCGCCAAACGCGTGCCCTCGCGAGCTGCCTTGTGTCCTCGAAGTCACAGCTGCAAACATTCGCGCTCATTGCAGCCAAAGCGGACCTAAAATAATGTACG
The DNA here is from genome assembly GCA_023436615.1 of Pseudomonadota bacterium. Taxonomy (GTDB): domain Bacteria; phylum Pseudomonadota; class Alphaproteobacteria; order Sphingomonadales; family Sphingomonadaceae; genus Sphingomicrobium. Next base: position 2,534 of record JAEZIO010000064.1, on the reverse strand, counting down.
GTCCGGCTCGATTGCAGAGTCGCGACAGGGGACGAAGAGATGCGCAAGCTCGTATTGGCACTCGCACTGGCTACGACGGGGCTCGCTTCGCCAGCGCTTGCCCGTGACAACAGCTTCTACGTTGGTCTCGAGGCTGGCGGCATGCTCGTCGAGGACAGCGCGTTCGATTACAACGATGCGATCGTCGGCGAAATCGACCGCGCCTATATTCTCGATCACAAGCCCGGCTGGGACATCGACGCCGTCGCGGGATACGATCTCGGCATGCTGCGCTTCGAGGCGGAACTCGGCTACAAGCGTGCGTCGGTCGACGAGGTCGAGGTCAGCAACTTCATCTCTCATAACGGCTTTGGCGCGCACTTCGACGCAGACGGGCACAGCAGCGCTCTGTCAGTCATGCTCAACGCCTTGCTGGACTTCGGCGACGAGGACAGCTGGAGCGGCTATGTCGGCGCCGGCATCGGCGCGGCCCGGGTCAAAGAGAGCTTCGACATCCCCGGGATCGACAAGTTCTTCAGCGGCACGCGCGGGCGCATCGCCTGGCAGGCGATCGGCGGCGTTCGCACCGCTATCACGCCCACGCTCGACCTTGGCGTGAAATACCGCTTTTTCAACGTTCCCAACTTGAAGTACCATGTCGACGCCGGTGACAATCCGGTCGCCATCCCGTTCGACCTCAGGGGCCGCTGGCGCTCGCACAGCCTTCTGCTGAGCCTGATTTACAATTTCGCTCCGCCACCGCCTCCGCCGCCTCCGCCACCGCCACCTCCGCCGCCGCCTCCGGCGACGCAGACTTGCCCGGACGGAACGGTGATCCTGGCGACCGAAGTTTGCCCGGCGCCTCCGCCTCCGCCTCCGCCGCCGCCTCCGGCTCCCGAACGCGGCTAAGCGGCGGCCGGACCGGTCCGGCGAAAGAAGAAAAGACCGGCTCGGGACGCGTCCCGGGCCGGTTTTTTCGTGCCGGCTGCAGCCGAGAGGAGCCAGAAGCGCCGCCCGCCGTTAAGGAACCGTCGAGCTGACCCTAGCAGCAGTTTCCGGAGGCGAAGACATGTACATGCACAAGATCCTCATTCCAGCATTGGCGGCACCGCTCGCGGCCTGCGCCGCGATCGATCTTCCGGTAGCGGCTCCGCCGGTCACGCTCGTGAACTCGAGCGGCCAGGCGATCGGGACCGTGTCCGCAGCCCAGACGTCGGGCGGCGTCACGCTTCGGATCAGCGCCGCAGGCCTTCCGCACGGACTCCACGGAGTTCACGTGCACGCGGTCGGCCGTTGCGACGCGCCCAAGTTCGAAAGCGCCGGAAGCCACTGGAACCCCGCTATGCGCAAGCACGGGCTGAACAACCCGGCGGGGCCGCACGCGGGCGATCTTCCCAACGTCACGGTATCGACGAGCGGCGTGCTTCGAGAAACGCTGGTGCTCGCGCACGCAAGCATGGTGGAGCTGGGCGACGCGGACGGCTCGGCGCTCGTCGTCCACGCAGGCCCCGACGATTATGTCACCGACCCGTCCGGCAACAGCGGCGGGCGGATCGCCTGCGCGGTGCTGGCGCCGGCGCGCTAGGCGCCCGCAGTCAGCGGATCGCCCTTGCCGCAGCCCGGGAAATCGGCCGGAAATCGATCCTCAGCCGAAACGTCAGGCACGTCAGCCACTTATTAGCGTTAATGACCGCATGATGACCGAACGTATCGTCGCCATCGGGCTGCTGACGCGCCGGGACCTCAACATCCTCGGGCCTGCGTTCGACCGCGTGTGGCCCGTCGAGGAGGCGCCGACGTTCCAGGAGCTGCTGCGCGCTATCGACACGGCTGACGAGGAGCTCCAGGCGCCCGAGCAAGGCCAGCGGCACTAGCCACGCGGGCACCGGCGCGGAGCCTCAGCCGCTGATCAGCACGCTCTCCATCTTCACGACCATATAATCGAGCTTCGCCTTGTCCTTCCTGCCCTTGGCGGTCGCGACGCTTTCGCATGCAGCGACGCTGACGTCGCTCAGCGTATAGGCTTCGCTTTCGGTTCGCAGGACCACGCTCGGGTAGCGCGCGCCGGCGACGCATAGGCCCTCCGGAACGGTCACGAACAGGCTCCCGCGCTCCATCGCGATCGGCCGATGCTGGCGCTTGCCCTCGGCCTGGCCGCTGGCGATGTCGCGGGGGCTGGTGACCTCATGCTCGATCGACAAAGCGGGCTTCAACGGCTCGCCGCGGGGCGAGCGCGTCGGATACTTCTGCTGGCTGCTGCCGGCCTTCCTGCCGGCAGCGGCGACTTCGCCGCCTTCCTGCGGATCCGACGTGTAGACCTGCCGAGCGAACTGGCCGCCCTCCTGCGGGTCGGCGGTGCCGGAGACCGGGGGCCGATCGCCGGCCGCGCCCCAGGAGAAGGATTCGACCTCGATCGCCGTTCCGCCGTCGCCCTGGAGCTGGAGAGCGGCGCCTCCCGGCGGGATCGGGAACGGGCAGAAGCGCAACGGGCATGGAAACGGCCGCGGATCGGGCTTCGGCACTGGCGGCGGCAGCAGTGCCGCCGACTGTGCCAC
>JAEZIO010000054.1 GCA_023436615.1 Pseudomonadota bacterium | reverse complement strand
TCTAACCTTTCTGAATGGCCACCGGCGACATTGTCGCGCGCAGCCTGTCCGGGGGACAGGCTAGCACGGCAACGAACGCCACGAAGGGTAGATTCATGGCGACTGGGGACCGTTTTGAGAGACACCGCCAGCCCTGGCGGCAGGACGAGATCCAGAAGCTCCACCAGCTCGCCGGCAAAGGCATGAGCCTGCGCGCCATCGCCAAGGCGCTCACGCGGTCGGAGGAGTCCGTTAAGGGCAGGGCGAAGGCGGACAGGTTGAAGATCAATAAGCTGAGGTAGGTGTTGCTCAACTCACCAATTCGGTTGAATCGGGGAGTTCAATATCTTCGTCGTCGTCGGCTTGTTCGCGTTCACCGAGATTGCAGAGTTTCACGCCGTTATATTCCCAATATTCCATTCCGCTCACAGCGACCCAATTGTAGCCCATATCATGGACAGCTTTCAGCGCGGCTGCAGACGGACTCATCTCTTCTCCCTCGAACAAGACCTTTCGCGGCTTGATCACAGTGCAAGTCACATTCGGGTCTTTGACGAACGTGAGAATCGATCCAAGTGGAACATTCATGCTCGTGAACGTTCGTGCTTCCCGTTTCTTTCGGATCGCCTCAATTTCCCGACGTTCACCGGCGTCAATTGCCTGCTCGGCGTCGCTAACGTTCACGGGTGATTCTGCGACGAGGTCGATTATCGCCTTCGCCAAATCTGAATCGATAGTAAAAAATTCCCAACTACGTCGCGCACGGCTCTCCCCGAACACGAAATGCAGCGTTCGCTCGAGCTTCGCACAGTCCGGCACGTGAGCCGCGTAGTAACATTCGAATGGTACGGGAATGGAGGTATTGTCTAGCTGCCGAACCCGATCGCTCACGTCATTTTGCCGCGTAAGCCCGATCTTCACGTAGCCAGGCATTGCAGCGTTCGTCAGAATGTAAACTATGCCTGCGCTCATCCGTGACCTCCTTTTATGGGTGTGGTAAGGAAACGCTCGCAGTCTCGGCGCTCAGCGACCTGAACCACTTCGTTTTCAGAGCCCAAAATGATCGTGAATACCCTGCAAGAAGTCCACTTCGTGTTGATTTAAGCCTTTCTCTTTGGTGCCCTCGTGCGCCCAAAGGTTCCTTAAGGAACTGAACATTGAAAGCCATTTCACTCGATCGGACTTGCTGTTGAAGCCTTGACCGATGTCGATTGAGAAGTGCTGCTCGAACGTCTCGAAATCGGGGCTAGGATTGTCAGGTTTCTTGGTCCAGTACCTTTCAATTATGGTCTTGTAGTCACTAATAAAAAATTGGTCTGTCCACGGAATGTTTTGCCGGCCCAATCCTTCTTTGTAGTTTTTCTCTATTTGCTCACGCGCGCGTATCTCGCACTCGCGCTGAATCGCACCGATTTCGATGTCCCAGTTCTCTCCAAAGAGCGTCTTTAGCTGAGCAATGATAAAATGCTTTAAGTGCCTCTCGATTTTCGTACCGAGTTGGCGCCCCTGGTCCTGGAGAGCCTGATCTTGTCGCTCTTTCCAATCTTGCAACTCAGGTGGATCGTATTCTGGAAAACGTTGGTTCACGAGGAGCTGGAATGATCGAAGCCAGACAACCTCCGCGCCACTTCCGAGCTTCCCGAGCAGTCGATCGGCCTCATCTTTATTCAGGTTGCTAAGTGCTTCTAGCAGCGCCTGAAGGTACTTTCGGATCGCGTTGAATCGATCGTCGCTCGATGATTTGATCGTGAGGTTGCCGTGTGAGCACTCAAAGGCATGCAAACTGCCGATCACACCGATGATCGCGGGAGTGCCCCGGTTTGAAAGGACATACGATGTAAGGAGTTCCTCTTGTCCTTCCCAGAGCTCTTCGAAGAACTCGTAGCAACGATTGAGCAACTGGGTAACCCTTGCACGGGCAACGGGCATCTCGGCCCCATGGTCCGTGTTCCCAACATCGTAAAGCGAAGAGCCAGGAGGATCCTCTTCAAACCGATTACCCCTAGCCTCGGGAAGCAACCCGGAGCGCAATAGGGCATCCGCAAATGGCTTAGCTTGCAAATCAGCTCGATCCTCGCCCAGCGAAATCTTACCAAAGAGCGGTCCCGCCTGATCGCCGCCGAGTTTTCTAATGATCGAAGACCGAAGAGCCTTCAGTCGGGAATCTAATCGTCCTGAGCTCCAATAAAGGTCTTCCTCCAGCGTAATCCGCAACGTCGGACTAACAGCCTTCTGATTTTGATTGATGTCCATGAACAGCTCGAGCTGCTCGGTAGGAGCTAGGCCAACGAATGCCACAACCGGGATGGTGTTCGTATCCTTGAACTTAGAATTCGCGTATCCGTAGATGCGGTGCTGACCGTCAATGATGTAAGCGATGGCATAGCAATTCGGGATTTTCAGAACGCCCGTACGCGAGCTTGAGTCGGCCAAGCGCTGTTGGCCTTGGAACTCAATATTAGATCCCTTCTCGCTGAAATTGATGATCGCCGAGTTAGGGAAGTATCCGCCTTTCTCAATGAATTTCGAGATGCCTGCAAGTCGGCTTGGGACCAAGAGACGCTGATAAGTCGGCATCTCCGCTTCGTTTGCTCTCGTCCTATGTAGGACGAAACCAAGTTTCAGAAGCAAATGCGGCTCAATCGAAAACATATAATATGTCTTCGTCCCCATTTTTCCTTCAATCGCTGGCACTTCTATTCTATTCTTGTTTATCGATTGACCTTTGAATAGAAGACCGAGGAATTGATAATGCGCAGCTCCCCGATATGTTTTTATTAGGCTATTGATGTAATCGAAAGTGTTGTCGTTATAGAAAAATGATTTTGTGTCCGTGAGACGGACGATATCCGCGTTATCACGGGCAAGGCGTAAATTTCTAGTCGCGAATATGTATTTTAGCCGGCGTCCTTTCCCCAGCAGTTGTTCCAGAGTCTTGGAGAAACCATCTAGTCGCTGAGACAATCCTTCAAATTCTGTCTTGAACGACGGCGGTTTAGCAGGCTTTTCGCTCGACTTGCATTCTACAAGAAGGATTGTGTCACCGTCGATTGCGACAACGTCTATTTGCTTGCGCTGCTTCGGATCGGGGCCAAACGGGATGCTGAGGTGACGGTCTATGCTCAGATGGCGGTAGCCCAGGCTGTATAACTGGCACCAAACGTCATCTTCAAATTTGACGTCGTGGCTCTTGAGTTTCCTGAGCCGCGCCTTGGTTTTAAGCGGCGAGCCGTACTCTTCCCACCCATCCTTGAGCATGTCCTCAACCATGTTGAGGTCAACGTTCCTGACGAGGTATTTGGACGACTTGGCCTTGAATAGCTTCCCCAGATAACTGAGGTCATCACTCAACGCATTCTGAAGCTTTTGTATGTCGGCAGAGTTCAGAAAAGCCAATTTACTGTCCTCTCGTACGCAAGACCCGGGCGCTATTGGAAGACGAAGAGAACCTCGCTGGTTCTCCCTCGCGCACTCGGTGACCCAGAGATGACTGAGGCTCTCCCCATTATGTGCGGCGATCCAAGGCCTTCGTAGAGGCTGTGGATGCTTGCGTGATTTGCATTGGTCAAAAGGATTTTGGCGCCTCGCTGACGAGCCGCCACAACACAGCGCTGAAGCCGCTCCTGATCCTCCCAACTAAAGATCTTCTGATTGTACTTCACGAAGCCGTTCACGTTGTGCGCCGTGGTGTAGGGCGGATCAAGAAACACGAGATCGCCCTTGGTTGCTTCCATAAGGGTATGTTCGAAATCGCAGGATTCGAGGCGTGCAGTTTTCAAAAGATTGCTTGCGCCTTCGAATTCGTCATCGATGATTACTTGGCTCTTCGTGCCAATCGGGACGTTGAATTGTCCTGAAAGATTTTCCCGATACAAGCCGTTATAGCAAGTTCGGTTGAGGTACAGGAATTGAGCGGCCCTTGTGTGCGGAGTCCGTCGGACCCTATCCCGCTCTTCATAATAATATGTGGAAGAATGCATCGCCTGCATTTTGCGTAACGCCGACACTACGTTCCGCCAGTCAGTCTTTATGGCCGAGTATGTTTCCACCAGCCTCGCATTAATATCAGAGAGGATCGCAGCCTTCGGCGCCAGGTGAAAGAAAATCGCTCCGCCGCCGAGGAAAGGCTCGATGTATCGCCCCTCGAATTCGGGAAGAACAAATTGCGGGTCGTTGACCAGCCACCGCTTACCACCGGCCCACTTGATGAACGGCTTCAAGTACACGCCTCCCCCCGAGCACGTTTACTCTAGCAAGCCCGTCACTGGAGTAAATCCCGTGACGTCGGGCGTGTCTCGCAGCGCGCTTTAGCCGCTCGCTCGCACGCCGGCCGGCACTCAATGGCTTTTCGCGCGGCGCGCGCTCGGCATTTCGTGCTGTCCTACAGCCCCCATTCTGTGCCTTACCCTGGCCGATGGCCGCAGCAGCATCACCGTCCCCCGCACGCCCAGCCCCGCGCTCCCTCGCCTACGCGCGCGTACACCCGCGTGAAGCTTCGCTGCGTTCGCTGCGTTTCGGGCCTCCCCGCGAAACTCGTCACACGGTCAACCGAGTCAACTTCCCCTCGGTGGAAATCCAACAGCGTAGGATTTGCGACGCTTGGCTTTCCTCGCCGATGCCACTATGTGCGCCGCCTTCCGATTCAATTGGAAACCATTGTGGGAGGCGCGCCTCGGCTCGCCGCTTGTACCACTAAGCTTCGAAACCCTCGCTCAAAGTCCCGCTTTGAGCGAAACCGAGAGTGAGACATGGCAAAGAAAATCACCGGCTACATCAAGCTGCAGGTGCCCGCGGGCATCGCCAATCCGTCGCCGCCGATCGGCCCGGCGCTCGGCCAGCGCGGCGTCAAC
>JAEZIO010000080.1 GCA_023436615.1 Pseudomonadota bacterium | reverse complement strand
GCGCCCGGCACTGCCGGACGCCCCGCCACGCGTGCTCTCGCGTAGAGGTTAGTTGACGCTGTTGCCGTCCGCGTCGGCTCCGTTGCGAGTCGCGTCGGCCGCATTCTCGCCGGCGGCGCGAGTCGCGTCCGCCTGGTTCTCGAGCGCCTGCTCGCCCGCCTCGGTGGTGGCGTTGTCGGCGGCTTCCTCGAGGTTGTCGGCCTGCATCTCGGCGTTCGCTTCGATGTTGTCGGCGGCCTGCTCCTGCGGGCTCTGGTTGCACGCCGCGAGGGCGGCGAGGCCGACGGCAACGGAAAGCGTGGTGATGATCTTCATTGAGGTACCCCTGCTTGTGGAAAATACTACCGTAGCAAAGCGCACGGTGTGCGCAATCGGTTCCACGAGCGTAACGTCAGAAAGGCCGCGTGCTGCCACGAAACGATCGGCGGCCTTCGGTTCGGACGGAGGGCTAGGCGAGCTTTTCCGCGTAGATCATGCGGCCGCCGGCAAGCTTGCGCATTACGTCCCACTGGCTCTTGCGGGAGAAGGCGAAGCAGCCTTCCGAACGGCCGAGCTTGCCGTGCTCCGCGATCATGTCCGGCTCGGCATACCAGGCGTTGTGGATGACTATGGCGCGAGCCATCGCGTTGCTGTTCGTCGCGTCGAGGCCGTCGACCTTCATCGAAAGGCCGTACTTGCCCTCGTAATAATCGGCCGTGGTGTAAGTGCCGTTCGAGCTGGCGTGGCTTCCGAAGTTGTTCGAGAAGCGCTCGACGAATCCCGAATGATCGGGGTCGGACCCGCGGCCGTGCGCAACGAGGTGGCTTTCAACCTGTCCGCTGCGCAGGTCGACGACGTGGAAACGCGGCTCGTTCGATGGCTTGCTGAAATCGACGATGCCGATCGAATCGCGGGCCCGGATCCGGTGCAAGTCCAGCGCCGCCTTGGCGCGCTGGAACAGCTGCGGGTCGATCCCGCCTGGCGCCTGAAGGGTGGCCTGCGGCGCGGCAGGAAGCGGCGCAAGCGGATCGACGGGAGACGGGGGCGCGCTATAAAGCGCCGACGGGAGGCCTACGCAGCCCGCCGCCGACGAAAACACCGCCGCACCTGCTCCAACCGCGCCCCAGCGCAGCAATTCCCTGCGATTCAAAGACTTCTGCTCCCCAGCTCTCATGAGGACTGCTTTACCAAAATAAAGGTTAACGCGATCCAACCATGGGTTAAGAGTTGCGCCGTTCGTCGTTTTCGCGCCTCAATTCACCGCACGGAGGACGATTATCGGCTGCTTGCAGCGAATCGGGCACGCTGCTAAGGGCCCGCGACCGCCGCAGGCACGCTTGCGGCGAACAGGATGATGCGCTCCGGCGATCCGAAACCGGCTCCCCTCGATAGGAGCGTTTGGGACCGGGGTTCAATTCGAGAGGAGTTTGACGGGCCGTTTATGCAGATCATCGTTCGCGACAATAACGTCGACCAGGCGCTGCGCGCGCTCAAGAAGAAGCTGCAGCGCGAAGGCGTCTATCGGGAGATGAAGCTGCGCCGGCATTACGAAAAGCCGTCGGAGAAGCGGGCCCGCGAGCGGGCGGCCGCGATCCGCCGCGCCCGCAAGCTCGAGCGCAAGCGCGCCGAGCGCGAAGGCGCTCGCTAGACGCTTCCCTAATCCGGGCGGCAACGCTAGTCGGACGCCATGTCCGTCAGCACCCTCGCCCACTCGCCGCGCCACGGCCCGGCGCTCACAAAATTCTGGCTCGCGATCCTGTTCCTGATCGCGGTCGGCGTCGGGCTCGCTTGGCTCGGCGCAGCCTCGATGCGCGGCGAGACCACCGGCAGCGGCCTCGTCTTCCGGACGATCCAGCAAGGTACCGGTCCGGTCGTGACATCGAACGACGCCGTGCTGATCGATTATGAAGGACGACTGCCGGACGGGACGGTTTTCGACAGCAGCGCCCGCCAGGGCGGGCCGCAGGCCGTCGCCCCCGCCCAGACGATCCCCGGCTTCGCCGAAGCATTGACCAAGATGCAGAAGGGCGGCCGGTATCACGTGAGGATCCCCTCAAACCTCGCTTACGGCAATTCGGCGCCTCCCGGCATTCCGGCCGGCTCGGACCTGGAGTTCGACATCCACGTGGTCGACGTCGCGCCCAACGCCGCCGCGATGGCGGCGCAGGCAGCGCAGCAGCAGCCGCAGCAAGCCGCGCCCCCCGCCCAATAAGCCGCTATTTCGCGGGCTGCTCGGGCTCCGCCTGGGCCGGTCGAAGCGACATTCCGGCGCGGCCCGGGCGAAGGGCCTTGAACCAGCTGACGGGGTTCAGCAGCTGCGTCGTCCCGTCGAGCGAGAAGGTGATGAACTCGGCGCGGCCGCCGATATTCTCCCAGGGCACCGGTCCGCCGAGGCCGTTCTCGGGCGCCCCCGCCGGGAAGCGGCTGTCGGCGCTGCGGTCGCGATTGTCGCCCATCAGGAAGAGGTGGTCGGCGGGGACGACCACCGGCCCATAGTCGTCACCGGGGCTTCGGCCGAGGTCGATCGTGTCGTAGCTGACGCCGTTGGGGAGGGTCTCGCGGACGATCGGCAGCCGGCAATAGGCCTTGCCGTCCGCGGCCTCCGTCAGAAAGCCGGAGAATTCGATGCCGCACGGGACGTTGGGATCGATCGGAATCATCGCCGGCGGGCGCTTCTCCCAGCGAACCATTTCCCCATTGATGATCAGGCGGCCCTCGCGGACCTCGACGGTGTCGCCGGGAAGCCCGATCACCCGCTTGATATAATCCTCATTGCTCTGCGGCGGCGTGACGATGACGATATCGCCGCGCTGCGGCATCTTGCCGAGGAGCCGCCCCTGCCAGTGCGGGAGCACGTGGAAGCTCGGGCTCACCCACGACCAGCCGTAGGGATATTTGCTGACCACGAGGCGGTCGCCCTTGAGCAGCGCCGGCATCATCGATTCCGACGGAATGTAGAACGGCTTCGCGACGAAGCTGTGAAAGGCGAGCACCGCCAGCAGGACCCACAGCAGGCCCTTGATCTCGCGCCACACCGCGGAGCCGTGCTCCTGCTTCGCAGGCGGGCTTTCGGCCGGCTTCTCGTCCGCCAGCATCGGGGTGTCGTTGGCCAATCAGCTCTCCATCTTCCGGGCCGTCAGGATCACGAACGCCTGTGCCCATGGATATTCGTCGGTGAGTGTGAGGTGAATGTCGATTGCGTGGCCGTCCGGCGCAAGGGCGTCAAGCCGCGCCTTCGCGCCGCCGGCAAGCTCTAGCGTCGGCTGTCCCGAGGGGAGGTTCACGACGCCGATGTCCTTCATGAACACACCGCGCTTGAAGCCGGTACCGACGGCTTTCGAAAAAGCTTCCTTGGCCGCGAAGCGCTTCGCGAGGGTTCCGGCGCCCGTGTAGGGCCGCCGCGCCGCTTTTGCCTGCTCGACCTCGGTGAAGACGCGGCGAACGAAGCGGTCGCCGAACCGCTCGAGCGATTTCTCGATGCGGCGGATGTCGCACAAATCGTTGCCGATGCCGATGATCATGACGGCTCCCGCAAGCCCTCACCCCAGCGAAGGCTGGGGTCCAAAGGCCGCCTGGATGCCAGCCTTCGCTGGCATGACGCCCGAGCAATGCCGATCACCGCGGCCAACTCATCTGGAAGCGTCCATCAGCTCGCGCATCCGGCGAACGCTTGCATCGAGGCCGGTGAAGATCGCCTCGCCCACCAGGAAGTGGCCGATGTTGAGCTCGGCGAGCTGCGGGACGGCGGCTACCGGCTGGACATTGTCGAAGGTCAGGCCGTGCCCGGCGTGCGGCTCGATCCCATTCTTCACTGCGAGCGCCGCGCAGTCGGCGATCCGCCTGAGCTCGGTTGCGCGCTCCTCACCTTCGACGTGCGCATAGCGGCCGGTGTGAAACTCGACGACCGGCGCGCCGAGGCGGCCGGCGGCTTCGACCTGCCGCTCGTCGGGCTCGATGAACAGGCTCACACGGATGTTCGCGGAGCCGAGCTTGTCGAGATAATAAGCAAGGGTGTTGTGCTGGCCGGCCGCATCTAGCCCGCCTTCGGTCGTCCGCTCCTCGCGCTTTTCGGGCACGATGCAGGCGGCGTGCGGCCGGTGGCGAAGAGCGATCTCAAGCATCTCCTCGGTCGCAGCCATCTCCAGGTTCAGCGGCAGGTCGATTTCGGCCATCAGCCGGTCGATGTCGCCGTCGGTGATGTGCCGGCGATCCTCGCGAAGGTGGGCCGTTATTCCGTCGGCCCCCGCCTTTGCGGCGATCAGCGCTGCACGGACGGGATCCGGATGATCGCCCCCGCGCGCATTCCGGATGGTCGCGACATGGTCGATGTTGACGCCCAAGCGAAGCGGCTGAGTCACGCGGCCGCGCGGCTCCCCGGCTTGACCGCGGGAATCTGCGCCAGGTCGGGCGGCACCTCGTCGGCCTGATAGGTCGGGACGTCGATCCGGATCAGCGGTGTGTAAGGCACGCCGAGGTCGACGCCGCCGCCGGAACGATCGACCAGCGAACACCCCGCAATGACCTTTGCGCCCGCCTCTTCGATCGCTGCGATCGCTTCGCGCGACGACAGGCCCGTAGTGACCACGTCCTCGACCAGAAGCACTTTCTGCCTCGGTTCCAGCCGGAAGCCGCGGCGGAGCTCGAAGCGGCCCTCCGGCCGCTCGACGAAAATTGCAGGCTTGCCCAAGGCACGGCCCATCTCGTGGCCGATGATCACCCCGCCCATTGCCGGCGACACGACGACGTCGACAGCCGCACGGACGTCGTCCGGAAGCTTGGCGGCCAGGGCGCGAGCGAGGCGCTCGGCGCGCTGCGGGTCCATCAGCACGCGCGCGCATTGCAGGTAGCGCGGGCTTCGAAGACCCGACGAAAGGATGAAATGACCTTCGAGCAACGCGTCCGCATCGCGGAATTCGTTGAGGATTTCATCGTCGGTCATCGCGCTCGTCACCCGCCTCGCGGACGCGCAATAGGCCCGCGCGAGCGCTGCTTCAACCGCTCCGGATTGGGCGCTTGAGAGCAACGGAACCCCGGCCTATAGAGGCCGCAATTCGGGGGCCGCCCTGGCGACTCTCCCCGAGAAACCCAATGTACCCCGGGGTGCGAATGAAACTCACTGGATGGGCGATCGCCCTTGCCGCGGCCTTGGCCACACCTGCAATGGCGCAATCAACGACGGCCGCGACGAACGAGGCGGCTTCCGCGACTGCCGCGACGAACGAGGCAGCCGCCGCTGCTGCGGGCAATGCGATGACGGCGGATCCCGCCGGCACCGGCGGCCCGGCGCAGGACGCGAGCCAGGCCGAGCCCTTTTCCTATTCGACCCCGAACCCCGGCGTCGGCGAGCCCGTGCCTGGCGCATGGAGCACGCAGGAGCAGGTGACCGAAGTCGGGCAGCAGGCCGCGAACTTCCACAATTACTGGCTGCTCGCGCTCTGCGCCGTGATCAGCATCGTCGTCCTCGGGCTGCTCGCCTTTGCAATGGTCCGCTTCCGGCGCGGAGCGAACCCGAACCCGTCACGCACGTCGCACAACACTGCGATCGAAGTGATTTGGACCGTCATCCCCGTCCTGATCCTGGTGGCCATCGCCATTCCGTCCATCAGGCTGATGCGCGCACAATATTCGTTTCCGAAGCCGGACCTCACGGTCAAGGTGATCGGCAACCAGTGGTACTGGACCTACCAATATCCCGACAACGGCGGCTTCGAGCTCGTTTCCAACCTGCTCAAGGAGCAGGCGGACGTGAAGGCCGGAGACCGCTTCCGCACGGACGCCGACGGCCCACCGCTGCTCGCCGTCGACGAGCGGCTGGTGATCCCGGCCGGCAAGGTCGTGAAGTTCCTCGTGACCTCGAACGACGTGATCCACAGCTTCGCGGTTCCGTCCTTCTGGACCAAGATCGACGCCAACCCCGGCCAGATCAACGAAACCTGGGTCAAGGTCGACAAGCCCGGCGTCTATTTCGGACAATGCTCCGAGCTTTGCGGCGCGCGCCACGGTTACATGCCCATCGCGGTGGAGGTGGTGCCGGCCGACAAGTTCGCCGCGTGGGTCGGCTCGAAGGGCGGCACCATGCCGGGCGCTACGCCCGCTGCGGCGCCCGCCGGGGCTCAGCCGGCGGCCGTGCCGGCAGCGGCAACCCCGGCTGCGGCCCAGCCCAATCCGCCAACGCCGTCTGTCGCCAACCGCGCGACGGCCAACGACTGATCGAGGGACGACACAGAGTATGAGCACCATTCCTTCAAACGCGCTCCACCTCGAGCAGCCCGGCACGGACCATCCGGCGGACCATCACGCGGACCACAAGCCCGGTTTCTTCACGCGCTGGTTCATGTCCACCAACCACAAGGACATCGGCACGCTCTACCTGATCTTCGCGATCATCGCCGGGATCATCGGCGGATCGCTGTCCGGGATCATGCGGTGGGAGCTGATGGAGCCCGGCATCCAGGTCGTGAACGGCGCCTGGCCGATCGGCGCCGGCACCGCGAATTTCGACGAATGGGCGCACCACTGGAACGTGCTCATCACCGCCCACGGCCTGATCATGGTCTTCTTCATGGTCATGCCGGCAATGATGGGCGGCTTTGGCAACTGGTTCGTGCCGCTGATGATCGGTGCTCCCGACATGGCGTTCCCGCGCATGAACAACATCAGCTTCTGGCTGCTGGTGCCCGCGTTCCTGCTGCTTCTCGGCTCGACCATGGTGCCCGGCGGCAGCGGCCTCGGTTCGGGGACCGGCTGGACCGTCTATGCGCCCTTGTCGACAGCGGGCTCCGCCGGGCCGTCGACCGACATGGTGATCTTCTCGCTCCACCTTGCCGGCGCGAGCTCGATCCTGGGCGCGATCAACTTCATCACGACCATCTTCAACATGCGCGCTCCGGGCATGACCCTGCACAAGATGCCGCTGTTCGTCTGGTCGGTGCTCGTGACCGCCTTCCTGCTGCTGCTGGCGCTGCCGGTGCTTGCGGGCGCGATCACCATGCTTCTGACCGACCGCAACTTCGGCACGACCTTCTTCGACGCCAGCGGCGGTGGAGACCCGGTCCTCTACCAGCACCTGTTCTGGTTCTTCGGCCACCCGGAAGTGTACATCATGATCCTGCCGGGCTTCGGGATCGTCAGCCAGGTGGTGTCGACCTTCAGCCGCAAGCCGGTGTTCGGCTATCTCGGCATGGCCTATGCAATGGTGGCGATCGGCGTCGTCGGCTTCGTGGTCTGGGCGCACCACATGTTCACCACGGGCATGAGCCTCGACACGAAGATGTACTTCACCGCCGCGACGATGATCATCGCGGTCCCGACCGGCGTGAAGATCTTCAGCTGGATCGCCACCATGTGGGGCGGCTCCCTGACGTTCGAAACGCCGATGCTGTTCGCGATCGGCTTCATCTTCCTGTTCACGGTCGGCGGAGTGACCGGAGTCGTGCTCGCCAACGGCGGCATCGATACCTACATGCACGACACCTACTACGTCGTCGCGCACTTCCACTACGTGCTGTCGCTCGGCGCGGTCTTCGCGCTCTTCGCCGGCTTCTATTACTGGTTCGGCAAGATGAGCGGGAAGATGTACAACGAGTTCCTCGGGAAGGTTCACTTCTTCCTGATGTTCATCGGCGTGAACACCGTCTTCTTCCCGATGCACTTCCTAGGCCTCGACGGCATGCCGCGGCGCATTCCGGACTACACGCCGGCCTTCGCGCAGTGGAACTACGTCGCCACCGTCGGCTTCATGATCACCGGCGCGGCGATGATCGTGTTCTTCGTCAACCTGATCTGGTCGCTCGCCGCGGGCCGCAAGGCGACCGGCGACTATTGGGGGGAAGGCGCGACGACGCTGGAATGGACCCTGTCCAGCCCGCCGCCGTTCCACCAGTTCGAGACGCTGCCGAAGATCGACTAGGTTCGCGCGCAGAAAAGGAGGCCCGTCCTCGCGCGTGCGGGGGCGGGCCTTTTCTTTGACTTCCGCGTGTCGACGACCCACATTGCCAGTGTGATGATGCAGTCGTCTTTTCATCGATTTACCGTGCACGCCGGACAGATTCCCGCGCGAGCCTAGCCCCGGGTCGCGATCAAGCGCTGCCCGGGGAGCGCATCATCCATCCCAAATTTGAGAGAATATCGTCATGGCAAACGCCAGCGCGGGCGCGTCACGCCCGCAAACTCACCTTCTTGCGTCAGAATCGGACCTGGTTGCCGGGCTGGCCCTCCAGGCGGAGCACCGCCACCCGGCCGTCGCCGCAATGCTGCTCGACGAGATCGAGCGTGCGGAGCTGCACGAGCCGGAAACGCTTCCCGGCGACGCGGTCCGCCTCGAATCCGACGTAAGCTTCGTCGACGAAAAGACCGGACAGCTGCGCAAGGTGCAGCTCGTGCTGCCGGTGAGCGCCAATATCGCCGAGGGACGGATTTCGATCCTGACCCCGATGGGAGCCGCGCTTTACGGCCTTCGAACCGGCGACAGCATCGACTGGCCCGACCTCGACGGCAATGCGCGCCGCATCCGCATCGTCCGGGTCATGCAGCGCGCGCCTGACGGGCTGCACCAGGCGAACTAGCAAAATCCCATGAAGCCCAGCTTCGCCAGCACTTTCCCTCGAGGGAGCCAGCCTTTATAGGCGCGGCCGTGCCCACCATGCAGATGACGAACCCGGCCGCGCTACCGGCGGACTGGCGCGATCTCTACGCGCTGACCAAGCCAGGCGTGATGCGCCTCGTCGTCTTCACGGGGCTCTGCGGCCTGCTCGCGGCGCCGGTGATGCCCCCGCTCGTGATCGCTTTCACGGCGATCCTGTGCATCGCGCTCGGAGCGGGCGCCGCAGGTGCCCTCAACCAGTGGTACGAGGCGGACCTCGACGCGAAGATGCGGCGCACCGCCAAGCGGCCGCTGCCCGCGGGGCGACTGGATCGGCAGACGGCGCTCCATTTCGGCGTCGGGCTGGCCTTCTTTTCCGTCATCCTGATGGAGCTGGCGACCAATTGGCTGGCGGCGCTGCTCCTCGCCGGTTCGATCCTGTTTTACGTCCTCGTCTATACCGTCTGGCTGAAACGCCGCACCGCGCAGAACATCGTCATCGGAGGAGCCGCGGGGGCGTTCCCGCCGCTGATCGGCTGGGTCGCCGCCACTGGCCGGATCGAGCTGCTGCCGGTCCTCCTGTTCGCGATCATCTTCCTGTGGACGCCGCCGCACTTCTGGGCGCTGTCGCTGTTCGTCCGCTCTGATTACGCGGCGGCCAATGTCCCGATGCTGCCCGTGGTGGCGGGAATCGCCACCACCCGGCGCCAGATTGCGATCTACAGTGTCATCATGGCCGCCGCCGCGATCGCACCGTGGCCGCTTGGCCTCACCGGCTGGCTGTACGGCGCAGCCGCTTGCGCGCTCAGTGCCGTCTTCATCGCGCTTGCGCTTGCGGTCATGGCGAACAAGGCGACGGAGCCCGCGCAGATGGGCCCCGAGAAGCGGCTGTTCGCTTATTCGATCTTCTACCTGTTCGCGCTGTTCGCGGCTTTAGTGGCGGACCGCTGGCTGCTGGCATGACGGACCAGGCGCCGACGCCCGAAGACGAGATCGTCCGTGCCCGGCAACGCGAGCGCGCCCGGATCATGGCCTGGCTGCTCGGCGCTTTCGTGGTGCTGCTGTTCCTGATCACGCTGGCGAAGATCGGCATGGGCAAATGACCGCCGCCACCAGCCGCAACAACCGCACGGCACTGACGATGGCGCTGCTCGGCCTCCTGATGCTCGGCCTCGCCTTCGCATCGGTGCCACTCTACCGAATCTTCTGCCAGGTGACGGGCTTCGGCGGGACCACGCAGCGCGCCGAAGCGGCCCCCGGCGCCGTAGCAGGCCATGTCGGAGTCCGGTTCGACGCGAACATCAGCCCGGCGCTGCCGTGGAAGTTCGCTCCGAAGCAGGAGATCGTGCAGGTGAAGCCCGGCGCTGCGACCACGATCTACTACCAGGCGACGAACCTGGTCGGCCGGCCGACGACCGGCCGCGCCGTGTTCAACGTGTCGCCGGCCTCGATGGGAAAATATTTCTCGAAGATCGAATGCTTCTGCTTCACCGAGCAGACGCTCCGCGGAGGCCAGAGCGTCGACATGCCCGTCGTCTTTTTCGTAGATCCCAAAATGCTCGAGGATGACGACACCAGGCACATCAGCGAGATCACGCTGAGCTATACATTTTATCCAGTGGAAACGGACGCGTCGGGCAGCTAGGGGCCTGAGCAAAGACATACGAGGGAAGCGTACATGGCGGCGACCAAGAACCACGATTACCATCTGGTTGATCCCGATCCCTGGCCGATCATCGGCTCCTTCTCGGCGTTCGCCTTGTTCGGCGGCGCCGTCATGTGGTTCCACGAAAATCCGTACGGACTGCCGGTGATGGTCGCCGGC
The DNA here is from genome assembly GCA_023436615.1 of Pseudomonadota bacterium. GTDB lineage: Bacteria > Pseudomonadota > Alphaproteobacteria > Sphingomonadales > Sphingomonadaceae > Sphingomicrobium. Next base: position 39,707 of record JAEZIO010000080.1, on the reverse strand, counting down.
TTCGTGATGGTCCTCGTCACGATGTGGAACTGGTGGGGCAACACGATCCGCGAATCCCACGAAGGCTTCCACACGCCGGTCGTGCAGCTTCACCTTCGCTACGGGATGATCCTGTTCATCGCGTCCGAGGTGATGTTCTTCCTCGCGTGGTTCTGGGCCTTCTACAGCTCGGCGCTGTTCCCGTCCGCCGTCGAGGCCGTCGGCGGGCAATGGCCGCCCAAGGGTATCGAGGTGCTCAATCCCTTCAGCTTCCCGCTGCTGAACACCTTGATCCTGCTTTGCTCGGGCACGACCGTGACCTGGGCGCACCATTCGCTGATCAACGGGAATCGCGACGGCCTGAAGCTCGGGCTGCTGCTGACCATCCTGCTCGGCCTGCTTTTCACCAGCATCCAGGCCTATGAGTACATCCACGCGCCGTTCGACTTCAAAGGCAACATCTACGGCGCCACCTTCTTCATGGCGACCGGATTCCACGGCTTCCACGTCATCGTCGGCACGATCTTCCTGATCGTGTGCTACCTGCGGGCGCTGAAGGGGGATTTCACGCCGAAGCAGCATTTCGGCTTTGAAGCCGCGGCCTGGTATTGGCACTTCGTCGACGTCGTGTGGCTGTTCCTGTTCGTGTCGATCTACGTCTGGGGCGGCTGGGGCGCGCCGACGCACGGATAGAAGCCGGGCGAGTGCGCCAGGTCTCGCCTCTCGCCGGAGCGCTGACCGGGCTGTGCCCGCGATGCAAGTCGAAGACTCTGTTTGCCGGATGGGTTCGGTTCGCCGAGAAGTGCCGCGCCTGCGGACTGGATTTCACCAGCTTCAATGTCGGTGACGGCCCGGCCGCCTTCCTGATCCTGATCGTCGGCGCGATCCTCGTCGGCGCGGCCCTGGTCACCGACGGCCTGTTTGCGCCGCCCTGGTGGGTCCACGCGATCTGGATCCCGATCGGCCTGGCCCTCACGATCGTCGGCCTGCGCCTCGCCAAAGGCTTGCTGCTGACGCAGGAATATCTGCGCAGCGCCCGCGAGGGGAGGGTCTCCGAATGACTCGGCGCGTGCCGGTCCTGGCGACGCTGATTGTCGTGCTCGCCGCCGCGACGATGGTCGCCCTCGGCTTCTGGCAGATCAGCCGCGCGCACTGGAAAGAGCGGCTGCTGGCGCAATATCAGGCGGCCGAAAAGCAACCGCCGATCGCCTTCCCGACGGCACCGACCAATGCCGAGCCGCCGCTGTTCCGCTGGGCGACCGGCAACTGCATCCGGCCGGTGGGCCATCGGGCGGTGGCCGGGGAAAACCGCCAGGGCGAGTCCGGCTATGTGCACATCGTCCAGTGCATGACAGGGTCCGAAGGGCCGGGAATGGCCGTTCAGATCGGCTGGTCGAAGGACCCGAACGCGCAATTCCGTTGGGCCGGCGGACCGGTGACCGGAATGATCGCTCCCGACCGGCAGCAGCGTATTCGCCTGGTGGCGGCTTCCGCACCGCCGGGACTACAGGCCAGCGCTCTCCCCTCGATGGACTCGATCCCGAACAACCACCGCTTTTATGCCGCGCAGTGGTTTGCGTTCGCGGCCATCGCGCTCGTCATCTACTTCCTCGCGCTTCGCAAGCGCTTCCGCTCCGAGTGACCGCCGAACTGGCGACTCTCGTCGCGGAGCCCTGGTCGGACTGGGGCCTGATCGACTGCGGCGACGGGCGGAAGCTGGAGCGCTACGGCCCCGTCACGGTCGTACGGCCGGAGCCGCAGGCGATGTGGGCGCCGGCGCGCAGCGACTGGGATCCCGATGCGACGTTCGTCCCCGCGTCGGACGAGGAAGGCGGCGGACGGTGGGTGTGCCACCGCGCCGTCCCGGACCGGTGGCCGCTCGCTCGCGGACCGGTTCGCTTCGACGCTTCGCTGACGCCGTTCCGCCATCTCGGCTTCTTCCCCGACATGGCGCCGCAATGGGACTGGATGAGAGAGCGTTCCGCCAACGCCGACGTGCTCAACCTGTTCGGCTATACAGGCGTCGGCTCCCTGCTGCTGAGCGAGGCCGGGGCACGGATGGTCCATGTCGATGCGTCGAAAAAATCGGTCGAGCAGGCAAAGGCGAACGCCCGCCTTTCGGGGCTGGCCGAGCGCCCGATCCGCTGGATGGTGGACGATGCCGGCAAGTTCACTGCTCGGGAGGTCCGGCGCGGCCGCCGCTACGACGGGATCCTGCTCGACCCGCCCAAGTTCGGACGCGGGCCGACCGGCGAGGTGTGGCGGATCGAGGAGAATCTGGCGCCGCTGCTTGCCGACTGCCGCGAGCTGCTCGATGCCGAAAGCCGGTTCCTGGTCCTGACCGTCTATGCGGTGCGCATGTCCGCGCTCGCGATCGGGGAGCTCGTCAGCCAGACGCTGACGGACCTCGGCGGCACCGTTGAGACCGGCGAGATGGCGATGCGCGAGGAGAGCCGCGGGCTGCTCCTGCCGACCGCGATCTTCGCCCGCTGGTCGAAGGACTAAGTGCGGCCGGCCCTGATCGCGGCGCCCGCGACGAAGGGCGCCCCCGCCAGCACGAACAGCGAAACGGCGGCTTCGAGCAGCAGCGCCTGCGCAGCGCCGAAGATCAACAGTGGGATGGCTAGGGGCAGCAGCAGCAGGGCCGCGAGCGAGCCGGCGCGCGGCAAGCCCGCCGTCGTTGCCGCAACTGCGACCGCGAGCGCCGCAAGCGCGGGCGTGCCGATGGCCAGCGCGAGCTCTGTACGGGCAAGGGCTCGCCCCTCCATTCCCAGAAGCGCCGCGCCGGGGATTGCCGCCAACAGCAGCAGCGGGCCGAAGGTCACCCAGTGCGCGATGATTTTCGCGATCGCCACGCTCTCCTCGGCCAGGCCGTGCAGCGCGAGCTGATCGAGCACGCCATCCGCGCGGTCCGGCTCGACGAGCCGCTCTATCGGAAGCAGCGCGGCGGTCAGCGCGGCGATCCAGAGGATGCCGCTTCCGATCCGGGCGAGAAGCTTCGCATCGGGCCCTACCGCGAACGGCGTGAGCGCAACCACGAGCATGAAAAAGGCGACCGGAACCCAGGCCGGACCAGCCGATGCTCGGCGCACGTCGCGGACGATCAGCGGCCCGATCACGCCTCAGCCTTCTGGCCGAGCTCCAGCGTCCGCCAGTCTCCCGGCAGCGACTGGTGAGAAGCCGCCAGCACCGCTCCCCCTTCCGCGAGGTGCGACTCCAAAAGGCGGGCGAGACGTTTAGCTCCGTCGGCATCGAGAGCGTTGAGCGGCTCGTCCAGCAGCCATAGCGGCGCAGTCGAAGCCGCGACGCGCGCGAGCGTCGCCCGCTTGAGCTGCCCGGACGAGAGCAGCCGCACCGGCACGTGCGCGAGTGGGCCCAGCCCAAGCGCGTCGAGCGCCGGCCCTGCCCTACGCGACCAGAAGCCGAGTGCGCGCTGCAACGGGAGTTCGCGGTCGAGCGCGGCATGATCGTCGGCGAGCGATAGCGGCGCCGCCTCCACAATGCCCTGCTCGGGCCGCAACAGGCCGGCCGCGATCCTGATAAGGCTCGACTTGCCGCTGCCGTTGGGGCCCGTCACCTGCAGCCCTTCCCCCGCGGCGATCGCGAACGAGAGGTCCTCGAACAACAGCCGTCCCCCTCGCCGGCACCCGACCGACCGAAATCGCAGCAGTGCCGTCACTCCACGGCCTCTTCCAGCGCGTGGATATCGTGGTCCGACAGGCCGAAATGATGGCCGACCTCGTGGATCAAGACGTGGGCGACCAGATGCTCGAGCGTGTCCTCGCCGTCGGCCCATTCGTCGAGGATCGGACGCCTGTAGAGGAAGATGCGCTCGGGAAGCGTGCCCGACTGCTCGACGCTGCGCTCGGTCAGCGGGACACCCTCGTAGAGACCGCTGAGATCGAACGGCTCGTCGATGCCCATCTGGCGCAGCGTCGCTTCGTCCGCGAAATCCTGAACCAGCAGGACGATTTCCCCGAGCGACTGGGCGAAGGGCTCGGGAAGCCGGTCCAACGTATCGCGGGCGATCGCCTCGATGTCGTCAGCCGAGGGCGGAGGTCCGAAGCGGCGCATCGCGGCGGCATAGGGGCTACACGCCGAGCGCGGCAAGCTTGCCCGCTTCGCCGGGCGCCCCTATCTGGCCGCTTTCCAGCGTATGCGGAGCGGTGGCCGAGTGGTCGAAGGCGCTCGCCTGGAAAGTGAGTATACGGCAAAACCGTATCGAGGGTTCGAATCCCTCCCGCTCCGCCACTTCACTTTGATATTACAGGATATTTTAGCATATATGGGCATAGTTCCCATAACTGCTCCCCAATAGGCTCGGCACTTGCGGCGAACGCAAGCGGCTCTCTCTCACTCGCAGCCGAACCTGCCGAACGCTATCGTAGGATACTCTCAGGAGTGGAGACATGACGAACGGACTCGCGGGCAGGCTGTTGGCAGTGACATTCGCGCTTACGCTCGAAGCTTGCGGAAGCGCGGCCGGGGGGTGCTCCAAATATGCCTCTGATTATTCCTGCGGCTTTGTCGAGGACAGAGCGGAGTATGAAGTCTGGTATTGGCGTAATCTGGACCAAGATGATGAAAGCGATAACACGTTCATAGGCCGGGCGATCGGACTCGAAATGTGCGAGGCAAACGCGCGGGCATTCGCAGCGGCCATTGGAGAGAACTTCAATCACCGAGCATACATTTGCATTTTGATGGATGATGGGAAGCGAATGGAGAAGCACCGGCTGTTGTAGGATCGTCAAAAAGGGGCGACGATGACGAGGCATTTTACAATAATCGTGGTAGCGCTCGCGCTTAGCTCTTGTTCTGAGGAACAGGAAATGCCGTCAGATTTTGATCCGGCGCGCTTTGCTTCCCTAGCGCCTGCCTCAGAGCAGACATGGGCGAGGGCGGACAAGGTTGTCTGCAAGCCTACCGCGATGGATGTTTGCACAGCATCAGTTTGTGAGTCGCGAAAGCCAGCCGCTTATCCGGTGTGGCATCCGCAAACGGGTAAGTATGACCGGTGTGATGCGGAAAATGGATGCGATACTTATGATGCCGAGGTTGCCTATTCTGGCCCGTATGCAAACTTGACGTTTGGGGGTCGCAGCGTCCTTTTCAAAATCTCCACTGACAACCGATATATCGAGGTAGCAACTCTTGCCGACGCCGTGCTCGTCTATCGCGGCACGTGCATGGCTCGATAGCATCACTCTCGGAGCAGACGCGCGAGCGCATTCACGTAGCGCGCAGCGGCCAGCGCCTCAGCCGATCGGCCGCCATGCTTCCATGCATTGCGGTTCCCCTTAGGCGCTCCCGGATTCGTCCCGCCGTGCATTCGGCACCTTTTCCGGCCCTTCACGGCTGGGGACTGGCACTCCGTTCCCGCCCGCGTCCGCGCCAAGCAGCGCGGGGCCGATGCCAGCCGCTCCGGTTGCGGCTCCATGGGATTGATCGTCGATTGCTCCATTTCGAGCACCCCCCGCGTGATTGTGGAATTGATCGGCAATGACAGCTTGCCCGCCCTCGTTCACGTGCACGTGTCGGACCGTCTGCTCACGCGGCTGGTGCAGCTTCGCGAGCGCCTCCAGCGTGGCACGGCTCTGAGCCTGGGCCTTCATCGCGATCCGACCGTAGGTTTCAGTCGCCCCGAGATACTCACCCATGTTGAGCGCCATTCGGCGGGCCATTTCCGTGAAGATGTTGTCGAGCGTGAGCGCCTGAGCCGCGAGCAGCCTGCTCGCCAGCGCCATGTTTCCCTTGGTTGCCTCAGTCCCGCCCGCGCGGAAAATCTCAGCATAGTCGCCTATGCCGGGCGCGGTTTCCATGGTTCCAAAATGCGCCTTGTGGAGTTGGCACGCGGTCGCGCCATGCCGGAATGACGGCCCTAAAATGCTCTTAGCCGTCGCAAGGCAGACGCCTCCGTCTTCAGAATAGATCGGCAACGCATTGTTCGGCTTCGGAGCGGGCTCAGCTCCAGCAGGTGCCGTTGCCTTTGTCGTCTTTCTCTTCGCCATTTACCCGCACCTCCGAATTAATGCCTCACCGGCCTTCAACCGCACCCGCACCACCGCACCCCCTAAAGGGGAGGTGCGGGTAGTGCGGATTGGGTTCACAGCGGGTCGCCTTCCGCACCTTCCGCACCTTCCGCACCCCACATTTCAGGGTGCGGACGGCTGGCAATTTCGACAGGTTCAACGGCCTTCCCCACCACTATGAACGGGCGCTCGTCACCGTTTCGATCCGGCCGATGCTCCACCTTGAGAGCGCCGCTTTTCCGCCATGCGCGGAGGATCGCCTTGATGCGCGGCTTGTCCGCTTCGGGCGAAAGTCCGGCGACCTTCGCCACGAGATGACCGACCCATTCTTTGGCTTGAGAGCTTTCGCGCCAGTCACCGGCCGCGAGCGCCTGTTGCACCGTGTAAAGGTGCCATGTCGTGAGGCCATGGAAAACGTCGGGTCGCTCCCAGAGCGTCGCCACGCCAACCCAATCAGGCGGCTCTGTCTCGCTTCCGTTCTCGAGACTTTGGCCCTCCAGCTTGATCCAGGTGGCAGCGTCGGGCGGCGCGCGGTTGGCTTTCCCAACGTCGATGCGCACAAGCGACCGGCGCTCTTGCGGATCAGCGATCCCGAGTTCCTCCGCTTCGCGTTCACTCATGGGATTGAGGATCAGGACGATGCGCGCCGCGTCGCGCAGGGCCACAGCGCCCCGGCCATCCTCGGCCGTCGCCTCCCGGCCGCCGAGTTTCTTGGTGTGGTGAACGAGCACCACCGCGCAGCCCGTGTCATGGGCCAGCCGCTTCCAGCGCTTCACGATTGCATCGATCGCTTCGTTTGACGCCTCACGCACCGCATGGCTCGAAACCAACGGATCAACGATCACGACCGCAATGCGCCTCTGGCGGATGGTGGCGGCGAGCTGCTCAAACGCTTCCTCGTTCACCAGAAAGCCGTCGCGATCCTCGGTTGCGGTGCAGAGCCGCTGAACCATGCCGCTATCGACGTGGAGCCGTTCGCCACAATCGGGCTGGCCGATCCCGTAGAACGTGCAGGATGCGGCCATTTGCCGCTCCAGTTCGTCGGTCCCGTCCTCCAGATTGAAAACCCAGACGCCCTGCGCGCCGCGATGAAGGGGCTTGCCAAGTAGCGGCCGGCCGCTCGCAAGGCTGAGCGCAATGGCGTTGCCGACGGTGCTCTTGCCGGTGCCGCCAGGCGCGATAATGGCGGTCACCTCGCCGCGCAGTAACCAGTGGCCCATGAGCCATTGGCGGCGCGGCAGCGAAGCCGGATCGGGCCAGCGATAGGGCGTTGCGTGCAAGCCGGTCCGAGCGGTCACGATTGCGGTCGCCTCGTTCGGCTGGAGCACGGCAAGATCGATCGGCTGAGGTGCGCTTGCTGGCGTCATTGAGTGGCCCTCCGGGCCGCCGCAATGCGTGCCGCTACTTGATTGCGCGGAATGTCCGCAAAGTCGGTCCCACAGCGCGCAGAGCACGGTTCCGGCCGGGGAGTGGCCACAGACCCGCGAACGCGCTCAGCCGCGGTCGTGGCGGCTTCCACACCGATGTTATGCGCAAGGTGGCAGTCGTCGTCGGCGGCAAGGATCAGCTCTCGCGTCGGGAACAGGGCACGCATGGCCACGGCGACCGGCTCCAGATTGCGCGCAGACAGGGCCGCCACAACAGCGAATCCGGTTGCCGAGTGAACCGCTGCCATGGTGGCGAAGCCCTCGCCAATCACGAGCGGACCAGACGTTGGAGCACCGTCGCTGAGGTGCGTCGCGTGCGGCCAGAACAGGCCAGCCGTCCGCCCGTTCTTGAGGAACAGCTTGAAGCCGTCGGGGCGGATGCGCTGCACGTTCCAGAGGCGGAATGCGGCGTCCAGCATCGGCACCAGCAGCTCGCGCCCTTGCTGCCGAATGCCGAACGGCTCCAGCGCCTTTGCCTTGAGGTAAGGATGGGCCGGATCGGCCGGACCAGCACCGCTCCATAATTCGGCTGCTGAGCGCGCTACGGCCTGTTCCCTGCCCAGCCGCGCCCGCTCTTGCTTCGCCCGCTCCCGTTTCAGCGATCGCCGTTCGACTGGGGAAAGCTCGCGCGCGGGCGCGTAGTGCTCCAGAAACCCGTCGCGGCGGAGCATCTCTTTCACCGCCAGCGCGTCGGCATTGGAGCCGTTGAAACAAGCGACCAGGCAGCCGTCCGGTGCGACGGGGTTGGCGCGGATCGCCGTTCCCCTGTCGCGGCTGGAGTGACCCGGTGTCGGGATCAGCGCATTGCCGTTGCAGACCCGCCCGCCGTAGTGGCGAGCAATTGCGTGAATATCGACCGTCACAGCGCGGCTCTCCCCTTGTCGGTAAGCCTGAGCACGCTGGCGCTCCGGCCGCTGGGGTTGAATCGCCGCGCGCCGGTCGGCTCCACCAAACCCATGGCGCGCAGCTCGCTAAAGCGCGGCTGAAGCGCCTCCCGCGTCACCCCGGCGACCGCAACGGCCTCCAGCGGCGTAGCCTCTCCGAGCTGCTCCAGCGCCGCGATAGCCAGCCGCCTGAGATGTGACACAGAGGGCGTGATTGCGTCCGCTGCGTCCTGACTAGTGCCGTCCGCGCCCTTTGCTCCCGGCCCGGTTGGATATTGCTCAGTCATGGCCGCTGTCCTCAGACCAGCGGGCGACGAACTGCGCGCCAAGGTGAAGGGCGATCAGCGCCGGGAGTGTTTGCCGCGCGGGGGCGGAGGGGCTAAGAGGTGCACGCAACCAGCCGCCAAGTTGATTGCGCGATGCCCCGCCCTTGTGCGGGGTTTCGCATATCTGGAGCATTGCTCATGCCTCTCCAGCGATCAGCGCGTGCAGGCTCTCGGCCGGAATGACGGTGCGCCCGCCGATGCGAACCGCTTTCAGGCGATTTGCGGCGATGTGCGCGTAGAGGGTCGTCCTGCCTAAGCTGGAAACCTTGACGGCTTCCTTGATCGAATAGGCGAGCTTCTCAGGTTCAGGTTTGTCGGGCTGCATTGGTGGTCCTCGCTGCTCTTGTGCGAGGCTGTTCAAACATGCCCGTGGCCGCCGCGTCCTTTGCCGATCATCCCGAATAGCTTGCCGATAGTTACCCCTAATTATCGGGAAGCGCGGCGATCACTGCTTCGGCGTACTTCCGGGCAATGTCCTCGGAAAAGTTCTTGTTCCGCCCGCTCATGTAATTGAGGAGCATTGTTTGAATGGCGGCCTTGTCGCCCCGTTTCAGCGGGCGCTTGTAACCAGCCGAGATGCATTCCTGAGCGACGCTGGTGATTGCATCGGGCCAATCCGGATCGGGCGCAGGGCCGGGCCGCTTCCGGTGCCGATTTGAAGTGGTCTGAGGGACAATGCCCCCTCCAGCACTAGGCTCTAGCTCAGAAGCCGGGAAAGCTCGCATGATCTCAGCCGATGAAAATAGCGGCTGGGGATCAAGATCGAGCCAATCTCCGCCCGTTTCTTTCGACCCTATGCCGACAAACTCTTCGCTTCCCATTTTCCGGCCTTGGCCGTTATCGCGCGTCATCGGAGCGACCTGCCCAGCAAGGATTTTCTCCAGCAGGTCACGCCCGGCATGTGCAAGATAGCTGCCCGCTGGCCAGCTTGCCCGGCGACCGTCCATCAGCGCCTTGCACTCGTCACTCTCGGCAACCTGGGATTCGCAGATGGCCTGCACAAAATAGGGCCGGTAATCGCGAGGCTCGTGTGCCTCCAAACTGCCGATGTATTCGACATATGAGGGAATGCGCGTCGCTACCCATGCGAGCGCCTGATTGACGCTCCACCACGGGGCGATGGTCGCCGGATCATCGTGGGTGAAGGCATGGCCGACCCGGAACCGTTCGCTTTCGGAAGCGGGGGGCACCTCCGGCGGAAACTCGCGCAACAGGTCAACACGATCGACACTCACCTCGATGAAGGAATCGTGCCTTCCGCCGCTCGCCAATCTGTCGGTCACGCCTTTATCCGTGCGCCACCAGGTTAGCCCTTCCCCATGGCGTAGCTCGTCGCTGAGGTAATTGAATTGGCGGTAGTCAGCGAGTTTGATCGCCTCGATTGGACCCGTCAGCAAGGTGCGCTCATCGACGCGATGGCTCTCTTGAAACTTTCCTTTCAGCGCGATTTTTCCGGCTCTTGCGCGTGTGGCAAGCTCGGCCATAGCTGCCTTGATTGAGACTTGCGGCACGCGCTCCCCATAACGGTCCTGACTTAGCACCTCATGGAGCTGATCACTGCTCATCGAAACGCCAAACGCTATCCAGCTAAGCGCACGCGACAATGTGACGAATGGCTCGGCTGGCGGCAGCATCATTTTGTCCGGAGCAGGCGCGACGGTAAGGCTCTTGTCCGCTTGAACTTTGGCGACGAAGCGCACCCAATCGCCCCACTTTATGAAAAGGGGCCTGCCAAATAGCCAGCCTCGATCGTTTGGCGGACGGTATGTGCCCGAGACGAGGGTCGCGTGATCCATCTCCAAAATAGACGCTGGGTCCACGCGCGTTTCCGGTGCGTCCTTCGGAGCGACCCAGAGAGGCAGCTCGCCAGAACGGATTGCGTAAGTAAGCAGCCGGTCAACCTCTTTCCGATTGGCAGCGTCTTTCAACCAAGCGTCGCGCTCCGAGGCCGGTTTCTTCTGCGCGATCGTCTGTAGCTGCTCCGGAATCGACGGCGGGTTGGGCCAGCTGCGCGAATGTTCTGCTAGGTCGATCCAACAAAGCCAAAGGGGGTAAGCATCGCTTACAGCTGGGCCACGATGCTCATCGTCATATCGTTCCTCGCCCATGTAGCCCTGAGCGGGTGCGGGGATAATTACGCCGCGCTCGTCATAGTTCGCCAAATCCGCCTCCCTAGCGGCTCCCGAGGTGAGGCGGGGAAGCACGTGGGAAGCGCGCTTGTCGGCTGGCCGGCCTATCCCCGCCGCAAGGAGAGCCCGAAGTTGAGATTAGCGCAAGCGGTCCCTAGCGCGAACCGCTGCGGACGTGAGCGAACTAAGGTGCTATGCCAATTTCAGTCTTTACCGGTGCGATACGGGTTCGGAGTGCTGAAGGATCGAGCGACCATGGCCGGATTTTCGCGTTCGAGTGACCCTACTGAGCGGAGGCGGATGGTTGAGGCATGGTTGGAAGAGCACGTGGTCCGGCTACCGGCAACAGCCGAACTGGAAGTTACCGACGTTCAGGTGGACTGGTCCGAATACCCGCGACAACTCTGTGGCCAGGTCTACGTCTGTTGCGACGGGAATCCGCTAGAAGCTTGGAACTTTGCAATCGACGTGACTGGTAGAGCAAGTGTCTTCCTGCCTGCTTTTACCTCGCCGTTAGGAGTGCCCGCGTCATTCGCCATGTACGACGTTTCCGAGGAAGCGCTCCAGCGGATTGCGCGCAAGGTAGAGCAGCGACTACCGCCTTGTCGGGGCTTGCGTCAGGAAGACACAGGTACATCGATTATTGAGCGCATTGAACCGACATTCGACTTAGAAGCTTGGGAACAATCTGAAGGTCGGCCAAATTCGAGTAGCGACAAGCCTTCGACCTCAGTTCGTGAAGAGCATCAGCAGCGGCCGGCGCACTCCTTGGGGCCGAAGCAAGATAGCCAGCGATTAGGATTGGCCGGGTACCTGTTTCTGCTTCTCGCGCTGCCCCTTCAGCTCGTCATTCTGCTAGTCGTTGTGCCCGTTCTGACACTGTTTGGGATGCTTGGTTTCGTCGATAGGCAGGCAGCGCGCCACTTGGGTCCGCAGTATGTCACGATCCGTGATCGGACGGCGCAGATATTGGCTAAGGTTCTGGCGTCAGTGATTCTGCTTGGACTCGCTATCGCCTTGCTGGCGCAGTGTGTTCGGGAAAAGAACGTAGAATGCGACTGGGACAGTCGAGGCGAGCACTGCTATCCGGGTTAACTCCGCACGCCACGTCTTATCGGCGTTACCTTCGCTCCAGCCGCGCCGGTCGTGCCGCAATAGGCCGCCCAGTCGTCCATGAGCCGCCGCCGCTTCTCGAACAGGTCGCCCCGCCGATAGGCACGCTCAACCTTGTTCTCGATTGTGTGCGCCAGCGCCATTTCGGCAACCTCGTGTGCGTAGCCGGTGCACTCCGCTGCCCAATCCCGGAAGCCGGAGCGGAAGCCGTGCACGGTCGCATCAACCTTCATGCGACGCATCAACATGCTCATCGCCATGCCGGACAGCTTGCCGCCCTTCGCGCCCGGAAAGAGCCATTGGCTTCCAAGGGGCTGGAGGCTCTTGAGGATCGCAACGGCGCGGGGCGAAAGTGGGACGCGATGCTCTTTGCCCGCCTTCATGCGCTCGGCCGGGACGGTCCAGAGCGCCTTGTCCAGATCGACCTCGCTCCACTTTGCGCCGATCACTTCGCCTGAGCGGCTGGCGGTGAGGATCGTGAACTCCAGCGCCAGAGCCGCAACGGCTTCGCGCTCGCGCAGCTTGGCAACGAACGGGGGGATTTGCTCATAGGGAATGGCCTTATGGTGGCCGCGCGACAGCCGCGTGCGAGCGGGCAAGATTTGCGCGAGGTGGCCACGCCAGCGGGCCGGGTTCTCGCCTTCACGGTAGCCGCGCGCCTTCGCGCTATCGAGGACCGTTTCAATCCGGCCGCGAACGCGACTGGCTGTCTCGGCTTTGCCTTTCCATATCGGCTCCAGAATTTTGAGCACATGCGCCGTGCCAACGTCCGCCACGGGCAGCTCGCCAATCACCGGGTGAACATAAGCGTCCAGCGTGTTGCGCCATTGCTGCCGGTGCTTTGGGTTGCGCCAGCTTTCCTCGTTTGCAGCGATATAGGCGTCGGCAACGTCCCGGAACGTCGTTCCTGCCACCTTGGCCGCCTGAGCGGCCGCAACCGCCTCAGCCGCCGCGCTCTTGCGTTCCTCCAGCGGATCAATGCCAGCCTTGACTTTCAGACGGAGCGCCGCCGCTTTGTCGCGCGCGTCGGATAGGCTCATGCCGCCCTGGCCAGCCGCGCCGATCCCTACGTCGCGGGCCCTGCCGTGGAGCATGAACCGATACACCCACGAGCGCGCGCCGCTCTCCTTCACTAGAAGGTGCAGTCCGTTCCCGTCAGCGTGGCGGCCGGGCTTGGCATTCTTCACCGTCAGCGGAGTGAGGACGTTGCTGAGCTTCTTGGGCATTCCGGCTTCCTTGCCGGGAATCGAACTTGCCAGAGCCTTGCCGAAACGGCGGAATGGCACCCGTTCCCATAACTGTTCCCCGATAATAGCGCGGTTTTATGGGAACGCAATCGAACGGATTGGAACGGCTAGAGGAGCATTGCCTCGCTGAAGCCCTACTTTTCAGCGGCTTTCTTGAACTAATCGGGACGCGGCCGGAGGATAGTACGGCGGACTCCCGCTCCGCCAACTCGACACAAAAGAATGCCAAGCGCCGCGAAACAGCTAGCCCCTATCGGGAACCCGTCTCACTCGCAAAATACGCCCTCATTGCCTCTAGACCGGCCGGCGAAAGAGCGACGTACACTCGCCGAGCGTCCAGCGGGTCGCTCCGCTTCGTAATGAGACCCTCTCTCAAGAAGGCGTCAATCCATCGCAGTCCAGTCGTTTGAGCAACTCCTGCAGCGTCGCAGACAGCCGTGATCGCAATGCGTCTTTGTTCCAGCTCAGCAGCGTAGAGTTCCAAGAGCATATCCCAGGCCGGATCCGAGAATAGCGTTGGCGCGAAGAATTGTGAGCGACGGCATCTGGCCCGCCGGATGGCGCGCACGACGTGCAAATGCGATGGTTGGAGCGCCTGAAGAAACCGCTCAACCCCACTGACCTGCCGGACTGCTGCTTGCGCTGATGACATCTCGTCCCCCCGTGTGGAGGCAGAGTTAACCCTGTTTGCTATGAAGGGGGTAAACTTCTGGACCGGTTCGGCCAGGAAATTAGACCGATATGGCCGATTCTAAATTCTGACTATTGTGGCTTGAAGTCGCTTCGGACATCGTCGATCAGACCTTGCAACCTGGCTCCGAGAGACGCGCACGCGGACACCTCGTCCAAGATTCCCAAGGCATTTTCCAGCAAGTTCACGATCTCGGCTACACGCTCTCGGCGTATCCCCTTTGGAATTTCGCTCTTTGACATCAGGGCACCCCCGAGCACCGAACGCTACGAGCGCGACGGACACCCCCTAAGTAGCACGATTCAAGAGCGATTCTAATCTTCCGATTGTGATGTTTCGGATAGATACATCCGAATTGCGTCGCTTCCCTTTTCCGTCAATTCCACGAGGAGGGCGCGTTTGTCCGTAGGGTGGGCTTCGCGGCGGACGAGGCCCTGGCACTCCAGGTAATCAATCCACCGAATAGCCGTCGATTTGGACGCATGGGCAAGCTCGGCCAGGCGGCTCACAGTCTCTCTCGGGCCAATGGCATACAGCAAGAGCAGCATTTCCCAAGCCGGCTCGCCGAACATCGCCTTCCCGAATATGTTGTGTCGTTTGTGTCGACGGCAGAGCACGTCGAGGGCCCGCTGTCGTGAAACCGGATCGTCAATCTGCGCGTCCGTCCTGTGCTCGGATGCAATCACGATTCTGCCTTCGGCGCCGGCGAGTAACCCGAGCAAACGTTTCGCATCGTCGATATCACGCCGGGTAAGCTGTATGACTTGTGATTTTTGCACGGCCCCATCAGAAATCGTTGCGGATCACCGTCGAGCTCAGCGGATGTTGCGAGGCCCCAAGGTGCCCGTCCACCAGAGCCGAGCCGCAATTGGCTAGTCGCTATCAAATTCGCAGACAAGGTTATGCATACCTCCCGCTTTCGCGGGCTGGGACAACAGGACCGCCAGCAGAATAATCTGCTTTCAATCCAAGGCGCATGCACTTGATATAACAGGACAAAACGGTCCTCGTTACAAGTGCTCGTTCCAAGCTCGCTGAATGTCGTTCCATATTGGTCCAATTTACTGGGTCGGAGGCGGCTACATTATCCTTCGTTAGCACACCTGACCTCTCCCGGAAGGACCGGAACAATGCGCTCAGCGACCCCCAACGCACTGCCGGAACCGCCCGCGAAGAGAG
This sequence comes from Pseudomonadota bacterium, assembly GCA_023436615.1. Classification (GTDB taxonomy): domain Bacteria; phylum Pseudomonadota; class Alphaproteobacteria; order Sphingomonadales; family Sphingomonadaceae; genus Sphingomicrobium. Next base: position 24,700 of record JAEZIO010000080.1, on the reverse strand, counting down.
CTTGGGAAAGGCCTCAACTGCGTACCCTTGTCGTGGGCGATACTTTTGACCCCGCAAGCGGGCTCACGCTTGCGCAATGGAACGCGGCTCGCGAACTGATCAACCGCCCCCGCTAATCAGCCGGTCAGGTACTCCGCTCGTGCGGTTCATCTTCGGGCTTTGGCATTCGATGAAATATCGTTGTATCGACGAGTGGGACGATGTCCGTGCCCGCTTCCCCTGCTCCGTGATCATGGGCATCGCACTTGGGACCTTTGCGACCATCGCAATCGCTGCCTCTTTGGAAGGCAGCGGATGCGTGTCGATCTGGGGCCAGGGGGTCTGCGGAGCACACCAACTCTTCAAAGCCAAGGTCTACGCCAAAAGGAACGCCAGCGACCTCGGCGCCTACAACTAAGCGGCAAAGAGCGCGCTTTAGGGAAAAGAGGCATTGGCCACTGACGTGGCGCTACCGAGGGAAGAAATGTGGCGATTGGCACGCGTGGTGCTCAAAAACAGTCAATAATTCAACTCGCTAGCGCCGCCGCCGCCGGCCGTTGATCAGGAAAGGCCACGTCCTGGCGACGGACCCCAATGACGCATCCATCACGAGGTCGCGTCGAGGGAATAACCTTCCGACCTGATCGTGCGAAGAAGACGCGGTTCCTCGCCGAGCGCCTGCCGCAGGCGACGCATATGCACATCCACCGTGCGCAGCTCGATATCCTCGTTGTGCGGCCAAACCGCGTCGAGCAGCTGTTGGCGGGAAAACACCCGCTCCGGGTTGCTCAGGAAGTGCCGAAGCAATCGATATTCCGTCGGTCCCAGGTTGATCGCCTTCCCATCCCGCCTGACGCGATGCGACGCGACCTCCATTTCCACGCCCGCGTAACTAAGCGTCTCGGCAACGAGGTTCGGCTGCGACCGCCGCAACAGCGCGTTCGCCCGAGCGACCAGCTCCTTCGGGCTGAAGGGCTTTGGCACGAAGTCGTCGGCCCCCGTTTCGAGACCGCGAATGCGATCTTCCTCGTCACCGCGCGCCGTCAGCATGATCACCGGGAGCTTGGCCGTCTTCGGAGAGCGGCGCAGGCGCCGGCACACTTCTATTCCGCTGGTGCCTTCTATCATCCAGTCGAGGACGACCAGGTCGGGGTTGATCTCCTCGATCAGGATCAGCGCTTCGTCGCCGTCGGCCGTGGTAGTCACGGTGAAGCCGGCGGTTGTGAAGTGGTGCTTGAGGAGGTCCGCGATCGGACGGTCGTCCTCGACCACGAGCAGCCGCTTTGTGCCGTTCTTCGCCATTTCAGCTGTCGGAAGCAGTCGCTGCCATGTGGCGGCCGGTCGCGGCGTAATAGACCATTTCGGCGATGTTGGTCGCGTGGTCGCCAACGCGCTCGAGATTCTTGGCGACGAACAGCAAATGCGCGGCCTGTCCGATGTTGTGCGGATTTTCCATCATGTGCGTAAGCAGCGTACGGAAGATCGAATCATAGAAATCGTCGACCGCGGAGTCGCGCTCGCAGACCCGCACGGCCGCTTCGGCGTCCCGCTCGACGAATGCGTCGAGCACGTCATGCACCATCGACGTCGCAATGCGGGCCATTTCAGGAAGCAGCGAGATCGGCTCGATCTTCCCGACGTTCTCCATCATGCGGACGCGCTTGGAAATGTTCTTCGCATAGTCGCCGATGCGCTCGACAACCCCGGAGATCTTGAGGGCGGCGACGACGTCGCGAAGATCCCCCGCCATGGGCGCCCGCAAGGCGATGAGCTGCACCGCCCGGCGCTCCGCCTCGATCTCCAGCGCATCGAGCTTCTCATCGTCGCGAATGACGCGTTCCGCGCCTTCGACATCGCGTTGCACGAGGCAGCGCATGGCCTCGCCGATCGCATGTTCGGCCAGGCCGCCCATCTGGCTGATGAGCGCCCGCAGCCGCTCGATATCTTCGTCGAAGGCCTTGAGCGTATGTCCGCTTGCCTGCTGCATGTCGTGCTCCGATCAGCCGTACCGGCCGGTGATGTAATCCTGCGTGCGTTGCTCGCGCGGATTGGTGAAAATCTCGGACGTCTTGCCGTACTCGACCAGCTCGCCGAGGTGGAAAAAGGCGGTTCGCTGCGACACCCGCGCAGCCTGCTGCATGTTGTGGGTAACGATGGCGATGGCATAACGCCCGCGAAGCTCGTGGATCAGCTCTTCGATCTTCGCGGTGGCGATCGGGTCGAGCGCCGAGCAAGGCTCGTCCATCAGGATGACTTCCGGGTCGACGGCGATCGCGCGGGCGATGCAAAGCCGTTGCTGCTGGCCCCCGGACAGCGCGGTGCCCGTCTCGTTGAGCCGGTCCTTCACTTCGTCCCACAGGCCGGCGCGCTGAAGCGACTTCTCCACGATGGCCTCCAGCTCGGCCTTCGAGCGCGAAAGCCCGTGGATTCGCGGCCCGTACGCGACATTCTCGAATATCGATTTCGGGAACGGGTTCGGCTTCTGGAACACCATCCCGACGCGGGCCCGCAATTGCACGACGTCCATCGCCGAGCTCGTGATGTCCTCGCCGTCGAGCTCGATGCAGCCGGTCACGCGCGCCGACGGGATCGTGTCGTTCATGCGGTTGAGGCAGCGCAGGAACGTCGACTTGCCGCAGCCGGAAGGCCCGATGAACGCCGTCACGCGATCGTCGTGGATGTTGATCGAGACGTCCTTGAGGGCCTGCTTCTCGCCGTAGAAAACGCTCACGTCCTTGGCCGACATCTTGGGCAGCCGGGTGTCCCCCGCGTCAGCCGCAGGCGGGCCATCGACGGCCGCTGAATCGCTGAAGCGATCGAGCGCGCTCGGTTCGGGCTGCGCTTCTTCCGTCACGGTCGAGCCGCGCTTCGCTTCGGCGGCGATCGCGGTCGAGGTCATGGGCACCGGCGTCACGGGAGTGATTGGCATTTTCTCTTTCATCTCACTCACCACCGTCGCTCGAATTTGTTTCGAAGATAGATCGCCAGCCCGTTCATCAGCAGCATGAACAGCAAAAGCACAATGATCGCGGCACTGGTTTTCTCGACGAAACCGCGATCGACCTCGTCCGACCACAAGAAGATCTGAACCGGCAGAACCGTGGCGGGATCGGCGATCCCTCCAGGCGGCGCGGCAATGAACGCACGCATGCCGATCATGAGCAGCGGGGCAGTCTCACCGAGCGCACGGGCGACGCCGATGATCGTCCCGGTGAGTATCCCCGGAAGCGCAAGCGGCAGGACGTGATGGAAGGTGACCTGCATCTTCGAAGCGCCGACGCCCAGTGCGGCATCGCGGATCGACGGCGGCACGGATTTTATCGCGTTGCGGCCGGCAATGACGATGACCGGCATCGTCATCAGCGCCAGCGTCAATCCGCCGACGAGCGGCGCGGACCGCGGCAGGTTCATCACATTGAGGAACACGGCGAGTCCGAGCAGTCCGAAGATGATCGAGGGGACAGCCGCAAGGTTGTTGATGGAGACCTCGATGGCATCCGTCCAGCGATTCCGCGGCGCGAATTCCTCCAGGTAGATGGCAGCCAGGACACCGACCGGGAATGCCATCAGAATGGTGACGAGAATGGTCAGAAAGCTGCCCTTGAGCGCACCCCACACCCCGACCGCCGAGGGATCGGTTGCATCCGACCCGGTCAGGAATTCCGTGTTAAGGCGCAGGCGAAGCGACTCGCGCGCCTTCAGGTCACGAACCAGCTTTTCGCTTTGGTCGTCCCCGCTGGTCTTCGCGGCGACGTCGACCTTGCTCGAAACAGGCAACCACAATCTGGCGCTTCGCCCCAGAATGTCGGGGTCATCGGCGATCGCCGCGCCGAGCGAGCGGGTTGCGGACTCGCCGAACAGCTCGGCGCCCGCAGCCCCGTAGGCCGCAGTCGCATTTGCTGCGATGGCGCCTTCGAGATCGGCAGACGCGACCGCCTGCGCCGCGTCCGGTCCGCGGAGGTCGGCCGGATCGAGGAAAATGTCCGTCCGGGCGAAGTCCACGGGCAGCGCGGCTTCGTAGTGCGTGAACCCGCTCAGCCCCTTTGCGGCCATCGTGTAGAGAAGGAACGCCAGGAACAGGACGGACGTCGCGACAGCCGCCAGCCCGAGCAGGCGAAACCGGCGCTCGGAAGCGTTGCGTCGGCGCACGCGCCGCAGCGTCGCATCGTCCTGTCCGCGAGCCGCAGCCGTGCTCATTCGTATTGCTCCTGGTAGCGGCGCACGATGCGCAGCGCGATGAGGTTCAAGAGCAGCGTGATGAGGAACAGCGCCAGGCCGAGGGCGAAAGCCGCGAGAGTCTTGGCGCTGTCGAACTCCTGATCTCCCGTCAGCAGCTGGACGATCTGAACCGTGACCGTGGTCACGCTTGCGAAGGGATTGGCCGTCAGGTTGGCGGCCAGACCCGCCGCCATCACCACGATCATCGTTTCGCCGATCGCCCGGCTGATTGCGAGAAGTATTCCGCCCATCACGCCCGGAATGGCGGCGGGCAAGAGCACCTTGCGGATGGTCTCCGAGGTCGTCGCGCCCATCGCCAGGCTGCCGTCGCGCATCGATTGCGGAACGGCGGCGAGCGCGTCATCGGACATTGAGCTGATGAAGGGAATGATCATGATCCCCATTACGGCCCCGGCGGCGAGCGCGCTTTCGCTGCTCGCCGAGCTCACGCCGATCGCCAGGCCGAAGTCACGCACCGCCGGAGCGACGGTGAGCGCGGCGAAATAGCCGTAAACGACCGTCGGCACGCCAGCGAGAATTTCGAGGATCGGCTTGAGCCATGACCGGACTCGCGGATGCGCATATTGCGTAAGATAGATTGCGCTCATGAGGCCGAGCGGAATTGCGACGATCATGGCGATGATCGCGCCGATGAAGAACGTGCCCCACAGCAGGGGCACCGATCCGAACGCTCCCGACGAGCCGGCCTGATCGGCACGGATAGCCGTCTGCGGGCTCCATTCGGTACCGAAAAGGAATGAGCCGACCGGGTAGAGGCGGAAAAACCGCAGGCTCTCGAACATCAGCGACAGCAGGATGCCGAGCGTAGCCAGAATAGCGATCAGCGAGGCAGCGAAGAGCAGGACCATGAGCCATCGCTCGACACCCGTCCGCGCCCGGAACTGCGGAGCGCCCCGCCGAAGCGCCAGCGCGGCCGCGGCGAGCGCCATGAGGATGGCCGCCCCGCCGCCGATGACCGCGTGGCGCGATTTTTCGGAACGGATGCGCGGCGCAAGGCTCGACGATTCGGGATTGAACCCTTGAGCCCGCTCTCCCGCGGCAATCTCGTGCGCTTCCGCCAGGATCGACTCGCGCTGCATGTCGAAGCTTGGAAGCGCGCGACCTTCCGGACTCGACAGCACCGCTTCGTTCACCAGTCGCGACTGGATCGGCGCCCAGACCGCGATCAGCAGAAGCGCCGGGATCAGCGCCCACAGCATTGCGTAAGCGCCGTGGTACACCGGCAGCGAATGGAGCCTGGTCGCGACGCGGAGCTTCCGGGCGCGGGCATAGCCCATCCACCCGGCAGCCCCGGCGACGATCGCAATCGCGACGATCGCGATGCCCAAGCTCACTGTTTTAGGTCTCCGGTCTTACTTGAGCTGGCTGCCGTCGAGCGGCTTGAGGTCGCTGGCCTGCTGAGCAGCCGAACTCGCATCGGCGCCGGCGAACGGCACGAGGCCGCGACGCTCGAGCGGACCGCCCTTGGCCCACATCTTCGCGAACTGGGCGACGAAGTCGCGCAACTTCGGCTTCGCCTGCATGTGCTCGCCCTTGACGTAGATGTAGAGCTTTCGAGCGCCGGGATAGGATAGGTCGGCGATCGTCGCTTCGGTCGGCTCGATGCCGTTCACCTTCACCGGCCGCACCTGCTCCTTGTTCTGCTCGAGGTAGGAATAGCCGAGCATCCCCAGCGTGCCTGGGTCTCCGGCGACTTTCTGGACCATGAGATTGTCGTTCTCGCCCGCTTCGACGAACGCGCCGTCCTCGCGGATCTTGGTGCAGATGTCCTTGTGCTTGTCCTCGTCGGTCTTCTTGAGCGCTTTCATCGCCGGATCGCTCTCGCAGCCCTTCGTCAGGTACAGCTCCGTGAGGCTGTCGCGCGTGCCGGACGTCGGCGGCGGGCCGAGTACGCGGATCTTTACCGCCGGAAGCGCGGGGTTCACGTCCTTCCAGGTCTGCGCCTTGTTCGGGCCCTTGCCGAACGGATTGGCGGCGAGCGCCTTGTAGATGTCCGCCTGAGTAAGGTTCATTGCCGGGCCGTTGACCGATTCGATGATGGTCAGGCCGTCGATGCCGATCGGCACCTCGACGATGTTCTTGACGCCGTTCTTCTGGCAGTCATCGAATTCGCTCTTCTTGATCGCGCGCGACGCGTCCTCGATGTCCGGGAACTTGCTTCCGACGCCGGCGCAGAACAGCTTCATCCCGGCGCCGGTGCCGGTCGATTCCACGGTCACGGTAACGCCTGGGTTAGCGCGCATGAATTCCTCGGCGACGGCCTTGGTGAACGGATAGACCGTCGAAGAGCCAACGATGCGCAGGTCGCCGCTGGAACCGCCGGATGTGCCGGAAGAGCCTTGACCGCAGGCCGCGGCGATGGCCGCGAGGGGCAGCACGAGGAAAAGCTTTTTCATGATCGTTCCTTTTGTCGGCTGGATTTTGCCGCCCCTTAGCGGTGACCGGCGACAGTCTTGTGACACCATTGTTACAGGCGTGTGACAGCCCTCAGCGGCTCAAGGGCAGCCGAACGGTAACGACAGTGCCCTTTCCCACTTCGCTGTCGATCTGGAGCACGCCCTTGTGGCGTTCGGATATGTGCTTTGCGATCGCCAGCCCGAGGCCGGTGCCGCCGCTGCCCCGGCTGCGCGCCTCGTCGATACGGTAGAAGCGTTCGGTCAGACGCGGAATGTGCTGGCGCGGAATCCCCGGCCCTTGGTCGATGACGGCGACAGTCGCGAAAACAGCATCGAAGGAACCTACGATTCTGATGAGGCAATCGGCGCCGTCGCATCCATAGCGGACCGCATTGCTCAACAGATTGTCGAAAAGCTGCTCGAGTTGCCCTTTGTCCCCTTTCACCGGCGGGAGGTCGGCAGGCAGTTCCAGTTCGAACCTGCAGCCCCTGTCGTCGCGCACGTGTGAGACACTGGCTATCGCGGCCTCGAGCACCTCGTTCAGCGAAACCATCCCTGACGGTTCGAGGAATCTGTCCGCCTGGATTCTCGAGAGGCTCATCAAATCCTCGATGAGCCGCAGCATCCGCCTCGATTCGTCGCGAATGGTCTGCGCGAACTTTCGGCGAAGCTGCGGCTTGAGACCGCCGTCGTCGGCCAGCGTCTCGGCATAGCCGATGATCGTCGCGAGGGGGGTGCGCAGCTCGTGGCTTGCGTTCGCGACGAAATCGACGCGCATCTTCTCGGCGGAAACGGCCTTGGCGCGATCGATCATCCGGACGAACGATGCACCATGGCCGAGGCCGCGCACGACCACTCGCCAAGGGCGGCCGATCTCGCCGATCCCGGTGACGTCGACCTCCCCCTGACGGCCGGTGAGGATGTGCGCGAGCGCGTCAGGGTGACGGATTGCGAGGCGCACGTCACGACCTTCGATTCCGCTACCGAGCACAGCCTTCGCCGCCTCATTGGCGAAGCTTACGCCCAGCCCCTCGACGATCAACGCAGGCTCATCGAGAGCATCGACCAACGCTCGCATTCCGGGGTCGTTTTGAGCCATCGTTGCTATCTAGCTGATCGTGAAAGACGCCGCACGCCGATAAGAAAGCGCCCCCTCGCCGAGGCGAGGGGGCAGCCTTTCGAGGCCGGGGAGGAAGGCGCTCGAAAGGTCAATGGGCAAGCAAAAGGCTAGAAGTCGATCTGGCCGCGCACGGCGAACACGTCGACGTCGTACTTGCGCTTGTCGGCTGGCGTCGTCGTCCCGACGGGGAACATCCCGACGACCGGCGGCGGTCCGACAAGCGAAACGCTCGCGCGCGGTCCGCCAGTCACGTTGACGCGGCTGTATTGAGCCATGAAGCGGACATAGTCGGTCGGGTTCCAGATCAGGCTGCCGAGCAATCCGAGCTGCTTGCCGCCGTTGACGAAGAACGGTGAGCCGAGGGCAGTCGTGCTCTCGTCGACGCGGTCGGTCAGCTTCACGTATTCCACGCGCCCGTTGACCTGGAACGCGCCCCAGCCGCCTTCATTGAACGGCCGCCGAACCTTCACTCGGCCAAAGCTGCCGTTCTTGTAGGAACGGCTTTCACCGGTGAGGAAATAGCCGAGCTCGGCATAACCGCCCCAGAAGCTGGGATCGCCGTTGTAGGGCGAGCCAGTGGCGGTTGTGTTGCTGGTGGGATCCTTGTTCAGATTGACGAACTCCGTCGGATCATAGGTGCCGCGGACCCACACCTTCTGCGCCTCGCCCGCGAAATGCAGACCCTTGTGGATCGCCGCCAATTCGACGCCGACAACGTCGTCACCCTTGGATGCGATAGTGCCCGTGTCGATGAACCGCTGATCCGTGAGCTGGCTGAACGGCCGGGCTCGGTATTGCTGGCCCTGTGCCTCGCGCCGGTTCGCGCGATGCTGGAGGTTGGCGCCGACGTGCAGCCGGGTCGATCCGAGCGTTGGCGAAAAGACGCCGCGAAGCGACGCCTGCCACCCGGTATGCTGGAACACGCCGTCGTTGATCGGCTCGTTGAAGATGCCCGCCTGGACGGTCCACTTGTCGGAAGTCTTGTCGTTGGCGGTGAACGCGATGCCGAGGCGGCGATTGTAGTTGAATGCGTCGGTGATCGCGGCGCGCTCCATGAACGAGGTGTATTTGGAGCTCGTCATCGTCTCGAGGCTCGAGAACGGATAGATGTGTCCGATCTGCGCGGTTACCGGCGCCTTCTTGAAATCATAGGCGAGGAAGACGTCTTCGTAATCGACATTGCCCTGCGCGAAGTTGAACTCCGCGCTGTAGCGGAAGCCGCCGGGCAGCGAACCGTCGGCACCGAGCGTCAGCCGGCGTGCGCGGCTGTTCCACCCGAGATTGCCGTAATTGAGGCCGCCGGCGATGGTTCCGCGAAGCTCGTCGCCGCGTGGGAAGCCGACATGACCGCCGTCCCACTGGATCAGCCCCTTCGGCTTGAAGCTGAAGCCCGCTTCCTTGTCCTCGATCTGGGGCGCGCCTTTCCACGACGGCGCACCCTTCGCGGCCGCCGATTTCATCTGCTCGACCGATTCCTGGAGGGCTTCGACCTGCTGCTGCAGCAGCTCGATCTTGGCCTGGGCCTCGTCGATCGACTGGACCCCGGCGATGACCTGGTCAGCGGCGGCATCGGACGTGTCCGGCTGCTCACTGCCCTGCTGCTGCTGGCCCGTGCTCTGCGCGGCCAGCGCCGGCGCGGACACAAACAAAGCGCTCGTTGCAAGCAGCGCGACGACGGATTTCGACATTGTCATTTCACACCTTCGGTTGTGGCTTGATGCATTCCCGGAGCCGGTGATCGCCTCCGGGCAGGGCACTGCGTGCCGCCGGATTCGACGTCGCTATTTCAAAGCGGCGAGGTTGAGCGGCGTCAGGGAGCGCGCGGCGGTCTGGCTGCGCGCGCGGATGCCGGTCGGCGAGGCGATGAGCCCGCCGCGCCGCAGATAGCCGCTCGGCCCGAACGCGCTTTCCTTGGTGAATTCCGCGACGAAAGCCCGAACCGCGGGAATGGCGCCGACATGCGCGTTCTTGACGTAGACGTAGAGCGGCCGAGCGCCCGGATATTTGAACGAGCTGATGGCCTCGTAGGTCGGGGCAACGCCGTTGATCGTCAGGCCCTTGAGCTTGCTGCTATTCTCCTCGAGGTAGGAGTAGCCGAAGATTCCGAGCGTGCCGCGGTTGGCCGCGAGCTTCTGGACGATGAGATTGTCGTTCTCGCTGGCTTCGACGAACGCGCCGTCCTCGCGCATCGCGGTGCAAACGGCCTTGTGCTTCTTTTCGTCGGCCTTCTTGAGCGCAACCATTGCCGGATTGGTCTCGCAGCCGGCGGTCATGATCAGCTCGCCCAGCGCATCGCGCGTGCCGCTCGTCGGCGGCGGTCCGTAAACACGGATGGGGATCGCCGGCAGCTTTCCGTTGACATCCTTCCACGTCTTCGCGCGGTTCGGCTTGCCGAACGGCGTCTTCGCGAGCGCCATGTAGATGTCGCGGGTCGTGACGCCCTGGAGCGGAGTCCCCTTCGACGTGGCAAGCGCGATGCCGTCGATGCCGACCTGGATCTCGGTGATCTTGGTGACGCCGTTCGCCGCGCAGGTCTTGGCTTCGGAGGCCTTCATTCGGCGGGAGGCGTTGGCGATGTCCGGAAAGCGCTCGCCGACGCCTGCGCAGAACAGCTTGATCCCCGCGCCGGTGCCGGTCGATTCGATGATCGGGGTGCCCAGCCTCGGATTTGCGCGCGCAACACGCTCGGCGACCATCTTGGCGAACGGATAGACCGTCGATGAGCCGACGGCGCGCATCTGCGTGCGCGCTTCTGCTGCTCCCGGTACGAAAACTGCGGCGGCCGCTGCCGCCAGGATGATCTTGCTCGTCATGTGAGTCCCCAAGGGGCTTGCGAACCACCGCTTCCCCGCGACTCACGATCTAGGCGCCGACTGCTACACCGCCGTGACGGGATTGTTACGGTGCGATGACGGTTCGCGCTCTTCTCGGCGGCCGTCCGCTTGAGCGGCGCCCCGCCAAGTGCTTGAAAGCCGCGTGAGCATCGGCTGGAGCTTCGCGATCGATCGCGGCGGGACGTTCACCGACGTGATCGCGCGATCGCCGAGCGGCGAGATTCTGGTCGAGAAGCTGCTTTCGGAAAATCCCGGCCAGTATTACGACGCCGCGCTCGAGGCGATCCGCCGGCTGCTGGAGCGCGGCGGCGGCGAAGCGTCCGCGGTTCGCATGGGCACCACGGTTGCGACCAACGCGCTGCTCGAACGCAAGGGCGATCGCGTCGCGCTCGCGATCACCCGCGGCTTCGGCGATGCGCTGCGCATCGGTTATCAGGCGCGGCCGGATATCTTCGCCCGGCATATCGTCCTTCCCGAACAGCCTTACGAATGGGTCATCGAGATCGACGAGCGCGTCGGTGCGAGCGGCGAGATCGCCCGGCCGCTCGACGAAGCGCAGGCACGCGGGGCATTGTCGGCGGTCCGCTCGAACGGAATCGAGGCGGTCGCGATAGTGCTGATGCACGGCTGGCGATATCCTGAGCACGAGGCCAGGATCGCGCAGATCGCGCACGAGCTCGGCTTCGCCCAGGTCTCCGTAAGCCACGAAGTCGCGCCTTTGATCCGCCTCGTCGGCCGCGGCGATACCACAGTCATCGACGCCTATCTGTCGCCGGTGCTGCGCCGCTACGTCGACAAGATCGCCGCGGGGCTGTCGGCCGGGACTCGGCTGCAGTTCATGCAATCGAACGGCGGCCTTGCCGACGCACAGGCCTTTCGCGGCAAGGACGCAATCCTTTCCGGTCCGGCCGGCGGGGTCGTGGGAATGGTTGCTGCGAGCGCTCTGCATTTCGCCGACGGCGAGCCGGTGCGGCTGATCGGCTTCGATATGGGCGGCACATCGACCGACGTGTCGCATTATGCCGGCCGCTTCGAGCTCGCCGAGGAGAGCCTCGTCGCCGGGGTGCGGATCCGAGCGCCGATGATGCAGATCCACACCGTCGCGGCCGGCGGCGGATCGATCTGCAGCTTCGACGGCATGCGCTTCCGTGTCGGCCCCGAGAGCGCCGGTTCGAGTCCCGGCCCTGCCTGCTACCGCAACGGCGGTCCGCTTACCGTCACCGACTGCAACCTGTTTCTCGGAAGGATCGACGCCGCCGCCTTTCCCGCCGTGTTCGGTCCGTCATCCGACCAGCCGCTCGATCTGCAGGCCTCGCACGCCCGGCTCCAGGAGGTCGCCGATGCGCTGGGCGGGGCGAAGTCGCTCGAAGAGATCGCCGAAGGTTTCCTTCACATCGCGGTCGACAATATGGCCAAGGCGATCCGCAAGATCTCGATCGCGCGCGGCCATGACGTGACTCGCTACACGCTCGCCTGCTTCGGTGGGGCGGGCGGCCAGCTCGCCTGCCGTGTCGCCGATGCGCTCGGGGTGGAGCGAATCCTGATCCATCCGCTCGCCGGCGTGCTGTCGGCCTACGGGATCGCCCTCGCGGACGTGAAAGTGATTCGCGAGGAAAGCTGGCTGAGGCCGCTCGGGGAGGACGCGTCGGAACCGCTTTCGCGGCTCGAGCGCGCGGCCGCAGACTCCCTGGTTGCGCAGGGCTTCGAGCGCGCCGCGATCGCGCTGCATCGGCGAGCGCGGCTGCGCTTCGCGGGCAGCGACACGACGCTGGAAGTTCCGCTGGCGCACGCCGACGAAATGCGCGGCGACTTCGAGCGGCTTCACCGGGCGCGCTTCGGCTATATCGACGATTCTGCCGACATCGTCGTCGATGCGCTGGTCGTCGAAGGGGTCGCCCGGTCGGACGCGCAATGGTCCGTTCAGACGAGCCTGACGCAACGCCAGCGGATCGACGGTCCTGCCGTGATCACCGAGACGACATCGACGACGGTCGTCGAACCGGGCTGGAGCGCCGAGCGCGCCGCAGACGGAACGCTGGTGCTGACGCGCGGCACGCCCGCCGAACGCGCGGATGCGATCGGCACCGACGCCGATCCGGTGATGCTGGAGATCTTCAACAACCTGTTCATGGCGATTGCCGAGGAAATGGGCGTGGCGCTGCAGGCCACTGCAAACAGCGTCAACATCAAGGAGCGGCTCGATTTCTCCTGCGCTTTGTTCGATCGAACTGGTGCGCTGATCGCCAATGCGCCGCACATCCCCGTCCATCTCGGGTCGATGGGCGAGAGTATCCGCCACGTCATCGAGACCCGCGGCGACAGCCGCGACGGCCGCGGGCTGCGTCGCGGGGACGCCTATGTGCTCAACGACCCCTATCGCGGGGGCACGCACCTGCCCGACATCACCGTGATCATGCCCGTTTTCTATTCGGACGAGGACGACCAGCCGTCGGCCTTCGTCGCCGCGCGCGGACACCATGCGGACGTAGGCGGGATCGCTCCGGGATCGATGCCGCCGGAAAGCCGGACCATCGACGAGGAAGGTGTGCTCATCGACAACGTGTTGATGGTGGATGAGGGCCGTTTCCTTGAACCGGAGATGCGCGAGTTGCTCGGCTCCGGCCCGCATCCCGCCCGCAACGTCGACCGCAACATCTCCGACTTGCGCGCGCAGCTCGCCGCCTGTGTTCGCGGTGCGGCAGGCCTGGTCGACGCGGTGGGAGAATATGGTCGAGAGACGGTCAGCGCCTACATGCGCCATGTCCTGGCCAACGCCGAGGAATCGGTGCGTCGCCTGCTCGGGCGGCTCGATGACGGCGAGTTCGACTACGCGATGGACAATGGAGCGCGCGTGCGAGTCGCAATCCGCATCGACAAGGCCGACCGTTCCGCGACCTTCGATTTCACGGGCACGAGCAGCCAGCTTCCGGATAATTTCAACGCCCCCTTTTCGATCGTCCGTGCCGCCTCGCTCTACGTCCTGCGAACGCTGATCGACGACCCCATCCCGATGAACGACGGCTGCCTGAAGCCCGTCCAGCTGATTGTCCCTGAGGGTTCGATGCTGAGCCCGCGCTATCCTGCCGCGGTCGTCGCCGGCAATGTCGAGACCAGCCAAGTGGTGACCGATGCCCTGTTCGCCGCGACCGGAAGGCTGGCGCCGAGCCAGGGGACGATGAACAATTTCACCTTCGGCAATGAGCGGCACCAATATTATGAGACGATCGCCGGCGGGTCCGGCGCGGGGCCGGATCATGACGGGACGAGCGCGGTGCAGACTCACATGACCAACAGCCGCCTGACCGATCCGGAGATTCTCGAAACGCGTCATCCGGTCCGGCTCGAGCGGTTCGCGATCCGTCCCAGCTCGGCCGGGCGCGGACTGCACAAGGGCGGCGACGGAGTCATTCGCGACGTCCGCTTCCTGGAACCCATGCGCGCAAACATGCTCGCCAATCGCCGACGCGTCCCACCCCGCGGCATAAAAGGCGGCGGCGACGCTCAGCCGGGCCGCAACTGGGTGGAGCGTGTGGACGGCGGGATCGAGGAGCTGACCGCCACGGATTCGGCGGAGATGAACGCGGGCGACCGCTTCATCATCGAAACCCCCGGCGGCGGCGGATACGGAGCGGCCGAATGAGCTATTGGCCTCTCCTCGGGATAGCGCTGGTAGTCATCGGCTTCGCGCTTCGGTTCAATCCTTTGCTCGTGGTCGCGGTATCGGCAATCGTTACTGGCCTGCTGGGCGACATGCCGTTCCTGAAGGTGCTCGCGACATTAGGTCACGGTTTCAACGAGAACCGATACGTAACCGTCATCTGGATCATCCTGCCGGTCATCGGACTGCTTGAGCGCTACGGCTTACAGGAACGAGCACGGGCGCTGATTGCAGGCGTGCGAGGCGCGACAGCCGGACGACTGCTGCTCGTCTATCTCGCCGTCCGGCAAATCCTTTCCGCGCTCGGCCTCACCACGGTCGCAGGCCACGCCCAAACCGTCCGTCCGTTGGTCGCTCCGATGGTGACGGCGGCCGCCGAGAAGCAACAGGGTGCGCTCGACGAAGCGACCAGCGAAAAGGTGAAGGCAATGTCGGCCGCGACCGACAATGTCGGGCTCTTCTTCGGCGAGGACATCTTCATCGCCATCGGATCGATCCTGCTGATCCAGGGAACGATGGGCGGCTTCGGAATCCAGCTCACGCCGATTCAATTGTCGTTGTGGGCGATCCCGACCGCAATCTGCGCATTCCTGATCCACGGGGCGCGGCTGCTGTGGCTCGACCGCAAGCTGGGGCGCGGCCGATGATCGATTATCAGTGGCTCTATGCGCTCGCCGGAGCGGTGTTCGCGGGCTTCGCGATTGGAAGCGCCAGGGACGAAACCAACCGCAAGCGCTGGGGCAATGCCGCCTTCTGGTCGCTTTTGGTGGTCAGCTTCTGGTTCGGTGATTTCCTCGGGGATGTCGGCAACGGCGTGCTTGTGCTGGCGCTGGTGGCGATCGCCGGCTTTCACCTGATCGGCCGCGGCTCGAAGGCGCCCGGCACTCCAAAGCAGCGCGAGGAATCCTCCGAGCGGCACGGCAACGCGCTGTTTCTTCCGGCGCTGATCATCCCGTTCACGGCTTTCGTCGGAACGCTCGTCTTCAACTACACGCCGCTCAAGACCTTCGGCGTCATCGATCCAAAGGCCGTGACGCTCGTGCTGTTCGGATGCGGAGTCATCATCGCCCTCGCCGTCTCCTATGCCTGGCTTCGGCCGCCCGCGGCGGCGGCAGTGGACGAAGGGAGCCGCCTCGCAAATGCGATCGGCTGGGCGATGGTGCTCCCGCAGATGCTCGCATCGCTCGGGGTGATCTTTGCCGCCGCCGGGGTGGGCGAGATCATCGGCGGTGCGGTCGCGACAATCATCCCGCACGGCAACGTCTTCCTCGCAGTGCTGCTCTACGCGCTCGGGATGGTCGTCTTCACGATGATCATGGGCAATGCCTTCGCGGCTTTCCCGGTCATGGCTGCGGCGATCGGAATCCCGATCCTCATTCACGGGGCCGGAGCCGACCCCGCGGTGATCGGCGCGGTCGGAATGCTCGCTGGCTTTTGCGGGACGCTGATGACGCCCATGGCGGCCAACTTCAACATCGTCCCGGCGGCGCTGCTGGAACTTAAGGACCAATATGGCGTGATCCGCGCGCAGATCGCCACGGCGATACCGCTGCTGATCGCCAACATCCTTATCCTCTATTTCGCGGGCTACGCATGGGCGCATTGAACGCCGACATGGCGGCGCAGATGGCGCGGATCGCGCTCGGCCATGTCGGCAAGGAATATCCGCACAAGCTCGACCATGTGCTGCTCGGCGACGAGGACCTGGCTCCGCCGCGGGTGCTTCATCCGATCTTCTTCGGAAGCTTCGACTGGCACAGCTGCGTCCACGGCTGGTGGAGCCTGCTCACGCTTCGGCGGCTGTATCCCGACATCGCCGAAGCCGCTCAAATCGAGCAGCTCGCCGATGCGAGCTTCATCGCGGAAAACGTAGCGGTCGAACTCGCCTATCTCGAGCGCCCACTGTCGGGCCCGTTCGAGCGGCCGTACGGCTGGGCGTGGCTGCTGATGCTCCACCTCGAGGCGACGCGGCATTCGGACAAGGGTTGGGCCGCCGAGCTCGAGCCGCTGGCCGGGGCGTTCGCCGACCGCTTCCGCCATTATCTGGCGATCCTCACTTACCCGATCCGCGCCGGGACGCATTTCAACACGGCATTCGCGCTAGTGCTAGCGCTGGAATGGGCAGAGGGGTTGGATTCAGCGCTCGCCCAGCTGATCGCAGAGCGGGCGAAGCACTGGTTCGGCAGCGACCGTGACGCGCAGGCGTGGGAGCCGAGCGGTGACGACTTCCTGTCGCCGACGCTGACCGAGGCGCTGCTGATGAAGCGCGTTCTGGGCGGCGAGTTCGCGACCTGGTTCGCCGACTTCCTGCCGCGAATCGAGCGCCGCGAGCCGCAAACCCTGTTCACTCCGGCGACGGTCAGCGACCGAAGCGACGGCAAGATCGCCCACCTCGATGGCCTCAACCTGAGCCGAGCCTGGTGCTGGCGCGAGCTTGGGCATCCGCAATACGCGGTAAATCACCTCGACGCTGCGCTGCCGCATGTTTCCGGCGACTATATGGGCGAGCACTGGCTCCAGAGCTTCGCGCTCCTGGCGCTGCTCAGTGGCACTTGAAGCGGTCGAACGGCTCCTGACAGGCGTTGCAGCGCCATTGCGCCTTGCATGGAGTCGAGCCGAAGCGGCTGATTTCCGCCGTGTCGCTTGAGCCGCAGCGCGGGCATTGCGCAGTCGCGGAGGCGCTCGGCGGCGCAATCCCGTACGCCTTCAGCCGGTCGCGGCCCCGCTCGCTGATCCAGTCGGTGGTCCACGGCGGAAACAACACGCGCTCGACGAACACGTCGCGGAAGCCGGCGGCGTCGAGCGCGTCGCGGATCGCCTGCTCGATCGCCAGAGTCGCCGGGCAGCCTGTGTAGGTCGGGCTGATGAACACGCGCGGCGGGTCCGCAGTGACCTTGCGGACGATTCCAAGGTCGGTGATCGACAGCGCCGGAATCTCCGGATCGGGCACGCTGTCCAGCACCGCCATGATCGCGGCTTCGTCGAGGTCTTTGACCGCCGTCGCCATGGCGCCAGTCTACACCCGTTCGAGCGCCAGTGCGATTCCCTGGCCGACGCCGATGCACATGGTGGCGAGCGCCAGCTTTCCGCCGGTTCGCTCGAGCTCCACCGCGGCGGTTCCAGCGAGCCGTGCGCCCGACATGCCGAGCGGATGGCCGAGCGCGATCGCTCCGCCGTTGGGGTTCACCCGCGGGTCGTCGTCCGCGACGCCGAGCTGCCGGAGCACCGCGAGGCCCTGCGCGGCGAACGCCTCGTTCAATTCGATGACGTCGAAGTCGCCGATCTTGAGCCCGAGCCGCTTCATCAGCTTTTCGGACGCGGGCGCCGGGCCGATGCCCATGATCCGCGGCGGCACGCCTGCGACCGCGGCGCCTAGAACGCGGGCTTTCGGGGTCAGGCCGTTGCGCTTCGCGGCTTCTTCGCTCGCGACAATTATTGCCGCCGAGCCATCATTGACTCCCGATGCATTGCCCGCAGTCACCGTGCCGTCGGGCCGAACGATCGGCTTGAGCTTTGCGAGCGCCTCCATGCTGGTCGCGCGCGGATGCTCGTCCTTGTCGGCGACGAGCGAATCGCCCTTGCGCTGCGGGATTTCGACCGCGACGATCTCGGCCGCGAGCCGCCCGTTCGCCTGCGCGGTCGCCGCTTTCGCCTGGCTGCGAAGCGCGAAGGCGTCCTGGTCTTCACGGCCGACCTGGAATTCCTGGGCCACATTCTCGCCGGTGCTCGGCATCGTGTCGTCGCCATAGGCGGACTTCATCTTCGGATTGACGAAGCGCCAGCCGATCGTCGTGTCGTACATCTCGGCGTTGCGGTCGAACGCGCTGGTCGCCTTGGCCATGACGAACGGCGCGCGACTCATGCTCTCGGAGCCGCCGGCGATGATGAGGTCGGACTCGCCGCCGCGGATCGTCCGCGCGGCCATAGCGACCGCGTCCAGGCCCGACCCGCAAAGGCGGTTCAGCGTCACTCCGCCGCTGCTGTCGGGAAGCCCGGCGAGAAGTCCCGCCATTCGCGCGAGGTTGCGGTTGTCCTCGCCGGCCTGGTTGGCGCAGCCCAGGATCACGTCGTCGAGCTCGGCCCAGTCGACGCCCGGATTGCGGTCGATCAGCGCCTTGATCGGGATTGCGGCGAGGTCGTCGGCACGGACGTGCGCGAGCGCTCCGCCGTAGCGGCCGATCGGGGTGCGGACATAATCGCAGATGAAGGCGTCGGTCATTGTATCTCCTCGTCATCGCGAGGAGCGAAGCGACGTGGCGATCCAGAAACTGGATTGCTTCGCTACGCTCGCAATGACGGCAAGCTGCTAGTCAAAGAACTCCGCGCCGCATCTGGTCGAGCTCGATGCTTTCGAACAGCGCCTTGAAATTGCCCTCGCCGAAGCCCTCGTTGCCCTTGCGCTGGATGATCTCGAAGAAGATCGGCCCGATCACGTTCTGCGTGAAAATCTGCAGCAGCAGGCCCTGCCCCTCCGTCGGAGCGCCGTCCATGAGGATCCGGCGCTTCTCGAGCTCGGGAATGCTCTCGTCATGGCCTTTGATACGCTCGGGAAGCATCTCATAATAGGTGTCCGGCGTGTCCTGGAAGGGAATGCCGCGAGCACGGATGATGTCGACGGCGGTGTAGATGTCGTCACTGCCCAGCGCGATGTGCTGGATTCCCTCGCCCTTATATTCGCGGAGAAACTCCTCGATCTGGCTCTTGTCGTCCTGGCTTTCGTTGAGCGGGATCCGGATCTTGCCGCAGGGCGAGGTCATCGCCTTCGAGAACAGGCCGGTCTGCTTGCCCTCGATGTCGAAGTAGCGGATCTCGCGGAAGTTGAAGAGCCGCTCGTAGAAATCGGCCCAGACCGCCATCCGGCCGCGGTGAACATTATGGGTGAGGTGGTCGATGTAAGTGAGGTGCGACGCGTGGTCGGCCTCGATCTTCGCCGCATCCTCGAAGAAGTCGAAATCCACCTCGTAGATCGAGCCGTTCGCTCCATATTTGTCGACGAAGAAGAGCAACGAGCCGCCGATGCCCTCGATCGCGGGAATGTCCATCTCGCCGTGGGCCACATCGGTCTTCGCCGGCGTCGCGCCGAGCTTCACCGCCCGCTCGAACGCCGCCTTCGCATCCTTGACCCGGAAGGCCATCGCGCAGGCGCTCGGCCCGTGCGCTTTCGCATAGTCCTCGGCGTAGCTGCCCGGCTCGCTGTTGATGATGAAATGGATGTCCTGCTGCTTGTGCAGGGTGACATTCTTCCGCTTGTGCCTGGCGACAGCGGGGAAGCCCATCCTGGTGAAGAGGTCGCGCAGAAGCTCCGGGTCAGGCGCCGTATATTCCACGAACTCGAAGCCGTCGGTGCCCATCGGATTGTCGAGACCGAGGATCGACTTCTCCTCGGCGAGCTGCGTAGCCATCAGCCAGTCTCCTTTGCAGCCCAACTGCGCTCCGACCGGTGCCATTTCAAGGCCTCCAAACGCAGCGAACGCAGCGAAGGTACACGCGTGCGCACGCGCGGGCGCGCGAGAAACAGGCGATCGAGAGCCGGTCCTGGGGGTGCGAAAGCTTGCTCATTCCGGCGCGGGTAAGCGAAGATGGCGCCTGTAGGACAGGAGAATCGGAAGATGGACGCACCGGACGGCTGGTCCCTCGAGGACGGCGGCAAGGCGCTGTTGCGGACGTTCAGGTTCGCGGACTTCAGCGAGGCCTTCGCCTTCCTCACGCGCGTCGCACTGCAGGCGGAAAAGGTCGATCACCATCCCGAGTTCACGAGCGTCTGGAACCGCGTCGATTTGCGGCTGACCAGCCACGACGCGGGCGGAGTGACCGACCGCGACATCAAGCTCGCCGAGGCGATCGGCCGAATTGCCTCAAAGCAGGGCTAGGCGATCCGCGACCGACCAGTCAGCGAAGCGGCCAGGTCAGGGCCGCCGCAAATGTCCGCGGGCGCTCCGGGAGGCCGGTCCGAGGGTAGCCGACGGGCCGGCGATAGGCGCCGCTGAGAAGGTCGAATATCGGGAACAGCGCCGCATAATTGCTTCCGAAATGCTCGGGCTCCGCCGAGTGGTGGCGGCGATGATAGGCGGGGCTGTTGAGCAGCCATGACCAGCGGCCGAGGTCGAGCCGGATGTTCGCGTGGACGACGAAGTGCCACAGCGAAATCGCCGAATAAGCGCCGACCATGGTGGCCGTCGGCGCGACAATCGCTGCTGCGAGCGGCCAGATCGTAACGGCTTTCACGATGGGGTCGGCCCAGAAATGCCGCTCGGCGGTCGTCGCCGTCATGTTCGGGTCGGAATGGTGCAGCGAGTGCATGCGCCACAGGAATGGAATGGCGTGCTGCGCGCGGTGGAACAGATATTCGCCGAGATCCATGACGAAGACGAACAGCAGCAGGCCCAGCCAGAAGGGCACCGCGGCGGCATCGACGATCGGCGACGTCGAAAGCGCCGCGAGGATCTTCGGGACGAGCAGCGCCTGGCTCGACATCAGCAGAAGCCCGAACACCCAGATTGAACCAGCGGTCGGCACGGTCCGCAACCGCCGGCTTGCGGAGCTCGAAAAGCGTCACGCAGGCGAGCGTGAGAGCCATAAGTGCGACGGGGCTGACCATGTGCGATGCCTAGCCAAATGTGGTCAGCAAAATCTTAACGGATGGGGCTGAACCGGCACACGCCAGGCGAAAGCCCGTGTTAGGGAAGCTGGGTTATCCTGCGCATCGTGCAGACGGGAATCGCACCCGCATTGTCCAGCAGATGGTCCCTTCCGGGCGGCCTGCGCTTTCGGCCGCGTCACAAAGCGCGCGCGGTGCAGGCGGGAGCTATCGCCATCCTCGCCGTGACGGCGTGGATCGTCGTGCTCGATGCGCTGATGTTCCGGCAATCGCTGCCGGCCGATTATGTGAGCTTCTACACCAGCGCGCTCGTGCCGCGCACGTTGCTCGCGGTGCTGGGCTCGTCCATCGAAGAAGTGAAATTTCGCCTCATCGTCATGACATTGCTGGTGTGGGTGATGAGCGCGTGGCGCAAGCCGGTGCCGGCCATCGCGTTCGCGGCCGCGATCGTGGTTTCGCAGTTCGCCAATGTCGGCGCGCTGGTCGTCGCCGAACCGATCTACGGGTCGCTGCGGTTCTGGGCAGTGGGATGCGTCTGGGGCTATCTCTACTGGCGCCACGGCTGGCTGACCGCGCTCACGGCGCATGCGGCCACGCACCTCCTGCTCGATCCCTTGCTTGCGGTCGCGCTGCTGTAGCCGCGCCGCTTGCGCGAACTTCCGTGGCCATTGAACGTTAAGGCCGGACCCGTCATATCGAGGAGGCAATGAACCGCATCGCCGCAATCAGCCGCTATTATTATCCCGACGAGGTTGGGACCGGCTGACGCGCGCCTAGATCAGACGACCAACCTCGACCCGCCTGGCCCCCGCCCGGCGGGTTTTTTGTTGCCCACGAAAGGAAGACGAGTGTTCCAGGACGCAATCACGAAAGATCGAACGAGCCGCTGGCAAGACTTTGTCGTGCCGCAGGGCTGGGACAGTTTCACTGAGGAAGACCATGCGGTGTGGGACCTGCTGTTCGCCCGCCAGGTCGAGCTTCTCGGAAGCCGCGTCGTCTCGCCGTTCCTCGCCGGAATAGACCTGCTGCGGCTCGGGCATCCCGGAATTCCCGAGCTTGGCGAACTGAACGCCATCCTGGAGCCCCGCACGGGCTGGCGCACGGTCGCGGTGCCGGGATTAGTGCCCGACGCAATCTTCTTCGCGATGCTCGCAGAGCGTGTGTTCCCGATCGGCAATTTCATCCGATCGCGCGCGCAGCTCGACTATCTGGAAGCCCCGGACTGTTTCCACGACCTGTTCGGCCACATCCCCATGCTCGCGCACCACGACTTCGCCGAGATGGTCGAGCATGTCGGACGGCTCGGGCTCACTGCGATCGCCGCCGGCGAGGGGCAGCGGATGGCGCGAATCTACTGGCACAGCGTCGAATTCGGACTCGCGCGCGAGGGAGGCGAGCTCAAGATCCTCGGCGCGGGGCTCGCCTCGAGTTTCGGCGAGGCGCACCTCAGCCTCGAGAGCGACGAGGTCGAGCGGCTGCCCTTCTCGGTCGAACGCGCCCTCGCAACGCCCTACAGGCATGACGATTTCCAGCCGCGCTACCTGGTATCGCGCACGCTCGAGTCGACGGTCGCCGAAGTGCTGGCGTTGACGCCCGAACGGCTGCTCGCCTTATAGCTTCGGTGCGCTATAGGCTTCGCCGCAATGCCCGCCGACGCACCTCCTCGCGAATATCGCAGCGGATCGGATCAGCGGACGCTACGCGACGCGCTGGGCAGCTTCGCGACCGGAGTGACCGTGGTGACCTGCGTGGACGATCGCGGCAAGCCGTTCGGGCTGACGGTCAACAGCTTCACTTCGGTATCGCTCGACCCGCCGCTCCTGTTGGTATGCATTGCCAAGAGCGCGCGCTGCGCGCCGGCGCTGACTCGGGCGGCCCATTTTGCGGTCAACGTGCTGCAGACGGGACAGCAGCCTGCCTCCATCCGCTTCTCGACCCGGGACGAGGACCGGTTCGGCGCCACGCCCTGGTCGACGGGCGAGACCGGAGCGCCGCTGCTTATGGATTCGCTGGGCGTGTTTGAATGCGAACGCCACGCGCTGCACGAGGGCGGCGACCACGACATCCTGGTCGGCCGGGTGGTGCGGGCCAGCTTCGACCCCAATCTCGACCCTCTGCTCTATTTCCGGGGCCGATACCGGCGCCTTCACTTCGACTAATCGGTGATCAGTTTCTCGGGATGGGCCGTGACCATGCGGATAACGGCGACGATGGCGCCGCCGATGACGAGCCCGACGACGGCAGCGCCGAGCGCCCCGATCAACCATTCGACCACGCCGGCGAGCGGCCCGGCGCCGCCGGCGACGAGCTCGGCGACGTGGTGGATGGTCTCCGGCAGCGGAACCAGCACGTGCAATTCCTCGAGCCCGTGGAGCAGGATTCCGCCGCCCACCCAGAGCATCGCCGCAGTGCCGATCGCGGATAATGCGACCAGCAATTTGGGGACGATGTGCACGAGCGCCGTCCCGAAGGCGCGGGCGCTCCGGTTGCGGCGCCCGGCCATGTGCAGGCCGATGTCGTCGAGCTTCACGATGAGGCCAACTACGCCGTAGACGCCGCCGGTCACGGCCAACGCCACCGCGGCGAGCGCAATGGCAGTCGTCACCAAGGTGAGGTTATCGAGGCTCGCAAGGGCGATCGCCATGATCTCGGCCGAAAGGATGAAGTCGGTTCGGATCGCGCCGCTCACCTGCATGCGCTCAAGCTCGGCGGGGTCGTCCAGGGACTGCACCAGCGCGTCCTCGTGGTCGTGATCGTGGAGGATTTTCTCGAGGATCTTCTCGGTCGCTTCGAACGCCAGGTAAGCCCCGCCGATCATCAGCAGCGGCGTGATCAGGAACGGCGCGAAGGCGGTGAGAAGCAGAGCCGCAGGCAGCAGGAACAGCAGCTTGTTCTTGATCGACCCCCAGGCGATCTTGGCGATGATCGGAAGCTCGCGCTCGGGCGCGAGGCCGACGACGTAGCGCGGAGTCACCGCGGTATCGTCGATCACCACGCCGGCGGCCTTGGTGCTCGCCTTGCCGGCCGCGGCCGCCACGTCGTCCACGGTGGAAGCCGCGAGCTTGGCGATCGTCGCGACGTCGTCGAGGAGGGCTACGAGGCCTGAGGGCATCGCCGGCGCTTAGGCGAACTTCTTGCGGTTCGGAAGCAATTCGCGCACTTGCCCGCAAATGCTGGGCATCGACTTCATCAAGTCCAACCGCGAAGCCGTCGAGCGGGCGATCGCGGCGAAGAACGTGAAGCTCGACCTCGGCGAGATCCTCGCCCTCGACGGGGAAGTCCGGGCGCTCAAGACCGAGATCGACCAGCTGCGCGCCGAGCGGAATGCGATGAGCGGCCGGTTCAAGGATGCCGCGGCCGAAGAGAAAGCGGAGCTTGGGAAGAAGGCGAAGGAGGCAGGCGCGCGCGCTGGCGAGCTCGAAGGCGAGCTCGGCGGCAAGCAGGAGGCGCTCCGCGCGCTGATGCTGCTCGTCCCCAACATCCCGTACGAAGGCGCGCCGGTCGGGCCGGACGAAAGCTTCAACACCGTCGTCAAGACGGTCGGCGAGCCGCCGAAGTTCGGCTTCGAGCCGCTCGACCATGTCGCCCTGATCGAGAGGAACGACTGGGCGGACCTGAGCCGGATTGTCCAGGTGTCCGGGTCGCGGACCTATTGCCTGAAGGGTCGGCTGGCGCTGCTCGAGACCAAGCTGATGGCCTGGGCGCTGGAGACGATCGCGGAAGCGGGGTTTTCGCCGATCACGGTGCCCGCGATCGCGCGCCCGGAAGCCTTCTTCAACCAGGGCCAGTTCCCGGGCCACATGGAAGAAACCTATCACATCGCGGAGGACGAGCTGTGGCTTGCCGGGACGGCAGAGGTGGCCCTGACCTCGCTTC
>JAEZIO010000031.1 GCA_023436615.1 Pseudomonadota bacterium | reverse complement strand
AGCCCGACTGCGCATTGGGGTTGGTCACACGGAACGACGCGCCGCCGAGATCCTCGACGAAATCGACGCACGAGCCGCGGACGAGCTCCAGGCTGGCGGCGTCGACCACCAGCTTGACGCCGTCGGTTTCCGCGACCGTGTCTTCGCGGTCGAGCGCGTCGGCCAGGTCGAAGCTGTAGGTGAAGCCCGCGCAGCCGCCGCCGTCGACCGCGAGGCGAAGGATCGCCGGGGCGTGCTTGCGCGCGGCAATCGCGGCGACTCGCTTCGCGGCATTCTCGCTAAGGCTGATTTCAGGCTCGCTCACGTCGAGCGAGATAGGAAGCTGCCGCCCCGGCGGCAAGCGCACCGCTTAGCGGCGGCCCGAGGCCGGTCCGCCCAGCGCGACCGCGTCCATCGCGTGATTTCCGCCGGCTTTCTTCATCGCCATCAGATAATCGGTCGAGCGCATGAACGGGATCGGGTTGACCGGGCTGTTGTCGATCCGCACCTCATAGTGAAGGTGCGAGCCGGTTGAGCGGCCGGTCGATCCCATGCGGCCGATCTGCTGGCCGCGCGTGACGCGCTGGCCGGCGCTGACCTGGATCGCCGACATATGGCCGTAGCGCGTCATGATTCCGCGGCCGTGATCGACTTCGACGAGGTTTCCGTAGCCGCCGCTGTTCCAGCCGGCGCGGGTGACGGTGCCGTCGGCGGTCGCGTAGATCGGGGTTCCGACCGGCCCTGCGAGGTCGATTCCGGCGTGCATTGCCGCGCCGTGGCGGAACGGGTCGGAGCGGACGCCGAAGGCGCTGGTGAATTCCGCGGTCTTGACGGGCTTTTCGGACGGGATCGCGATTGCGCCGGATGCGAGATTGTCGAGCTTCTTCCAGCTGGTGAACAGCTGCTTGAAGGTCGGATCGCCCTTCGCGGAATCGAACGGACCGCCGACGCCGGCAGTGCCGGCCGCCGCCGGATAGAAGCCGAGGCGCTTCAGCGTATCGGAATCGACGTTCTCGTCCTCGAGCGCTGCGGCGAGCGCGAGCTGGCGCTCTTCGACGAGACGAACTCGGCGATCGGTCTCCGCCGCGAGCTTCTGGAGCTCGGCGGCGTACGGACTGACCATGACTTCGTGGGCTGCGGGGGAGACGAACAATTGCGTGGCGGTAAAGCCCGACCAGCCGATGAGAACCAGCGAAACTGCGAAGAAAAAGGCCTGGACCGGAGCGGAGAGGCGGAAGCGGCGAAGGCGGCTGCCGTCGTGGATGAAGAACTCGCGATCGCGAAAGACCCCACCGGTAAGTCCCAAAATCCCCGCCATTGTGTCCCGCTCCAAAACCCGGACGGCGCACACGAGGACAGCCCGCGTGCCAAGAAAACCGTCGATGAAGGAGCTCCCCAGCCCCAACGGCACAGTGCGGAAAGACCCCCCGCTCGTGCCGGGGCCGAAACTCACCTCTGTTGGTTAACAAATTCAACCAGACTCGTCCCGGCTCGGGACGAACTGCTGATCTCGTGCGGTGAACCGTTCCGAACCGCGCCGAAAAGAGGGACCCATTCCCGAAATTCCGAGCGCAGGCGCGATTCGGCGAATCTTTCGCATCTGCCTTGCGCCGCTGCGCCCGATCTCTACACCCGTCGGCGGGCCACGCCGTCCCAACGCGGCGCGCGCTCTCTGCGAGGAGAGTTCATTGATCGACAAACCTGCGCGGAAACCCGCGCGACCTTCCTTTTCCTCCGGCCCCTGCCCGAAGCCGCCCAGCTGGTCGCTCGACGCGATCGACACGCGCCTCCTCGGCCGGTCGCACCGCTCGGCGCTCGGCAAGGCGCGCCTGGCTGAAGCGATCGAGCGCACGCACGCGCTGCTGCGGCTCCCCCCCGGTTACCGGCTTGGCATAGTCCCGGCGTCCGACACCGGCGCGATGGAAATGGCGATGTGGTCGCTGCTCGGCCCGCGCCCCGTGACGATGCTGGCCTGGGAGAGCTTCGGCGCCGGCTGGGTCACCGACGTGGCCAAACAGCTGAAGCTTGAGGCGGACATCCGCACCGCCGGTTACGGCGAGATCGCGGATCTTTCCGGCGTCGATCCGGCAAGCGACATCGTGTTCACCTGGAACGGCACGACCAGCGGCGTCCGCGTTCCCGACGCGGACTGGATCGCCACGGACCGAACCGGCCTCGCCATCTGCGACGCGACCTCCGCAGCCTTCGCGCAGCACGTCGACTGGTTGAAGATCGATATCGGGACGTTCAGCTGGCAGAAGGCGCTGGGCGGCGAGGCGGCGCACGGCATGCTGGTGCTGTCGCCGCGCGCCGTCGAGCGGCTCGAAAGCGATCCCGCGCCGCGCCCGCTTCCGAAGATCTTCCGCCTCACCAAGAATGGGAAGCTGATCGATGGCATTTTCCGCGGCGAAACGATCAACACGCCGTCGATGCTGGCGGTCGAGGATTGGCTGCTGTGCCTCAACTGGGCGGAAAAAGCCGGCGGGCTCGATGCCCTGATCGGCCGCGCCGAGGCGAATGCCGCCGCGCTCGATCGCTGGGTCCGGTCCACCGACTGGGTCGAGCACCTGGCCGCCGACCCTGCCGTTCGCTCCAACACGTCGGTCTGTCTGCAGTTCGCCGACCGCTCCGACCCCGGCGCCAACACGCTGCGCCAGAAGGCGATCGTGAAGCTGCTCGAGGCGGAGGAGGCCGCCTACGACATCGGCGCCTATCGCGACGCTCCGCCCGGGCTTCGCATCTGGTGCGGGGCCACCGTCGAGACGGCCGACATCGAGGCTCTCGCGCCGTGGCTCGACTGGGCGTGGGAGCAAACGGCATGAGCGAGACGATAAAAGTCCTGATCTCCGACAAGATGGACCCGAAGGCCGCCGCGATCTTCCGCGAGCGCGGCATCCACGTCGACGAGAAGGCGGGCCTCGCGCCGGACGAGCTCGAGGCAATCATCGGCGGCTATGATGGGCTAGCGATCCGATCGGCCACGAAAGTAACGAAGGGGATCCTCGAAGCCGGCGACCGGCTCAAGGTCGTCGGGCGCGCAGGGATCGGCGTCGACAATGTGGACATCGCGGCGGCCACCGCGCGCGGCGTCGTCGTCATGAACACCCCGTTCGGCAATTCGATCACGACCGCCGAGCACGCGATCGCGTTGATGTTTGCGCTAGCCCGCCAGCTTCCGGAAGCCGACGCCTCGACCCAGGCCGGCCGGTGGGAAAAGAACCGGTTCATGGGCGTCGAGGTCACCGGCAAGACGCTCGGCCTCATCGGTGCAGGGAACATCGGCTCGATCGTGGCAAGCCGCGCCGTGGGCCTCCGCATGCGGGTGGTCGCCTACGACCCGTTCCTGACGCCCGAACGCGCGCTCGAGCTCGGAATCGATAAGGTCGAACTCGACGAACTGCTCGCCCGCGCCGACTTCATCACGCTTCACACGCCGCTCACCGACCAGACCCGCAACATCCTCAGCCGCGAGAACCTGGCGAAGACCAGGCGCGGCGTGCGCATCGTCAATTGCGCGCGCGGCGGACTGATCGACGAAGCCGCGCTCAAGGAGGCGCTCGACAGCGGCCATGTCGCCGGCGCGGCGCTGGACGTGTTCGAAAGCGAGCCGGCTACGGACTCGCCTCTGTTCGGCACCCCAGGCTTCATCTCGACTCCGCATCTCGGCGCGTCGACAAGCGAAGCGCAGGTCAACGTCGCGATCCAGGTCGCCGAGCAGATGAGCGACTTCCTGCTGCTCGGCGGCGTCAGCAACGCGATCAACATGCCCTCGCTGTCGGCCGAGGAAGCACCTCGGTTGCGCCCGTACATGGCCCTCGCGGAAAAGCTCGGGCGGCTTGTCGGGCAGATCGTCGGCGAGGACGTCCGCTCGGTCGACGTCGAGGTCGAAGGCGCCGCCGCCGAGCTCAACATGAAGCCGATTACCGGCGCGGTCCTCGCCGGGGTCATGGGCACCTACAGCCAGTCGGTGAACATGGTGAACGCGCCGGTTCTGGCGCGCGAGCGCGGACTCGACCTGCGCGAGATCCGCCACGACCGCGAAGGCGATTACCACACGCTTGTCGCCGTCACCGCCGGCACCGAGGCCGGGCCGAAACGGGTCGAAGGCACCTTGTTCGGCAACCGCGCGCCCCGGCTCGTGACGATCTTCGACATCCCGGTCGAAGCCGAGCTCGCGGGCCAGATGATCTACATCGTCAACACCGACGAGCCCGGCTTCATCGGCGCGCTCGGCACCACGCTCGGTGAGCACAAGGTCAACATTGGCACGTTCAATCTCGGCCGGCGCGCGGCGGGCGGCGAAGCGGTTGCCCTCGTTTCGGTCGACGATCCGATCACGCCCCAGCTTGCCGACGAGCTCCGCCGCCTTCCAGGCGTCCGCGAGGTGGTTCCGCTCAGCTTTTGACGCGCAAGTGCGGCTCACCTAGAGCCGCGCCGCGCTTGAAGGGGTAAGCTTTTGGCCAATGTCACCGTCATCGGCGCCCAGTGGGGCGACGAAGGCAAGGGCAAGATAGTCGACTGGCTCGCGAGCCGCGCCGACATGGTCGTCCGATTCCAGGGCGGCCACAACGCCGGCCACACGCTCGTCGTCGAGGGCACGACCTACAAGCTGTCGCTGCTGCCGAGCGGCATCGTCACCGGTACGCCGTCGGTGATCGGCAACGGCGTCGTCCTCGATCCTTGGGCGCTCAAGGCCGAGGTCGAGCGAATCCGCGACCAGGGAGTCAACGTCACGCCCGACGTGCTGATGGTCGCCGAGACCTGCCCGTTGATCCTGCCGATCCACCGAGACCTCGACGCGCTCCGCGAGGATGCGAGCGGTGCAGGCAAGATCGGAACGACGCGCCGCGGCATCGGGCCCGCATACGAGGACAAGGTCGGCCGCCGCGCGATCCGCCTGTGCGACCTCGCCCATCTCGGCGACCTCGACCCGATGCTCGACAGGCTCTGCGCGCACCACGACGCGCTCCGCGCCGGCTTCAATGAGCCGCCCGTCGACCGCGAGCGTCTCCGGCGCGACCTCGCCGAGATCGCGGATTTCGTGCTTCCCTTCGCGCGGCCCGTCTGGCGCGACCTCGACCCGGCATTGCGGCGCGGCAAGCGAATCCTGTTCGAAGGCGCGCAGGGCGTGCTGCTCGACGTCGACCACGGCACCTATCCGTTCGTCACCTCCTCGAACACTGTGGCGGGCACCGTGGCGTCGGGAAGCGGGACCGGCCCGCACGCGGCCGGCTTCGTCCTCGGAATCACCAAGGCGTACACGACCCGCGTCGGTTCGGGCCCTTTCCCGACCGAGCAGGATAACGAGATCGGCCGCGAGATCGGGACGCGCGGACGCGAGTTCGGGACCGTCACGGGCCGCCAGCGCCGCTGCGGCTGGTTCGACGCGGTCCTGGTCCGCCAGGCGGTCGCGGTCGGCGGGGTCACGGGAATCGCGCTGACCAAGCTCGACGTGCTCGACACGCTCGAGACGGTGAAGGTCTGCACCGGTTACCGCCTCGACGGCGAAGACCTCGATTACCTGCCGCCGCACCCGGCCGATCAGGCCCGGGTCGAGCCCGTCTATGAAGAGATCAAGGGCTGGCAGGCATCGACCGAGGGCGCGCGAAGCTGGGCCGATCTTCCCGCACGCGCGATCAAATATGTCCGCCGCATCGAGGAGCTGATCCGCTGCCCGGTCGCGCTCGTAAGCACGTCGCCCGAGCGCGACGACACCATCCTCGTGCGTGACCCGTTCGCAGGCTGAGCCGCCGAGCAGAAGCCGAAGATTGCACGCAATCGAGGCTTCTGTCGAAGAGCCGGCGAAGCCCGGCCGGCCTGCGCTCAAGCACCCTCAGGTCGACGAGCGACAGGACCGACGTCACGCGGATTCACTCCGCGTGACGGATGTTCTTACTGCGAAACCTCGAAGCCGCTCGGTCCCTCGCTCGCGACCTGCTCGACCTCGACCCGCTCCACCTCGGCTGACGGCGGGCCTTCATGCATCCGCTGGATGAGCGCCTTCACTGCCGCTTCGTCGCCTTCGAGATGCGCTTCGACGGATCCATCCTCGGCATTGCGTACCCAGCCGCTCACGCCGAGCTCGCGCGCCTGCTGCTGAGTCCAGGCGCGGAAGAAGACGCCGTGCACCCGCCCCGTCACCCTGACTCGGCGCGCTGGTTCAGCCACGGATCGAGTTCAACGCTTCCCGCGCGGCTTCCTCGAGCTGCTTCATCAACGCCTTGTGCGGGAACGGCCCGTAGCTGATCCGGGCGACGCCCGCGTTCGCCCAGTCGCGGTTGGCTGGGGCCCAGGGGAAAGCGATGAGGTTGAGCGGCAGCGGCACCTCACGCACCACCCGCTCGGCGTGGCGCGGGTCCGCCATCCGCGGAACGAAGAAGCCGCTCGCGCCGGAATCGGCGAAGGCGCGCCCCCGTTCGATCACTTCGTCGACCAGCGCGTCGTCCTGCGTTTGCCGCTTCAGGAACAAATCGGTGCGCGCGTTGATGAAGAAGTCGGCGCCAACCGCCTTGCGGGTGGCCTCGATGCGCCGGCACTGCAGGTCGATCGGGTGAACGCCCTCCCCTCCGATCACCTGGTCCTCGAAGTTGCAGCCGACCGCTCCGGTCGCTTTCAGCCTGGCGACATTGGCCCCCGCCTCATCCGGCTCGACCGCATAGGCGCTTTCGAAATCGACGGTCACGGGAAGCTCGACCGCCGCCACCACGCGGGCGGCATTGTCGAGAACGAAGTCGAGCGGCACCTTCTGGCCGTCGCCGAAGCCCGACGCGTCGCCGACCGGGTGGCTTCCGGTCGCGAGCGCCTTGGTGCCGGCCGCCGCGACCGCCTGCGCGCTTCCCGCGTCCCAGATGTTGTAGAGGACCACCGGGTCGCCCGGTACGTGCAGCGCGGCGAATGTCTCGAACTTGCTTGCCAATTCCTCCTCCTCAGGCCGCGGGCGCGGGGCCGAGCTGCTGCCACAGCTCGACCTTCACCCCGTCAGGATCCATGATCCACGCGAAACGGCCGTAATCCTCGTCCTGCCGCCCGAGGATCTCGACGCCTTTGCCGGCGATGTCGGCGATCAGCCCGTCGAGGTCGTCGACTCGCAGGTTGATGATGAAGGGTTTGTCGCTCGGGCCGAAATAGTCGCTGTCGGACTTGAACGGCGACAGCAGGGTGAACCCTTCCGGATCATCGGCCTTGAAGGGGAACATCGCGCCCCATTCGCCGCCGACGCCGAGCGTTTCGCGGTACCAGGCGCGCGTCGCGTCGGGATCGGCGACCTTGTAGAAAATGCCTCCCAGGCCGGTGACCCGCGCCATTAGATCCGGTCCGGATAGATGGGGCGGATGTCGACAGGGATGTGCGTCATCTGGTCGATCACCGATTGCGCCTCGGGATCAATCACGCCCCATTTGTCGAGAAACGCCTTGGTCCCGGCATAATCGCCGTTCGCCTGCCGGCGGACGATCTCGCCGACCAGCGCGCCGATCGCG
>JAEZIO010000011.1 GCA_023436615.1 Pseudomonadota bacterium | reverse complement strand
GGCGTTCACTCGCTTCGCCTAGTGCGGCGGTGAAAATCCAGACCAAGGGGTGTCGATGAGAGCGAAGGAGTCCGGGAAAGTGCGCTATGCCTATGGGGTCGCGACGGCCCTGCTCGTGGGTGGAACGACCTTTTCAATCCTGGCGGGCCCTCTCGGCGCGCAGACGGCGCAGAATGCTCCGGCGGCAATGGCTCCTCGCGGTGCGCCGATGTCTTTCGCCGATTTGTCGGCCCGGCTGCAGCCCGCGGTCGTCAACATCTCGACCAGGCAGAAGGTCACCGTTCGTCAGCAGGCGGACCCACTCGAGGAGCTTTTCCGGCAGTTCGGCGCGCCGGTCCCCGATCGGCAGCAGGGCGGACCGCGCACTCGAGAGACCGGCTCGCTCGGTTCTGGATTCATCATTTCGCCGGACGGCTACATCGTCACCAACAACCACCTGATCCAGAGCGCGAACGGCAGCGGCACGGTAGACACGGTGACCGTCACGCTGACCAACCGTAAGGAATATGAGGCGCGCATCATCGGCCGCGACCAGCTTGCCGACCTTGCGCTGCTGAAGATCGATGCGCGGAACCTTCCGTACGTGAATTGGGGCGACAGCACCCACGCCCGCGTCGGCGACTGGGTGCTCGCGATCGGCAACCCCTATGGCCTCGGCGGCTCGGTCACGGCCGGGATTATCTCGGCGCTCCACCGCGGGATAACCGGCGTCGGCGCCTACGACCGCTATATCCAGACGGACGCGGCCATCAACATGGGCAACAGCGGCGGCCCGATGTTCGACCTCAACGGTAATGTCATCGGCATCAACACGGCCCTGATTTCCCCGACCGGCACGAATGTCGGCATTGGCCTCGCGATCCCCGCGGAAGCTGCAAAGCCGGTCATCGACGCGCTCCGCCGCGGCGAGCGTCCGCAGCGGGGTTATCTCGGGGTGAGCCTCCAGCCGGTCGATGAGGACATCGCCTCCTCGATGGGGCTTCCGAAGGATCGGGGCGAAATCGTCCGTACGGTTCAGCCGGGCGAGCCCGCGGCGAAGGCGGGAATCCAGCAGGGCGATGTCATCCTCACCGTGAACGGCAAGGAAGTGAACCCCGACGAGACCGTGTCATACCTTGTCGCCAACACGCCTGTCGGCTCGCGAATACCGGTTGAGATCATCCGCAGCGGCCGCCGAATGACGATCCCGGTGGTCGTCGGGCAGCGTCCGAGCGAGGAACAGCTTGCGCGCGAGCTCGGCGGCAGCGACCAGGGAACCCAGGACAACGCTCCGGCGACGCCGGCGGGCCAGACGCTCGGCCTGTCCCTGCAGCCTGTTACGCCGCAAATCGCCCGTGCGCTGAATCTTCCGGCCGGCACGGCGGGCGTGGTCATCACCGCGATCAGCCCATCGAGCGACGCGGCGGACAAGGGGCTGCAACGCGGCGACGTCATTCTCGCCGTCCAGGGACAGCGCGTGACGAGTCCGGCGCAGGTCATCGCCGCGGTGGAAGCCGCACGGAAAGCGGGCCGCAACAGCGTCCTGCTGCTGGTCAAGCGGGGCACGTCGCCGGAAGCGTTCGTCGGCATCGACATCGCCGGCGGCTAGTCGTCCGCCGGCGCGCATCTAGCGCTTGCGCGTCGCGCCTGGATTGGCGACTGTAGCGGCGTGGCGGAGCAACATATCGACTTGGCTGGCGGCGACAGGGCGGAAGGACGCAGTCTTGGCCTCTAGCCAATGCGACCTCGTCGAATCGCTCGAGCGCGAATGGCGTGACGCCTTGTGCGCGAAGGACATCGAGCGCCTTCGCTCGCTCATCCATCCGCAATTCACCCTGATCGGGACCCGCTCGACGGGGCCGTTCACCTTGTCGCGCGAGGAATGGCTCGACGCTATCCAGAAGCGCGAGCTGCTCGGAATCGAGCTCGACATCAAGGAAGCGGCCGTTTTCGACGCGGTAATGGTCGGAACCGTCGAAGCGAAGTGGCGCGTATCCTACCTCGGGCGGGCGATCGAGGATTCCGTTCTGCTGACGGACGTGTGGGTGTGCGAGGACGATCGCTGGCAGGTCGTCCGGCGCCATTCGAGCCCGATGCCCGCCTGATATCCGCAAGAAAGCGAGGCCTGCGATGGCGACTGCGACTGATACGCCCGTGATCCATCACAGCGGCCGCAACGAGCTCACGGTGCGAGGGATCGTCCTCGGCGCGCTCATCACAGTCCTGTTCACCGCCGCCAACGTCTATCTGGGTCTTCGGGCGGGGCTCACCTTCGCGACGTCGATCCCGGCCGCGGTCATCTCGATGGCCGTGCTCAAGTTCTTTCGCGATTCGACCATCCAGGAGAACAACATCGTCCAGACGATCGCGTCCTCGGCCGGGACGCTGTCCGCGATCGTGTTCGTCCTTCCCGGCCTGGTGATGGTGGGGTGGTGGACCGGCTTTCCCTATTGGCTCTCGGTCGCGGTGATCGCCATCGGGGGAATCCTCGGCGTCATGTACTCGGTTCCGCTGCGCCGGGCGCTCGTGACCGGCTCCGACCTTCCCTATCCCGAAGGCGTGGCCGCCGCCGAGGTGCTGAAGGTCGGAGCCGGAGTCGGCGGGGTCGAGGAGAACAAGCGCGGCCTGGCGGCAATGATCGGGGCTTCGCTCATGTCCGCGGCCTACCCGTTGCTCGCGAAGATGAAGCTGGTGGCGGAGTCAGCCGACGGAACGTTTAGGATCGGTGCCGGCGCAACCAACCTCTCGGCGGGGCTATCGATGGCCTATATCGGCGTCGGCCATCTCGTCGGGCTCAGCGTTGGCCTGGCGATGCTGGCGGGGATTATTGTCGGCTTCATCGTCCTGCTGCCCTATTTCTCCGCCGGGGGAGCGCCGGCCGGAACCGAGCTGGCCGACTTCGTTGCTACGGTCTTCCGCGAGAAGGTGCGTTACGTCGGCGCCGGCGCCATCGGCGTCGCTGCCATCTGGACCTTGCTGAAAGTGATCGGCCCGATCGCGCGGGGCATCGTCGCGGCGCTTGCAGCGAACCGAAGCCGCCGCGCGGGCGGCAACGAGTCGCTCGACATCACCGAGCGGGACATCCCGATCACCATCGTCGGCGCGGTGATCCTGCTGTCGATGATCCCGATCGCTCTGCTGCTGATGGCATTCGCAAGCAGCAACCCGATCGCCGCCAATCCCGGGGCGACGCTCGGGCTCAGCGTCCTTTACGTGCTGGTTGCGGGCGTCGTGATCGCGGCGGTGTGCGGCTATATGGCGGGCCTGATCGGCGCGTCGAACAGCCCCATTTCCGGCGTCGGCATCCTGTCCGTCCTCGGTATCTCGATCATCCTCGCCCTGCTGTTCCCCGGGTCGGACGCCGATGCGACCAAGTCCCTGGTCGCCTTCGCATTGTTCG
>JAEZIO010000001.1 GCA_023436615.1 Pseudomonadota bacterium | reverse complement strand
AGCTTGCACTCTGAACCATTTACTTTGCGGCGGCTACTACTTTTTCCGCAGCGTCGCTCATTCCCTCGGCGGGAATGATGTTGATACCGGACTCGCGGAGGACGCGGCGGCCTTCTTCGACGTTGGTGCCTTCGAGGCGGGCAACGATCGGGATCTGGACGCCGAGGTTTTTGGCTGCGGCGACGACGCCGTTTGCGACCATGTCGCAGCGGACGATGCCGCCGAAAATGTTGATCAGAACTGCCTTGACGTTCTCATCGGCGAGCAGGATGCGGAAAGCATTTTCGACACGCTCCTGCGAAGCACCGCCGCCGACATCGAGGAAGTTTGCGGGTTCGCCGCCGTGGAGTTTGATAATGTCCATGGTGGCCATAGCGAGGCCGGCGCCGTTGACCATGCAGCCGATGTTGCCGTCGAGCTTGATGTAGGCGAGGTCGTACTTCGACGCTTCGACCTCCATCGGCTCTTCCTCGGAAAGATCGCGCAGCTGCTCGAGGTCCGGGTGACGGAACTCGGCATTGCTGTCGAAGCCGACCTTTGCATCGAGCACCAGCAGCTGGCCTTTGTCGGTGACCGCCAGCGGGTTGATCTCGATCTGCGAGGCGTCCGTGCCGAGGAAGGCGTCATAGAGCTTGGCGAGAACCTTCGCCGCCTGCTTGGCGAGATCGCCGTCAAGCTTGAGGGCTGCGGCGACGGCGCGGCCATGGTGCGGCATCAGTCCAGTCGCCGGGTCGATAGTGATCGTCTCGATTTTCTCGGGCGTGTCGTGAGCCACCGCCTCGATGTCCATTCCGCCCTCGGTCGAGGCGACTACCGCGATTCGGCTGCTCTCGCGGTCGACCAGGAGCGCGAGGTAATATTCCTTGGCGATGTCGACGCCGTCCGTGATGTAGAGCCGCTGGACCTGCTTGCCGGCGGGGCCGGTCTGCACGGTGACCAGCGTCTTCCCCAGCATCTCCTCGGCGTGCTCGCGGACCTCGTCGATCGAATGCGCGAGGCGGACGCCGCCCTTCGCATCGGGGCCGAGCTCCTTGAACTTCCCTTTGCCGCGGCCGCCGGCGTGGATCTGGGCTTTCACCACCCACAGGGGCCCCGGAAGCTTCTTCGCGGCCTCGACAGCTTCCTCGGCGCTCATCGCGGCATGGCCGTCCGGCACCGGCACGCCGAACTTCGCGAGCAGCTCCTTGGCCTGATATTCGTGGATGTTCATGCGCCGCGGCCTTAATCAGAAGCTGGCAACGATGCAAAGCGACTGTCGCCCGTTACGCAAGATCATCCATGTCGACATGGACGCCTTCTACGCGTCGGTCGAGCAGCGGGATAATCCGGAGCTGCGCGGGCTTCCGCTAGCCGTTGGCGGGGGTCATCGCGGCGTCGTCGCGGCGGCAAGCTATGAAGCGCGTAAATATGGGGTGCGCTCGGCCATGCCGTCGGTGACGGCGAAGCGGAAGTGCCCGGAGCTGGTCTTCGTCAAACCTCGCTTTGACGCTTACCGCGAGGTGTCCAACCAGATCCGGGCGATCTTCGCCGATTACACGGACCTCATCGAGCCTCTCAGCCTCGACGAAGCCTATCTCGACGTGACCGAGGACCGCCGCGGGCTTGGCAGTGCCCGCGCGATCGCCGAGGACATAAGACGGCGGATCCATGAGGAGACGAACCTCACGGCATCGGCGGGTGTGTCCTACTGCAAGTTCATCGCCAAGCTCGCGTCGGATTATCGAAAGCCGGACGGCCTGACCGTTATCCGGCCCGAGCAGGGACCCGAATTCGTCGCCTCGCTGCCGGTGGCACGTTTTCACGGAGTCGGGCCGGTCACGGCGCGCAAGATGGAGGCGCTGGGGATCGTGACCGGCGCGGACCTCAAGCGCCTGAGCCTGCCCGAGCTGGAGTCGCGGTTCGGGAGCTCGGGCAGATGGTATTTCCAGATCTGCCGTGGAATCGACGACCGCGAGGTCAGGGCCGACCGGCCCTACAAGTCCGTCAGCGCGGAGCGGACCTTCGATGAAGACCTTCGCGACCCGGAGCGGCTGACGGCAGAGCTGAAGCGGATCGCGGGTTACGCCTGGGCCAGGGTGGAGCGTGCCCAGGTTGCGGGCCGGACCGTCACCCTGAAGGTCAAATATGGCGACTTCTCGCTGATCACGCGCTCCAAAAGCTTCGCCGAGGAGGTGACCGACCTCGCCGCATTCACGGCCGCGGGCGAGGCGCTTCTGGCTGCCCTTCACCCGCTGCCAAGAGGCATCCGGCTCCTCGGGCTCGGCCTGCATAACTTTAGTGAAGGCGCACAAGCGGTTCAGCCGCAGCTGAGACTCGCCATTTAAGCCCGGTCGTGCTATAAAATAGTAACAGAGGCCGCCGCGCTTCGGCAGCGGACCTTTAGCAGGAACCTTAAAGGCGGAGAGCCACGACCCGTTGTTCCAAGGGGCAAGTGTCGTTTTGGGGGACGACGCGCAGCGTGTCGGCTCTCGCCATGGTCAGATAGAAAGGCTTTCGAATGGCAGCCAAGGCTTTGAGCTTCGACGTCGGCGATTATGTTGTTTACCCCAAGCATGGTGTCGGCCGCGTCGTTGAACTGCAGAGCACCGAGATCGCCGGCACCCGGCTCGATCTCTACGTCCTTCGCTTCGAGAAAGAGAAGATGACGCTGCGCGTGCCCGTCAACAAGGCGGACTCGGTCGGCATGCGCAAGCTTTCGTCGGACAAGACGATGAAAGATGCGCTCGAAACCCTGAAGGGCAAGCCGAAGGTGAAGCGCACCATGTGGTCGCGCCGGGCGCAGGAATATGAGGCGAAGATCAATTCGGGCGACCTCACGTCGATCGCCGAAGTGGTCCGCGACCTTTTCCGGCCCGACGACGCGCCAGAGCAGAGCTATTCCGAGCGCCAGATTTTCGAGGCGGCATCGTCGCGCCTGGCGCGCGAGCTCGGGGCGATGGAGCAGACGGACGAGAAGTCGGCGCTCGCCAAGATCCTCGAGATCCTGAACAAGGCGGCGGTGATTCACCACAAGCCGAAGGAGGAAGTTGCGTAAGCGCTTCCTGCTCGAACGACATTCACAAAGGGCGCCTCATGGGGCGCCCTTTTTTTTGCGGTTGCCGTGAGCACGAGCTTTGCTGTATTGGTTACCTAATACAGCTTGAGGGGAAGAGCGATGCGCAAGGTGGTGCTGGCCGGGGTTGCAGCGACGGCAATGGTGGCAACGGCGGCCTGCCAACGCGGCCGCGCCGAGGACGGCGGTCCGACCATCCAGCGTAATTTCCAGGTCGGCAGCTTCGAGGAGATCGAAGTCGGCGGACCCTATGACGTGACCGTTCGTACGGGCAGCGGCCCATCGGTATCGGCGAGCGGGCCGGAAAAGCTCATAGAGCGGATGATCGTCGAAGTGCGTGGCGACAAGCTCGTTATCCGCACCGAAGAGCGCCACGGAATGTTTAGCTGGGGTTCGCATACGCGAGGCACGGTCAAGCTGCAGGTAGCAGTCCCCTCGCTCACCGCCGCTGTCATCGCCGGTGCGGGCGGAATCGCCGTCGACAAGGTCAAGGCCGATCATTTCTCGGGCACCGTCGGCGGGGCCGGCGACCTCATACTCAACTCGGTCGACGTGCAGTCGCTACGGCTCGCCATTGGCGGGTCGGGCGACATTCGCGCGTCCGGCCAGGCTCGCAACGCGTCCTATACGATCGCCGGCTCGGGCGACGTCGACGCTCAAGGAGTGCGAAGCGAGGTGGCGGAGGCCTCGATTGCGGGCTCCGGCAGCATCCGCGCCCAGGCGACAGGAACCGCCGACGCCAAGATCATGGGGTCAGGCGACATCACGCTGACCGGAGGCGCGAAGTGCACGGTCTCCAAGATGGGCTCGGGCGACATCCACTGCTCTTAAACGCCTTTTAACCATGTTGAGCGAGAGGTGATGCCATGAGCCTTCGTCTTCTCGCCTTCGGCTGCGCCCTGCTTGCCGTCTGGACACCCGCTTCGGCGGCCACGCGCAATTTCAGCGTCACGGGGTTCGACCGGATCCGCGTCGACGGGCCGTTCCGGGTCAGGCTGACGACCGCCGTCGCGCCATTTGCAAAGGCCGTCGGCACGCCCGCCGCCCTGGATGGAGTCGCAATCGACGTTCAGGGACAGACTCTCGTTGTCCGAAAGAACCCGTCGAACTGGGGCAGCTATCCAGGCCAGGCGCCCGGACCGGTGGAAATCGCCGTGGGCACGCATGACCTTTCGAAAATCTGGATCAACGGCGCCGGCAGCCTCGCCGTAGGCAAGGCGCGCGGCCAAACGCTCGACGTGTCCGTACAGGGGCCGGGCTCGGTCGCCGTCGATCAGCTTTCGGTCGACACGCTTCGAGTCAG
This sequence comes from Pseudomonadota bacterium, assembly GCA_023436615.1. Taxonomy (GTDB): domain Bacteria; phylum Pseudomonadota; class Alphaproteobacteria; order Sphingomonadales; family Sphingomonadaceae; genus Sphingomicrobium. The sequence goes on along the minus strand of JAEZIO010000001.1, from coordinate 73,292 downwards.
TCTTACCGGCACGGGATCGGCCGTACTTTCAGGAAGCGCAGCCGTGGTAACAGCAATCGTTCGCGGAACGGCCGAGCTCGACGCATCAGCGCTTCGCTCCAAGGATGCCACGGTCGGAGCCGAAGGCGGCGCGGTGGTGAAGCTGACGGCGACGAACAGCGTCAAGATCGATACCCAAGGAACCTCGACCGTCGAGCTTTCGGGCAAGCCTGCCTGCACCGTTCGCGCAGCTGGCTCCGCCGTCGTAAGCGGCTGCCGCTAGTTCGCGGCTGCGTTCGCTTCGACTCCGGACAGGAAATTCCAGAGCGCTCCGGCAAGCTCTTCGCCGGCGGAAATTGCCTCCGCTTTGTCTTCTTCCGGGAGGCGGTCGAGAAGCTGGCGGCACACCGCGCTATGCTCGACGTCGGCGGTCGCGTGCACCGCGAAAAAGCGAAGCGTTTCCTCGTCGGTGATTCCATAGCGTTCGACCAGGCCGTCGATCTTGGCCGTCGCAACGCCCGGGAACTGGCTTTCATAGGCGTAAAGGGCGCCGAGCCCGGCTGCATAGGACTTGCGCGACAGGCGGCGGAACGTGTCGATCAGGGCGCGAGTCTCGCCGTTGAGCTGCTGAGAACGGACGGCGCTCTCGTCCTCGCCGAGGCCGCACGCGAACATCATCCACAAGGCGGCGTGATCCTGCTTGCCCGCTTCGATTCCTTCTTCCTCAGCGAGATTTTCGGCGAGCATGCGCCGGCCATTCCGGTCGGGGCAAGCGCTGTGCACCGCGCTGACAGCGCGGGGGAAGGCTTCGACATGATGGAAGTACTGACGCGCGTAGGCGCGAAGAGTGTCGAGGCTCAGCCGTCCTTCCGTCCACGCCTGGTAGAAAGGATGACGAAGCATGGCGCGATCAGACACTTTGGAATCGATCGCCAGTGAAACCGAATAGTCCGTCATGCGCGCCTCCTGTTGTTCGCAGCTGCAATAGGGCTGGCGAACAGTGTCGACAAGCGGACCGATCCCGCCGCCGGACGAGGCAACCGATTGGGGGGACGGTTCGTTGGGGAGTCAACACAATGATAATGGGAGCGAAGCCATGTATATCGGTATCGGCGGCCTGATCCTTTTGATCATCCTGCTCATCATCCTGTTCTAAGCGAACCGGAGACTTTTCAGACCAAAGCCAAAGCGGCCAGACGGCCGTATAGCCGGGGCGGCAATTCGGACAGACCCGAGTTGTCGTCACCGGCTTTTGGCGCATCCTCCTCAGCCAGATAACGCCAGCCCTGGTGCGCGCGGCGGTGGACCGGCGGCACCGGTTCGAACTCGGCCGAGCAGACGATATCGATGCGCCCGTCGGGCCGGTCCTCGAGGCGCAGGATCGGATTGCACCCCACCAGGCGATGCCTGACAATCCAGTAGAGGTTGCCCCCAGCCAGTTCGTCGGCGCGCCGCGGCCGCATCCGCGTCGCAACCCTTAGCTCGCCGCTGACCGCCCGCATTCGCACCCGCGCGGCGAGCGCATCGATATCCCGGCAACCGAACGCGACTTTGGTCAAATGGAGTTTCGGCACCGCCCGAACGTGGCCGGATGCCGACCGGATTTCAACTGCTTAGCGTACGAGCCCAAGCGCGCTCGCGAGGCCTAGGAAAGCGAGGAATCCCATCGAATCGGTGATCATCGTCACGAACACCGAGGACGCGACCGCGGGGTCCGCGCCGAACCGTTCGAGCGTCAGCGGGACGAGGACGCCGGCGAACCCGGCGACGATGATGTTGATGAGCATCGCTGCCGCGATCACAGCTCCAAGGGATGCGCTGGAGAGCACGAGCGTCACGCCCACGCCGATCAGGATAGCGATCGTGAGACCGTTGAGCATGGCGACCCGGATCTCGCGGCCGACCGCGCGCCATCGGTTGGATCCGGTCAGCTGGTTTGTGGCGATCGCGCGGACTGTAACGGCCAGCGTTTGCGTGCCGGCATTGCCCCCGACGCCGGCGACGATGGGCATCAGCACGGCGAGGATCGCCAGGCGCGAGATTTCCTCCTCGAACTGGCGAATTACGGACGCGGCAACGAGCGCCGTCAGAAGGTTCGCGACCAGCCAGCGAACGCGCGCGCGATAGCTGTCGGCGACCGGCTCGTTGATGTCGCCTTCGCCGACGCCGGACAGGAGCAGCGCGTCCTCGCTCGCTTCTTCCTGGATGATGTGGACGATGTCGTCGACGGTGATCATTCCCACCAGCCGCCCGGCGCCGTCGACGACCGCGGCCGACACGAGCGCATATTTCTGAAAGCGGAGGGCGACGTCCTCCTGGTCCATGTCGACCGGGATCAACGTCTGGTCGCGGATCATCATCTCGGCGACGGGGGTGTTGCGCGGGGCCCGCAGGATCGTCGACAGCTTGCAGGTGCCGACCGGGTGGTGGCTCGGGGCGACCACGAAGACTTCCCAGAAGTCGGTCGGCAACTCCTCGCTCGAGCGCAAATAGTCGATCACCTGACCGACCTTCCAATGCTCCGGAACCGCGATCAGGTCGCGCTGCATCAGGCGGCCTGCCGATTCCTCGGGATAGGTGAGCGCTTCCTCGACTGCTGCGCGGTCGTCGGGCTCCATCGCCCTTAGCACGGCCTGCTGCTCGTGCTCCTCGAGGTCCTCGATGATCGCGACGGCATCGTCGGTTTCGAGCTCGCCGGCGATCCTGGCGACTTCTTCAGGGCCGAGCGCGTCGAGCAGAGTCTCGCGGACGTGCTCGTTCATCTCGGCCAGAACCTCGGCATCGACGATCTCGGCCAGCGCCTTGACGAGGCCGTCTCGCTCGTCGCGCGCGGCAAGCTCGATGAGATCGGCCACGTCCGCCGGGTGGAGCGGCGCGACAAGCTCGCGGGCCACGGCGTCGTCGCCTGCATCGACCGCGTCGAGCACGCTATCGACGAATTCCGGGCGCAGCCGGTCTTCTTCGTCGATGGCGGAGGTTGCGGCGGGGTCGAGAGGCTCGGTACCCAGGCCAGCGGCGATCTTGTCGCTCTCGCTCATGGCCTTCACCCCTTCCCGACGCTTGGCCGTCTCCTATTGTCCGACGGAGTCTGGCGCAAGCATCCTGCCGCGCCTAAATCGCCCCGACTTCGAGACTGACAGGAGCTAATTATGACGGACGACCGGCTGACTCTTTCCCTTTCATCGGGCGGCGACGTCGTCATCAAGCTTCGGCCGGACCTGGCGCCGGAGCATGTCCAGCGGATCACCACGCTCGCGAACCAGGGATTTTACGATGGCGTTTCCTTCCACCGGGTCATCCCCGGGTTCATGGCGCAGGGCGGCGATCCGACGGGGACCGGCTTCCACGGCTCGGACCTTCCCAACCTGAAGGCGGAATTTTCGAAGGCGCCGCACGTTCGCGGCACCTGTTCGATGGCCCGCTCGCAGAATCCGGACAGCGCGAACAGCCAGTTCTTCATCTGCTTCGACGACGCGCGTTTCCTCGATGAGCAATATACGGTGTGGGGCGAGGTCGAAAGCGGGATGGAGCATGTCGACGCCCTTCCCAAGGGCGAGCCGCCGGCCAATCCGGGCAAGATCGTGAAGGCGCGGGTCGGAAAGGCGGATTAGCTTGGGCGCGCCGGTCGCGCTGGTCACCGGCGCCTCCGCCGGTCTCGGCGCCGAATTCGCCCGGCAGCTGTCGAAGCGCGGGCATCGCCTCGTGCTCGCGGCACGGCGCAAGGAAAGGCTTGAGGCGCTCGCCGCCGAGCTCGGAAACGCACGCGCGGTCGAGATCGACCTTGGCCGGAGCGGCGCCGCGGCGGATCTGCTCGCCGACATCGAGGGGGCCGGCGAACAGGTCGAGCTACTCGTCAACAATGCCGGCTTCGGACTCCACGGCCGTTTCGACAAGGCCGACGCCGCTCGGCTCCGGCAGATGGTCGACCTCAATTGCGGCGCGCTGACCGAGCTGTGCCGAGCGATGTTGCCGGGGATGGTGGAGCGGCGATCGGGTGGAATCCTCAATGTCGCCTCCACCGCCGCATTCCAGCCTGGGCCCGGCATGGCGGTATATTTCGCGACCAAGGCCTATGTGCTCTCTTTGTCGGAAGCACTGCACGAGGAGGTTCGGCGATTTGGAGTGAAGGTGACCGCGCTTTGCCCCGGACCGACGCGCACGGAGTTCGGCGCCGTGGCCGGCTTCCGCGGTGACGGCGCATTCGATCGCCTGTCGATGGATGCGGACGTGGTGGTCCGCGCGGGCCTGCGCGCGCTGGACCGGAACCGTGCGCTCGCTATCACCGGCACGCTCAACAAGGCTGGCGCTTTCTCGACACGGCTGGTTCCGCGTGCGCTGGTCCGCAAGGCAGCGGGAGCGCTGAAATTCTGAGTAAGGCTTTTAACCGGGAACCCGTTTCCCAAATTGAACTCGAATAGCCTGTCTCCGTTTCGGTTGCACGGTAGACGAGCGGCACAAGGAGATCCGATGGCGGAGACCGACTTGGCAGAGCGGCCGAAGACCAAGCGCGTCCAAGTTGCGAATCTCCCGCCCGGGGACAGCGGCCGCGGGATCGCACGCCTTCCGGCGAAGGTGATGGACGATCTCGAGCTCAACGAAGGCGACATCATCGAGATTTCCGGCAAGCGCTCCACGGGCGCGCGCGTGTTGCGCCACTACGGCGACGACGAAGGACTCGAGATCGTGCGCCTCGACGGCCTGCAGCGCGCCAACGCAGGCGTGGGCTCCGGGGAATTCGTCGAAGTGCGCAAAGCCAAGTCGAAGCCGGCCACGAAAGTCGTGTTCGCTCCGGCGCAGGATCATGTGCGGCTGCAAGGATCGGCCGGCGCCTTGAAGCGAACGTTCGCGGGCCGGCCGTTGTGCGAGGGCGACACCGTCGCGACCACCGGGCATCAGCGCGTCAACACCGATGTGCCTGACCAGGTTCGCCAACTGCTCAACGCACCCGCATTCGCGCTTCAGGAAGTGCGGCTGGTGGTCGTCAGCGCCGCGCCCAAGGGGATCGTGCACATCGACGGCAAGACCGACGTCGAGCTGCTTCCAGAATTCGTCGGTGGCCGGGCAGGGGATCGCCGGGCGGACGTCACCTACGACGATCTCGGCGGCATGCACGACACGATCGATGCGCTTCGAGAGATGGTCGAGCTTCCGCTTCGCCATCCCGAGCTGTTCCAGCGCCTGGGCGTCGACCCGCCGAAGGGCGTGCTGCTCCACGGGCCGCCAGGGACCGGCAAGACGCGGCTCGCCCGCGCGGTCGCGAACGAAAGCAGCGCGCACTTCTTTCACATTGCCGGGCCGGAGATCATGGGCTCGGCGTACGGAGAGAGCGAGCGCAAGCTCCGTGAGTTATTCGAGCAGGCGTCGGCTTCAGCGCCCTCGATCATCTTCATCGACGAGATCGATTCCATCGCACCCAAGCGCGGACAGGTCACAGGCGAGGCCGAGAAAAGGCTCGTCGCGCAGCTGCTGAGCCTGATGGACGGGATCGAGCCCCGTCAAAACCTGGTCGTGATCGCCGCCACCAACCGCCCCGAAGCGCTGGACGAGGCGCTGCGCCGACCGGGGCGCTTCGATCGCGAGATCATCGTCGGTGTGCCCGACGAACAGGGTCGCTGCGAAATTCTGGAGATTCACACGCGGGGCATGCCGCTGGCTCCGGACGTCGACATCCAGGACCTCGCGCGGCGAACCTACGGATTCGTCGGCGCCGACCTGGCAGCGCTTACGCGCGAAGCTGCGATGGAGGCGGTCCGCCGCATCATGCCGCGAATCAACCCCGAAGAAGACACTATTCCTACCGAGATCCTCGACGCCTTGTCGGTCGAGGCGCGCGACTTTGAAAATGCGCTCAAGCGCGTGCAGCCGTCGGCCATGCGCGAAGTGATGGTCGAAGCGCCGCAGATCCGGTGGTCCGATATCGGCGGGCTCGACGAGGCGATGGAAAGGCTGCGGGAAGGGATCGAGCTTCCGCTCAAGCATCCGGAGGCGTTCCGCCGGATCGGTATCCGGCCGGCAAAGGGCTTCCTGCTCTACGGACCACCGGGAACCGGCAAGACACTGCTCGCCAAGGCAACGGCGCGCGAGAGCCGCGCAAACTTCATCGCGACGAAATCATCGGACCTGCTGTCCAAATGGTACGGGGAGAGCGAGCAGCAGATCGCGCGCCTGTTCGCGCGCGCGCGCCAGGTCGCGCCCACCGTCATTTTCATCGACGAGATCGATAGCCTGGTACCCGCGCGCGGCGGCGGCCTCGGGGAGCCGCAGGTCACCGAACGCGTCGTGAACACGATCTTGGCCGAGATGGACGGCCTCGAGGAGCTGAACAACGTCGTGGTCGTCGGCGCGACCAACCGTCCGAGCCTGATCGACCCGGCGCTGCTTCGCCCCGGCCGCTTCGACGAGCTTATCTACGTCGGGCCTCCCGATACGGCGGGACGCCGCCGCATTCTTGCCATCCACACGGCCGGAATGCCGCTCGCCAACGACGTCGACCTGGAGTCGCTCGCACAACGAACGGATCGGTTCACCGGCGCCGACCTTGAGGATCTCGTCCGCCGCGCGGGACTCATCGCGCTTCGCCGCGGGCTCGATTCGGCGAGTGTCACCAAGGCCGATTTCGAAGCTGCGCTCGGCGACACCCGCGCCTCCGTCACGCCCGAAATGCTCGAGGAATATGAACGAATCCGCGAGACGTTGAAGAGCGACGCAGTTCGGCCGACGGGGATCGGCTTCGTGCTTCCCGGGATGCTGCGCTCGCGCGGCGAAAAGGGCCCCGAATCAGTCCCGGGCCAAGCCTCGGCCCAGCCACGCCAGAAGTACGAGTAGAGCCGTCGAGACGGCGAAGGGCAGGTTCGGCTCGAGCGTGTAAAGCGCTATGCCGACGCCCGGCGCGGCGACATAGCTGATGCCGTTGGCGGACGTAATCACGCCGGCGACTGCCCCCTGCTCTGCGAGCGGAACGGCGAGCGACGCTCCTGCGGTGAACCCCGGTCTCGTCATTCCGAAACCGAGCGAGGCGACCGCATAGCCGAGGGTGATGCCATAGAGGTCATGCGCCAGCATCGTGCCCGCAAGACCTGCTGCCGCCACCAGTGATCCCCAGACGATCAGTGCGCGCGGGCCGGCGCCGAGGCGCGGTATCATCCCCCATTGCGCGGCGAGAGTCGCCGACGCGCCGGCCATCATGACGATCGCAATCGAGTTTTCGGAACCCAGCGGCTCAAGCGCCAGCCGGTCGATGACGAAGAATCCCAGGCAGGTGAGCGTTGCAGCCTGGGCATGGCCGGCGGCCACTCCGGCCAGGATCCAGCCCTTGATTCGCGGGTCGCTCCAGTTGAGTCGCCGCCGGCGGCCGGGAGCGGTTGCCGCAATGATGCTCGCTCCGGTCACGGCGCTGGCCTGCGACGGATAGCTCATCGCAGCCCCGCGACCGGCGCGGCGTCCGAACCGGTCGTTGGGAAGCCATGCCAGGATCGATCCAAACACCGCTGCCGCGATCAGCGCGAACGCAAAGAGAGGCCCGGGAAGGCCGAACGGGGGGAACACGAACAGAGGGGCCAGCGCTGGCCCTATGATCGTCCCCAGGCCGAACGAGGAGCTGAGGGCCGACAAGGCCGCGACTCGCCCGCTGCGCCGCGTCTTTGCGGCGACATAGGCCTGCGTCGCGGAAGGCGTCGCGCAGCCAAGGCCGCCGTAGATGGCGCGGAAAATGGCGAAGAGCGCGAACGTGACCGCGCCGCCGATGAAGCCGCGAAGGCCGAGATCCAGGACGATGCCGCACAGCAGCATCGAAGCGATGAAGCCCGACAGCCCCATTAGCGTCAGCGCCTTCCGCCCGTGGCGGTCGCTTTTCTCGGCCCAGTAAGGAGCAAGCAGCACCCACAGGACTGCCGACCAGGTATATGCGATGGCAACCCAGAAATCGGCGATCCCGATCTCGCGGCCGATCGCCGGCATGACGGATTGCATCGCAGTGTTCCCGGCCGCGGCGATCAGCATTGCCGCGTAGAGCAGCAAGAAATGCGTGTTCGTCAGCGCGGTTGTCGGAAGCCAGCCTTTGGGAGCGATAGCGGACACCGCTGGCCTTTACCCACGACTGACGCGTTGCGGAACCGGTCGAGCGGACGGAACCTTGCCAAGCACCGTTGCATTTGCCAACGCGAGCGAACTTTTTCCGACGGAGCCTCCATGCCCACTTCCACTGCGCGAACTCTCAAGGGGCCCCGTCGCCTCGCGCGCCGCGCCGATCGGCGATCGCCGAGTCCGCACTGGCAGTTCCTCCGCGGCTTCCTGAAGCATCCCGTCATGGTCGGCTCGATCATCCCGTCAAGCCGGGTCCTGATCGAGCGGATGCTCCAGCCCGTGGACTGGAAGAACACGAAGCTGTTCGTCGAATATGGGCCCGGCGTCGGGACGTTCACTCGCCCGATCCTCGAAAAGCTCTCGGACCAAGCGAAGCTGATCGCGATCGACACCAATCCGGACTTCATCAAATATCTTCGTAGATCGATCGACGATCCCCGGCTCGTGCCTGTGGCGGGATCTGCAGCGGACGTCGAGCAGATCGTGCGTGAGCACGGATTCGAGAATGCCGATTACGTGCTTTCGGGATTGCCGTTCTCGACGCTGCCGCCCGGGATCGGCGATGACATTGCCGAGGCTACCGCCAGCGTTCTCCGCCCGGGCGGCGCCTTCCTCGTCTACCAGTTCAGCCCCAAAGTCCTCGACTTCATCCGGCCGCATTTCGATCGCATCGACCGCGGCTTCGAGTGGATCAACGTCCCGCCGGCAACGCTCTTCTGGGCGTGGAAGGACTAGGTATCCGAGCCGTCAGGCGCGGAAGTTGAGCCGCCGAGTCACCGAGTAATCGAGGATGTTCACGAGAAAGTGTGACAGCGCCCATTTGACCCGGCGCCACGCACTCGCGCGCCGTTTGTAGAGCCTCGGCGTGATGGCTCGGCAGTCGACCAGCTCGCCCTCGAAATAAGCGCGCATGGCGGCGGCAAATCTCGCGTCGTGGATTCGCAGCATCACTTCGAGGTTGAGGTAGAAGCTGCGGTAGTCGAAGTTTGAGGAACCGATGTAGACGACGTCGTCGACGACCACGAGCTTCGTGTGAAGCTTCGCAGGCCGATATTCGTATATCTCGACATTCTTTCGAAGCAGCCGCCCGTAGCTGTGCCGCGCGGCCGCGATCGTCGCGTTGTTGTCCGACTTCGCCGCCATGATGAGCCGTGCCCGCCCGCGGCGGCCGACGGAGCCGATACGGCGCAGCATCGCGCCCGTGGGCGCGAAATATGCGAAGATCATCTCGAGGTTGCGAGCCCGGCGGATGTCTCGGCCAATACTGCGCCACCAGCTCTTCCGAAGGCTTAGCGGCCCGCTGAATTTCCATTGCAGCGGCCCGCGCCACTCGCTGAACTCGGCCGTCATTCGGCGAAGCGAGCGAAGGCTCGAATGCTTGCGCTTCGCCCAGCGGAACAGGCTCTCGCAATATCGGCTTGCCACAGCGGCCTCCGGCCCTTCGATGAGCAACCACAGATCGCGCCAGTGCTCTGGCCCGGTGTCCGTGAGATAGGTTTCGTCGATGTTGGCGCCGCCGATGATCGCGACTCGCTCGTCGGCAGCGATGATCTTCTGGTGATTGCGGACCAGGTAGCGGCGCCCGTAGGTCGGATTGAACACGCAATAATCGCCGCCGCTTTTCCGGAGCACCTCGAGGAAGGGGTGCGGCGCCGTGGAGCCAAATCCGTCGATAAGCAGCTTTACATCTACTCCGCGGCACGCGGCCGCATCGAGCGCGTTGCGGACCGCGTCGCCAGCCTCATCCGCGTTGAACATGTACATGAGGACGTTGAGGCTGCTCTTCGCCCCGGCGATGAGGTCGAGCACCGCTCGGAGGCGAGCGTCGCCGCGCTCGATGACCTCCAGCCGGTTGCCCGCCACCTCGGCCCGAATCGGCTCTTTCATCGGCGGCGTGTGCTGATCCGGCATAGGGCCGGTTTCCTTGACTTTTGAAGCGGCCGCAAGCTATTGGCGCCGCCTTCCCGAAATCCCATATTCCTTTCGGAATTGGCCGCACGGAGCGATTGATGGCGCGCGTTACTGTCGAAGATTGCGTAGACAAGGTCCCGAACAGGTTCGATCTCGTCCTGCTCGCGGCGCAACGTGCGCGCCAGGTTTCCGGCGGCGCCGATCTGACGATCGACCGCGACCGGGACAAGAATCCGGTCGTTGCGCTCCGTGAAATCGCCGAAGAGACGGTGAAGCCCAAGGAGCTTCAGGAAGCGATCGTCACCAATCTCCAGAAGGTTCGGATCGACGAAGAGGACGAGACGGACGAGCTCGCGAGCCTCAGCGAGTCGGCCGAGGCGCTTCGACTGACCGCGGCAGCCCCGCCGCGTCCGACTCCAAGCGGCGGCGATTACGAGTGACGCCCGCTGCTCGTCCGGACGACGAGCGAGGACGTCACTGAATTCCTGATGAAGTACTAGGCCGCTTCCTCCGCCGCGCCGTCGATTTCGTCGCGGCTGAGCCACGTCAGATCCGGGAGCTTCACTTCGCGTCCGTCCTCCGCGAGCACCTTGATCCTGCGGATCGGCCGCCGGTCGCGCGTGTCGGCGAGGACAATCTCGGCTTCGCCATGGCCCCAATCCTCTCCCCACTGCCGGATGGCCACCATCGCCGGAAGCAGTGCTTCACCCTTGAGAGTGAGCGAGTAGATCACCTTGCGGCGGTCGGAAGGGTCGGACTCGCGGACCAATATGTCGCCCGCCACCAGCTTGGCCAGCCTGTCCGAAAGAATGTTGCGCGCGATTCCCAGACCGGCCTGGAACTCTTCGAAATGCTGGAGTCCGTTGAACGCTCCGCGGACGATCAGGAACGCCCATTTTTCACCGACCAGTTCGACCGCTGCGGGGATGGGACAGGTAAGCGCAGCCTCCCGGAACGCGTCGATATCCGCGCCTGATCGGGCGTCAGCCGTCAACCTGTTTTCCTCCCTCGACACTGCAGAAAAGCACAAAGCCGCGAAAAAGAACAGTTGCGAACAGAAACCATATCGGCCTATTCCAGTTGCACATTGCAACGGAATGAGAGGACTGCGATGTTCCGACCGCTGTGGGCGCTAGCCGCCATTGCCGTGACCGCCGCGCCGGCTGCCGCCGCGACCTATTCGGCCAGCATCGCCGCTCCTGCACCGGCGGCGAAGATCGCGGCTCGCGATCTCGTCTGGAGCTGCGCGCAAACATCGTGTGTCGGGATCTCCCAGACCAGCCGGCCGGTGGTGATTTGCCAGGCCCTGGCGAAGCAGACCGGGAAGATCCAAAGCTTCAAGGTCGACGGCCGGGAACTCGCGGCGAGCGATCTCGACCGGTGCAATGCTTCGGCGAAACGAGGTTCGGACAGGGCGCTCGCCACCGCGCGCTGAGGCCCGGCGGGGCCGCGCTCGCTCCCTCCCATGAGCGCGGCCCCACATACTCGCTTGCACTTTGATGTTGCCCCGCACCATCTTAGGGGCGTGCTTCGACAGTATGAGCTTATCGAGAAGGTCCGGTCCTACGACCCCGACGCGGACGAAGGACTCATCAACCGCGCCTACGTTTTTTCGATGAAGGCGCATGGCGGCCAGCAGCGGGCGTCGGGCGATCCTTATTTCAGCCATCCAATCGAAGTCGCGGGAATCCTCACCGACCTGAAGCTCGACGACCAGACCATCGTCACCGCGATCCTGCATGACACGATCGAGGACACGGTGGCGACGCCCGAGGAAATCGAGAAGCTGTTCGGCAAGGATGTCGCCCGGCTCGTCGACGGGGTGACGAAGCTCAGCAAGATCGAGGCGCAATCAGAGAATGAGCGCGCCGCGGAGAACCTGCGCAAGTTCCTGCTGGCGCTGTCGGACGACATCCGCGTGCTTCTCGTGAAGCTCGCGGACCGGCTCCACAACATGCGCACGCTTCATCACGTGCCGTCGGAGGAGAAGCGGCGCCGGATCGCACGCGAGACGATGGACATCTACGCGCCGCTCGCCGAGCGAATCGGCATGTACGAGATGATGACCGAGATGCAGACGCTCGCATTCCGCGAGCTCGAGCCGGACGCTCATGCCTCGATCACCCGGCGCCTCAAGCATCTCCACGAGCAGGGCGGCGACCTCGTCAGCCGCATCGGCCTCGGGCTCGAGCTTCATCTCGCCGACAATGGGCTGGAAGCTGAAGTCACCGGGCGCGAGAAGCACCCCTATTCGATCTGGAAGAAGATGGCCGAACGGCACATCAGCTTCGAACAACTATCGGACGTCATGGCGTTCCGGGTGATCGTGGACAGTGTCGAGGATTGCTACCGTGCGCTCGGCCTGATCCACCAGCGCTGGCCGATGGTCCCCGGCCGCTTCAAGGATTACATCTCGACGCCGAAGCGCAACGGCTATTCGTCGCTTCACACGTCGGTGATCCACGATTCGAAGATGCGGATCGAAATCCAGATTCGCGACCGAACCATGCACGAGCAGGCGGAGCGGGGGCTGGCGGCGCACTGGGCCTACAAGGAGCGCAAGCCGCAGGCCGACCTCAACATCCCGTGGGTCGACGAGCTGGTGGAAATCCTGGAGCATGCCGAGAGCCCCGAGGAGTTGCTCGAGCACACTCGAATGGCGATGTACCAGGACCGGATCTTCGCGTTCACTCCGAAGGGCGAGTTGATCCAGCTGCCGAAGGGCGCCACTCCGGTCGACTTCGCCTATGCGGTGCATACCGACCTCGGCGACCGCACCGTCGGAGCGAAGGTCAACGGCCGCGTTGTCCCGCTTCGCACGATGCTCGAAAACGGCGACCAGGTCGAAATCCTCGCTTCGGAAGCGCAGCACCCGCAGCCTTCGTGGCTGCGTTTCGTCGCCACCGGCAAGGCGCGCGCCGGCGTTCGCCGCTTCGTCCGCCACAAGGAGCGCGACGAGACGATCGAGCTCGGCCGCAAGATTTACGACGAGATTGTCGACCGTTTGCCGGCGGAGCTTGGGGACGACGCCTTGAAGCGCGCGCTCAAGAAGCTGGCGATGGAAGATGCGGACGCGCTGATGATCGCGATCGCGCGCAAGCGCGTCAGTGACGAGGAAGTCATGGAAGCGCTGATGCCGGGCTCGGCCGGCGCCGATGTCGCGCCGCGGCCGCCGGCGCAGCGGACGGCGATATCGATCAAGGGCCTGACGCCCGGAGTCGCTTATCATCTCGCGACCTGCTGCCACCCGATTCCGGGCGATCGGATCGTCGGGCTGCGCCGCGAGGACGAGGAGATCGAGGTGCATGTCATCGGCTGCGACACGCTCGCGAGCGGAGTCGATGCCGACTGGCTGGACCTTGCCTGGGGCGAGGGATCGGGCGGCGCCGCGCGCCTGGCCGTCATTCTTCACGACGTTCCGGGAGCGCTGGGAACGATGGCGGGAATCCTCGGCGCCAAGCACGCCAACATCGTCAACCTGCATCTCGTCCACCGGGACGGAAGCTTCCAGACGTTTCACCTCGACATCGAGGTGCATGACCTTGCCCACCTGCACACGATCATCGCCGCGCTTCGCGACGCCGATCCGGTCAGCTCGGTCGAGCGGATCTAGCCCTTTGCCCGCCGCCTGTCCGGCGCGCTGCCGGCCGCAAGTACCGCGAGCGTGACCAGGTCGGACGCGCTCGCCGTCATCGGCGCGATCTGTACGGGAAGCTCGAGCCCGACGATGAACGGTCCAAGCACGCTCTCGCCTCCGAGGCTGCGCAACAGCTTGGACGACAGGTTGGCGGACTGCAGCCCGGGCATCACCAGGACGTTCGCGGGGCCGGTCAGGCGGCTGAACGGATAGAAGCGGCGCTGCATCTCGAAATCGAGAGCGACGTCAGGTCCCATCTCCCCTTCATATTCGAAGTCGGTATTGATCGTGTCGAGCAGCTGGACCGCGCCGCGAAGCTCCTCGATATGCGTGCCTGGCGGGTTTCCGAAGGTGGTGTAGCTGATGAAGGCGATCCGCGGCTCGAGCCCCATCCGGCGCGCAAAGCCGGCCGAGCGCAGGGCAATTGCCGCGAGCTGCTTGGCGTCCGGACGCTCCGTCACGGCAGTGTCGGCGATCAGCACGGTTCGGTGTCGCGACACGATCAGGTTGATGCCGAACGGCGTCGCTTCCTTCTCGTCTTCGATCACCTGCCGGACCTGGCGAAGCGACTGGCTGAACGGCCGTGTCGTTCCAGTGATCATCGCATCCGCCTCGCCGAGCGCCAGCATTGCCGCCGCGAAGGAATTGCGATCCTGGTTGACCATCCGCTCGACCTCTCGGCGGAGCAGGCCATGCCGCTGGTGTTTGCTGTAGATGTAATCGACTGCGCGGCCGACCAGCGGTGAATTGCGGCTGTTGAGGACTTCGTAGCTCTCGGGCTCCTCGACACCCATCTGTTTCAGCCGGTCATATACGTCCTCGCGTCCGACGAGGACCGGCGTCCCGTAACCCGCCTCTCGGAACGCGATTGCCGCGCGCAGCACATTCGGTTCCTCGCCCTCGGCGAACAATACGCGCTTCGGCTGGGCCCTGGCCGCTTCGTAGGCAAGGCTGAGGACCGATACCGTCGGGTTCAGTCGTGCACGCAACGTCTGCCGGTACACGTCGAAATCTTCGACCTCCTTCTGCGCGACGCCGCTTCGGATCGCCGCTTCGGCGACCGCGGAGGCGACCACTTCCATCAGTCGCGGGTCGAAGGGGGCGGGAATGATGTAATCGCGGCCAAAGCTCTGGCTGCGCCCGCCGTAGGCAGCGGCGACCTCCTCCGGCACAGGTTCGCGCGCGAGCTCGGCAAGCGCTTCCGCGGCGGCGATCTTCATCTCGTCGTTGATGGCCGTCGCGCGCACGTCGAGTGCGCCGCGGAATATGAACGGGAAGCCAAGGACGTTGTTGACCTGGTTCGGAAAGTCCGAGCGGCCTGTCGCGATGATGGCATCGGGCCGCGCCTCCATCGCGTCCGGGGGCCAGATTTCCGGGTCCGGGTTCGCCATCGCGAAGATGATCGGCTGATCCGCCATCGTCTTGACCATGTCGGGCTTTAGCGCGCCGGCTGCGGAAAGGCCGAGGAAGACGTCGGCGTCGACGAGCGCTTCGCCGAGGGTCCGCGCATCGGTGTCGACGGCGTGGGCGGACTTCCATTGGTCCAGGTCGGTGCGGCCGTTGTGGATCACGCCCTTGCGGTCGCACATGACCACATTGTCGCCTTTCACCCCCATGGCTTTGACGAGCTCGGTGCAGGCGATCGCCGCCGCCCCCGCACCGTTCACGACGACCTTGATGTTGCCGAGCGCTCGATGGGTGAGGTGGCAGGCGTTGATCAGCCCGGCCGCGGTGATGATTGCGGTGCCGTGCTGGTCGTCATGGAAAACCGGGATGTTCATCCGCTCGCGAAGCGTCTGCTCGATGACGAAGCAGTCGGGCGCCGCGATGTCTTCCAAGTTGATTCCGCCGAAGCTGGGTTCGAGGAGGGCCACCGCGTTGATGAAATCGTCGCAGTCCTCCGTGGCGACCTCGAGGTCGATCGCGTCGACGTCGGCGAACCGCTTGAACAGCACGGCCTTGCCTTCCATCACCGGCTTGGCCGCGAGCGCGCCGAGATTGCCGAGGCCGAGGATCGCCGTGCCGTTGGAGATCACTGCGACCAGGTTGCCCTTCGCGGTATAGTCGTAGGCGCAGGTCGGGTTGTCGGCGATCGCGCGGACGGGAACGGCCACCCCCGGTGAATAAGCAAGGCTGAGGTCGCGCTGCGTCGCCATCGGCTTGGACGCGACGATCTCGACCTTGCCGGGTCGCCCGCGCGAATGAAACTCGAGCGCTTCCGCTTCCGAGAACTTGATGTTGCTTTCACTCATTTGCGCGCCGCTCCTTGCGCCGCGCGCTTTAGCCAAAGGGTGTGGGAAGAGTCACGCCGACCGGCTACCACTGCATGCATGGCCAGAGCCGACGCCCCGACTCCGATGATGGCGCAGTACCGGCGCCTCAAGGACGAGGCCGGCGATGCGCTGCTGTTCTATCGCATGGGCGACTTCTTCGAGCTCTTCTTCGAAGATGCGAAAGCGGCCTCGGCCTCCCTCGACATCGCGCTGACCCAGCGCGGCGAGGACGCGGGCCAGCCGATCCCGATGTGCGGCGTACCGGTTCATTCGGCGGAATCGTACCTCGCGCGGCTCATCAAGGGGGGCTTTCGCGTGGCAATCGCCGAGCAGACCGAGAGCCCGGCCGAAGCGCGCAAGGCGCGCGGCAGCAAGGCGCTGGTCGAGCGTGCGATCGTCCGCCTGGTGACGCCCGGAACGCTGACCGAGGACACCCTGCTCGAATCGGGTGCGGCCAATTGGCTTGCGGCCGTCGGACGCGCTGGCGAAGACTGGGCCATTGCGGCCGCCGACATTTCGACGGGCCGGTTCGAGCTTATCGCCTGCGGTCCGGGCGAGCTGGCGTCCGAGCTGGCGCGGCTGTCGCCCGCGGAAACGGTTGCCGAGGGCTCCGTCCCCGGTGTCGCGACGCGCGAAGGTCATGGCGGTTTCGACAGCATCGCGGGCCAGCGAGCGCTCAAGCAGCGTTTCGGACTCGCCACGCTCGACGGCATCGGTTCTCCGACGCGCGCCGAGCTTGCTGCGGCAGGCGGGTTGGTGGCCTATCTGGAGGCAACCCAGAAGGGTGCGGACGTCCTCCTCGACGCTCCGAAGCGCGTTGCGCGGTCCGCTCATATGCAGATCGATTGCGCGACTCGCGAAAGTCTCGAGCTTACGCGGTCTGTCCAAGGCAGCCTCGCGGGGAGCCTGCTCGGCGAGATCGACCGCTGCGTGACCGCCTGCGGCCGCCGGCTACTTGCTGCCGACATCTCCGCGCCGCTGACCGACAAAGCGGCGATCGACCGTCGATTGGCCCTCGTCGCCTGGTTTCACGCGGACCAGCTCCTGCGCGAGCGCACGCGCTCCGCATTTCGGGCGCTTCCCGATGTCTCGAGGGCGCTTGCGAGATTGACTGCCGGCCGCGGCGGGCCCCGCGACCTCGCGCAGATCCGCGACGGCCTTGCTGCGTCCCGTTCGCTTAAAGCCAATCTCGAAGGCGAGGCAGATCGCCCGGCGCTGCTTGACGAGCTCCTTCCGAAGCTCGGCGGCCATGCCGAACTCGTCGATAGGCTGGCCGAGGCACTGGTCGCCTCGCCGCCGCTCGACTCATCGAAGGGCGGCTATATCGCCGAAAGTTACGATGAGGGGCTCGATGCGCTCCGCGCGGCCTCGACCGACGGCCGTCGCGCCATTGCCGCACTCGAAAGCCAATACCGCGATTCGACCGGCATCCCGTCGCTCAAGATCCGGCACAACGCCGTGCTCGGCTATCATATCGAAGTCGCGGCCAAGCACGCGGACAAGCTCATGGCTCCCGACAGCGGCTTTACCCATCGCCAGACGCTGGCCGGGGTCGTCCGATTCAACTCCCCGGAGCTTCACGAGCAGGCGGCGCACGTTCTCCAGGCGGGGGCCCACGCACTGGCGCTCGAAGCGAAACATCTGGAAGAACTGACGGCGCGCGCGTTGAATGCATCGCCGCAGATTCTCGCCACGGCCGACGCGCTCGCGCGTATCGATGTCGCGGCGAGCCATGCGCAGCGAGCGGCCGAGGGCGGCTGGTCAAACCCGCAGATCTCCGAACAACCCTGCCTCGAGATAGAAGGCGGCCGGCATCCGGTGGTCGAGAGCGCGCTCACGCAGAGCGGCGAGCGCTTCGTGGCGAACGACCTAAGCGTGGGACCGGACGACCGGCTGTGGCTGATCACCGGGCCGAACATGGGCGGCAAGTCGACCTTCCTTCGACAGGCAGCGCTGATCGCCGTCCTCGCGCAATCCGGGAGCTTCGTGCCGGCGGCCCGCGCCAAGGTGGGTCTTGTCGACCGCCTGTTCAGCCGGGTGGGCGCCTCCGACAATCTGGCGCGCGGGCGCTCGACTTTCATGGTCGAGATGGTGGAGACCGCGGCGATCCTTGCACAGGCGACGCCGCGCAGCCTCGTCATACTCGACGAGATCGGGCGTGGCACCTCCACCTATGACGGCCTTGCCATCGCCTGGGCGGTTGTCGAGGCCATGCACGACCAGGCCCAGTGCCGCACCCTTTTTGCCACGCACTACCATGAACTGACTCGGCTCGGCGCCCGCCTCGACGCTTTGTCGCTGCACCACGTCCGCGCGCGAGAGTGGAAGGGAGACCTCGTTCTCCTCCACGAAGTTTCCCCCGGCGCAGCCGACCGCAGCTACGGAATCGCAGTGGCGAAGCTCGCTGGCCTCCCGCCGGCCGTGGTCGCGCGCGCGAAGGCCGTGCTTGCCAAGCTGGAGGCGGGCCGGGACGCGACTGGGGGGATTGCCGCCGGCCTCGATGACCTCCCGCTCTTCGCGGCCGCGGCCGAGCCGGAGAAGCAGTCCGACTCGCTCGCGGAGGCGGTGGCGGCAATCGAGCCCGATTCGCTCTCGCCACGCGAGGCGCTCGAGGCTTTGTACCGCCTCAAGTCGCTGTTGGCGGAGCGGAGCAGGGCGTGAACGCGCCCTTCGATCCCATTGCGGATCGCCGGGCGATCATCGACCCTCGGGTCCTCGGCGACGAAATGAGCGGTATCGCTCGCGCCAAGGCTGCGAAGCTCCTCGCGAAAGCGGTCGAGGATGGCCGCGCCGAGATCGCGAGGCGGCTTGAGGCGAAGCCTGACCGCGGCCGTACTGCCGCCCGGTCGACTGCGTATCTCCATGCCCAGGTCGTGCGCCTCGCCTACGAATATGTAACTGGCGATTCCCCGCCGGAGCTGGCGATCGTCGGGCTCGGCGGCACCGGCCGCGGGGAGATGGCGCCCTACAGCGACCTCGACCTCATGTTCCTGTCGCGCGCCCAGCCGACCGCTGCTGTGGCGAAGACCGTCGAGGACGTTCTCTACCTGCTGTGGGACCTCAAGCTGAAGGTCGGCCATTCGCTCCGCTCGATCGAGGAGCTGATCGACCTTGCCCGCAGCGACATGACGATCCGCACCGCCTTCCTCGAGGCGCGGCTGCTGTGGGGCAGCGAGGAGCTGTTCGAGCAGGCCATGGCTCGATTCCGTACAAAGATCGTCAGCGGCTCGGCTGCGCAATTCGTCGCCGCGAAGCTCGCCGAGCGCGACGAACGCCACTTGCGCATGGGCGATAGCCGCTACGTCGTCGAGCCGAACGTCAAGGACGGAAAGGGCGGCCTTCGCGACCTCCAGACGCTCTACTGGATCGGCAAATATGTCTACGACGTGCGCGAGGCTTCCGACCTCGTCTCGGTAGGCTTGCTCACCCGTGAGGAATTTTCGGCCTTCGAACGCGCCGAACGGTTCTTCTGGGCGGTGCGGTGCCATCTTCATCTCGAGGCCGGACGCGCTGAAGAGCGGTTGGGCTTCGAGTACCAGAAGGCGATCGCGCGCAGGATGCGGTACTCGGACCGACCGGGGAAGAGCGCCGTCGAGCGCTTCATGCACTTCTACTTCCTGAACGCAAAGGCGGCCGGCGATCTCACCGGGGTGTTCCTCGCGCAACTCGATGAGAAGCTCGGGCGCAGAGGGCTCCGTTTCGCCTTGCCGACCATCAGGCGGCGACCGAAGGCGCTGAACGGCTTCGTTCTCGACCGGGGCCGCCTGTCCGTCCCCTCCGACGACTTCTTCCGCGACGATCCCGTGCGGTTGCTCGAACTGTTTGCGATCGCCGCTCGCGAGCGGCTCGAGATCCATCCGGCGGCAATGCGCTCTGCGAGCCGCGACTCGAAGCTGATCAGCGCACGCATCCGGAAGGATGGCCGGGCGAACGCCTGCTTCATGGAGGCGCTGACGAACATGCACGCGCCCGACCTGGTCCTGCGATGGATGAACGAGGCGGGCGTGTTCGGCCGGTTCGTTCCCGACTTCGGCCGCGTCGTCGCGCAGATGCAATTCGACATGTACCACCATTACACCGTCGACGAGCACGCGATTCGCGCCATTGGGCTGCTCGCTGCCATCGAGGGCGGCGAACTCGCCGAAGATCACCCCTTGTCCACGGCCTTGTTCCGGCAAATCGCCTCGCGGCGGGTGCTCTACGTCGCGGTGCTGCTTCACGACATCGCAAAGGGGCGGGGAGGCGATCACAGCGTACTCGGCGAGCAGGTGGCGCTCGACCTCGGTCCTCGGCTCGGGCTCGACGAGGCGGAGACCGAAACCGTCGCCTGGCTCGTACGCCATCACCTGCTGCTGTCTTCAACCGCGTTCAAGCGCGATCTTGCCGACCCGAAAACGATCGAGGATTTCGTGCGGCAGGTGCAAAGCCCGGAGCGGCTGCGGCTGCTGCTCATCCTCACGGTCGTCGATATTCGAGCGGTCGGGCCGGGCGTGTGGAACGACTGGAAGCGTCAGATTCTGCGGACCTTGTTCGAGGCCGCAGAAGAGAAGCTGCGGCTCGGGCACAAGCAGCGCGGACGCGCGGAGACGGTGGCGCAGCGGCAGGAGGAGCTGGGACAGAGCCTGGACTGGAAAGCGAAGATCGCGCGCGCATACGCGCGGCGGCTTCCCGACAGCTATTGGCTCGCCGAACCCGCTGAGGTGCGGATGTCGAACGCGAGGCAGGTGGCGGCTGCGGAGGCGAGGATCGGCGATGCCAGGCCGAGCATCGCTGCAGAGGACGAACCGGACCGTGGAGCGACGCGGATAAGCGTCTTTGCGGCTGACCGGGAGGGCCTGTTCTTCCGCATTTGCGCCGGGCTCGCTGCTGCCGGCGCAAGCATCATCGATGCCCGCATCCACACGACTCGCGACGGCATGGCTCTCGACAATCTGCTTGTTGAGGACGCGCACGGACGGCCTTATTCGGACAAGAGGCTCCGCTCGCGCCTGGTGAAATCCGTCGAAGCGGCGATACTCGCCAAGGATCCGCCCCACATACCGTCGGGACGGCGCGGGGGCGCCAAGGCGGCCGCCTTCCACGTTGCGCCTTCAGTTGCCATTGCCGAGCGCGCATCGAGCCGAACCACCGTTGTGGAAGTGAACGCGCTCGACCGGCGGGGGCTGCTCGCGCGCCTGGCCCGCGCAATCCACGCCCAGCGGCTCGAAGTCCATTCCGCCCATATCGCTACTTACGGCGAGCGGGCCGTGGACGTTTTTTATGTGAGCACCGCGTCCGGCCGCAAGCTCGCGTCCGCGCAGATGGAGGCGTTGCGGGCAGCCCTGCTGGACGCTGCCCGCGAAGCCGACGAAAGCTAGTGCCCTAGGGCGTCAGGCCCCTGTCAGTGCCGCTCGGGATCGTCGACCCCGGGAACGTGCGGATGCAGATCGTGCGCCTCCTGCTCGTGCACTTCCACGATGCCCCGGCCCACATGGCTCTTCCGATAGCCGTAGAGGTAGTAGATCACGATCCCGATCGCGCCCCAGACCGGAAGCACGAGCATCGCGGGGGCGGGAAGGTTGAAGAACAGGAACAGGCACCCGAGGATCGTGAGCGGCGCGATCAGCGCTATCGCCGGCACCCGGAACGGCCGCGGCCGGTTCGGATCTTTCTTGCGAAGCTGCCAGACCGCAACTGCGACCATTAGGAATGCGTATAGCGTGCCGGCATTGGCGATGTCGGCCAGCTGGCCGACTGGGAAGAAGGCCGCGCCTACGGCGACTCCGATGCCCGTGATCGCGGTGACCACGTGCGGGGTCTTCCAGCGCGGGTGAACCTCGGCGAGCTTTTCGGGGAGGAGGCCGTCGCGCGCCATCACGAAGAAGATTCGCGTCTGCCCGAACAGCAGGATCAGGATGACCGACGGAAGCGCGATGAAGGCCGCGTAGCCGAGCATGTTGCCGATGACCCCGAAGCCGATGTGGTGAAGGACCGTCGCGAGCGGCTCGCGCGAACAAACCAGCGTTCCGGCGTATTCGGGCAGGGCGCACTGGCGCGCGAGCTGCTCGGAGCCGGTGGCGAGCGGAGCGCCGTCCGCGCCGAGGATGGGATTGCCGCCCATCGCTCCGATCGCGCCCGCGGAAACCAGCATGTAGAAGACCGTGCAAATTAGCAGGCTGCCGATCAGTCCGATCGGCACGTTGCGCTGCGGGTTCTTGGTTTCCTCGGCGGCGGTCGACACGGCGTCGAAGCCGACATAGGCGAAGAACATGGTCGCTGCGGCGCCGACGATGCCGACGCCGGAGCCGAAGCCGCCGAAAAGGCCGCCGGGAGCGAATGGCGCGAAATTGTCCGCGTTCATCACCGGAAGCGTCAGGATCACGAAGGCTGTCAGCGCGGTGATCTTGATGGCGACGAGCGCTGCATTGACGCGGGCGCTCTCGGTGGTGCCGATCATCAGCAGCCACGTGACGAGAAGGGCGATGATGAACGCAGGAAGGTTGATGAATCCGCCGGGCTGACCGCCCAGCACCAGCGGCCCGGCCTTGAGCGCCGCGGGCAATTCTATCCCCCAGCTTCGCGCCATGACC
Source organism: Pseudomonadota bacterium (assembly GCA_023436615.1). Classification (GTDB taxonomy): domain Bacteria; phylum Pseudomonadota; class Alphaproteobacteria; order Sphingomonadales; family Sphingomonadaceae; genus Sphingomicrobium. The sequence goes on along the minus strand of JAEZIO010000001.1, from coordinate 50,841 downwards.
GTATCGGTGAAGTAGTTCGACCAGCCGACCGAGACCGCTGACGCCCCGACGGCATATTCCAGCAGCAGCGCCCAGCCCACGGTCCACGCGAGGAACTCGCCCTGCACGGCGTAGCTGTAGGTATAGGCGGAGCCCGCGACCGGCACCATCGACGCGATCTCGGCGTAGCAAAGGGCCGCCACGATGCAGACTGCGCCCGCGATGATGAAGGAGATCGTAAGGCCGGGCCCAGCCTTCTGCGCGCCCACCGCCGTGAGCACGAAGATGCCGGTGCCGATTATGCAGCCGACGCCGAACAGCATCAGCTGGATCGGCCCCAATGTGCGGTGAAGCGACTTTTTCTCAGCGGTTGCGAGGATTGCGTCGAGTGGCTTTACGCGGCCGAACAATCCCCCGCGCGGTGCTGATGTCGCCATAATCGTCCCCTGAGATCGGTTTCGCGGCGGAGCCTAGCGGCTGTTGCCGGTTGCGCAACGGGCAAATCGCTAGCGCGTGAGCATCGGCCCCAGCGGCTGACCGCCAAAGATGTGGACATGAAGGTGCGGCACTTCCTGGCCCGCGCGCTTGCCGATGTTGGCAAGGAGCCGGTAACCCTGGACCTGCAGCTGCTGATCGCGCGCCACCTTGCCGACGGCGCGCACGAAGCCTGCCATCTCCGCATCCGACGCCTTCTCGGAGAAATCGTCCCAAGAGACGTAGGGTCCCTTCGGGATGACGAGGATGTGCACGGGGGCGAGCGGGTTGATGTCGTGAAAGGCAAGCGCCCACTCATCCTCGTAGACTTTGTTCGACGGAAGCTCGCCGCGAAGGATCTTCGCGAAGACGTTGCTGTCGTCATAGGCTTGCGTGGCGTCTATCGGCATTCGTAACTCCGCTTGACCGGGAACGTCGCCTCGTTACCACCGGATGCGATGAGCGACGAGACTCCGGAAAGCCTGATTCCCTACGACGAGATCGTCCAGGAGGCGCTGCGCGACGTGGTCGGCAGGGTGCTTGGTGAAGTCGAGCGTTCGGGCGGCCTTCCGGGCGATCATCACTTCTACATCACCTTCCAGACGCGGATGCCGGGCGTGGCCATCCCGAAGCATCTGGTCGAGCGCTTTCCCGAGGAAATGACGATCGTCATCCAGCATCGCTTCTGGGACCTCAAGGTCGAGGGCGACGCCTTCTCGGTCGGTCTGTCATTCGGCGGCGTTCCGGCAAGCCTTCGCGTTCCCTTTGCCGCAGTCACCGACTTCGTCGACCCTGCGGTCGACTTCAGCCTGAAGTTCCAGGCCAACGCAGCCGACGCCACGCACGAAGAGCACGAGCAGGCGGAAAACGATGCTCCCGAACCCGCTGCCGACGATGGCTCGAACGTCGTCAGCGTGGATTTTACCCGCAAAAAGTGACTCGGACGTCGTCACCCTGAACTTGTTTCAGGGTCCATTTCAGAGCATCGCGCCAGCGACACAATGGATGCTGAAACCCGCTCAGCATGACGGAAGGAAAATATGACTGCGACGCGCACCGAAAGTGACAGCTTCGGCCCGATCGACGTTCCCGCGACTTCCTACTGGGGAGCGCAGACCGAACGTTCGATCGGGAATTTTCCGTTCGGCCCGCGCGAGCAGATGCCCGCCGAGATCATTCATGCGCTCGGCTTCATCAAGCAGGCGGCAGCTCGCGTGAATGCCCGTGCGGGCCTGCTCGACGTCGAGGTTGCGGAGGCGATTCAGCAGGCCGCTGCCGAAGTCGCCCGGGGGGATCTCGACGACCAGTTCCCGCTCGTCATCTGGCAAACGGGCTCCGGGACCCAGTCGAACATGAACGCCAATGAAGTGATCGCCGGCCGCGCCAACGAGCGGCTTACCGGCAATCGCGGGGGCAAGGAGCCGGTGCATCCCAACGACCATGTGAACAAGAGCCAGTCTTCGAACGACAGCTTCCCGACCGCGATGCATATCGCCGCTGCGCGGGCGGTGAATGCCCGGCTCCTGCCCGCCGCGAAAGGCATGCAGGACATGCTCGATCGGCAGGCGAAGACGTGGGATTCGATCGTCAAGATCGGCCGCACCCACCTGCAGGACGCGACTCCGCTGACGCTCGGCCAGGAGTTCTCCGGCTATGCGGCGCAGATCGAGGCGAACGTCGCGCGGCTCGAAGAGCTGATGCCGCGGCTCCTTCGCCTTGCGCAGGGCGGGACCGCTGTCGGGACCGGCCTCAATACGCCCAAGGGCTTTGCAGAAGCCTTCGCGAAGGAAATCGCCAATCTCACCCGGCTCCCGTTCGCGACTGCGCCGAACAAGTTCGCTGAGATGGCGGCGCACGACACACTCGTCGAAGTCTCGGGCGCGCTGAACACGCTTGCCGTTTCGCTTACCAAGATCGCGAACGACATCCGCTTGATGGGCTCGGGCCCGCGCTGCGGGATCGGCGAGCTCAGCCTTCCCGAGAACGAGCCCGGAAGCTCGATCATGCCGGGCAAGGTCAATCCGACCCAGTGCGAGATGCTGACGATGGTCGCCGCGCAGGTGATGGGCAACCACATCGCGGTCACCGTCGGCGGGATGCAGGGCCACCTCGAGCTCAACGTATTCAAGCCGCTCATCGGCGCGAACGTCATCCGCTCGATCAACCTGTTGGCGACCGGAATGGAAAGCTTCACCGAACGCTGTCTGAAGGGCCTCGAGCCAGATAAAGCGCGCATCGCCGAGCTCATGAACCGCTCGCTGATGCTCGTGACGGCGCTCGCGCCGGAGATCGGCTACGACAAGGCGGCAGAAATCGCCAAGCACGCCCACAAGACGGGCAAGACGCTCAGGGAGGCCGGGCTCGAGCTCGGCCATGTCGACGAGGAAACCTTCGCCCGGGTGGTCAAGCCGGAGACGATGGTCGGCCGCTAGCCCTAGGGCAGCTGCAGGTTCAGGCGGACGCCGATCGTGTCGATCCCGGGGTTCTGCTTGCCGAACAAGGTCGCGTGGCTGAGGTGGACGATGCTGGCTTCCGCAGTCAGCCGTGGCGACACACGAACGCCGATCCCCAGCTCCGGCTCGAACAGGATGCGCGATCCGAACTCGACCTTGTCGTTGAACGGGTTGTCGAAATTGCTCGTCGATCCGGTGTGGATGGCAAGGCCGAGACCGGGGCGGATGTAGACGCGGTCGCCGAACTTGGTCGATAGCCCTACCGCGGCGAAGCTGGTGTTCCCGGCGCTGTTGATGGCGCCAAAGACGTGGGGCTGGAGCGGCATGCCCAAAACGCGGCCAATGCTGTTGCCGCGCCAGCCGAGCTGGAAATCCACGCCGCTTTCGGGATCGCCGCCGAGCGTCAGCGGCGTGTCGACGCCGTGAACGAAAACCCCGCCGAACACCTCCGCGGCGGAAGCGCTTGCCGCCTGCGTTGCAAGAATGACGGCGGCACAGGTTGCGATCGCAAGTCTCACATCCGCTCTCCAGAATGATCTGCTGCTCAATGCTTGTGCGGCGAAATCGTGCCGTTCAGGCACCTGCCTGCCATTCGAGAACCGATTCGTTCGGCGCGAGGAGCATCCAGACGTTGAGCGTGAGATTGTCGCGGATCGTGAGCAGCGGAGCCATCTCCAGCACGAGAAGGAACAGGATCGATGCCCACAGCGGCAGCTTGCGCGCCGCGAGGAAGCCGGCCGCCATCATCGCCATGTCGCTCACGGAGTTGATGAGCGAATCGCCGGTATAGCCGAGCGCCGCGGTGGCCGCGCGATAGCGGTCGATCACCAGCGGCGTGTTCTCGGCCACTTCCCACAGGGCCTCGATCGACAAGGCCGCAAGGAAGCGCCGCTCGACCGGCCATTCGCGCGCGATCAGCCAGAGCGCGGCGTAGAACAGCAGCCCGTGGACGACGTGACTTGGACTGTACCAGTCCGCGAGCATCTGGCTCTGTTGCGGTCCGACGGCGCCCCACGGCGAGACGGTGCCGCAGGTGCAGATCGCCGGTCGCCCCATTGCCAGGAGGGCCACGGCAGCCGCGGCGACGATCACGAATGCGGCAACCGCGGTCCGGCCTCTCATCGGCCATTGCTAGCAGAGCCGCGCCGCTTGCAAAGGGCGCGCCTTCAGCCGATCAACGCGCTATGCTTCGCGCCTACGGACCCGGTTGCAAAGGTGAGGCGATCGACTGCGCGCATCAGAAGATTCCCGAAAGCGCGACCTGGATCGACCTTGAAAACCCGACGCGGGAAGAGGAGCTTCTCGTCGAACGCTGCCTGCAGGTCGCGGTGCCGACGCCCGATGAAATGGCGGAAATCGAACCGTCGAGCCGGCTCTATGCGCGCGACGGCACGCTCTACATGACCCTCAGCGTCCTGTTCGGAGTGGAAGAAGGCCATCCGACGAGCTCGCCGATCGGCTTCGTGCTGACCGACAAGCGACTGGTCACGGTACGCTATGTCGCGCCGAAGCCGATCCGGGTCTTTGCCGACCATGCGGTCCGGGAACCCGCGCTGGCCCGCACCGCCTTGTGGGCGCTGGGCGGCCTTCTCGACGCCATTGTCGACCGGCTTGCCGACGAGCTCGAAGGCGTGGCGGCCGAGATCGAGAAGATCTCCAGCCACGTGTTTACCGCGAGCGATGCGCGGCGAATTCCGGAGAACCGCCTCACGGCATTGCTGACGCGCATCGGCCGCACGCACTTGCTTCTCGCCAAGATCCGCGAGACGGAAACCAGCACCAGCCGCCTGCTCAGCTTCCTTAGCGCGACGCCGAAGATTCGCTCGCGCCGCAACGCCAACGTGCGCGAGCACCTCGCCAGCCTCGCTGCGGACACGTCCTCCTTGGGGGATCACAGCACCTTCCTCGCCAACCACCTCTATTTCCTGCTCGACGCGGCGGTTGGCTTCATCAGCATCGAGCAGAATGCCGCGATGAAGCTGTTCTCCTGGGCCGCGCTGGTGTTTCTGCCCCCGACGCTCATCGCGGGGATCTACGGCATGAACTTCAAGCACATGCCCGAGCTCAACTGGGTGTTTGGCTACCCGGCGGCAGTGGCGCTGATCGTCGCCAGCGCGATCGTGCCGATGTGGTACCTGAAGCGCCGAGGGTGGATCTAGGCCTCGGCCTGCTCCTCGAGCGCGGCGATTTCGGCCGCGGGGGCGACATGGCGGCGGGCGAGGGCGGAATAGGCAAGCGCAAGCTGGCCCGCGACCTCGGCTTCTTCGCCTTCGTCGCGGCGGAAAGCAGCCGCTCGGGCTTCCGCAGCCCGTTGACGGAAATACTCCCCGTCATGTGCCATTTCGCACGTCCTCCCTTTGATTAACGTCGCGGCAACGCTTGTAGCGCGAAGCGCCGTTGAACGGGAGTCAGGCGCGGTCGTTCCGTCGCGTGCCGCTGTCAGCCTAACGCAACCGTAACGAACAACGGCCGTTTAGCCGCAATCGGCCATCTACAGGTGCGCGTGTGAACAAGACCGAACCTGCCAACGGCGACACCGGCACAACGCCCCTGGAAGTGGCCGCGACCCGTGCCAGGCGGAAGGTCCAGCTGGGCTTCGGCCGGCTTGGTCCGGGGCTGATCACGGGCGCAGCCGACGACGATCCGAGTGGCATCGCCACTTACTCGCAGGCCGGCGCCCAGTTCGGCTTCAACATGCAGTGGACGCTGATCTTCACCTACCCGCTGATGGTTGCGGTGCAGGTGATCAGCGCCCGGATCGGAAGGGCGACGGGCAACGGCCTCGCGGCGAACCTGCTGCGGATATTCCCCCGTTCCATCGTCGCGGCGCTCGTGGCGGCATTGTTCGTCGCCAACACCATCAACATCGGCGCGGACATTGCCGCAATGGGCGCGGCAGCGGAGCTGCTGGCGGGCGGCGGCGCAATGTATTTTACCGTGGCCGCGGCCGCGATCTCGCTGCTCCTCCAGGTGTTGGTGCCGTACCACAGCTACGTTCGCTACCTGAAATGGCTGACGCTGGTGCTGTTTGCCTATGTCGGCGTCGCCTTTGCGGCCGACATCGACTGGCTCGAGGTCGCGACTCGCATCGTGAACCCGGACGTCGAGTTCAGCGAAGCCTGGATCGTCATGATCGTCGCGGTCTTCGGGACGACGATCAGCCCCTACCTCTTCTTCTGGCAGACCGCCGAAGAAATCGAGGAAATGGAGATGAAGGACCAGCCGAACTTGCAGGAGCTTCCGCCCGCGGCCGCGCGGCTCCAGCTTCGGCGCATGGGAATCGACACGTTCACGGGAATGGCGCTTTCGAACCTCATCGCCTTCTTCATCATGCTGACGACCGCCGTCACGCTGAACCAGAACGGCATCACCGACATCCAGACCTCCGAACAGGCGGCCGAGGCCTTGCGGCCCGTCGCTGGAAATCTCGCCTTCCTGTTGTTCAGCATGGGCATCATCGGCACCGGTTTCCTCGCTGTGCCGGTGCTCGCGGGATCCGCGGCCTATGCCGTGTGCGATACCTGGAACCTGCCGTCGGGGCTGGAGAAGAAGCCCCACGAAGCACGAACCTTCTACGGGGTCATCGTCGCTGCGATGCTCGTTGCGCTCGGCGTTCTCTTTTCGCCGCTGGATCCGATCAAGATGCTGTTCTGGAGCGCCGTCATCAACGGCGTCATAGCCGTCCCGATCATGGCCGCGATGATGATCGTCGCGCGGCGCCATCGCCAGATGGGCGTCTTCGTCGCGACGCCGTGGCAGCGGCTGCTGGGATGGGCAGCGACCGTGGCAATGGCGGCGGCGGTGGGGGCAATGTTCGTTTTTGCCTGACGCTCGCTTTGCGGCGGCGTTCCACGATTGCTAAGGGGCTCGCGCCGCACGACCTTCGACGCGGCAGCAAGCCAAGGACCTTTCGATGACGCCGACCGGCCAGAATAGCCTCAACACGCGTTCAACCCTCAGCGTCGGCTCGAAGACCTACACTTATTATTCGCTCGCCAAGGCGGGCGAGGCGCTTGGCGACATCGCCCGGCTTCCGTTCTCGATGAAGGTCCTTCTCGAAAACCTGCTTCGCTTCGAGGACGGCGAGACGGTCACGCCCAAGGACCTCGAGGCGATGGCCGAATGGCTGAAGGAGCGGCGGGTCAACCGCGAGATCCAGTATCGCCCCGCGCGCGTGCTGATGCAGGATTTCACCGGCGTGCCGGCGGTCGTCGATCTCGCCGCGATGCGCGACGCCATGACCGGCCTTGGCGGGGACCCCCAGAAGATCAATCCGCTGGTGCCGGTGCATCTCGTAATCGATCATAGCGTCATGGTCGACGAGTTCGGCACTCCCCGCGCCTTCGAGAAAAACGTCGAGTTCGAATATGAGCGCAACGGTGAGCGATACGAGTTCCTGAAGTGGGGCAGCCAGGCGTTCGACAATTTCAAGGTCGTGCCGCCCGGGACGGGCATCTGCCACCAGGTGAACCTGGAGCATATCGCCCGGTGCGTGTGGACGAGCGAGTCCGGGGGCGAAACGATCGCTTATCCCGATACGCTAGTCGGCACCGACAGCCACACGACGATGGTCAACGGCCTCGGCGTGCTCGGCTGGGGTGTCGGGGGAATCGAGGCCGAGGCGGCCATGCTCGGCCAGCCGGTTAGCATGCTCATTCCCGAAGTGGTCGGCTTCCGGCTGTCCGGCAAGCTCAATGAGGGGATCACCGCGACGGACCTGGTCCTTACCGTTACCCAGATGCTCCGGCAGAAGGGCGTCGTCGGGCGCTTCGTCGAATTTTACGGGCCCGGCCTCGACAATTTGCCGCTCGCCGACCGCGCGACCATCGCCAACATGGCGCCCGAATATGGCGCGACCTGCGGCTTCTTCCCGATCGACGAGCGAACCATAGACTATCTGCGGCTCACCGGGCGCGATGAGGATCAGATCGAGCTCGTCCGCGCCTATTGCCAGGCTCAGGGGCTGTGGCGCGACGCCAACTCTCCGGACCCGCTGTTCACCGACACGCTGGAACTCGACATGGCGACGATCGAGCCCTCGCTTGCAGGGCCCAAGCGGCCGCAGGACCGGGTCCTGCTGAGCGATCTCGACGACCAGTTCAACGAGGAACTCGAGAAGACCTACAAGAAGCACAACGACCCCCGAGCGCCCGTCGAGGGCGAGAGCTACGACGTCGGCAACGGCGATGTCGTGATCGCGGCCATCACGAGCTGCACGAACACGTCGAATCCGTCGGTGCTGATCGGCGCCGGCCTTGTCGCACGCAAGGCACGCGAGAAGGGCCTGCAGGTAAAGCCATGGGTCAAGACCAGCCTCGCGCCCGGAAGCCAGGTCGTCAGCGATTATCTCGAGCAGAGCGGCCTTCAGGACGATCTCGATGCGCTCGGCTTCGATCTCGTCGGCTATGGCTGCACGACCTGCATCGGCAATAGCGGACCGCTTCCCGAGCCGATCTCGAAAGCGGTCAACGAAAACGACCTCGTGGCGGTGAGCGTGTTGTCGGGGAACCGCAACTTCGAAGGGCGCGTCTCCCCGGACTGCCGCGCGAACTACCTCGCGTCGCCGCCGCTGGTCGTCGCTTATGCGCTGAAGGGAACGGTGCGGTCCGACATGATCAACGAGCCGCTCGGCACCGCCTCGAACGGCGAGCCGGTGTTCCTGAAGGACATCTGGCCATCGAACGAGGAAATCCGCGCGCTGATCGACCAGCACGTCCATTCCGACATGTTCAGGCGGCGCTATGCGGACGTGTACCGCGGCGACGACCGCTGGCGCGCAATCGAGATCACGGGCGGGGACACCTACGGCTGGCCCGCCGAATCCACCTACATCCAGAACCCTCCGTACTTCACGGGCATGACGATGGAGCCCGTTTCGCCCGGCGACGTCGAGCGCGCGCGGCCGCTCGCGGTGTTCGGCGACTCCATCACCACGGACCACATCTCTCCCGCCGGAGCCATCAAGCCCGACAGCCCAGCGGGCCGGTACCTGCTCGAGCGCGGGGTCTCACGCGGCCAATTCAACAGCTACGGCTCGCGGCGCGGCAATCACGAGGTGATGATGCGCGGGACGTTCGCCAACATCCGCATCCGCAACAAGATGCTCGACGATGTGGAGGGCGGCTTCACCCGCTACGCTCCGACTGGCGAAGTCATGCCGATCTACGACGCCGCGATGCTTTACAAGCAGGACGAACGTCCGCTGGTCGTGATCGCGGGCAAGGAATATGGCACCGGAAGCTCCCGCGACTGGGCCGCGAAGGGAACGGTTCTCCTCGGCGTGCGTGCCGTCATCGCCGAGAGCTTCGAGCGCATCCACCGCTCGAACCTCGTCGGCATGGGCGTGCTGCCTCTGCAGTTCAACGAAGGCGAGGGCGCCGACACGCTCGGGCTCACGGGTCGCGAGAAATATTCGATTGCCGGCATTTCCGAGCTGAAGCCGCGCCAGGACGTCGAGGTTCGCGTCATCCCGGACGAGGGCGAGGAGTTCACGTTCACGGCCCGCTGCCGCATCGACACCTACAACGAGCTCGAATATTTCAAGGCCGGCGGAATCCTCCACTATGTGTTGCGGAGGCTCGCCGCCTGACCGCGACGGAAATCGCCGTCGAAGTTGCCGGCTGGTCCGGCGCCGCGCTGATCCTGCTCGCCTATCTGCTGCTGTCGATGGGCAAGGTCACCGGCCAGTCGCCGCTGTATCAGTGGATGAACGTCTTCGGCGCGGCGGGCTTCGTGATAAACGGCTGGTGGCACGGCGCCATCCCGTCGGCGGCGCTCAACGTGCTGTGGCTGCTGATCGGGGGATTTGCCTTATGGCGAATCGCGAAAAAGCAGCGATCGTCGACCTCAGCCACGTAATCGAACACGGCATGCGCGCCGCATGGGAAGCTTTCCGGTCTGGGGCTTACGCGGTCGTCGGCTGAGCCAGCGCTCGTTGGAGCCAGTCGGGAATGATTGCCGCTTCCGGAATGGCCTCGACCCGCACATGCGCGACCGAAAGGCCGATCTCGGCATAGGCGACCCGTGTCCGCTCGCTTTTGCCTTCGGTGACGACCAATCGGCGGTTGACCTTCGCGCGCCAGTTCATCCGCGCGGTATTTTCCTGGCCGACGTAGCAGCCCTTGGTGAAGCTCACGCCATTGAGCTCGGCGGCGTTGCATTCGAGCCAGAGAATGTCTCCCAGTTCCGCACGACCTTCGCACACCCCCAGCCGAAGGCGATGCTCGATCCAGCCGCTGGCCGGCTCCTTGGCCGGTCCCAGCCAGCGCTGGCCGAGCTCCGAAAGACGCGGATCGCGTGCGCCTTCCCCGGATTGCGTCGACCAGTGGACTGCGAGCGAGTCATCGCGCTGGATCTCGATCTTGCGGCGAAGGCGGTAGATCGTCAGCCGCTTGACGAGATCGTCGGCGGCAGCGGCCTCGCAATCGAGCAGCAGATCGTCGCCGTCCCCCCAGACAAAGAAGTCGAACAGGCACTTGCCCTGCGGGGTCAATAGCCCCGCCCACACCGGCAGGTCGCCGGTCACATCGTTCGTCACCAGGCCCTGCAGGAAGCCACGGACGTCCTCGCCGGAGAGGCGGACGATTGCGCGGTCGGCGAGGGTGGTGGCGGCCATGCCCCTCAGTTAAGGAGCCGCCGTGGCATTGCAAACGCTGACGATCCGCCGTCCCGACGATTGGCACGTTCATTTGCGCGACGGCGAAATGCTTCGGCTCGTCGCCCCCTTCACCGCGCGCCAGTTCGCTCGCGCGATCGTGATGCCCAACCTCATGCCGCCCGTAACAAGCGCGGCAGCCGCCGAAGCCTATCGCGAGCGGATCGTTCAGGCCGCCGGGCCGCAGTTCACGCCGTTGATGACCTGCTATCTCACCGACGAGACCGATCCGGACGAGCTCGCCAACGGGTTCGAGGGGCGGGTCTGGGTTGCGGCCAAGCTCTACCCTGCGAACGCGACGACCAACTCCGCTCTTGGCGTCACCGACGTTCGCAACATCTATGTCGCGCTGGAGCGGATGCAAGCACTCGAAATGGTGCTGTGCGTGCATGGCGAGGTCACCGACTCTCACGTCGATATTTTCGACCGGGAAAAGGTGTTCATCGATCGGGTGCTAGACCCCCTGATGCGCGACTTTCCCGACCTCAAGATCGTGCTCGAACATGTCACAACCTCCGAAGCGGTGGATTTCGTGCTATCCGCCGGCCCGAATGTCGCAGCGACGATCACGCCTCACCACCTGGTGATCAACCGCAACGCCTTGTTCGAGCGGGGGCTTCGGCCGCACGCTTATTGCCTCCCCGTCGCCAAGCGCGAGATGCATCGGCTCGCGATCCGGCGCGCCGCCACCTCGGGCTCGCCGAAGTTTTTCCTGGGAACCGACAGCGCTCCGCACACGCGCAACGCCAAGGAATCGGCCTGCGGGTGCGCGGGAATCTTCAACGCAGCTTTCGCGCTCGAAACCTATGCGACCGTCTTCGAGGAAGAAGGGGCGCTCGACGTGCTGGAGGGGTTCGCCTCGGAACATGGCGCTCGCTTCTACGGGCTGCCGCTGAACGAAGGCACGGTCACGCTCGAGCGCCGGGCGGCGGACGTCCCCGACCTGCTGGGACTAGGCGACATCGAGCTGGTGCCGTTCCTCGCCGGTACCGAGCTCGCCTGGAGTCTCGCCGACTGATCAGCCGCTGACTCGCCCTGCCCCGCCGCTTCCGATCACCGCCGCGAAGTGACTCTCGACCGCATCGTGACATTCGCACGATCTTTTCTTCAGTCCGGCCCTGTCGGTAACCTGGATGAAGCCGCGGCGGGTTGTGATCAGCCCCTGGTCCTGGAGCACTCGGATAACCGCGTTCACCGTCGTCCGCTGAACCCCGAGAAGGCCGGCGAACGCCTCCTGCGTCAGCTCAATTTTGCTTCCCGCGCGATCCTGCGCCGTCAGCAGCCACCGCGCCGCCCGCTGCTCGATCGAGTGGTAGCTGTTGCAGGCCGCCGACTGCATCACCTGCGCAAGGAGATAGTCGGAGAAACGGCAAAACAGGTTGCGGATGTGACCGGATCGCCCCTTCGCGTCCTCGAGCGCATCCAGCTCGACGCGCAGCGCTGGCCCGCCGACCAGTACCTGAGCTCGCGAGAAGGCCGGCGCATGCCCGCAGCTGACGATCCCGCCAACGGCCCCTTCGTGCCCGATGGACGCCACTTCGACCGACCTGCCTTCCGACATGTCGACTACGAGCGACACCATAGTCGGGCCGAAGGGGAAGAACGTCGCGTCGACATGGGAACCGCGGGGATGCAGGACCTGCGCGACCGGCAGCTCGACGATCCTGGCGAAGGGCTCGATCAGGGCTCGGGCTTCAGCTGGGAACGTCGACAGCAGACGATTGCCCGCGAAGGCATCGTCTAGCTGGTCCAGTTCGTCCGCGTTGCTCTGGTTCATCGTGCAATCTTCGGGTGAAAGAGTCGCCGCGACGACTTTTGTTCCCAAGCCGTAACGCACCTCACTTTCCCGTAGCGGCTTCGACCTCCCGGCTGCCGACGAGCAGGCAGTCGGCAACGAGCCGGAGCGGGCGAACGTCGACGTCGCTGCGGTGCTGGTCGATGAGATCGACGAAACGCCGGTAGATGTCGGGATATTCCTCGCCCTGCGTCGATTCCCGCTCGTCGCCGTCGATCGAGAGCCGCGCGCCGCCCTCGCTGAGGACCACTTGGAGGCCGTCGGCGGTACGGACCTCGACGGTCCACTCCTCGCCCTCCGATCGGCGCCAGTCGAGGCTGCACTGGAGCGGACCGTCGGCGGATGGGCTCGAAAGCGCGATATCGGCGGCGATCGGGGTCTGGGAGTTGGCGGGAAAGGTCAGCGCCGCCCGATCGACGAACAGCGAACCCGGGAATATGCGCGTCGCGATCGACAAGGCATTGATCCCCGGGTCGAACACGCCGAACCCGCCGGCTTCCCAGATCCACGTCTGGCCCGGATGCCATTTGTGCACATCCTCGTGCCAGGTGATCGTCATCGACTCGACGCGCTTGCCGGCCAGTGTCTCCGCGGCAGAGGCAACGGCCGAATTGTGCCGCGCGTGCCAGGCCGCGAACAAGGTCCGCTGGCGAGCCTCCGCGAGACATGCGAGGTCCTCGACCTCCGAAAGGGTCGCGCACGGTGGTTTTTCCATCAGCACGTGAAGGCCCGCTTCCAGGCACTCGCGGGCGATTTCGTAGCGCGGCTTGGGCGGCGTAGTGATCGCCACCGCTTCCAGTCCCTCGACGGTGCGAATCATCTCCCGCCAGTCCGTGAATGCCGGTTGCGGCCCCTTGCCCGAGCGGCTCGAGGTACCCGCCAGCTCCAGCCGCGAATTGGCTTCGATTGCCGGGACATGCTGGTCGGCGGCGATCTTCCCGAACCCGATGATCGCGATCCTGATCGGCTTCACCGGCGAACCGCCTCGACATAGGCGCGCGCCTTGGCCAGCGTATCGTCCGGCGACTGGCCCGGCTTGTAGATACCGCCGCCAAGGCCAAACCCGTCAGCGCCCGCGTCCAGCCAGCCGCGCACGGCGTCAGGCGTGACGCCGCCGACGACGAGCAGCGGCACGTCCGTCGGGAGCACCGCCCGGATCGACTTGACCACTGCTGGTGACGCCGCTTCGGCGGGAAACAGCTTCAACGCGTGGGCTCCCGCCTCCAGGGCGGCGAAGGCCTCCGAGGGCGTGAAGATGCCAGGAGACGAGATCAGGCCGGCGGCTGCGGTGGCCTCGATCACTGTCGGATTCATGTTGGGCGACACGACGATACGACCGCCGGCCTCTTTCACGCGATCGACATCGGCCGGGCGAAGAACAGTGCCGGCGCCGACCAGGGCATCGTCGCCGAGCGCGTCCGCGATCCGCCGGATGCTGGCGAAAGGGTCCGGCGAGTTGAGCGGCACTTCGATGATGCGGATTCCGCCGTCGAACAGCGCGCGGCCTATCGCCTCGGCTTCGTCGGGCTTCACTCCGCGGATGATCGCCACCAGCGGGCATTGGCCGAAGTAGCGGTCGAACAATTCTCTTGCGCTCACTGAATCCGCTCCGCGATCTTGCATGCGCCGGCAATGAACGCGCCTTCGCCGTCGATCTGCACCGCTTCGACGCCGGCCTCGTTCAGCGCGCAGGCGTAAAGCTCCGTAAGCTCCGGCCGTCCCATCACAATGACGTCCGCGGGGCGCCCGTCGGCGATCCCAATCCGGACGTCTTCCCCGATCAGGAGCCCGCTGACGAACGAGGGCCCGTCGCGACGGTCGAGGCGGCCGAGGAGGAAGCGCGCGCGCGCCTCGAACAATTCAGTCGTGATGCCGGCGCCGGTCAGCCCCTGCCGCACGCCTTTCAGGAACGCGTCGCCGGGACTCGCCTCTCCATCCGTGAGCTCGGACAGGATGCTGCCCTCCCGTACCATGTTGAATAGTTCTCCCGTCATGACGGTGCGAAAGCTGTCGATCCGTCTGTTGCGGACGCGGACCCACTTGTTGTGGGTTCCAGGATGGCAGACGACGCAATCGCTCGGCACGTCGCCGGCCGTGATCGCCCCGAGCAGCTGCACCTCCTCGCCGCGCATCACGTCGGACCGGCCATTGCTGAACGATACGCCCGGCACGATCGCGGCATTCTCCTCCGGGATTTGAACGAGCTTCCCCGCGAGCTCCTGGAGACCGGCGGGGCACGGCACGTAGGGGGCGTCGACCCAGCCGCGATTGGAACCGATCATCCCGGCGAGCAGCATGGGCGCGTCGCCGAGCTCGTCGCGGACCTGCCGCACCGCCTCCTCGAATTGTCCCCGCTCCACGGAAAGGATACCGCGGCCGTCCTCGAACTCTCGCCCCGAAGGTGCGCCGTCCTCAACCAGGTAGGCGCGCCGATTGGTCGTGCCCCAGTCGACCGCGATGAACTTGTCTGCCCAGCTCATGTGCAGTCATTAACAGCGCGGACGCCACATGGCTCCGAACTTAAAAATGCAACCTTGTGCGCCCCGACTCTTTTTGGTGCAAAGCGGGCGAGCCATTTGACCAATGCATTGTGCGCGGGCTGAAGAGAAGCGGCGAGAAGCTCAGAGGAGATGATCCATCGCTAACTTCATGTTCGCGACCGGGGTCGAAAACAGCATCCCGACCATCAACAACGGCCAGACCCGCATCGATCAGATGGAGGTGTGCGGCCATTACAAATATTGGCGGGAGGATTTCGACGCCGTCCAGGAGCTAGGAATCCAGTACCTGCGCTACGGCCCGCCGCTGCACCGCACGTTCCTCGGCCCGAACAAATATGACTGGTCGTTCGCCGATCTCACCTTCGCCGAGCTGAAGAGCCGCGACATCACGCCGATCGTCGACCTTTGCCACTTCGGCGTTCCGGACTGGATCGGCAATTTCCAGAACCCGGACTTCCCGAGGCTGTTCGCAGATTATGCCGCGGCGTTCGCCGAACGGTTCCCGTGGGTGCAGCTCTACACGCCGGTCAACGAGATGTTCATCTGCGCGGTCTTTTCCGCCAAATACGGCTGGTGGAACGAGCAGCTGCGGTCGGACCAGGGCTTCGTGACCGCGCTCAAGCATATTGTGAAGGCGAATGTGCTGGCGATGCTCGCCATCCTCAAACGCCGTGCCGACGCGATCTTCATCCAGTCGGAATCGTCGGAATATTTCCACGCCGACAGCCCCAAGGCGATTCATATCGCCGAACAGCTCAACTCGCGGCGCTTCCTGTCGCTCGACCTGAACTACGGCCGGCGCGTCGACAGCGACATGTTCGAGTATCTGATGGACAACGGGATGACTCCCGATGAGTACCATTTCTTCCTGCACAACCGCTTGAAGCAGCACTGCATTCTCGGGAACGATTATTACCGGACCAACGAGCATCGCGTGTTCGAGGACGGGCGGACGACGGCGTCTGGGGAGGTGTTCGGCTACACGGAGATCACGCGCCAATATTACAACCGGTACCGCCTGCCGGTGATGCATACCGAAACCAACCTGGTCGAAGGGCCGGTTGGCGACGAGTCGGTGCAATGGCTGTGGAAGGAGTGGGCGAACGTACTTCGGCTCCGTAACGTCGGGATCCCCACCGTCGGCTTTACCTGGTATTCGCTGACAGACCAGGTGGACTGGGACACCGCCCTTCGCGAGCAGAACGGCCACGTGAATCCGCTCGGCCTTTACGACCTCAACCGCAACATCAGGAACGTCGGGCGCGCCTACAAGCGCCTGATCCGCGACTGGCGCGAAGTGCTGCCCGCGTCGAGCCTGTGCCTCGTGGTGCCGATCGTGCCGCCGTCGCATTACGAGTGGCAAAGCTCTCGCCAGCAGGAACAGCAGGCGAAAGAGCGCCTCAAGAAGGAAGAAGTCGACTTCGAAAGCGGGAACGGAAGATGAAGATCGGCAGGATCGAGACGTTTTACGCCGAGCCGCGGTGGCTGTTCGTGCGAATTGAAAGCGATGACGGCGCGGTCGGCTGGGGCGAAGCGAGCCTCGAAGGGCATGCCGAGGCGGTCGATGGGGCTTTCGAGGCGCTGCGGGACCGGTTCATCGGCCACGATCCTTTCCGGATCGAAGACATCTGGCAGGTCGGATACCGAAGCGGCTTCTACCGCGGCGGCGCGGTGCTCATGTCGGCGCTTGCAGGTCTGGAGCAGGCTTTGTGGGATTTGAAGGGCCGGGCGTTGAGCCTTCCGGCATGGGAGATGCTCGGCGGCCGAGTCCGCGACAGCGTCCGGGCCTATGCGTGGATCGGCGGCGACCGACCGCACGAAATCGCCGACGCCGCCAAGCGCCGGCGGGAGCAGGGCTTCTCCGCGGTCAAGATGAACGCCACCGCGGAACTTGAGTGGATCGGAACTCCGCGTGCGTTCGACGAGGTCGTCGACCGCGTGAAAGCCGCTCAGGATGCCGGCATGGACGTCGGTCTCGACTTCCACGGCCGAGTCCATCGGCCGATGGCCAAGCAACTCGCGAAAGTCCTGGAACCGCTCGGGCTGCTGTTCATCGAAGAGCCGCTTCTGTCAGAAAACCCGGAAGGGCTGGCGCAAATCTCAAGCCTTGTGAGCACGCCGATCGCGCTCGGTGAGCGGCTTTATTCACGCTGGGATTTCAAGCCGTTTTTCGAAAGCGGCGCGGTGGACATCATTCAGCCCGACCTCAGCCACGCAGGCGGAATTCTCGAAGTCCGCAAAATCGCGGCAATGGCCGAAGCTTATGACGTGGCCGTGGCGCCCCATTGCCCGCTGGGACCGCTGGCCCTCGCGGCCTGCCTTCAGGTCGCTGCCTGCACGCCGAACGTCGCCATCCAGGAAATGAGCCTCGGCATCCACTACAATGTCGGCGCGGACCTGCTCACTTATTGTCGCCACAAGGAGCAGCTGGCGCCGACCGACGGCTATCTGCCGATCCCCACAGGCCCCGGCCTGGGCGTGGACATCGATGAAGAGGCCGTGCGCGAATCCCACAAGGAGCGGCACCGGTGGCGCAATCCGGTGTGGCGGCTCACGGACGGCAGTTTCGCTGAATGGTAACAGGCGCTCCCACCCTGCCCGACGGCACGGCTAGAGCCCGCTAGGCGACGCGGCGAATTCGCGGTTTTTCTTCCTCGCTCTCGTCGCCACCCGCATAGGGGATCTTGTCGAGCTTTTCGCGCAGATCGTCGAGCGTCGGATCGGTCTCCACCACGCCGCCCGTGTAGCGCGCGTCGCACTCGGCTTCCTCTGCCGTAAGCTCGCGCAGGTAGCTGATCGTCAGCCTGCGGCCGAAGACGTCGTCGCCGCGCAGCTTGAGCTCCGGTTCCGCGTCCTTGGGCAGGTTGTCGCGGATGGCCGTCAACGTGTTGATGAGGCTCTCGAGCGACGTGTAATCGCTGATCTCGATGAAGTCCTTGACCCGTCGACCCATGACTCTCTCCCCGTCCCGCGGGGCTCACTTAAGGTTGCCGAAAAATTGCGTGCAACGGCTAATCTGGATTTATCCCCAAAGAAGTTTCGGGGCTGTGAACAAGTCGGTCGGCTGAGGTTTAGAACCGCCATGGCATCCCTATGCTGACCCTTTCGAATAGCGTGATGGAGCTGCAGCTTAGCCCTTCAATTGGCGGCGCAATTTCCAGTTTCACGTGGACCGGCGACGGTCGCAGGGTGCCGATATTGCGCGAAAGCCACAGTCCGCTCCGAAACGTGCTCGACGCCGCGAGCTTTCCGCTCGTTCCGTTCGTGAACCGCATTCGTGGCGGATGCTTTGCCTTTCGCGGCCGGCAGGTGAGTCTTGCCCCGAACATGGCGGGCGATCCGAGCCCGCTTCACGGCCAGGGGTGGCTTGGCCCCTGGTCCGCGGAGAGTGCGGGCGCGACGCAAGCCGTGCTTCGCTTCCGTCACGATCCGGGGGAATGGCCCTGGGCCTATGAGGCCCTGCAGGAGTTTCAGTTCGAGGATCGCGGTCTGGGCATGCGTCTCGCCTGTCGCAACCTTTCGGACGAGCCGATGCCGTGCGGCCTCGGCTTCCATCCCTACTTCCCGTGCGGTCCGGAGAGCAGGATCCGAACGGAGGTGCAGGAGGTCTGGACCGTCGACGAGAAGGTGCTCCCAGTAGAGCGCCTCCCCGCGACCGGCCGCTATTCGCTTTCGGACGACGCGGTCTGCGGCCGCGATCTCGACAATGGATACGGCGGCTGGAGCGGAAGGGCGCTTCTCACCGATCCGCACTGGCCGTTCGATCTCGAGCTGTCGTCACCGCAGGCGCATTTCTTCCAGCTCTATTCCCCGAGCAACGGCGGCATTTTCGTCGCCGAGCCGGTGACGCACGCTAATGCCGCGCTGAACGCCCCGGAAGAGGAGTGGGAATCGCTCGGTATCCGCGTCCTTGAACCCGGCGAGCAAATGGCGCTGGATGCCCGGCTCGACGTCCGGCCTCGCACCAGCCGCGTCGGTTGATACCGCGAAAACCCGCCTATATAGGCCTCGGCTCTGCGCCACAGCCGGAGACGTGGGTGAGTGGCTGAAACCAGCGGTTTGCTAAACCGCCGTACGGGGGATTCCCGTACCGAGGGTTCGAATCCC
This sequence comes from Pseudomonadota bacterium, assembly GCA_023436615.1. GTDB lineage: Bacteria > Pseudomonadota > Alphaproteobacteria > Sphingomonadales > Sphingomonadaceae > Sphingomicrobium. Next base: position 31,878 of record JAEZIO010000001.1, on the reverse strand, counting down.
TCCGTCTCCGCCACCTTCAACCGAATTTCGGAAGCGCCTGGTCGGCAGCGCCCCAGTTGCGAAGGACCGGGCTGCTCGCACGCTCCAGGAGCGACTGCGCATCGGCGATGCTGAAGTGGTCGGCCCGGTCGATCTGTTCCAGTTCGTTCCAGGCGACCGGAGCAGCCACCGGCATGCCGGCGCGCGCGCGTGCGGAATAAGGCATGATCGCGGTCGCGGTACGATGGTTGCGCAGGAAATCGAGGAAGATCCTGCCGCGCCTCTGCGCCTTCGGGAGCGCAACTGTGAACCGCTCGGGATCGGTTTCGGCGAGCACGGTCGCGAACTGCTTGGTGAAGTCGCGCACCACGTCCCAGTCCGCCTCCGGCCGAAGCGGCACCACGACGTGGATGCCCTTGCCGCCGCTGAGCAGCGCGAACGACTGAAGCCCGACCGCATCGAAAGCGCGCCGGACCAGACCCGCGGCTTCCTTGACCGCGGCGAAGGCCAGCTCGGGGTCCGGATCAAGGTCGATGACCAAGCGGTCGGGCGCTTCGATCGCGCCGGCGCGGCTACCCCAACCATGGAACTCGACCGTCTGCACCTTCGCACAGGCGGCGATTTCGTCGGCGCCCGTAACGTAGAAATATTGCTCGGTGCGGCCGTTCTTCTGCGCAATCGGTTCGAGGTGGACGAGGTCGTCGAACTCCTTGCCGGTCGGCGGGTGCTCGCGGTTGCGCTGGAAGAAGCATTTCCCTTCGCGGCACCGAAACAGGTTGAGGATCCGCCGCTCCATGAACGGGAGCATGAGCGGCGCGACGATCTGGTAATAAAGCGTGGTTGCCCGCACCGAGATGTCTGGCTTCGCGTAGGTCGGCTCTGGCGTCCATGCCATGGCGGTTTGAACGCCGTGGGCGCGCTCCGGTCGCACCCACAGGGTAAATGCGCCCACAACCGTTTTTCTTCGCTGGCCGTTAAACCGCCGCGGGTTAACCCCGATGATGGACGTGGACCAATCGGGGCCGAGTGGATTGCGGAATGCCTGTCCGGACAACAGGCATCGGCCGCACAGCCCCAAATGATCGAACGATCCGCTGCGCGGCCCCCGTGGCCGGCGGCCGGTTCGTGTCGTCCGCTGCGAAGTTGAGCAGGGGGATGGGTTGTGGAAATGAAATCGAATCTGGCGGCATGCATCGACACCACGCGCGAACCGCGGGTCACCCTGAATTGCGATGCGGTGCTCACCGAAACCGACGGCTGCACCGTCGACGTGACGCTCGTCGACGTCTCGCAGAAGGGCTTCCGGCTGCGGTCGATCGCGGACGTCGAGGTCGGCTCCGAGGTCATGCTGCAGATGCTCGACGCGCGGCCCGTTCGCGGACAGATCCGCTGGGCCTGCGGGCATGAGGCCGGCGGCATCTTCCTCGATCCGATCGCGCTCTAGCCGTCAGACCCTAAGCGCCGCCGCGGCCTCTGCCTCGCGCTTGAGGTTGCGGGCGAGCTGCGCCTGCCCATTGAGATATTGCGGCGGCACGTGGATGTCGCGGTAGTCGAGCGCAGCCGCCGCACGCAGCGTCCAGAAGGGTTCAATCAGGTGCGGGCGGGCAAGTGCGACGAGATCGGCGCGGCCCGCGGCCAGGATCGAGTTCGCGTGGTCCGGCTCGTAGATATTGCCGACCGCCATCGTCGCGAGCTTCGCTTCGTTGCGCAGCTTGTCGGAGAAGGGCGTCTGGAACATGCGGCCGTAGACAGGCTGCGCTTCGGTCGAAGTCTGGCCGGCGGAGACGTCGATCAGGTCGGCGCCCTCGTTGCGGAACGCCTCGGCGATCAGCACCGCGTCTTCTGGCGTAAGGCCTTCGTCCCCGACCCAGTCGGTTGCAGAGATGCGGACCGACATCGGCCGCTCCTTCGGCCATGCCTCACGCATCGCCCGGAAGACTTCGAGCGGATAGCGGAGCCGGTTCTCAAGTCTGCCGCCATATTCGTCGGTGCGCCTGTTCTGGAGCGGCGTCAGGAAACCCGAGAGCAAATAGCCGTGCGCCGCGTGCAGCTCGACCATATCGAAGCCGCACTCGACTCCCATCTTCACCGCCGCGACGAACTCCTCGCGGACGCGGTCCATGTCGGCGCGGGTCATCGGTGTCGGTACCTGGTTGACCGGCGACCAGGGGACGTCCGATGCCGCCATCACCGGCCAATTGCCCTCTTCGAGCGGGACGTCGTTCCCTTCCCAGCCCAGCTTCGTTGAGCCTTTCGCGCCCGAGTGCCCGAGCTGGAGACAGATTTTCGCCTTGCTGTTGGCGTGGACGAAATTCACGATCTTCGTCCATGCGGCAACGTGATCGGCGTTCCACATGCCGGTGCAGCCGGGGCTGATCCGGCCTTCCGGCGACACGCAGGTCATCTCGGTGAAGATCAGGCCCGCGCCTCCAAGCGCCCGCTCGCCGTAATGGACGAAGTGGAAGTCGTTGGGGACGCCATCGACCGCCGAATACATCGCCATCGGTGAGACGGTGATCCGGTTCTCCACCTCCATCTCGCGGAGTTTGAACGGCGCGAACATCGGCGGCGCCGTCTTGTTCGAGCGGCCCTCGGTCGCGCGCTTCCAGAACCAGCGCTCAACCCCTTCCAGCCATTCGCGGTCGCGCAGCCGCAGGTTCTCGTGGCTGATGCGCTGGCTGCGGGTGAGCAGCGAATAAGCGAATTGCAGCGGCTCGAAATGGAGATAGCGGTGAAGCGTCTCGAACCATTCGGTCGAGTTGCGCGCGCTGTTCTGGAGCTTGAGCACCTCGAGGTTGCGCTCGGCCTGATATTCGAACAGCGCCGCGTCGCGCGACAGGCCGCGGCGGTTCAGGACCTCGGCAAGCTTGATCGCATCTTCGAGCGCGAGCTTCGTCCCCGAGCCGATCGAGAAATGGGCGGTGTGCGCGGCGTCGCCCAGCAGGATGGTGTTGCCGACCGCCCAATTGTCGCACTTGATGCGGCGGAAGTTCAGCCAGGCCGCGGAGCCGATGAGATGGGTCGCGTTGGATTGGAGGCGGTGCCCGTCGAGATATCTAACGAAGAGTTTCTCGCAGGCGGCGATGCTCTCCTCCTGCGACATTCGGTCGAAGCCGAACTTGCGCCATGTCTCTTCCGAACATTCCACGATGAAGGTCGAGCAGTCGGGCGCGAAGGGATAGGCGTGCGCCCAGATCCAGCCGTGCTCGGTTTCCTCGAACGCGAAAGTGAAGGCGTCGAAGACCTTGGAAGTGCCCAGCCAGACGAACTTGTTGGCGCGAACGTCAATATCCACACCGAACGCGGATTCGTGCGCGTCGCGGAAGCGCGAATTGGCGCCGTCGGCGGCGATGACGAGGTCATAGTCCTGCCATTTCGGATCTGCGGGATCGCACTCGGCTTCGAAGTGCAAAGTCACGCCGAGTTCGCGCGCGCGGTCCTGCAAAATCCCGAGCAGCCGCTTGCGTCCGATACCGATGAAGCCGTGGCCGGACGAGGTGATGACCTCGTCCTTGATGTGCACATCGATGTCGTCCCAGTGTGCGAATTCCGACGCGATAATCTCTGCCGTCTTCGGATCGTTCGCGGTCAAGTTCTCGACCGTCTGGTCAGAGAAGACGACTCCCCAACCCCACGTCACTCCAGGCGGGTTGCGCTCGAACACCTCGATCTCATGGCCCGGATCGCGCAGCTTCATCGAGATGGCGAAATAGAGGCCCGCCGGCCCGCCGCCGATGCAGGCGATCTTCATGCCCGAACCCTGCGAAAGGCCACAAAGGTCACACTCCTACGCGTACGCGCGTGTATCGGTGCGGATGAGCCCAGTGCGAAGGTCGTCCTCAGATCAGGCGCGCGGAACCGCATCGCCGCAGCATGGCATAACTGCCGATAAGTAGGACAGGCTTATGTCTGCTTTGGGTGGAAAGCGGACGCTAGCCGGGCCTGTTTTTTGCTCTATTCACCAGTTTTCGGGTGAGCAATCCCACGGGCACGGTGACTGTCAGTGTGAGCGCAATAATCACGAGGGCAGTCCTTGCCCGCTCTCGCATTGCTTCTCGCCGAAGCAGTCCCCGTAGAACGCGAAGATCATCAAGACTGAAAAAACCGGGAACCCCACAACGGTGCCCGCAAGGCAGCCAAGCTTGCCACCTAGGGTTGTCGCTGAAAGCTCGTCGTGGTTCCCCATGAGCGGCTAGATTACCACGCGACCGCATGTCCACAATGGATCGACGGTGGACGGCAGATTTGGGTGGAAAGCCGACACTAGCGAACGCCGACGCGGCGCTTCACTTTCAACTGCTCAACCGCAATGGCGTAGGGAGTGATACCGTCTACCGGACACAAGGCTCGTGTGCCGACGACATCTACCTCGAAGGCGTAGAGTTGGGGTCCAGACGGCGCGAGCTTTTCCAGCACCTCATCTCGCACAATTAGAAGCGCGCCTGTTGAATCGTTCCACAGAACGTCGGGGGGTGGCGGGCGGGCGCCCCAGCCTTCAAAGAAAGCATTGTGATCAAAGCCTATCACCCAAATGCCGCTCGTGGTCAGCCGCTCGGAAAATGGGAGACACGCGACCACACTGGCGGCCTCTCCTTTGGCGCGGTTTTGTTCGAAGCAGCGCACCTCGCGGGGCATGTCCACCTTAGTGCAATCGAGTGGCCGCTGCTTCTGACAAGCGCCTAGAGCGATTGGGAGCCAAAGGAGCCAAGAGGCACGCACACCAGGTTTGTTACCTATGCTTCCAATGTCCGCAATGGGTCGACGGTGGACGGCAGGTTTGGGCGGAAAGCGGACGTTAGTCTTACCGCGGACTTTTCTCGCGCAGGTCGTTTGGACTGATCATCGAGTTCGAGGTGTAAAGAGCTAGGTTGCCGCAGATCGCAAAAGCCACCAACGCGAGCATGAACCGGCGCGTGATCCCTCGCATCACGAGCGGGTCTCCGCTTCCGTTGTTAGCGTTGCGCATCATAACGATACCTGTGGCCGCAAAGAGTAGCCAATTTACGACGACGAATGGCCAGAGGGGTGTGTTGGGTGAGGAGAGGGCAACCAGCAACATAAAGACCGACGCTGTGGCGGAGGCAGTCGCCAATTTTGTTGCGTAGGTGAGACCTTTGTGGGGCATTGGCCTCGTCTTTGATGGTCGCGTTCAATCTACCTGTCTTTGCAGCTTAGAGAACATTCAAATGTCCGCAATGGGTCGAAAGCGGACGCTAGCTTAGCCGTTCGACGATCGTCACATTCGCGATGCCGCCGCCTTCGCACATGGTCTGAAGACCGAAGCGCTTGCTGTGGCGGCGGAGCGCGTGAACGAGCGTCGCCATCAGCTTTGCGCCCGACGCGCCGAGCGGGTGGCCGAGCGCGATCGCGCCGCCGTGGACGTTCAGCCCCTCCGCGTCCGCGCCGGTCTCCGTCAGCCACGCGAGCGGGACCGGAGCGAAGGCTTCGTTGACCTCGTAGAGGTCGATCTCGTCGATCCTGCGGCCCGACTTTTCGAGCGCGACGCGGGTGGCGCGGATCGGCTCGTCGAGCATGATGACGGGATCGCCGGCGGTGACGGTCAGCTGCTCGATGCGCGCGAGCGGCTTCAGGCCGTGCGCCTTCACCGCGGCTTCGCTCGCGACGAGCACGGCGGACGCGCCGTCGCAAATCTGGCTCGCGTTGCCCGCGGTGATGACGCCGTCAGGGACGAGCGTCTTCAATCCTGCCAGGCCTTCGGATGAGGCGTCGTAGCGAATGCCTTCGTCGCTTCGATGGTCGCCGATCTGCACGATCTCGTCATCGAAGGCACCGGCCTGGCTGGCAGCCGCGGCCTTGCGGTGGCTTTCCAGCGCGAACGCATCGAGCTGCTCCCGCGAAAAGCCGTATTTTTTCGCCATCATCTCGGCGCCGCGGAACTGGGTGAACTCGGTGACTCCAAACCGCTCCTGGACGCTCTTCGGCCACGGCCCGGTTCCGATCCCGGCCTGGAGCGGAAGGAACACCGGCGTCCCCATCGGCACGCGGCTCATGCTTTCTACGCCGGCGGCGATGACGAGGTCCTGCGTCCCGCTCATCACCGCCTGCGCGGCGAAATGAATGGACTGCTGCGAGCTTCCGCACTGACGGTCGATTGAGACCGCGGGGACGCTGTCGGGAAGCTTCGACGCCATGACCATGCTTCGTCCGACGTGGCAGCTCTGCTCGCCGATCTGGCTGACGCAGCCGGCGATGACGTCATCGATCGCGGCGGGGTCAACGCCGGTGCGCTCGACCAGCGCATCGAGCACCGCCGCTCCGAGATCGGCCGGGTGCACGTCCTTGAGCGCGCCGTCGCGGCGGCCGCCGGCAGTCCGCACGGCGTCGACGATGTAGGCCTCAGCCATTGGCGATGAACTCCTCGACGAGGCGGTTGAACTCGTCCGCCTGCTCGACATTGGTCAGGTGGCCGGCACCGACGATCTCCGCGTAGCGCGCGCCGGGGATCAGATCGACGAGTTCGTGCGACAGGGGCGGCGGAGTCACCTTGTCCTCGGCACCGCAGAGGACGAGCGTCGGCACGTCGATCGCGGCGGCGCGGTCGCGCTGGTCGGCGAGCCACACGGCTTCGGCGCCGATGCGGTAAGCGGTCGGGTCGATGCGCGCCATTGTCTCGACCGTGTCCGTGCGGTGGGCTCCGTCGGCGGGCTGGGCGAGCAGGACATCGACACGCGCTTCCGCCATCGCGCGCAGATCGGCGCTTCCAGCGACGGAGCGCTCGTAGATCGCGCGTCCGTCGGGGTGCGCCGCGAACGTGTCGGCGAGGATCAGCGAGCGGCAGCGCTGCGGCGCTATCGCGTGCATCGCGATGGCGATCACTCCTCCAAGCGAGAGGCCGCAGACGTGCGCGATCCCGACGCCGAGCGAATCCATCGCCGCCAGCATAGCGCGCGCGAAGTCGTCGCGGGTCGTTCCGTCCGGAGCCGGGTCGCTGTCGCCGTAGCCGGGATAGTCGAAGGCGAGCGTTCGCCGGCGTCTTCCGAAATGGTCGAGCTGCGGCGCCCACACCGACTTGTCGGAGCCGACGCCGTGCAGGAAGACGATCGGCGTCGCGCCGCTTCCGCGTTCGGCAACGCCGATTTTCCCCATTGCCGTTTCGGTCGCCGCCATGGCGCAGGGATGTGCTGCCGGAACGGCGTTTGCAAGACCGGGAAAGGCGATCCGGCAAAGCCGTAACGGTTAAGCAACGGCTAATCTCGCGAGGCGGATATCAATCTCAAGATGACGTCCTGTTTTGAGGTCCCCATGCGTAAGTTTGTCCTGTCCGCGCTTCTCGCCGGAACCATGATTTCCCCTGCGCTGGCGCAGCAGGCCGAGGGCGACGACAGCGCCCGCGAGGAACGCCGCGCGGAACGGTCCGAAGCGCGCCCGCAGCGCGCCCAGGTCCGCGAGGAGCGGGAGCGCGTACGCGAGCCGCGCGTCGAACGGATTGAACGGGTCGAGCGAGCTGAACGCGTCGAGCGGGCGGAGGCGCGCGGCAGCTTTGATGCCGAGGCGCGCGCGCAAGCCGAAGGTCGCGCGAGCGCGGCCGACATCGAGCGAATCCGCGCCGTCCGCGAAGCCCGCGATCCGAGCGAGATCGACGCGCGCCGCGCACAGATCCGCGAACGCATTCGCGATCGCGGCAACGACAATGGTGCAGCCGAAGCGCGCGTCAACGCGCGCGGGCGGCCGACGTTGGGCGAGCGCGGGACCGACAGCGACAGCGTGGCGCAGTGGCGTCAGCGCGAACGCGACACCATCCGTGCAGGGGACACGCGGCTGCGCGAGCGGCTCGCCCGCGTCCGCGTTCCCGAAGGCGCTCGGCCCGACCGACCGGCTCCGGCGCCGCAGATGGCGGCGCGCGGCGACAACGCCCCGCAGTGGAGCACGCACTGGCGGCGCGACGGGCGCTACGACTGGCGCAACCATCGCCGCCACCACCGCTCGCATTTCCGAATCGGCATCTATTTCGATCCGTTCGGCTGGAATTACCGCCGCTACGGAATCGGCTGGCGCCTGTGGCCAAGCTATTACAGCAGCAGCTACTGGCTGAACGATCCGTGGTCGTACCGCCTTCCCTATGCGCCCTGGCCGTACAAGTGGGTGCGCTACTGGGACGACGCCGTGCTTGTGAACACGATCACCGGGCGCATCGTCGACGTCGAGTACAACTTCTTCTGGTAGATCGCGCAGGCGACTTCATCGAAGCGGCGTTGAATGTGCGCGGCGTCTTTTCCTTGTTGCCCGTTGCGGCGGACCGGCCGCCGTATTAAGCGGATAAGACAGCCTTGATCCCGGGGAGGATTTGATGACGTCTCGCGCACTTGCCCTTGCGGCGCTCCTTTCCACCTGCGCGCTTTCCGCCTGCGCGACGGCGCCAGCTCCGGCCCCGGTCGTCCCGGCTGTCGCACCGGTCCAGCCGGTCCCGGCCGAGCCGGTCAAGAGCGAGCACGACCGGCTGTTCGAGCTGTTCAAGGCAAGCGACGAGGCGAACCTCCAGCGCAACCCGCTGCAGGCGATCTTCCGCGGCGACCTGCGCTACGCCGACCGCTTCGGCGACTATATCACCGACGAATATTATGCCGGCGAGCGCGCCGCTGCGGAGCACGATCTCGCGGCGCTTCGCACCATCGACCGCTCGAAGCTCGATCCGACCGACCAGCTCGCCTACGACACGTTCGAGTTCCAGACGAAGGACACGCTGCGCGGGCTGCAGCCGGACATGCTGGCGCTGACGGCGGTGCGGCCGATGAACCACTTCTTCGGCTTCCACACCTTCTACCCGACCTTCGCCAGCGGGCAGGGGGCGGCACCGTTCAAGACGCTCGCCGATTACGAGAACAACCTCAAGCGCCACAAGGAGTTCGCGACCTATCTCGACCGGGCGATCGGTCGGTTCCGGCAAGGCGAGGCGACTGGCGTCGTCGAAACCAAGATGACGGTCCGCAACATGATCGAGCAGCTGGACAACCAGCTCAAGCAGAAGCCGGAGGAATCGTCATACTTCGGGCCGGTCAAGAAGTTTCCCGACGCAATTTCCGCGGCGGACCGCGAGCGGCTGACAGCGCAATATCGCGCCGCCATCACAGACGAGCTCTATCCGGCGCTTAGGCGGCTGCGCGATTTCCTGAAGACCGAATATCTGCCCAAGGCGCGCGCGGGCGCGGGGCTGATGTACATGCCGGGCGGCGACAAGCTCTACGCGTACCTGCTGCAGTCGACGACCACGCTCCCGCTTACGGCCGAGCAGATCCACCAGACCGGGCTCGGCGAAGTCGCGCGGATCACGACCGAGTTCGACAAGGTCCGGCAGGAGGTCGGCTTCAAGGGCAGCCTGCACCAGTTCTTCGATTACATGCGCACGGCCAAGCAGTTCCAGCCGAAAAGCCGCGAGGCGCTGACCCAGGGCTATTACGACATCCAGAAGCGAGTCGAACCCAAGCTTCCCGAATATTTCTCGCACATGCCCAAGGCGGCGCTGGTGATCCGGCCGTACGAGCCTTTCCGCGAGAAGTTCGAGGCCGGCGGCTCCTATGAGCAGGGCACGCCGGACGGCTCGCGGCCCGGCACATTCTATTTCAATGCGTACGATCTTCCGACGCGAAGCACGTGGGAGATGACGACTTTGTTCCTCCACGAAGGGGAGCCGGGCCACCACTTCCAGATCAGCCTGGCGCAGGAGAACGACAAGCTTCCGCCGTTCATGCGCTTCGGCGGCAACACGGCCTATGTCGAAGGCTGGGCGCTCTATTCGGAAACGCTCGGCTATCCGATGGGACTCTACGCGGATCCGTATCAGCGCTTCGGTACGCTTAACGACGAGATGCTGCGCGCCATGCGCCTGGTGGTCGACACGGGAATCCACGCCAAGGGTTGGACCCGCGAGCAGGCGATCGACTACATGCTGGGCCACTCCGGCATGTCGAAGACGGACGCCACGGCGGAGGTCGAGCGCTACATCGCCATTCCGAGCCAGGCGACCGCGTACAAGACGGGCGCCCTGGCGATCCAGCGGCTGCGCGACAAGGCAAAGGCCGAGCTTGGCGACCGGTTCGACATCCGCGAGTTCCACGACCAGGTGCTGAACACCGGCGCGCTGCCGCTGGCGATCCTCGAGCAGAAGATCGACGCCTGGATCGCGGCGAAGAAGGCTAGCTAGCCAGCGCTTCGGCGATCAGCGTGCGGCTGTTGCCGATCCCGTAAAGGGCGATGAAGCTGCCCATGCGCGGTCCCTGCGACGAGCCGAGCAAAGTTTCGTAGAGCGCCTGGAACCAGTCGCGCAGCCGCTCCTTGCCGTAATGCCGCTTGCCGACCTCGAACACGAGATGCTGGATCGTCTCTGCGTCGGCATCGGCCGGCAGGGCCGCCAGCTGCGAATCGAGATCGCGCAGGGCCGCGGCTTCTTCTTCCGTCGGGGCGCGGCGAGTTAGGTTCGGCTCGACGAAATCGGCCGCGTAATTGACGGCGAGCTCGATGAGCTGGTCGAGCTCGGGGTCGGCCTCGGGCGAGGTCCCGGGCGCGTAGCGCTGGACGAACTTCCACGCCGTGTCCTTCTTGCCGCAGCCGGGCAGGCTCACGAGGTTGAGCAGCAGCCCGTAGGTCAGTGGCAGCGTTTTTGCCGGAACCTTGCCCGCGTGGATGTGGTGAACGGGGTTGCCGAGCTTCTGATCGATCGGCTGCTCCCGATATCGCTCGCGAAACTGCCAATATTCGTCGACGGCGCGCGGGATGACGCCCATGTGCAGGCTCTTCGCCTTCTTCGGCTCGCGATAGATGTAGAAAGCGAGGCTTTCCTCGCTCCCGTAGCGCAGCCATTCCTCCAGGCTCAGCCCGTTGCCCTTGGACTTCGAGATTTTCTCGCCCTTGTCGTCGAGGAACATCTCGTAGTTGAAGCCCTCGGGCGGACTGCCGCCGAGGATCCGCGCGATCCTGCCCGACTGCACCACGCTGTCGATGAGGTCCTTGCCGGCCATTTCGTAATCGACTCCGAGAGCGACCCAGCGCGCGGCCCAGTCGACCTTCCACTGGAGCTTGGCCATGCCGCCGAGCGCCGACTGCTCGACGCGCTGTCCAGCATCCTCGAACGCGATCATCCCTGCCTCGGCATCGATGACCTCGACCGGCACCTGAAGGACGATTCCTGTCGTCGGGGAGATCGGGAGGATGGGAGAGTAGGTCTTGCGCCGCTCCTCGCGCAGCGTCGGGAGCATGACGCCCATGACGCCGTCCCAGTTGCGAAGCACCTGCCGGATCACCTCGTCGAACCGTCCGCTGCCATAGCATTCGGTCGCCGACAGGAATTCGTAGTCGAAGCCGAAGCGGTCGAGAAAGCCCCGAAGCATCGCATTGTTGTGGTGGGCGAAGCTTTCGTGGCTTCCGAACGGATCCGGGATTCGGGTCAGCGGCTTGCCGAGGTGGGCGTGGAGAAGCTCGGCATTGGGCAGGTTGTCGGGGACCTTGCGTAGCCCGTCCATGTCGTCGCTGAACGCGATCAGCCGCGTCGCATTGCCGGTCAGCTCTTCATAGGCGTGGCGGACGAAGCTGGTCCGGGCGACTTCGTTCCAGGTGCCGATGTGCGGCAGGCCGGACGGGCCGTAGCCGGTCTCGAATATGACAGGCTGGCCGTCCGGCTTGCCGTCGGGCCAGCGCTTCAGGAGCTTGCGCGCTTCCTCGTAGGGCCAGGCCTTCGATTGCATCGCGGCAATGCGGATGTCTTGCGGCTGTTGCATGAGTGGCGGGCTCTAGCGAACGGCGGCCCAGCCTGCCACCCGCCGCTTATTGCAGCACGCCGAGCCTGCGCCAGTGCGGCAACTGCCGATCGAGGAACAGGCCCACGCGCTGGCCAAGCTGCAGGCGCAGGTCCGCTTCGGGCGGCGGTGCCGAACCTCCGGCGTTCAACCGGCCAAGCCGCGTCAGCTTCTCACGAAGACGATCGGCCAGGGCGTCTTTGTCTGGCGCTTTCGGTTGCGCGAGCCATGCATCGATGAGCAGCAGATCGATCTCGCTGACCAGCACGCCCGAGCCGAACGCCGCCGCCGCGACATGATTGTAGGGCACGCCTTCGCTTGCGGCGCGCGCAACCGCAGCGTTGAAGCGCTCGACTTTCTCCGTGGGACCCGAGGCCGCCGCGCCGACCATCAGGATTCCGGACTGCAGCATCAGCAGCAGGATCCGGCGAGTGTCCTGCCGCGCCGGATTGCGCAGGGCCATCAGCTCGGAGACCGGTGCGGGCCCCGCGGAAAGCCTCTCGACCAGGTCGGTGATGGCGGCATGGTCGACGGTGACGTCTCCGAACGTCGACTTGAACACGACCGGCGCGCCCGGTCGCGGGGGCGACAGCAGGTGCAAGCGTGCATCGGGATCGAGTCCGCCGCCGCCGCCGGTCTTTCGCGGCGTGCCGCGGTAGAAAATGTCGCGGCGAAACGGCTGGTTCAGCACCAGGTCCTGCAGGTCCTGGCGAAGGTCGCCGTCCGCTTCCTGCAATATGAGCGCGCGCGTCGCCGGGGCAATCGCGTCGGGGAGCAGCGCCTGGGCGACCGTCGCCGTGCCCACATAAGCCAATCCCGCCGCAGCGGCCTCACGGCTGACCTCGGAATGCCACAGCGGGATCCAGTGCTCGGTGAGATATTCGTGGACCAGATAGCCGACGGGTTCGGAGGCGAGCGAGTCGAGCCGCCTGGCAAGGCCGGGCAGGACCTGGAAGATCGGCGCTTTGGCTTTCTTCAGCCCATCGAACAGCTCGATCGCGCGGGCGAGCGCATCGGTCGAGCTGCTTCCCGATTTCTCCTTGATGAGGTGGGCCATGTGCTGGAACGGCGTCGCGCTGAGCGACCCGGGCTGCGTGTTGTAGCCGAAGTAGACCAGGCTGCCTTGCCGCGTTGCGTGGGCGACGCATTGCATGACGGCGGCCCTGAGATCGGCCGAGATCCAGCTCAATATGCCCTGGAGCCCAACATAATCGAACGTCCCCAGCTTGTCGGGCCACGCCTTCGCAAGCTCGATGAAATCGGCCTGGACAAAGCGCACATTCGTGAGGGCCGCGGCCTCCGCCAGGGATCGGGCATGCGCGATGTGGTCGTCCTGGAAATCTATGCCAACGAACTCGGCTTCGGGGTTCGCCGCCGCCAGCAGGCATAGGCCGAAGCCCTGCCCGCAACCGAGGTCCAGGTAGCGGTAATCGCTGCCCCGCCGCGGCGCTTCGAACCCGTTTGCGCCGACGCAAAAGTCCATCCAGTCGGGGGCCATCTCCCGGTGGAAATTGTAGCTGTAGCCGACGGAAATGTCGTAGCCGTGAGAGCGATCATTCATTGGCAGCCCCTGTCCGAGCGCGCTGTCTAAGGGCAGTCGCCGGCGAGACAAAGCCGCTGGGCCCCGATTGGGCTGGCCCACCGGAACAAAAAGCGTACAAGACCTCATCGTGCTTCCGCTGCCTTCTCTCCATGCGACCCACGCCGGAATCTGGATCGCCGATCCGTCGGGCCCACGGGACTGTCCCGTGCGCGAAGCGACCAGGGGCGAAGCGATCGCCCGCGCGGCGGAGACTCCGCACATCATCCTCAACGCGCCGCTGGTCGGGCAGCGGCTCGGCTATGCGGAGCTGTCGGGGCTCGACCTCCTCGAGCTGTTCGCGTTCGTGCATCCGGCGCGCTTCGCCGTGCCGACGCCGGCGGGCCTGAGCCGCGCCGTCGCGCTGGAGCCGCCGGCAACGGATTCGGAAGCGGCGCGTGCCTTGCCGCGGATTGCGGCGGCCCTGCTCGAACGGCTGGCGGACCCCGACTGGCCGGAGCGCGAAGGCGCATGGACCGTCAACGCGAGCCTGCACCGGCTCGGCTGGGGCTGGGCGCCATTGGTCGGATCGCGGCTTCAGCGCCCCGAGCGCGGCGAGCGCATGCTCTTCTCTCGCCTGCCCGTCTGGGAGGAGGCCGGAGAACGGCCGCCGCCGCTCGCGACCCGCGTCGGCGCCGAGGACGCGCAAGGCAAGCTCGGCGAGCTGACGGGCGAAGCGGCCGAGCCGCGCGAGGGCCAGCGAGCGATGGCGGTTTCGGCCGCGACGGTGTTCGCGCCGCGCAAGTCGCGCGACGGGCCGAACATGCTGCTGGCGGAAGCGGGCACGGGCATAGGCAAGACGCTCGCCTATCTTGCGCCGGCGACATTGTGGGCCGAGCGGTCGGGCGGGACCGTCTGGGTCTCGACCTTCACCAAGGCATTGCAGCGCCAGCTCGACTCCGAAGGGCCGCGGCTATTCGCCGACCCCAGGCAGCGGGCGAAACGGGTCGTGATCCGCAAGGGGCGCGAGAATTACCTGTGCCTGCTCAACCTCGAGGACGCGCTGCAGGGCGGCTTTTCCGGCAGGCCGGCCGTGCTTGCGCAACTGGTGGGCCGCTGGGCCGCTTACAGCAAGGACGGGGACATGGTCGGCGGCGACCTGCCGGGATGGCTGCCAAGCCTGTTCCGCCGCGCGGGGTCGACCGCGCTAACCGACCGACGCGGCGAATGCGTCTACGGCGGCTGCCCGCATTACCGGCGCTGCTTCATCGAGCGCGCGGAGCGGGCGGGTCGGGAGGCGGACCTGGTCATCGCCAACCACGCGCTGGTGATGATCAACGCCGCGCGGTCGCGCGAGATCGCGCCGCGGCAGATCGTATTCGACGAGGGCCATCACCTGTTCGACGCGGCCGATTCGACCTTCGCGGTCGCCCTTGGCGGACAGGAAGCGATCGAGATGCGCCGGTGGATCGTCGGCCCGGAAGGCCGTTCGCGCGGCCGGCGGCGCGGGCTCGCCGCGCGGCTGATGGACGTCGCTTCCTACGACGAGGAGGGCGGGAGGGCGCTCGAGCAGGCGATCGAGGCGGCGCGCGCTTTCCCGTCGGACGGCTGGTTGGCCCGCATCGCGGAGGGTGCGCCGTTCGGAGCCTTCGAGGCGCTGCTCGCCGAGGTGCGCGGCACGGTTTACGCCCGGGCGAGGGCGCAGGATGCCGGCTATGGGCTGGAGACCGAGCTTGCCGAGCCGGACGGCGCGCTGGTGGGCAAAGCGGCGGCCGCGCTGGAGGCGCTCGAAGCGCTCCAGAAGCCGCTTGCGGTGCTGTCGCGCAGGCTCGAGGCAGTGCTCGAGGATGCGCCCGACTGGCTCGACTCCGCCGCGCGAGCGCGCGTCGAAGGCGCGATCAACGGGCTCGGCTGGCGGCGGGAGACGCTGGCGGCATGGGGCGCGCTGCTCGCGCGAATCGGCGGTCCGGCCGACCCGGACTTCGTCGACTGGCTGGCGGTGGAGCGGATCGACGGCCGCGAATATGACATCGCCATCAACCGCCGCTGGCTCGATCCGACGCGTCCGCTCGCCGAGGTGGTGCTGAAGCCCGCCGACGGCGTGCTGGTCACATCGGCGACGCTTCGCGGCGGGGACGGCTGGGAAACGGCGGACGAGCGGACCGGCGCCGCGCATCTCGATTGCACGGTCGATCATTTCGAAGCGCACAGCCCCTTCGATTATGCGGCGGCGTCGGAAGTGCTGGTGGTCACGGACATCAAGCAGGGAGACCTGGCCGCGCTCGCCGGGGGTTATGCGCGGCTGATCGAGGCTGCCGAAGGCGGTACGCTCGGGCTTTTCACCGCGATCCAGCGCTTAAAGGCGGTGCACGCGCGGATCGCGGACCGGCTTGCCCGCGCGGGACTGCCGCTGCTGGCGCAGCATGTCGACCCGATCGACGCCGGCACGCTCGTCGACATCTTCCGCGACGACCCGCGCGCTTCGCTTCTGGGAACCGATGCGCTTCGCGACGGAGTGGACGTTCCCGGCGAATCCCTGAGGCTGGTGGTGATGGAGCGGGTGCCCTGGCCGCGGCCGACCGTGCTTCACGCAGCGCGGCGGATGGCGAGCGGCGGCAGCGCCTATGACGACAGGGTCGTGGGCGCGCGCCTCGCCCAGGCCTTCGGGCGGCTCATTCGGCGCGAGGGCGACCGCGGGATCTTCGTCATCCTGTCCGCGGCAATGCCGTCGCGGCTGCTGCGCGCGTTTCCGCCTGGCGTGACTGTGAGCCGCGTACCGCTGGACCTGGCAGTGGAGCGAGTGAGGGCGCGCCTCACCGGCTGGTCGCCGGTGGCGAATTCAATCGTAGAGGGCGGAAGCGAGGCGGTCGCGAATCTCGATCAGCCGTTCGACATCGAGTGACGGTCGCGGGGCTTCGGCCGGGCGCGCGTCCGGCTGCAGGCCGGGCTCGGGCGGACGATCGATATACTCTATCCCGGCCTCGGCTGGGTTTTCGGGCGGCATGTCCCGCTGCCGAAGCACCTTCTGCACTCCGCGAACGGTATAGCCTTCCTCGTTCAGCAGGCGGTTGATCCGGCGCGCAAGCTCGACATCGTCGGCGCGGTAATAGCGGCGATTGCCGGCGCGCTGCAGCGGCCGCAATTGGGGGAAGCGCGTTTCCCAATAGCGGAGGATGTGCTGGGCAACGCCCAGCTCCGCCGACAACTCACCGATCGTCTT
This sequence comes from Pseudomonadota bacterium, assembly GCA_023436615.1. GTDB lineage: Bacteria > Pseudomonadota > Alphaproteobacteria > Sphingomonadales > Sphingomonadaceae > Sphingomicrobium. The sequence continues at coordinate 15,413 of JAEZIO010000001.1, read as the reverse complement.
GAACGCGCCCGGAGCCTTCTCGCCGGTCGCCACCGCCACTTCTACTTGGCGATCCTGTCACGGAGGATTTGGCTGGCGCGGAAGGTCATCACGCGCCGCGGCGCGATCGGCACTTCGATCCCCGTCTTCGGGTTGCGGCCGACGCGCTCGCCCTTGTCGCGCAGGATGAAGCTTCCGAAGCCCGAAATCTTCACGTTCTGCCCCTCGGCGAGCGCATGGCACATGTGGTGCAGCACGCGCTCCACGAATTGTGCCGACTCGGCGCGAGACAGGCCGAGATTGCGATGAACGACGTCCGCCAGATCGGCGCGCGTCAGAGTGCCCGACAGTCCGGACTCCCCGTTTATGCGCGCGATTCCTAAATCGGCCATGAAAATTTCTCCCGCCCCCTAGTTCGGCTTGTGGTGCCGGTTCCACACCGTAACGGAAACGCCGCCTGTCGGCAATTCGACATTTCCGATATTTCTCAAGTCTTTTCAGTATTTGAGCGCTGCTGCGCCCCATGTAAAGCCGCCGCCCATCGCTTCCAGGACGACAATGTCCCCGCGCTGGATGCGCCCGTCGCGAACAGCGGTATCGAGAGCAAGCGGGACCGACGCCGCCGACGTGTTCGCATGGCGGTCGACGGTGACCACGATCTTTTCCGGCGGAAGGCCCAGCTTCTTCGACGTAGCGTCGAGAATCCGCGCGTTCGCCTGGTGCGGGACGACCCAATCGACGTCGCTCGACTGCAGGCCCGCCGCCGAAAGGACCTCGTTCAGGACCTCAGCGAGATTGACGACCGCGTGCCGGAACACCTCGCGGCCCTTCATCCGCAGCTTGCCGACCGTGCCCGTGGTCGAGGGCCCGCCGTCAACGAACAGGAGATCGTTGTGGCGGCCGTCCGCATGGAGCCGCGTGGCGAGGATGCCGCGCTCACCGTCTTCGGCCCGGAGCACGAGCGCTCCGGCGCCGTCGCCGAAGAGCACGCAGGTCGCGCGGTCTTCCCAGTCGAGGATCCGGCTGAACGTCTCTGCGCCGATGACGAGGGCGGTGGTGGCCGTGCCAGCGCGGATCATCGAGTCGGCGACGCTCAGCGCATAGAGAAAGCCCGTGCACACGGCGTGGACGTCGAACGCGATGCAGTCGTCGATTCCCAGCATCGCCTGGACCTTCGTCGCCGACGACGGGAAGGTCTGGTCGGGAGTCGCCGTCGCCAGAACGATGAGGTCGACGTCTCCCGGTTCGATTTCAGCTTCCGCAAGCGCGCGCAGGGCGGCGTCACGCGCGAGCGTCGCGGTGGTCTCGCCTTCGCCGGCGATGTGGCGCGTGCGAATGCCGGTCCGTTCGACAATCCACGCGTCCGACGTGTCGACCGTCTCTGCAAGCTCCGCATTGTCGAGACGGCGCTTGGGAAGCGCCGAGCCAGTGCCTGCGATCACGGAGCGCAACGGCATCATGCTGCCTCGTGGTTGAACGCATGGGCGCGGAAGTCGTCGAGGTCGTCGCCGATCCTTCGCGTGATGTCGTTGCTGATCATGCGCGCGGCCACCTTGATGGCGTTGGCCACGCCCTTCGGGTTGGCGCTGCCGTGGCTCTTCACGACCAGGCCATTGAGCCCGAGGAAGACCGCGCCGTTGTGATTGTTGGGATCGAGGTGGACCTTGAGCAGGTTGAGCGCCGGCTTCGACAGAGCAAACCCGGCCTTCGAGCGCAGCGAGCTCTTGAAGGCGCGGCGGAGCAAATCGGTGACGAAACGCGCGGTGCCTTCGGCGGTCTTGAGCGCGATGTTGCCGGAAAAGCCGTCGGTGACGACGACGTCGACATTGCCGCGCGACAGCTGGTCACCCTCGGTGAAACCGTCGAAGCGGAGCGGCAGGTAATCGGCTTCGCGAAGCAAAGCGGCGGCCTCCTTGAGCTCGTCCGTCCCCTTGAGCTCCTCGGTGCCGATGTTGAGCAAGCGGACCCGCGGCTTGTCGATCTTGAGGCCGCAGCGCGCGTAGGCCGCGCCCATGACCGCGAACTGGACCAGGTTCTGCGCATCGCACTCGGTGTTGGCGCCGAGATCGAGCATGACGACGTCGCTGTCGCCCAGGGTCGGAAGGAGAGCGGCGAGGGCCGGGCGGTCGATCCCCGGCATGGTGCGCAATGCGAGCTTCGACATCGCCATCAGCGCGCCCGTGTTGCCACCGGAAACCGCGGCATCGGCCTCCCCTTCCTTCACGGCGTTGATCGCCATGCCCATCGACGTGGTCTTAGCGCGCCGAATGGCCTGGCTCGGCTTCTCGCTCGCGGCGATGGCTTCGTCAGTGTGGATGAGGTCGACCGCGGGCGCGATCTTCGCGTGCCGGTCGAGCTCGGGGCGGATCAGCTTCTCGTCGCCGTAAATCTGGAAGCGCAGGGTCGAATCGCGGCGATGGGCGCGCGCGACTCCCGACACCATTGCAGCGGGGCCGCTGTCGCCCCCCATTGCGTCAATCGCGATTCGCGGGCTCGCGTCCATGCTCGGGACCCCGCGCGCCGCCGATTAGGCCTCGTCCGAAACGATCTCGCGGCCGTTGTAGTGGCCGCATGCCTGGCACAGATTGTGCGGCAGCCTGAGCTCACCGCAGTTCGGGCATTCCTGGAACTGCTTGGCCGTCAGCGCGTGATGGCTGCGACGCATGTTCCGCTTCGACGGCGAAGTTTTTCTCTTGGGGACAGCCATTCCGGCACCTGTGTGAAGCTATAAAAAAATTGGCGACGATCTGCGCCCATTTCCAGCGGAATTACCCGCGGCGGCGGCCGGATCGTCGCGAACCGCGGCCCCTATAGCGCAAGTGGGCGAGAGCGCAAGCGAGTCAAGCCGCCAGCGCCGCATCGCCGACCAGCGGATTGGTCGCGCGCTCGTGCCCGAAGGTCGACATCGGGCCGTGGCCCGGAACGAACGCGGTGTCATTGCCCATAGGCCAAAGCCGCTTCGTGATCGAATCGATCAACTGTTGGTGATTGCCCATCGGAAAGTCCCAGCGGCCGATCGAGCCGCGAAAGAGGACGTCGCCGACGATCGCCAGCTTCGATTCGGGATGGTGGAAGACGACATGGCCCGGCGTGTGGCCGGGGCAATGGCGAACGTCGAGGACCAAGTCGCCGACGGTCACGGTGTCGCCGTCCAAGAGCCAGCGATCGGGCTCGAACGGGACTCCGCGCACGCCCCAGCGGCGGCCGTCGTCGTCGAGACGCGATATCCAGAAGCGATCGTCCTCGTGCGGGCCTTCGATCGGCACGCCCAGATCCTTAGCGAGCACGCCTGCCTCGCCCGCATGATCGATGTGGCCGTGCGTAAGCAGGATCTTCTCGACCGTTACTCCCGCTTGTTCGGCAGCGGCCTTGAGCCGGGGCAGGTCCCCGCCCGGATCGACGAAGGCGCCGCGCATCGTCTTCGTGCACCACAGCAAGGTGCAGTTCTGCTGCAGCGGGGTCACAGGAGTGATCGCGGCCTTCAGCGGTGGCTCGCTCACTGCGCCGGGGCCTCGTCGACGGGCGACATTGCCGGCGGCTCGCGGCGCATCGACTGTGACGCGCGCTCCGCCTGTCGAAGCGCTCGAAGCACGTTGCCGCCGGCGAGCTTGGCGAGGTCGGCGTCGGACCAGCCGCGCCTGATCAGCTCGGCGAACAGGTTGGGGTAATCCTCAACCCCGTTGAGGTCTTGCACGGTGTCGCTGATGCCGTCGAAGTCGCCGCCGATACCGACATGATCATGGCCGGCGACGCGCACGATGTGCTCGACGTGGTCTGCGACGACGGCCGGGGTCACGAGCGGCTGCGGATGCGCGACCTCCCACGCCTTGAGCCCCGCTTCAACGGCGGCCTTGCTGTCCCGGTGGATCGCCTTAAGCCGCGCTTCCTCGGCGCTTCGGTCGGCGCTCCACCGCCATACCGCGTCCGACAGGAAGCCCGGCACGAAGTTCACCATCACCACGCCGCCGTTGGCAGGCAGCAGGCGAAGGACGTCGTCAGGGACATTGCGCGGGTGGCCGCCGACGCCGCGGGCGGAGGAATGGGAAAAGATCACCGGCGCCCGGCTCGCGGCGATCGCATCCTTCATCGTCGCGGGCGATACATGGCTGAGGTCGACGAGCATCCCGAGCCGGTTCATCTCCCGAACGACGGTCAGGCCGAACGGACTGAGACCGTCATGCTTCGCCTCGTCCGTGGCGCTATCCGCCCACTCGGTCGTCTGGTTGTGGGTCAGCGTCATGTAACGCGCGCCGAGATTGTAATATTGCCGCAGGGCCGCGAACGACCCGCCCATCTGGCGGCCGCCCTCGACGCCGATCAGCGATGCGATCTTTCCCTTGCGGTGGATTCGGACGATGTCGTCAGCTGTCGAGGCCAGCTCGAGATCGTCCGGATAGGCGTCGATCATCCTGCGGACGACGTCGATCTCCTCGATCGTCTCGCGGATCGCTGCATCGCCGGTGATGGTTCCGTCGATATAGACCGACCAGAACTGCCCGCCCACGCGGCCCTGCCGAAGCCTCGCCATGTCCGTCATCAGCGGCTTGGGCTGCCGGGCGTCGGTGCCGCTCGCGAGCTCGGCGACGCTCCGCTTGTAGTTTTCAGCGAGTTGCTCGGCGATGTCGTTGTGGCCGTCGATGAGAGGCGTTGTCTTCAGGATCCGGTCGATGCGCGCCGCGACCTTTGGGTCGATCGCCTGGGCGGGCACGGCCGCGGCGAGCGCGGCCAGCGAAACGGCAACAGCGAAGGAAGCGATATTTCTCATTGCGCCGGTTTAGAGAAGCACGACCAGAGCGCAAATGGGCTTGTCTCCGCGGATTCGCGCGGCGATGGTCAGGCCATGGAGCGACCCGCGAAGCGAGACCTCGAAGAAGTGATGGCGTTTGATCCGGAGGAAGGGATCGCAAATCTCGACGAACATCTCGACCGGTTGAAGACGCAGGCAGAGGCGCTCGGGTACGGCTTCGACCGGCACGCGGCGCGCAACGAGCTGCAGGCGGCGACGTTCGGCAAGCGGCGCGCCGGAACCGCGCGGCTCCTGTTGAGCCCGACGGGCGCGATCGCGATCGAGCTGCGGGCCGCCTAGGCGGCGATCGGGAAGCGCAGCAGCCGGTCGGCAACGGGCACGAGCGCGACCGCCTGGCCGCTCATCGCGCGGACGATCTCGGGGTGGCGCGCGTCGAGCCCGCCGGTCAGGGCTCCGAAAGCGGGCAGGATCAGCTTGCGCTCCGACGCGACGAAGCAGCGCCGCGAAATGTGCCGGCCATTGAGGTTGACCCGCAGTTTGGGATGGAAATGGCCCGAAATTTCCGGCCGCCTTTCGCCGGGCTGCGCTTCGTGCCGAAGCAGGATTCCACCGACTTCGGCTTCCTCGACGATGGTCCCGCCGCAATGGTCGGCAAAGCCCGTGTCGTGGTTGCCCACGATCCAAGTCCAGTCGAGCCGGCTCGTCAGCGCTTTCAGAAGCGAGCGCGATTCGGGCGCGAGGCGGTCGCATCCGAAGCGGTCGTGGAAGCTGTCGCCGAGGCAGTAGATGCGCTTGGCTCCGGTGCGTTCGACCTCGGCTTCGAGCGCGGTGAGGGTCGCGTGCGAATCGTACGGCGGCAGGAGTTGACCCAGGCGCGCGAACCAGCTCGCCTTCTCCAGGTGCAGATCGGCGACGAGAAGCGCTTGCCGAGCGCTCCAGTAGAGCGTGCCGGCGGACGATGGAGCAAAGATCTCGCCTGCGAACGAAAGGGGAACCATGGAACCCCCTTAAATGGCTATTCGAGGCTGCGGTAGTGCTCTCGTAGCGCGCGTGCGTCGTGGAGCGCGTTGTGCGGCACCTTGCTGTTGGCGGCGGTGCTGAAATTGCTGAGCGGAAGCAGGCGGAAGGTGAGGTCGCGGACGTCAATCATGTCGCCCTGCCCGGTGATCATCAGGTCGCAGAATTGCGCGACGTCTTCCGGCCAGTCGGCGACGATAACCGCTGCATCGTCATGACGAAGGTAGCGCTCGAGCGCCTCGGCGCCGTCGCTTCGGCTCAGCCTCGGGCAGGCAAGCTGCTCGGGAACCATGTCGAGGTAGGGGAGCACGTGCCTTTCGACCCACTCGGCGATCGGCTCCTCGGTCCGGAACGTCAGGTATAGCTCCTCGCCATCGTCGGGAACCAGCGCCAGGCTCAGCAGCGCGCCGCCGATCCCGTTATATTCGGTGTCGAGAAAATAGCGCACGCGCCCCGCTCTGGACTCGTTCGTGGGCGCAGTCCAGTTTCGCCGCCGATAGAGCTTGGACGAGGGGGAACGATTCCGATGCACTTGTACCGACTGGCGATGGGCGGCGCGGCCGCGCTCTTGGTTGCGACGGCGATGCCGCTGCCCGCGCTGGCGGCGCCCAAGGACAAGGTGATCGCCGAGATCGCGCCCAATCATGGCGAGTCGATCGAACGGCTGAAGAAATGGATCGCGCTCCCGACGATCGCCAACATGGGTCTCAACCATCGCGAGGGCGCGGAATATATGCGCCAGCTCGCGCTCGACGCCGGGTTCCAGAAGGCGCGCGTGGTGCCCACCAGCGGCGTGCCGGGCGTATTCGCGACGCTCGATGCCGGCGCGAAGGACACGCTGGCGATCTACTTCATGTACGACGTCAAGCATTACGATCCGGCGGAATGGTCATCGCCGCCGCTCGAATCGCGGATGATCGACAAGCCCGGCGAAGGCCGGTCGATCGTGGGCCGCGGCGCTGTCAATCAGAAGGGCCCTGAAGCGGCGTTCCTGGCCGCGCTCCATGCCTTCAAGGATGCAGGTGTGAAGCCGCCGGTGAACCTCGTGCTGGTCGCTGAGGGCGAGGAAGAGATCGGCTCGACCCACTTCCGCGAGATCACCGCCGATCCTGAGGTCAATGCCGCGCTTCGCAGGTCGGTCGGCGTGATCATGCCCTCGACAGGGCAGGACCGCGACGGCTCGGCCGAGATCGATCTCGGCGCCAAGGGCGTGATCGAGGTGCAGCTGATCTCGAGCGGCGAGAAATGGGGGCGCGGACCCAAGAAGGACGTCCATTCGAGCCTGATGGCAATCGTCGACAGCCCCGCGTGGCGCCTGGTCAAGGCGCTCGACACGCTCGTCGCCGACGACGGCTTCACGCCGGCGGTCGACGGCTGGTTCGAGAACGTCGCGCCGCTCACCGATCGGCAGAAGCAGATGATCGCGCAGAACTACACGGCGGAAAAAGCCGCGGAGATGATGCAGCAATTGGGCGTCAAGCACTGGATCAGGGACGAAGACGGGCTGACCGCGCTATACCGGCTCGCATCGCAGCCGACGGTGAACATCCAGGGGCTGGTGTCGGGTTACACCGGCCCTGGCGGCAAGACTGTGCTGCCGGGCCGTGCCGAGGCCAAGCTCGACTTCCGGCTGGTGCCCAACATGACCAAGGAGGAAGCGGTCGAGAAGCTGAAAGCGCACCTCGCCAAGCGCGGCTTCGGCGACGTCGAGGTGATCGTCAGCGGCGGGTACAGCCCGACGCAGACCGACGACAATGCAGCGATCATCAAGGCGGCGGCGGCGACCTACAAGAAGGCGGGCATCCCCTACAGCTTCGACCCGCGCCGCGCCGGCAGCTGGCCGGGCGTGGTATTCACCGGGCCGCCGCTAAGCATGCCCGCCGGGCATTTCGGCTCGGGTCGCGGGGGCGGCGCGCATGCGCCCGACGAATGGTTGCTCATCGAAAGCGCCAACCCGAAGGTTGCGACCTTCGATGACCAGGTGAAGCTGTTCGTCGATTACCTCTACGAGGTGGCCGCGGCCGCCAAATAGGAGCGCCTTAGCGCGGGGGGACCGCGCTGCACGTGTCGGTGGGGAGCGCCTGTCCCTTGCGGCAGCGCTCCGCCATCTGGCGGAATTCGCGGCCTCGGCGCTCGTCCTCCTTGCGCAGCTCGCGCCCGCGCTTCTCGTCGGCCTCGGACTGGCTGGTCGTTGCAAGGTCGATGGCCTTGCTCGTCGCCTTCACCGGCATTGTCGCCACATCCACGGCAGTCTTCGCGACGGTTGCGACGGCGCAGCCGCTCAGCGACGCGGCGGCGGCAAGGGCGAGGAACAGTCTCACGCGGCGAGAATCGCAGCCTTTTCGCTCAGCGGCAATGCGTATTCACAGCTGCATTGCCTCCTGCGCCAGCGCTTCGGCCTGAACGAGGAGCGTTTCGTCCGCCTCCATGCCCGACGGCAGAGCCTCGCGTCCGACAATCACCATCAGCGGCACCGCCATCGGCGTGATCCGCTCGGCCTCCACATGGACCATCGTCGCAGCGGCCCGGTCGACGAGGCGAACGAGGCGGCCGAGCTCGGTCATCCGTGCGCGGGCGTCATCCCACGCCGCGCGCAGCAGGAGATGCTGCGGCTCGTAGCGGCGAAGCACGTCGTAGATGAGGTCGGTCGAGAAGCTCACCTGCCGGCCGGTCTTCTTGCGCCCCGGATGGTGGCGCTCGACCAGTCCGCCGATCACCGCGACTTCGCGGAACGCGGTCTTGAGCAGATAGCTGTTCTCGACCCAGTCGATGAACTCGCGCTCGAGGATGTCCGGGGAGAACAAAGCCTTCGGGTCGCGGATCGGCTCGATGCCGTAGCAGGCGAGAGCGTAGTCGTTGGCGACGAACCCCATCGGCTTCAGCCCCGCCGTCTCCATGCGACGGGTGATGAGCATTCCGAGCGACTGGTGCGCGTTCCAGCCCTCGAAGCTGTACGCGACCATGTAGTGAAGCTTCTCGTGCTCGAACGTCTCGACCAGAAGCTCGTTGGGCTCGGGGATTCGCGAGCGATAATCCTGCACTTCGAGCCATTCGCGCACGTCGTCGGGGAAGCGCCGCCAGTCGTTGCGGTCCGCGAGCATGTGCCGGACCCGGTTCGCGAGGTGCGTCGACATGCTCATCCGCTGGCCGCCGTAAGTGACGATCCGCGCCGGCTTGGACGAAGCATGGACGAGGATGTCCGTGTCCTTGAACTGCTCCACCTCCAGGCTGAGGCCGGAGAAATAGAAATGGTCGCCGGGCGACAGCGTCGAGGCATAGCCCTCCTCGATCGTCCCGAGCTTGCGCCCGTTGCGAAACCGCACGGTCAGCAGCGGCTGCTCGACGATGACTCCGGCGTTGAGCCGGTGCTGCTGCGCGACAGCAGGGCGCGCCAGGCGCCAGCGGCCGTCGGGGTCCTGCACCAGCCTGCGGAAGCGGTCGTATGCCTTCAAGGAATAGCCGCCGGTGGCGATGAAGCTCAGCACTTCGTCGAACGTCTCGGTCCTGAGCTCGGCATAAGGCGCGCAGGAGCGGATTTGCGCGAAGAGCTCGCCGGGATCGAACGGCTCGGCGCAGGCGACGGCGAGGATGTGCTGGGCCAGCACGTCCAGCGCTCCGGGCCGGAACGCCTCGGGATCCAGCTCGCCTTCGCCGATGGCGTCGAGCGCGGCGCGCGCCTCGAGATATTCGAAGCGATTGCCCGGAACGATCATGCCGAGCGATGGCTCGTCGAGCCGGTGGTTGGCTCGCCCGATCCGCTGCAGGAGGCGCGAGCTGCCTTTCGGCGCTCCCATCTGGACGACGAGGTCGATGTCGCCCCAGTCGATGCCGAGATCGAGGCTGGCCGTGCAGACGAGGCCGCGGAGACGCCCGTCGGCCATTGCCGCCTCGACCTTGCGGCGCGCTTCGAGCGCGAGGCTGCCGTGGTGGATTCCGATGGGCAGCGCCTTGTCGTTGACCGCCCACAAGTCCTGGAAGATCAGCTCGGCAAGGCTGCGGGTGTTGCAGAAGACGAGCGTGGTCTTGTGGCGCTCGATCAGCTCCATGACCTCGCGCGCGGCGTGTCGGCCGGAATGCCCTCCCCACGGAATCTTGCTCTCGGGGATGAGGATCGACAGGTCGGGCTCGGCGCCGGGCTCGCCCATCACCAGGTCGACCAGCGATGCGTCCCCGCCCGGCGCAAGCCAGGAGCGGTAAGCGTCGGGATCGCTGATGGTCGCGGACAGGCCGACCCGGCGAAGGTTCGGGCTCAGCGCCTGCAACCGCGCCATCGACAGCGACAGCAGGTCGCCGCGCTTCTCGCGCGCGAACGCGTGAAGCTCGTCGACGACGATCGTATTGAGCTCCGCGAACAGGGCGGCGCTGTCCGGATAGCTGAGAAGGAGGCTCAGGGATTCCGGCGTCGTCAGCAGGATTTGCGGCGGACGGATGCGCTGGCGCGCCTTGCGGTCCGACGGGGTATCGCCGCTGCGGGTCTCGACACGGATATCGAGGCCCATCTCGCCTATGGGCCCGAGAAGGTTGCGCTGGACGTCGACTCCCAGCGCCTTGAGCGGCGAGACGTAGAGCGTGTGGAGCCCTTCTACCGGGCTTTCCACGAGGTCGCAGATCGTCGGCAGGAAACCGGCCAGCGTCTTGCCCGAGCCGGTTGCCGCGACGAGCAGCGCGTTGCGGCCCCCTCGGCCGGCTTCCAGCATGTCGAGCTGGTGTCGCCGCGGCTGCCATCCGCGCGCAGCGAACCATTGCTCGACAATCGCCGGGAGCGCTCCGCTAGACACTCCAAACATCCGTTCGTGTCGAGCGAAGTCGAGACACGCTAGCGACGATGCCCCTCGACTTCGCTCGGGACGAACGGGAATGGATATCATTCCGCTGGGTCAGAGGTCGTCAGTTCCCTCGCGGCGGCGAACCTCTTCCTCGGCATAGGCATCGCGAGCCCCGCGCTCGGCGATTTCGTCCTCGCGGGTGCCGGGCCGCCGGTTGCCCCAGCGGAACGCGAGCCAGACGAGCAGGATCAGCAGGATCACCGGCCCGACGACGTCCATCATCCACCACCAGAAATCGTCCATTCGTTGCCTCCCTGTCGCCGGAACGAGTCGCCTTTTCGGCTAGTATAGCTCCCATGGCGCGTGTCGGTTCCTGGATCGAGGCATTTCCGGAGGGGATCTACGTGCGCCCCGCCGACGCCTGGGTGGATCCCGCACAGCCCAAGCCGCGCGCGCTGATCACCCACGGCCATTCCGATCACGCGCGCGGCGGGCATGGCGCCGTGCTTGCGACTCCGGAGACGCTGGCGATCATCGCGCTGCGCTACGGCGACCACAACGGGCAGGGGGTCGCCTACGGCGAGACGACGCGGGTTGGCGAGGTCGACGTAAGCTTCGTTCCGGCCGGGCACGTGCTCGGCTCCGCCCAGATCGTTCTCGAGCATAAGGGTGAGCGGGTCGTCGTTTCGGGCGATTACAAGCGGCGTGAAGACCCCACGTGCCACGAATTCGTGCCCGTCCCATGCGACGTCTTCATCACTGAAGCGACGTTCGGGCTTCCCGTATTCCGCCATCCGGACACCGGCGGCGAGATCGACCGGCTTCTCCACCGCCTGCATTCGGATGAAAGCCGCTGCGTGCTCGTCGGAGCCTACGCCCTCGGAAAGGCGCAGCGCGTGATCGCGGAGCTTCGCCGCCGCGGTCATGACGAGCCGATCTACATCCACGGCGCGCTCGAGCGGATGTGCGCGCTTTACGACGAGCATGGAGTGGCGCTCGGCGAGCTTCGGCCCGCGACGGGAGCCTCGAAGGACGAGCTGGGGGGGAAGATCGTGATTGCTCCTCCGGGAGCGCTCAACGACCGATGGTCGCGGCGGCTGCCCGACCCGGTGACGGCGATGGCGTCGGGCTGGATGCGCGTTCGCCAGCGCGCGCGGCAGGCGAACGTCGAGCTTCCGCTAGTCATCTCCGACCATGCCGACTGGGACGAGCTGACCTGCACGATCCGCGAGCTCAAGCCGAGCGAAGTGTGGATCACCCACGGCCGCGAGGAGGCGCTCAAGCACTGGTGCATGACCCACCAGATCAAGGCGTGCGAGCTCAACCTCGTCGGCTATGAGGACGAGGACGACTGAGCGTCAGTGCGCGGCTTCGGTGCGCTCCACGCCCGATTTCGCGAGCTGCTCGTCGAGCTGTCCAACCAGGCGAGCGAGCGCGGCTTCGTCCTTCGCTTCGGCGCGTCCCACCAGCACGTCCTGGGTGTTCGACGCGCGCAGAAGCCACCAGCCGTCATCCGTGTTCACGCGCACGCCGTCGGTAGCATTGACGGTAGCACCATCGCTCGCGAGCCGCTCGCGCACTTCCTCGACGACAGCGAACTTACGGCTCTCATCGACGGGGAAGCGCATCTCGGGCGTGGCGACCGATGTCGGCATCTCGTCGACCAGTTCGGTCAGGCTCTTGCCCGACTGGCTGACGGCTTCGATGACCCGAACGGCCGCGTAGAGCGCGTCGTCGAACCCGTACCAGCGATGCTTGAAGAAGATGTGGCCGCTCATCTCGCCGGCGATCGGGGCGCCGGTTTCCTTCATCTTCGACTTGATGAGGCTGTGGCCCGTCTTCCACATCAACGGCTCTCCGCCGAGGTCGGCGATGCGATCGAAGAGCGTCTGGCTCGCCTTGACGTCGGCGATGATCGTCGCCCCGGGGAGTTCGCGCAGGACCGGCTCGGCGAGAAGCATCATCAGCTGGTCGCCCCAGATGACTCGGCCCTTGCCGTCGATCGCGCCGATCCGGTCGGCATCGCCGTCGAAAGCGAAGCCGATGTCCAGCTGATTATCGCGAACGAGCGCCTTCAGGTCGGCCAGATTGGCCTCGACGGTCGGATCTGGATGGTGGCTCGGGAAGGTGCCGTCGATCTCGGTGTGGATCGTGAAATGCTCGCCCGGCAGCTTCTCGACGAGCTTGCAGACGGCGCGGCCGGCGGCGCCGTTGCCGGGATCCCAGCCGACGCGATAGCCGTTGCCGCTGAAGTCCTGCACCAGCCGGTCCACATAAGCGTCGAGGATGTCGGCCTCCTCGACGTGGCCGCCGCCGTCGCTCCAGTCGCCCGCCGCGGCCCGGCGTCCCAACTGCTGGATCTCCGCGCCGAACACGGACCGTCCGTTCAGAAGCAGCTTGAAGCCGTTATATTCGGGCGGGTTGTGACTTCCGGTGACCTGGATTCCGCCCTGCACCTCGAGCGTGGCGGCGGCGAAATAGAGCATCGGGCTCGGGCCGACGCCGATGCGCACGACGTCGAGCCCGCTTTGCGTGAGCCCGTCGACGAGCGCCTGCTCGAGCTCGGGCGAGTGGAGGCGGCCATCGCGGCCGACAGCGATTCGCTGCGCGCCTTCGTCGCGAGCGAGGGAGCCATAGGTGCGGCCGAGCGCGTACGCGTCGTCGCTGTCGAGCGTCTGTCCGACGATGCCGCGAACGTCATATTCGCGGAGGATGGTTGCGTTGAATGTGTGGGTCATCGCCCGCGCGAACACACTAGTTGTCGTATTTGTTCAAGCCGTCATTGCGAGCGAAGGGAAGCAATCCAGACTGGATTGCCGCGTCGCCTCCGGCTCCTCGCAATGACGAAAGTCGTTGCTACGCCACCTTCTGTTCGGGTTCGACGCCGGGAATGCCGAGGCCGGAAATCATCTCGCGGAGCTCCTGCCGAGCGGTGATGTGGCCGATGCCGACGTCGCTGAGCTGCTGGAAGTCGAGGAGCGTCAGCCCTTTCGGGAACAGCTCGCGGTAGATGACGCGCTCGCCAAGCCCGGGGATCACCCGGAAGCCGACGCGGCGGGCAAGCTCGTCGAGCGCGGCGCCGACGCGGCGAAGGTTGTGCGAATCGATATGCTGCAACCGGTTGCGGAGAACGACCCAGTCGACGCTCTTGCCGGTCGCCTTGGCCCGCTGGGTGCGGCTGTTCCAGATCAGCTCGGCGTAGAAGCTCGGCTTGGTGACCTTGAAGTTCTCGGGGTGGACCTGTCCGATCAGGTCGAGATCGACGAAGCTGTCGTTCATCGGCGTCACCAGAGTGTCGGCCTTCAGAATCGCTTCGCGCGCGACAGGGTCGTCGCGGCCGGGCGTGTCGATCACCAGCACGTCGGCGTCGGCTGCGAGACCGGTAATCGCGGAGTCGAGCGAGGCGCCTTCGTCGAGTACCTGATAGCGCGCCTGCGGAAGCTCGGTCTCAAGCCGGCGCATCGTCGCGTCGCGGTTCTCGAGGTAGCGGGTCATGGTCCGCTGCCGGCTGTCGAGGTCGAGCGCGGCAACGCGGCTGCCCATCGCGGCGAGGGCGATGGCCGTATGGACGGCAGTGGTCGATTTGCCGGTTCCGCCCTTTTCATTGGCGAAGACGATGAAGTGCGGCTGGCCCATGGCGATTCAGGCTCCCCGGCCCCTTGTATTTGACCCCCCGCGCGTCGAAAGCGCGGCCCACGACGCAAAGCTTACCGGAGGCGAATCCGCGGTGCAAACGATCCGTGACACGGGCCAGCTCGGCAGCGCGCTCGTCGCGCTTCGGGGCGGCGGCGCCCGGCTCGCGCTCGTCCCGACGATGGGGGCGCTTCATGCCGGCCACCTGGCATTGGTCGAGGAAGCGAAGCGGCAGGCGGATCGCATCGTCGCGACGATCTTCGTCAACCCGCTGCAGTTCGGCGAAGGCGAGGACCTCGACCGTTACCCGCGGCAGGAAAAGGACGATGCGCGCGCGCTCGAACAGGCAGGCGTTCACCTGCTGTGGATGCCGACGCCGGAGCAAATGTACCCCGCCGGCTTCTCGACGAAAGTGTCGGTGGCGGGGCTCAGCAGCCGCTGGGAAGGCGAAGCCCGCCCGGGCCATTTCGACGGCGTCGCCACGGTCGTCGCCAAGCTTCTGACCACGGTCCGGCCCGACGTCGCCATATTCGGGGAGAAGGATTTCCAGCAGCTCGCGGTGATCCGCCGAATGGCGTCCGACCTGAATCTCGGCGTGCAGATCGTCGCGGTTCCGACGACTCGGGATTGCGACGGCCTCGCTTTGTCATCGCGCAACGCCTACCTCAGCGACGACGAGCGGGCACGCGCGGCCGTTCTGCCCAAAGCGCTGAACGCCGCCGCCGATGCGATCGAGAATGGAACGCCTGTCGGCGCTGCGCTCAGCGAAGCGAAGCGCGCGCTCAACGACGCAGGCTTCGCTCCGATCGACTATGTCGCGCTGGTCGATGCGGTGACCCTCGAGCCGCTCAATTCGCCCGCCGGGCGGATGCGCCTGATCGCCGCGGCGACGATCGGCCGAACGAGGCTCATCGACAATGTTCCGGTAGACCCGCCGAAACAGGGTTAATCGCGTTAACCATTTTTTCGCGAATGGACGCCGAAACTCTCCCGCAACGGGTAGCAAAGGGGGAGTTGATTACATGGCCATCAGCCAGAAAGCGCAGGAGTTCCTGATCCGCAGCCGCATCGCCGATGCCGAGCGCGGCGATGTGGATGCGTTGTTCGAGCTCGGACTGACCTATTCCACCGGCCGCGGCGGAACGTGCGTCGATCTCGTCGAAGCCCACAAATGGTTCAACCTCGCGGCGCTGTCGGGTTCGACGCGCGGCCAGGAATGCCGCGCCGAAATCGCGCTCGAAATGACGGCACGGGAGATCGCCGAGGCGCAG
>JAEZIO010000069.1 GCA_023436615.1 Pseudomonadota bacterium | reverse complement strand
GCGGTTTCCCGCGGCCCGCATTTGTGATCTATCGTGCCGCGTCCGAACAAGCGGGATCTTCTGGATGGATGCTATGCCGACGCGTCTCGGCGCATTGACCGCCGCCCTTGCGATCGTCGCCGCAGCGGGTTGCTCGCCCGCGCCGAGCGATGCGGAGGGCAACGCCGCCGCCGCTCCGAATGCCGTGCATCCACAGTCCGCGTCGCCAGCCGCGCAGGCACCGGTCGAGCCCGCCGCCGCGCAAGCGCCCGAACTGTTCATCGACGGCGGCGGGCTTCGGCTGGTCGATGCGCGGTCGCGCGCGGTCCGCAAGCTGCCCTTCGGCACGGTGCGCGAGGCGGTGATGGCGGCGCTCGCCTTCCGGGGCCCGGCCGAGCTCGGCGCCAACGACGAGTGCGGCGCGGGGCCGATGCAGTTCGCCGGGTGGAAGGATGGGCTGCAGCTTGCCTTCCAGGACGGAAAGTTCGTCGGCTGGTGGATCGACAATCGCGGCCCTTCGACGCTGTCCACGGGCGACGGCCTGTTCGTCGGCGCCACGCGCGCCGATGTCCAGGCGAGCGGGACTAGGGCCGAGATTTTCGAATCCACGCTCGGCACTGAATTCACCGTCGGAGAGATCGGCGGGCTTCTCGACGGGCCCGGCTCGGCGGCGAACGTCACCGATCTGTGGGCCGGGACGACCTGCACGTTCCGCTAGGCCGGGCCGGGCGAAGCGTCGCCAGTGCCGGGGCGCTACTGGTCCTTTCTGGCGAGCCCTCCGCTGCCGCCCTTCTGCGACGGGTTGGACGCGTTGGTCTTCACCTTGGGCTTCTTGGGCTTGCGCGCTTCCTTGTTCGATCTTTGTTGGCCTTTGGCCACGGCTGTTTCTCCTGGCTTGCCCGCCTATCGCGCGAGGCGTTTCTTGAGGTCGGCCTTGATCGACGCGCCGGCGAGATGGGCGTCGACGTTCGAATAGCCTTCGCTGCGCAGCGCCTTGCGGATCTCCTCGACGCTCGAGAAGTCGGGGGCGAGCTGGAAGGCGCGCTCGATGATGTGGGGGCTTTGCATCTGGGATCCCGGAAAAAATTTCGCTCCCGTCACAAACGCGCGGCGCGGCGGTTACGTTCCTGCGGCCGCCGGCGGTCCTCGAACGCAGCCGCCTGCCGCCGCTGGTCGAATGGCGCTTGGGCATGTCGCTGAACAGGCGTAGTTTTTCAGCGAAGCCTCAGGAGTCGCTCATGACGTTCGCCGGTTCCTCCTGGAAGCTTCCGGCCTCACGACCGAAGCAAGGGAGGTCCAAGTCATGCCGATCAGCCTGATCCTGTCCGCGCTGCTGGCCGCGCAGCCCGCGCCGGCCGCGACGGCGACGACGGAGCCCGAATCCCAGGACATCGTCGTCGAAGGCACGCGGGCGACGAAACGGCAGCTCCGCGACTTCGTGAAGACGGTAACGGCGACCCCGCTGATGGGCCAGGTCGCGCGCTTCCATGCTGCCGCCTGCCCCGTCGCGATCGGACTCCCGTCCGCGCAGAACGCCGCTCTGGGCGAGCGCATGCGCCGGGTCGCGGCCGGCGCCGGGATGCGCGTCGGCGGGCCGGATTGCACGCCCAACATCTTCGTCATCCTCGCGCCCGACCGCAAGGAAATGGTCGATGCGCTGCAGCGCCGCTACCCCGTCTATTTCCGGGATGTGCCGGCGGAGCAGCTTCGCGCGATTGCCTCCAGCCGTGAGCCGGTCGTCGCCTGGCAGGTGCAAAGCCGGCTCAGCGCGGACGGCGAGCTGCTCGAGAGGCCTGCGGACGCCGGCTATTACCGAGTCAACACGAGTTCTAATCCGTCGCGCGTCCGTGCTGCGTCGATGCCGACTTTCGTCGCCTCGATGCTGGTCATCGACGTCGATGCTGCCAAGGGCCTGACGGTCACGCAGCTCGCCGATTATGCGGTGATGCGGACATTCGCCTCGACCGATCCCGAGCGGATCGTGAGAACCGGCGTGCCGACCATCCTTTCGGCGATCGGAGCGCCGGAGGATCGGCCGATCCCGGTCACTTTGACGCACTGGGACTTCGGCTTTCTCAAGGGCCTCTATTCGAGCGACAATGCCTATTTCGCCGGCTACCAGCGGGGCGATATCGAAGCCAAGCTTCGCAAGGAGCTCGAGCAGGCCGCGGCGGAGGACGGCGAGAACTGATCCGAATGAGCCGGTACGGCGCGGTGCTGGCCGCCTTGCTCGGGCTCGCGGCAGGCGCGGGCGCCGAGCCGCCACGGATCGCAAGGCCCAGGCCGGCGCCGCCCACCCGGCCCGACGTGCCGCCGCTGCCGCCGGCGGTGATCGATCCGTCCCTCGCGGTCGGCGGCCGGGACGTGAAGGCAAGGAAGGTTGAAACCCGGCTCAGCGTCGAGGTGAAGGTCAACGGCGCCGGACCCTATAAATTCATCGTCGACAGCGGCGCCGACACGTCCGTCGTGGGGCTGCGCATCGCCAAGGCGCTGGAGCTTCCGCTCGGCACTCCGGCGATCCTCAACGGGATGACCTCCCGCGACGTCGTCGACCGGGTGAAAGTGGCGGCGCTCGATCTCGGCCCGGTGACGATCCGCGACCTCGAGCTCCCAGCGCTCCGCGAAGACGATGTCGGCGGCGACGGGATGATCGGCATCGACGCGCTCGTCCAGCAGCGGCTGATGATGGATTTCGAGAAGCGGCTCATCAAGGTCGAGGACGCCCGGATCCCGGAGGTTCGCATGCCGGGCGAGATCGTCGTCACCGCTCGCCGGCGGCGCGGGCAGCTGATCCTCACCCACGTGCGCGCCGCCGGCCTCCCGCTCGACGCCGTGATCGACACCGGCACGGAGATCACGATCGGCAACCTTGCGCTCCGCGACGAGCTGATCCGCGGCAACCGCGACAAGTTCATCACCGTCCCCGTGATCGGCGTCACGGGTGTCGAGGTGAAGATGCAGGTGGCGCGGATCGCCGAGCTTCAGTTGGGGTCGATCACCATCCACGACGTGCCCATGGCCTTCGCCGACGTGCCGCCCTTCAAGCTGTTCGGGCTGTCCGATCAGCCGGCGCTGCTGCTCGGCACCGACCTGCTCGAATCCTTCCGGCGCATCTCGCTCGATTTTCGCGCGCGCAAGGTCCGCTTCCAGCTTCGGCGCTGCAAGTCGGAAGGGATCATCATCAGCACCGACCCGAGCAATTTCTCGCGGCTGTCGTCCACGGGCAGCGCCGACGTGTGCGGGCGCTAGCGGCTCAGAGGAGCGATGCGACGAAGCCGCCGATCAGGAGGAGCGCTGCGCCGCCGATCAGGACGATGTCGCCGACCCCGCGCTCCACATATTCCTGGTGGTCGCCTTCGCCAAACTCATCGCGCTGCGCGAAATGAAACAGGTTGCCGATCCGTTGCATGGCAAAACCTCCCTTGCAGACGGTGCCAGCATGATACTCCCGCCGCCGAGCCGCTTCCAAGCGAAACCGCCGCCCCGGTGGTTGGGGGCGGCGGCGTTCACGGGGTGGAAACGAGAAAATCAGGGGTTAGAGGGCGGCGCGGTCCTCCATGCGCTCGCCGCCGTCGGCCTGTAGCATGAAGCCCTGGTCGGTCATGGCGTCGGGCAGGCCAGCGTCCGGATCGACCGGCTCGGCCTTGCCTTCGGCCACCTCGCGCTCGCGCTTGTCAAAAAAAGCGGCGCGCTTGAGCCGGGTCTTCAGCGACAGTGAGGGGTTGTCGGGGGTCGGTCCGCGCATCGCGCGGTCGACGTGGCTCTCCTTCGAGCCGTTTCCTGCATCACGCATGTTGGTAGTCATCATGTCAGCAAAACGGATGGGCCGGCCCTGTGGGCGCAAGTTTATCGCCGATGCGAGCGGCGGCAGCG
This sequence comes from Pseudomonadota bacterium, assembly GCA_023436615.1. GTDB lineage: Bacteria > Pseudomonadota > Alphaproteobacteria > Sphingomonadales > Sphingomonadaceae > Sphingomicrobium. The sequence continues at coordinate 724 of JAEZIO010000069.1, read as the reverse complement.
CCGAGCCGTTTTCAGCAAAATGTCAGCTCTTGCTCATGCCGCTCAGCGCTCGGTGTCCTAAGCCTGCGACAGCTCGAACAGCTTGAAAGGCAGCGCAAATGGACATGACGACGAACGAAGACAGGCTCGGCTGGGCATGGCTGCGCTGGGTCGGTTGGGGCGGCGCGGTGGCGCTCGTTCTGGCGCCGCTGGTGGCGATGAGGGTCGCGCCGGACTCCGGCGTGAACTGGAGCGTGGGCGACTTCTTCTTCGCCATCCTCATGATCGGTGGGACCGGCCTGCTGCTCGAGCTCGTCGTGCGCAAGAGCCCCGACTGGCCCTATCGCGGCGGCGCGGCGCTCGCGCTTGCGACCGGTTTCCTGCTGATCTGGGCGAACCTCGCCGTCGGCTACATCGGCTCGGAGGACAATCCGTACAACGGCGTGTTCTTCCTGGTCGTCGCTGTGGCCGTTGTCGGGGCCTTCCTCGGCCGCTTCCGCTCGCGCGGAATGGCGAGGGCGATGGGCGCCGCCGCGGCGGCCCACGCCATTGCCGGCGGTATCGGATACCCGCAGGACAGCCGAACGGGGCTCATCACGATCCTGTTTGTCGGAATGTGGCTCGTTGCGGCCGCCTTGTTCCACGTCTCAGCGCGGCGCTGGCAGCCCTCGAGCTGAGACCTGCGTCCCCTGGAAACGCGAACGGGGCGCCCGCCCCAGCCCGCCCCCCCCCCCCCCCTACTGGA
>JAEZIO010000052.1 GCA_023436615.1 Pseudomonadota bacterium | reverse complement strand
ACTTATCAGCGTGATGATCGGCAACTACTTCATCAAGGTGCTCTGGGAGGTCGTCGCCACCCCTTTCACGTATTTGATCGTCAACTTCCTAAAGAAAGCCGAACACGAAGACTACTTCGACCGCACCACCGACTTCAACCCGTTCACACTCGAAACGTAACACCGGATTCTCCGATTTGGACTGTTTTCTTTAATTCAGATTTGTTTCTCTTGCTCTTCTTGTTCTGTGGTTAAGATTCTGCAGCCACAAAACAAGAGGAATAAGAGTAAGAAACTGTTCTGACCAGTGGCTTGTGGACAAGCTGACGAGGCAGAAGTTGATATAATATCCCCGCCCAAATGCCTCTAACGTTAAACACGAAGATCACGGATCTCCATCGCCACGGCATCGCGCGTCTTTCGCAGTTCATGTCGAAAAAGCTCGCGGCGGCCGTGGCCGGAGTTGCCGAAAAGTCGGAACCGGACGAGGCGACCGTCGAGGATCTTCTCAACTACTTCCCGATGCGGTACGAAGACCGCTCGAACTTCCTACAGATCGACCAGCTCTACGACGGGATCGAGGCGACCGTCGAACTCTACACACGCATTTCGGGCGGCTACCAGGTGGGCAAGTTCCGCGATAAGAAGCGCCCACCGCTCTTCATCTTTGAAGTTTCCGGGGGCGACCGCGAACGTACACGCAAACCCGTCGTCGTATTTTGGTTCGTCTCCGGAAAGAACGCGAAACATTCGATCGATTTTTACCAACAGCGATTCTCCCGCGGCACTCGTTTCGCGGCCTTCGGCAAATGGGAATGGGACGGCCGCCGCAACACCTTCGTCCTGAAGCTCGCTAAGCCCGACGAACTTGAGGTGCTACCTTCTGACGAGCCCCAACTCCTCCAGCCTGCGGCCATCGAACTTCCTCCCGATACGGACGAAAGCCTGGACGAGGACGCCGAAAACCCCGAATACGCCAAAGTTCACACCGGCCGCCGCGTTCCCGTCTATCGAAAGCTCGGCCAGTTCCAAACCAAGCGCCTCCGAGAGATCCTGTTCGATGTTGTCACAAAGCTCGACATGTCTAGCGTCGACGAAAGCCTCCCAACCGAGATCGTCCGTTCAAACGATCTTCTCCCGCGCGGCGGGGCCTTGAAGGAGATCCACTTCCCGCCTGAAGATTCGTCGATCGCCGAATACGACATGTTTCGAAGCCGGGCCCACAAACGGCTCATCTTCGAAGAGTTCTTCTGGCTCTCGTTCGCACTTCAACTGAAACGGGGTGAACGCCGCAAGGAACCGAAGGGCACCGTCATTGAGATCCCCGAAGCGACGAAGAAGCGGATGGCGGATTTTCTCCCGTTCAAGCTCACCGAAGCCCAACGGCGTGTCGTCAAACACATCTTCGGCGACATGCAGTCCGACGAGCCGATGAACCGCCTCGTCCAAGGTGACGTCGGCAGCGGAAACACCAACGTCGCGTTCCAAGCGAAGTTCGCAGCGATGGAGAACGGATACCAGACCGCGATGATGGCCCCGACTGAGATCCTCGCCGAGCAGCACGCCCGCAAAGCCGTCGCACTTTTCCACCATACCGGCTACCGCGTCGGCCTGCTCACCGGCAGCATGAAAGCCTCCGAAAAACGGAAGATACACGAAGCGATCCGCACCGGGGAGGTGCAGCTGGTCATAGGGACTCACGCCGTGATTCAGGAAGCGGTCGAATTCGAGAACCTCGGCCTCGCCGTCGTCGACGAGCAGCACCGTTTCGGCGTCCTGCAGCGTGCCGAGATCAAGAAACGCGGCCTGAACCCCGACATCCTCGTGATGACGGCAACACCAATTCCCCGCTCACTCGCGATGACCGTCTACGGCGACCTCGACGTATCGATCATCGACGAACTGCCGCCCGGCCGTACACCGATCAAGACGGTCGTGCTCGGCGAAGACCAGCGAGAGGGTGTTTACAAGGGCATGGAACGCGAGATCGCATTGGGCAGGCAGGTTTACGTCGTCTACCCGCTCGTCGAGGAATCCGAAAAGCTTGACCTGAAGGCCGCAACAAAGGAGTATGAGCACCTCCGCGACGACATCTTCCCTGACCGCTCCGTAGGCCTCGTCCACGGTAAGATGAAGCCCGCCGAAAAGGAAGAGGTGATGCGATCGTTCGTGAACAGTGCACTCGATATTCTCGTATCAACGACCGTCATCGAGGTCGGCGTCGACGTGCCCAACGCCTCACTTATGGTCATCGAACACGCCGAGCGCTTCGGCCTTTCACAGCTTCACCAGCTTCGCGGACGCGTCGGCCGCGGAGCCGAGCAAAGCTATTGCGTCCTGCTCACCGGCGATAAGAAAACAGCGACCGCCAAGGAACGCCTCGGGATCATGGAAGAGACCAACGACGGTTTCAAGATCGCTGAGAAGGACCTCGAGATCCGCGGCCAGGGCGAGATCTTCGGCACCCGGCAGTCGGGCGTGCAGCTCTTCAAGATCGCCAACATCGTGCGTGACATCGAGATCCTCGACATTGCTCGGCGGGCCGCCGAATTACTCCTAACCACCCAGCGGAACTCCCCCGAAACCAAAGCCCTTGTCAAAAAGGTCCAGTCCGACACCAAATTCAAACTCGCAGGGATCGGTTGACCACTCGTCTTTCAAAATTCTCCACTACAACACGCGACAACGAGCACTGCTCTCGCTAAGATATTTCCATGCGGATAATCTCTGGCGAATACGGCGGTCGCGTGATCAAAAGTCCGCCCGATTCGCGTACGCGGCCCACATCCGACCGGCTCCGAGAAACGCTTTTCAACATCATCGCCCCGAACATCGAGGAGTCTCGTTTTCTCGACCTCTGCTCCGGATCAGGCGCGATCGGCATCGAGGCCGTATCCCGCGGGGCATCGCACGTGACCTTCGTTGACCGCTCACGCAGGGCCTGCGCCCTTATTGAGGAGAACCTGGACAAGCTAGGAGTTCCGGAGGAGAGAACCGAGGTGCTCGCTCTCAGCGCCGAGAATTTCACAGGCCGCAAGCACGAGACAGGTTGGGACATCGCATTCTTCGACCCTCCGTACGACACCGACTACGGCGTGGTGCTGTTCGAATTCGGCGGTCCCGAAAGCAATCTCCTTAACGACGGCGGCATGCTGATCGCGGAACATCACAACAAAAACACCCTTCCCGACGCCGTCGGCGAGCTACGACGCTGGCGGATCCTCAAACTGGGCGGTACAAGTCTCAGCTTCTATGAACGAGCGTAAGTTCGGAGTTCCACCTTCAGGTGGCCCCACGCAGCCACGAATCGGCCGTCGGCAGCACGAGCCCGTTGAAGCCGAGAACCCGGGAGGCGCTGGTCTGCGATGAACATCCTCGTCTGGATCATCCTCTGCCTCATTTGGGGCAGTACGTGGATTTTCATAAAGATCGGCCTGGCCGACCTTCCGCCGATCACGTTCTCCGCCGCGCGTTTCTCGCTCGCGATCGTGATCCTCGCCCCGCTCATTCGCCTGCTCGGTTTCCGAATGCCGACTGGGGCAGCTGAATGGAAACTCGTTGCTCTTACGGGATTTCTGCAGTTCTCGCTTAATTACAGTGCAGTCTTCTGGAGCGAACAGTACATCTCCTCGGGCCTGGCTGCTGTGCTGCAGGCGATGATAACGGTCTTCGGGCTGCTGCTCGCGTGGATATTTCTACCGAGCGAGTGGATCACGAAACGGAAGATCGCGGGCGTGGCGTTCGGTATCATCGGCGTTGCTATCATCTTCATCGACCAGCTTCGTGTCGAGAACTGGATGGCCTTCCTGGGCTGCGTCGCGATCGTCGCGGGAGCCTACGCGGCCGCTCAGGCATCGATCCTGATAAAAGCGAAAGGCAGCGGCCTCCATCCCGCGAGCCTAGTCTTCTCTCAAATGCTTTGCGGACTTCCGGCCATCATCGCTTACGCCCTGATTACTGAGGGAAACCCTCTCAGCCACAATTGGACCTGGACCGCGATCGGCTGCGTCCTCTACCTCACCGTCGCCGGTACCGTCGCCGCATTCTGGCTTTACTATTGGCTCTTGAGTAGAATCGAGTCGACAAATGCAATGATGATATCGCTGGTAACGCCGCTCCTGGCAGTTATACTTGGGGCCATTTTCCTGAAAGAAACGCTCCCGCCGCAAACTCTGTTGGGCGGACTGCTCATAATCGGCAGCATCGCCCTGATCGTCATTAGAAAGAGGGAGAATCTTTCACTATAGAGCAAACAGAGAACACGGAGTAACTAAACGGACGTTTGCATATTATAATTCGATCCCCCCGCTAAGGGCTCTGTGCTCTCTGTGTTCTCTGTGGTTAAAAACGAGATGCAGTTCAAATTCACAACCGCCGGCGAGTCACACGGAAAAGCCCTTGTCGTTATAGTCGAGGGCTTACCGGCAGGCATGCCCATCGACAAAGTTGCCATCGATCACGAACTCTGGCGCCGCCAGCAGGGATACGGTCGCGGGGGCCGGATGAAAATCGAGAGCGATAAAGTAGAAATTCTCTCGGGCATTCGCCACGGCAGAACGATCGGATCTCCGGTCGCGTTGATTATCGAAAACCGCGATTTCGTTCACTGGCAAGACGTGATGTCGCCGGACGCTATCGTGGGCGGCGAGATCAACGAGCCGATCGTTAAAGAGAACGCAGATGCCCCGAAGGTTCGCCGTGAGGTGAAGCGCCCCCGCCCCGGCCACGCCGACTTAGCCGGCGGGCAAAAGTTCGGCGCCAGAGATCTTCGAGACATTCTCGAACGAGCCTCTGCGCGGGAAACCGCCGCGAGAGTGGCAGCCGGTGCCCTCGCAAAGCAACTTCTTTCTCATTTCGGCGTCGAGGTCCGCAGCCACGTGATCAAACTCGGCTCCGTTCCCGCCGAACCCCTTGAAAAGTCTTGGGAAGAGATCTCCGCCATTCCTCCGGATTCGCGGCTCGCGTGCACTGACAAAAATGTCGAGGCTGAGATGATTGCGCTTGTCGATAAGGCCAAAGCGAACGGCGACACGATCGGCGGTATTTTCGAGGTGGTTGCGAAAGGGATCGTGCCAGGC
>JAEZIO010000040.1 GCA_023436615.1 Pseudomonadota bacterium | reverse complement strand
GTTCAGCATCGGCACGACGATCGTCTCCGGGCCGATAAGGGGCTCGAGGTCTGGGGCGACGCGCGGCAGAGCCGGAGCCTTGACGGCGATGATGACGACGTCGTGCATACCGAGCAGCGCCGGGTCGGCAGCGGCGCCAAGCGCGACGCGGCGCTCGTCGCCCTCCTCCCTGATCCGCAACCCCTCGGCCTCGATCCTGCGCAGCGTTTCGCCACGCGCCACCACGCTGACGTCGCGACCAGCGAGCGCGAGCCGCGCCGCCACCCAGCCGCCGATCGCCCCGGCGCCGACGACGCAGATCCTCACGCTAGCGCTCGTTGTCCCAGATCATGTGGATGATGCGCCAGCCGGCGTCGGGGTCGCGGAAGAGCTGGATCGAGTTGATCCCCCGCCGTTCGACGTTTTTGGCGTCCGGCGCGGTGCGCGCTTCATAGCTGCTCCAAACGTGCGCAATGTTGCCGAAGAGGTCGATTCGGCGGGCGGTTTCCACCTCGTAGAAATCATTGTCTTCGAAGAACGGCGACGTGTTCGCCGCATAATCGTCGAGGCTCATCGCCAGCCGCTTCGGCCGGCCCTGCTCATCGACCCAAGTGCGAACCTGGCGAGCGTCGGGAAGGAAGCTGTGCGCCTGTCTGGACCAGTCGCGCGGCCCGGCCGGACCGGAGAACATCGCGTACATCTCGTCGATGACCGCGCCGATCTTCTCCTCGTCGCTCATCTGTTTGCTCGCGCAGTTTGCATCGTGCTCGCCAATGCGCCGGGCACGGCCTCTGCGCAATGCGGTGCGCCACGCAGTCCGCTGCGAGTCTGCCCCTGCGCGCACTTCCTGTTTTACAGGGACTCAAAGGGGATGCGATTGTCACAGCTCCACATGAGGAGTCGGAATTTCGCTCAGCCGCCGGTGCATCGCCTGGTCGAGCGGATAGCCCCACATCAGCAAAGCGGAGAGCACGACTCCAAATAGTGGAATGAGCGCCATGATTGCTTTCAGCCCATCAAGGGTCGCTTCACTTTGCGGCTGGTTTGGGAGGTAGCCGATCGCGCTGAGGAGCACGCCGAGCAGCGCTCCGTTGAGTCCCAAAGCGCTCGTCTTCGCAAAGCTGGCGAAGCCGAACACTTTTGCATCGTGGCGCTGGCCGGTTTTCCAAAGATTATATTCGACCGTGTCGGGCAACATCGCCCAGAAGAGAACTTGATAGGCGATATTACCGGCGGAAATGAGCGCGATGAGCGCGCCCGCGACAATTGGGTCGCGCGATGTCGACCAATAGAAAGCGACGAAGGATATGATGCTGAGCACATTCGCGGCGAGCCACGCATTCCGCTTCGACCAGCGCCGGGCAACCTGCGCCCAGAGCGGAGCGCAAAGGAAGTTCACGATCAGCGCTAGCGGCACGATGCGCGGGACGAGGTCGGGCCGTCCGAGATAATATGTGACGTAATAGACCAGGCATTTGTTGGTCATGGTGAACGCCAGCGAGCTGACGATGATGCAGCCGAAGATGCGCATCAGCGGCCCGTTGTGCCGGGCGATCCGGGCCGTCGACGCAAAATCCTCTGCCGCTGCCCGAAGCGAGAAGCCGCGCGGATTAGCCTCGACCAGCCGTCCGGGTTCTCGCGTTGTGGCAAACGTCAGCCAAAAAAACGGAAGGCTAATCAGACCCGAAAGGCCCGCGGCGAGGACATAGGTCGCAGGCTGGTCAGCACCGAGCGCGGTGACCAGGCTGGGCATGGCGAAGGTCACGACGGCACCGCCGGCGAAGGCAAACATCATTCTCCAGCCTGCGAGGCTGGCGCGCTCGTTCGCGTCCGAGCTTATTCGTGCCGAGAGCGAGCTGTAAGGGATCGAGACGACGGAATAAGCGGTGCGCAGGAAGACCTGGCTGAGCAACGCGTAAAGGAACAGGCCAAGCTGCGGCCCGTGTGGGGTCAGGAAGCAGAGCATGAACGCGACGACGATCACCGGCGACGCGAAGACAAGATAGGGCCGATAACTGCCCCAGCGACTGCGGGTCCGGTCGGCAATCGCCCCGATCACCGCATCCGCGAATCCGTCCCAGACACTGGCGATCAGGAACACCGTTCCGGCAAGCCGCGCATCAAGTCCGAGCACGTCGGTGTAGAACGGCAACATCAGCAGGTTGAGCGACTGCCAGAAGATGTTGAAGCCGAAGTCCCCCGCGGCCCAGCCGAACTTGGTTCGTGCGGAAATCCCGGTGTCCCGCGCCTTGTCTTCGGCGAATTCGGAGGGAATCGAGATCACCGCCAAAGCCCGCGCAGAGTCCAGGCGGCGGCTTTCGGATCGCGGTTGCGGGTGAAGACTCCCTTCAGATTGTAAACCACCCGCCGGCCGTGCTGCGCGGTTCGGAAATCAGCGAAGTTCCAGACATGGCCACCGATGCACGCCGGGTGGTCGGAAATCACTCGCCAATAGGTCTCGACCAGACGGGCCTGATATTCCTCGGTGAACAGCTGGTCGTAGCTTGCATGTTGGCCCGCAAGCGCGTCGGCGCCGAACTCGGCGACGAAGATCGGCTTGCCATGCTTGGCCAGCGCGTCGAGGTCTTGCTTGAGAGCAGTCGCGGCTCGGTCGAGCTGGCCGGGTTCCGAATACCAGCCATGATACCGGTTGATGGCGACGATATCCGCATGATCGAAGGCAGGATCATCGGCGCCGACATAGCCGACGTTGGCGTGAGTGAGAGGACGGCTCGGGTCGAGCCCGCGCGCGTGGTCGAACAACGCCTTCCAATAGGCCCCCGAGCGCTCTTGATATTCGGGTTCCGCCAAGTAACCGGGTTCGTTAGCCAGCGACCAGGCGATCACGCAGGCGCGGTTGCCATCGCGCTCGATCAGTTCGGAAATCGCCTGCTTGTGCGCTGCAAGTGTGGCTTCGGTGACCTTGCGGAAGTCGAGATTGATCGAGAAGACTTCGTCGATGACGAGAATGCCGTGGCGGTCGGCGAAGTCGTAAAACTCCTCGGCGTAGGGGTAATGCGACGTCCGCACCGAGTTCGCTCCGGTCCAGTGAATCAGCCCGAAATCCTTGACCAGCAGCGGCAGGTCGAGCCCCCGTCCCCGGATCGGCGAATCCTCATGCTTGCCGAATCCCTTGAGCTCGATCCGCCGACCATTGAGGAGCAGCTGCGTGCCGTCGACGCGCACCTCGCGAATGCCAATCTGCTGTTCGACAAGGTCGATCGTTCGGTTACCGTCCAGCAACTCGATCGCGAGATGATAGAGATGAGGATGTTCAGGGGACCAGAGGCGGACATCGTCGACGCGGAGCACCAGCTCGGTCGACCCGGTCGAAAGGGGCGCTTCAACGGCGCCCTCCCCAACCTTCAGGCGAATGGTCGTGCCTCCAGTCGCTTCGGCCGTGACCCGGACAAGGCCGTCCATGCTCGTGTCGACGCGGTAGCGCGTGATCACGGCCGCCGGCGTCACCACGAGGTGGACCGGGCGATTGAGGCCGCCATAAGGGAAGAAGTCGAAGCGAACCGCAGGCAGATATTCGTCGCGCGGCCGCCCTTCGGCAGCATAATCGTCCCGCGTTACGCGCTGGGTGGGCCCGTCGGGGGGCAGCTCGTTGGTCACGCGGACGACGAGGGTCGCCATCTCGCCCGCCGTGGTCAGTTCGGTGATGTCGAGCTCGAAGGGCAGCATCGGCGCACCGCTCGAGCCGGCCTGCCGGCCGTTCACCCAGACTTGCGCGAAATAGTCCGCCGAACCGAAGCGAAGCAGACGCCGCTCGCCATCGGGGACAAGGAAGCGAGTTTCAAGCCACGCCGCACCGACATGGTTCATGAATCCTGCTTCGGCGAGCTGCTCGTTCCAGCTGCCCGGCACAGCGATATCATATACCTCGTCGCCGGAACCGATGCCGCCGCTCCAGCCGCCGTCGTCAAAGCGGATACGCCAAACACCAGAAAGGTCGACGGCCTGGCGATGAGCGTTCGTCTGCGGCCGGATCATTGTCTTCCCCCCAGCCAGCGCGCGGCAACGCGGAGCGGTCAGGTCGCCCTTGCGTGAACCCGCTGGACTCCGCCGCGGAAGTCCTCGGCATTTAAAGGACTTCAGCTTGGGGCACGGGTTGACGGGCGAGAATTGGTCTGTCAAGCCATGCAGCACTGTCCTGACCAATTTGCAAGGTCAGGCGAGCATGTGTGCAAGGGCTTTGCGGAACGATGGAAGAGGATCAACCGGTGAGCCGCACACCGCCGGCCCCTCGATGTGAGGCTAACGGACCTTGGCCGAGCAACTGACCCTTCACCCCGACCGTCTGTTTCCCGTGGACTCCGTCACAAGGTCCTTCGCCAGAGAGCTTTACCGCGAGGTCGCGGGCCTGCCGATCCTCTCGCCCCACGGCCATACGGATCCGCGATGGTTCGCCGACGACGAGCCGTTTCAGGACCCGGCGGCGCTGCTCATTACGCCCGACCATTATGTGTTCCGAATGCTCTATTCGCAGGGCATTCCGCTTGAAGCTGTCGGGCTTGGCGAGCGCGGCGAGCGCGACCCCCGCAAGATCTGGCGCACGTTCGCCGGTCATTATCACTTATTCCGCGGGACGCCGTCGCGCCTGTGGTTGGACTGGGTTTTCAGCGAGGCCTTCGGGATCGAGGTCAAGCTCAACTCGGAAACCGCCGATCATTATTACGACAGGATCGAGGCTGCGCTTGCAACCGAGGCATTCAGGCCGCGCGCATTGTTCGATCGCTACGGCATCGAGGTCCTCGCCACGACCGAGTCACCGCTCGACCCGCTCGATCACCATCGCAAGATCCGCGAATCCAACTGGGGAGGCCGGGTCATCACGGCTTATCGTCCCGATCCGGTTGTCGACCCCGAATATGAGGGCTTTCGCGACAATATCGTCGCATTCGGCGAGCTGACCGGCGAGGACACGTCGACGTGGAGAGGCTATCTGGCCGCTCACCGGAAGCGCCGCGCCTTCTTCGCCGAAATGGGCGCGACTTCGACCGATCATGGCCACCCGACCGCCGCTACGGCGAATCTCGGCGATGTCGAAGCTGAAGCATTGTTTCGTCGCGTGACCGGCGGCTCGCCATCCTTGGAAGATGCCGAGCAGTTCCGGGCGCAGATGCTGACCGAAATGGCTTCGATGAGCGTCGACGACGGGCTGGTCATGCAGATCCATCCCGGAGCGTTTCGCAACCACAATCCCTGCGTGTTTGAAAACTATGGCCGGGACAAAGGCGCGGACATTCCGACACGCACGGATTATGTCCGGGCGCTCAAGCCGTTGCTCGACCGTTTCGGCAATGAACCACGACTGACGATCATTCTCTTCACTCTGGACGAGAGCGCCTATGCGCGCGAGCTTGCGCCACTCGCGGGGCACTATCCCGCACTGAGGCTGGGCCCGCCCTGGTGGTTCCACGACAGCCCGGAAGGCATGCGCCGTTTCCGCGAACAGGCAACGGAGACCGCAGGCTTCTATAACACCGTTGGCTTCAACGACGACACGCGCGCGTTCCTGTCGATCCCGGCGCGCCATGATGTCGCCCGCCGCATGGATTGCGCCTTTCTTGCGCGCCTGGTTGCCGAGCATCGCCTTGAACTGGACGAAGCCGTGGAACTGGCGAGCGAGCTCGCTTACGGGCTCGCCAAGCGGGCTTACAACTTATGATGCGGCGCCTGTCGGCCGCGACGGCGCCCTTCCTGCCCCTGGAGGTCGAGAGACCCGGCTATGTGCCCGAGCATCACGGCGTCGGAATTGTGCATCTGGGTATTGGTGCGTTTCATCGTGCCCATCAGGCTGCTTACCTCGATGACGTCCTTTCGAAGGACGGTGGGGACTGGCGCATTCGGGGAGTCTCGCTTCGATCCTCGAACGTGCGCAACCAGCTTTCGCCGCAGGACTGCCTCTTCACCAGGGTCGAGCGGGATGCCTCCGGCGAACGGCTGCGGCTGACTGCGTCGGTCGCTGAGGTTCTGGCGGCGCGGGAGAACCCGCAAGCGGTGATCCGCGCCATTGCCGATCCGACGATCCATATCGTGTCGCTAACCATCACCGAGAAGGGATATTGCCATAATCCCGCGACAGGCGAGCTTGACCAGCGCCATCCCGATGTCGTCCACGACCTCGCCAACCCGGAGCGCCCGCGCGGAGCCCTCGGAATTCTGACCGAGGGGCTGACGCGACGGTTCGAATCGGGATCGCGCGCGCCGACATTGCTCTGCTGCGACAACCTCCCGGAAAACGGTCGCCTCCTGCGGCGGGTGCTTGGCGATTTTGCCAAGCTCAGGAACCCGGCGGCTGCCGGCTGGATCGAGGAGAACGTCGCCTGTCCCTCGACGATGGTGGACAGGATCGTGCCGGCGACGACGGACGACGATATCCGCGGGCTGTCCCAGCTGCTGGGGTTCGAAGACCGTGCGATGGTCAAGACCGAGCCGTTCAGCCAATGGGTGATAGAAGACCGTTTCGGCGGTCCTCGGCCACTATTCGAGCGGGTCGGCGCGCAGATCGTACCGGACGTGCGTCCGTTCGAACTGGCCAAGATTCGAATGCTCAACGGCGCTCATTCCACGCTCGCCTATCTTGGGTTGAGGCGAGGTTTCGAGTTCGTGCACGAAGCGATCGCCGATCAGGACATTTGCGCAGTCGTCGAACATCTGATGCGCTCGGAGGCGGCGCCGACCTTGCCTCGCGTTTCCGACCTGAATCCGGCAAGCTATGCCAAGGCGCTGCTCGAGCGCTTCGCCAATCCGGCGCTCGAGCATCGATTGATCCAGATTGCGATGGACGGTTCGCAGAAATTGCCGCAGCGACTGCTAGGCACCATTCGCGACCGACATGGCGAAGGACACCGGGCCGATGCAGCGCTGCTCGGCGTCGCCGCCTGGATGATTCACGCGACGGGGCGCGGCCCGAACGGGGTACGGCACGAGGTCGACGATCCGATGGCGTCGAGCCTTGCCACGGTGGCGGATCGGGCAGGCTGCGACCCGACATCGCTTGTCCAGGGAATGCTCGGCGTGACGGCAATCTTCGACGACCTTGGCCGCAATCCGTCGGTGGTGGAAAGTCTCACTGCGCACGTCGACGGACTGATCCGCGCTCCGGGTGAATGGGTCCACCATATCAACATGCTGCTCCGCCAGCAGGCGGCGGCTTAACGATGGACACGCGGCTGCTCAGAATCTCGCCCGCCGACAATGTGGCCGTCGCGCTCCTGCCCATCGACACCGGTACGCCGCTTCCTGGTGGAGCATGCGCGAAAGGAACCATCCCCGCGGGGCACAAGGTGGCACTCAGTGCCATCGGCGCCGGACAACCGATCGTCAAATTCGGCCAATTCATCGGCGAAGCAAGCGTGCCGATTGCCGCCGGCGAGCATGTCCATGTTCACAACGTCTCTTTCGCCGGTCGCGTTGACCGCTCGGCCATCGGCAAAGCGGTCGACCCAAAGCCGCGGACCGAAGCGTGGTTCGACGGTTACGTGCGCGCCGATGGCAGGGTTGCAACCCGCAATTACCTGGGCGTCCTCACCTCGGTGAACTGTTCGGCGACTGTCGCCCGGCGGATCGCGGATCATTTCGCTGCCGAACGGCTTGCCGAATTTCCCAACGTCGATGGAGTGGTTGCCTTCAGTCACTCGTCGGGCTGCGGAATGGCGCATCACGGACGGGGGATCGACAACCTTCGCCGGACACTGGAGGGCTATGCGCGCCATCCGAACTTCGCGGGCGTGCTGCTCGTAGGCCTGGGCTGTGAAGTGAATCAGATTGGCGATCTCGATCTCGATCCCGCGGTGCGCATTCTTGGAATCCAGGAAGCAGGCGGCACGCGCGCCGCTATTGAAGCGGGAATTGATGCCATTGAGGCAATGTTGCCCAAGGCCAATGAAGCCAAACGCGAACGGGTTTCGGCCGAGCATCTCATCGTCGGGCTTCAGTGCGGCGCTTCCGACGCTTATTCGGCCCTCACCTCAAACCCGGCTCTCGGGCTTGCGTCCGACCAGATCGTGCAGGCGGGCGGAACCGTGATTCTGTCCGAGACGCCCGAGATATTCGGTGCTGAGAACCTGCTGCTCGCGCGCGCAGCGACAGCGGAAGTGGCGGAGGCGCTGACCACCCGCCTCGACTGGTGGGAACGACATGCCGCTGCCAGCGGGGCCGACCTCAACAACAATCCGTCGCCGGGCAATATCGAGGGCGGAATCACGACCATATTGGAAAAGTCCCTCGGCGCTGTCGCCAAGTCGGGTTCCTCGCCGCTTAGAGCCGTGATCGATTATGCCGAACCGGTCGGTGAGCACGGCTTCGTCTTCATGGACTCGCCGGGTTACGATCCCTGCTCGGCGACCGGCCAGATCGCGTCCGGCGCCAACCTGATTGTGTTCACCACCGGACGCGGATCCGTATTCGGATCGAAGCCGGCGCCGACGCTCAAGCTCGCCTCAAACAGCGACGTCGCGCGGCGGATGCCGGAGGATGTAGATGTGGATTGTGGCCGCTTGCTCAGCGGCGGAGCCTCGCTCGAGGCACTTGGGGAGGAGATTTTCGAAGCAATGCTAAAAACCGCAAGCGGGCGCCAAACCGCGTCCGAGAAAGAGGATATTGGCGAGAACGAATTCGTGCCCTGGGTCCCGGGAGCATGGATGTGAGTCGGCTTGCTCTCGCAGCAGTGCTGCTTTTTGCGCCTCTGCCCGCCGTCGCTGCCGATCCGGTTCCCTCAGCTGAAGTCCGCAAGGCGCTCGACGAGACCGCCACAGCGATTGCGCAATCCGCCCTCGACAAGGACGGAAAGGCGCGCGGAGACTATAATTGGCGCGAGGGCACCTGGGGTCCCTACGAAGTTGCCTGGCACACCGGCCAGGCGATCGAGGGCCTGCTGGCCGCCTACCAGATCAACCACGATCCCAAGCTCCTCGCCAAGGCGCGGCAAGCCGGTGACTGGTGGATTGCGCAGGAATTCAAGAGCGGTCCTTTGAAGGGATTGATGAACGCCGCGCACGGCGAAAAGCTCGGCAAGCTGATCAACTTCACGACGATCGGCGACGGAACCGCCGGGTTGTTCACCCTGACCCGAGTGACCGGCGACAAGCGCTACGCGGACTCAGCCACACGTTCGATCCGCTGGCTGATCGCCAACACCGAAGTTCCGGGCGACCACGGCCTGTTCTACAACATCATCGATCCAGCGACTGGGAAGGTATGGAACGATCGAACTCCTCATGAGCCCGACCTGACCAATCCGCCCGTAACGAAGGTCGCGCGGCCGAACATCGAAGGTTATCCTTTCTACGACTCCTGCCTCTACACCGGCGACAAGAGTCTTTGCGATCGGCACTTGAGGCTGGCGGTGAAGACCGCCGCGAGGCAGTCGGCCAACGGCTTCTGGATGGAGTTCGAGCCGAACAATGCCGAGACGGGTTCCGTCCACGCGCGCTTCAATACGTGGAATGCCGAAGCCCTCCTTACCGCTTATGCACTGCGCAAGGACCCGGCCTTCCTCGAGGCGGCGCTGCGCAACGCGCGTGCCAATGCGAAAATTCTAAGGCCGGACGGCTCGTTCGATTACGAGCAAAACGCCGACGGAAGCTCCGGCTCGGTTTCCCCCACAGGCTCGGCGAGTGCATTCGCGGGCATTCTCTGGCTTAAGCTCAGGGCTCTGGGCTACACCGAATTCGACCCGCAGATCCATGCCGCGGCGCGCTGGCTGATCGCCAATCGCTTCGCCATAGATCATCCCGATCCCAATGTTCGCGGGCTGGTGATCGAGCTTCGCAACAAGCGCGGCGTCGTGCTCCAGCGGGAGATCGGAACGGGCTTCGCGGCGCGATTTTTCGCCGACTATCTGAAAGCATTTCAATGATTGGGATCAGGCGCCGCGAGCTGCTTTCCGGCGGGGGCGCGCTGCTCCTCGCCGGTTGCGTCACTCCGATTGCACGGCGGAGCTTCGCCATCACCGGCTTCGGAGCGCGCGAAGGCCTGTCGCACGATGCTCGCCCCGCCATCCTCGCCGCGATCGGCGCCGCGCATGACGCCGGCGGGGGCCGAGTGGAGGTGCCGGCCGGGCTCTGGCGATGCGACGGACCAATCAGTCTCAAGAGCAACGTCGAGCTTCATGTTGCAGAGGGTGCGGTTGTCCGCTTCGGCACCGATGCCCGGTTCTATTTGCCTCCCGTTTTCACCCGCTGGGAGGGCACGGAGGTCTGGAACTATTCGCCCTTCATCTACACCTACGGACAGCGCAATGTCGCCATCACCGGCTCTGGCGCATTCGAAGGCCAGGGTCGCGAACATTTCCTTCCCTGGCGCGATAACCAGGCTCCGGACCAAAACCGGCTGCGCCAGATGGGTATCGACGGCGTCCCGCTCCGCGACCGTGTGTTCGGCGAAGGCCATTGGCTACGACCGCACTTCTGCCAGTTCGTCGAATGCGAGGATGTGCTGGTCGATGGACCGACATTCCGCGATTCACCCTTCTGGGTGATCCATCCGGTCTATTGCCGTCGGGTGACCGTCCGCAACGCCACCGTCATCAGCGATCACGTCAACAGTGACGGTTGCGATCCCGACAGCAGCACCGACGTGCTGATCGAACGCTGCCGGTTCGAGGTCGGCGACGACTGCATTGCGATCAAATCCGGTCGCGACCAGGACGGCTGGCGAGTGGGCCGCGCGTCGGCGCGGATTGTCGTCCGCGATTGCGAGATGCGTAGCTCCCGCGGCGGCGCCCTGGCCATCGGCAGCGAAATGTCGGGCGGAGTGACCGACGTCCGAGCCGAACGGCTGACGATTCCACTCGCGACCAATGCTCTCTACTTCAAGGCGAATCTCGACCGGGGCGGCATTATCGAGCGTGTTCGGATCCGCGATGTCGCAGTCCAGGAAACCGATGCGCTGATTCACTTCACGACCGATTATCACAGTTATCGCGGCGGGCATTTTCCACCGACCTATCGCCACTTTGACGTGGCGAACGTGACCTGCGCCCACGCGAAGGAGGCGCTGCACATAGTCGGCGTTCCGGATGCGCCCGTTGAGGACGTGCGTCTATCAAACATCCAGGTTGCGAAGGCCGACAGGCCCAATGCGATCGCACATGTTCGCGATCTCAAGCTCGACGGAGTGACGGTGAACGGGGTGCGCGTGGACGAGGCGGCCGCGGCCTAAGTTCTCGGCTCGATCAACAGAATGCGGATGTCGTTGACGTTGGTTCGGGTCGGCCCGGTGACAATAAGAGCGCCAATGCGGTCCAGGGCCTCATAGGACTGGTGATTGTCAAGGCTTGCTACCGGCTCGACGCCAGTCAACTTGAAGTCGCCCAGGGTGTTGGGCCCGATAATTGCCCCCGCTGCCCGCGTCGTCCCGTCGATTCCGTCGGTGTCGCACGCGAGCGCGGAAATCCCGGGATGCGCGTCCAGCGCAAGCGCTAGAGCCAACGCATATTCAAGGTTGCGGCCACCGGGCGGTGGATCCCGTGGCAAGCGGACGATTGCCTCGCCTCCGGCAATCAAGGCGATTCGCTGGCCCTGGCGCGAGTAGTCCAGAGCGTGCCTGGCATCTCGCTGCGCTAGATCGCGCGATTCGCCCTCGATCGCGTCGCCAAGCAGCACCGGCTTGAAGCCTCGGCCTTTTAGAAATGCCGCCGCGGCGTCGAGCGCTGCCGCCGGTCCGGCGATCAGCTGCGCCGCCGCATTGGGCAAATCGCTGACCGGCGCATTGGAGGGATCTTCCAGCGCCTGGTGAATCGAAAGTGGTAGATTAATACGATAGCGAGCGAGGATCGCGCGCGCGTCGGCGAGCGTAGCCGCGGCAGGAAGCGTCGGACCCGAAGCGACGAGGCTGAGATCGTTGCCCGGCACATCCGAAATGACGAAAGTAAGCACGTCTGCCCCACGCGCCGCTTTTGCCAGCCGGCCGCCCTTGATCCGGGAAAGACACTGCCGGACACAATTGATTTCCGCTATCGATGCGCCACTCGTCAGCAGCGCCCGAGTGAGCGCCTGCTTGTCCTCCAGCGACACCCCGGCGACGGGCGCCGGAAGCAGCGCCGATCCGCCACCGGAGACCAGGGCGATCAAGCGGTCGCCGGCGCCGAGTTCGCCAGCCAGCTCGAGCGCGCGCTCAGCCGCGCGAATTCCACGCGCGTCCGGGACCGGATGACTCGCTTCGATAAGCTCGAACGACAACGGCAAGGCCCCAGCCGGGCCATGGCCGTCCGGAAAGACTACCAATGCGTTGGCGATATCGAGTTGATTGGCAGCGACCTCCGCCATCGCTGCCGCGGCCTTACCCACCGCCAGTAGACAGGTCCGGCCGTCGGTTGGCCCCGGCAAAGAATCCGGCAGGCAATTTTCGGGCGAAACTGCAGCGAGCGCATGACCGAACGCCGCCTTCAGCAGGCGCGCATGAGAATCGATGCTCAAGAGGGGAAGCGGGCCGGCTCTAATTTGGGCGTCAACAGATGAACGATAAGTAGGGTCACCAGATAGACGGAGCCGATGATCACGAAGATCGGAGTATAGCTCCCGACATTCTCAAGCACACCGCCGACGAATTTGGCCATCAGCATGCCGCCGATCGCTCCCGCCATTCCCCCGAAGCCTACCAGAGAAGCGACCGCCTGACGCGGCATCACGTCCGAGGCAAGGGTGAACAAGTTCGCCGACCAGCCCTGATGGGCTCCGGCCGCAAGGCCAATGATTGCGACAGCGATAAACAGACTGTCCGCGAAGATCGCGAGGCTGACAGGAGTGACGCAAAGCGCGCAGGCCAGCATGGCTGTCTTGCGGCCGGCATTCACCGACCATCCGCGTTTGATGAGATGCGACGAAAGCCAGCCGCCGGCGACGCTGCCGACATCAGCGATAAGGTAGACGGCAACCAGCGGCGGACCAAAGGTCTTGAGGTCGAGACCGTAATTCTTCCCGAAGAAGTCGGGCAGCCAGAACAGGAAGAACCACCAGATCGGGTCCGTCATGAACTTGCCGACGGCGAATGCCCAGGTCTGCCGGTACTTCAGGATTTGCCGCAGTGGTGTCCGCATTTCCGGCTCGGGCGGATCGGAGCGAATGTGCGAAAGCTCGCCGGGCGAGAGGCGCCTGCTCTTCTCCGGCTTGCAATAGAAGGCCAGCCAAACCGCAAGCCAGATGAATCCCAAAGCGCCGGTCAGGATGAATGCGACCTGCCAGCCCCACAGCAGGACGATCGGCGGGATGATGAGCGGAGTGACCACAGCGCCGATGTTTGAGCCGGCGTTGAAGATACCGGTGGCGAGCGCGCGCTCCTTCTTCGGGAACCATTCGGCCGTTGCCTTGATCGCGGCGGGAAAATTCCCCGCTTCGCCGATGCCGAGCGCGAAGCGTGCCACCGCAAAGCCTGCAACGCTTCGCGCGCCCGCGTGCGCCATCGCCGCGACGCTCCATACCGCTACCGCGACTGCATAGCCCCAACGGACGCCGATCCGGTCAATCAGCCGACCGACGCCGAGCAGCCCGATCGCGTAGGCCACCTGGAACCAGAAGACGATGTTGGCATAGTCGATCTCGCTCCAGCCGAACTCGGTTTCCAAAACCGGCTTTAAGATGCCGATGACTTGCCGATCGATGTAATTTACCGTCGTTGCGAAGAAGAGGAGCGCGCAGACTGTCCATCGGCGCCAGCCGGTTCGCGTCACCACGTCCGATACGCCGGCTGGTGAATCTGCCATGCTTACCCCTTATCCGCTGGCCTTGTGTCCTTACCACTAATTCATATCTGGTCTGGCCACTTTGTCAAAATGCCCAGCCGCATGAAAGCGACACTGAAATCACTCAAGTCATCTGGCATTGGCGCGCTGGCACCCGGCCCAGACCATTATGTAACAAGCGCCGCGGCCTCGACGGCTGCGGCGCTAATCCGCGCCAGGTCCGGGTCGCCTTTCGGGACGATCCAACTGCCACCGACGCACAGCACTTGCTCGATCGCCAGCCAGTCGGCCGCATTGGACAGGTTCACGCCGCCAGTCGGACAGAAGCGGACTTGCGCGAACGGCCCGGTAATGGCCTTGAGGGCCGAAATTCCGCCCGCTGCTTCCGCGGGAAAGAATTTGAAATGTGTAAGGCCCAGATCGAGGCCGCGCATGATGTCCGATGGTGTCGCGACGCCTGGTAGGAACGGAATCGCGCTTGCGTTCGCCGCCCGGGCGAGCGCGTGCGTTAGTCCGGGCGACACTATGAATTCGGCGCCCGCTTCCAACGAGGCTTCGAGCTGCACCGGATTCAGGACCGTCCCGGCGCCGACAATTGCGCCCGGCACCTGTTTCATTTCGCGGATTGCGTCGCGGGCCGCCGGTGTCCGGCAAGTCACTTCGAGCACACGCAGGCCTCCGCTGACGAGCGCCTCCGCGATTGGAGCCGCATGCGCAGCATCGTCTATAACCAGCACGGGGATTACCGGCGAAGTCCGCATGATCGCCTCGATGTCAACCACGCGCTGCCGCAGCCTCCGAATATGGCGCTTGCGCGTCGCGCGGCGGGATTGCGCCGTGCCGGCCAATGACCCACCCGGCAAGCCGATGTCCCGCGAGCGCCGCTTCTCGGCAATCAATGCCCGAAAGTCGGGCCGCGAGATATCCCGCATTGAAGGCATCGCCGGCGCCGCTCGTGTCCACCGCCTCAACCGCGGTTGGAACCGGCACAATCTCGCCCTCGATCAAGCACCCGTCTGCACCAAGTTTCACCACCACTTCCCCGGCACCGAACGCGCGCCAATATGCCGCTACCGAATTCGCGTCGGCACCGTCCGACAACGCCTGTTCGTCGGCGAGCGTCGGCAGACCTATGTCGCAGCAGGCGATGGCCTGGTCTCGAATTTGTCGGGCTTCCGCGGCGCTTCTCCACAAGGCCGGCCGGTAATTTCCGTCAAACGCCACTAATCCGCCAGACAAACGAACGTCGCGAGCGAGCAAGAGCAAGCGCTCGCGCGCCGCAGGCGTGAGGATCGCCAGGCTGATGAGCGAAAACAAGAGGAGGTCAGCCTCCGCGGCTGAGGCAATCGCGGCTTCGCTGCCCGGAAGGTCAAACATTTGTCGCGCCGCCGAAGATTCGCGCCAATAGTGGAAGCTGCGTTCCCCCACATCGTCGGTCCGGATCGCGTAGAGACCAGGCCCGTGATCATGGCTGGTGAGAACCAGGCTTACGTCCAGGTCTTCAGCCGACCAAGCGCGTTGCAGATCCTTGCTGAAAGCGTCTGTCCCGAGAGCAGTGAAGTAGGCTGTTCTGCATTGCATCCGGGCAAGGTGGACGGCCGTGTTCAGCGTGTCTCCGCCATAGCCCAGCTGCCAGAACTCACCCGATCGCGATAGCTCCAGCATTGCTTCGCCAATCACGACAATTTTCGTGCCTGGCTTCACCAGTTCCACATCGTCCCGTCCACCAGCCGCGCGACAGGGAGCGAAGCTGCTTTGTACGGATATTTTGCCGCGAGCGCTTCATCGATGTCCACACCGTGGCCGGGACTATCGTCGACATAAAGAAAGCCGTTTTCGAATCGATAACCGTGCGGGAAGACGGCATCCGTCTCTTCCGTGTGACGCATATATTCCTGGATTCCGAAGTTCGGGACCCAAGTGTCGAAATGGAGCGCGGCACCCATCGTCACGGGCGACAAATCCGTGGCGCCATGGCTTCCGGTCCGGACCTGATAGAGCGACGCGAAATCCGCCACCCGGCGAAGGTGCGTAATTCCTCCGGAGCCGACCACGGTCATTCGAAGGTAGTCGATCAGCTGATTCTGGATGAGATCCTTCGCATCCCAGATCGTGTTGAAGATTTCGCCAACCGCGAGCGGAGTCGTCGTGTGCTGACGGATGAGGCGGAAGCTCTCCTGGTTCTCCGCCGGGGTTGGATCCTCCAGCCAGAATAAGGCGTAGGGCTCTAGGGCCTTGCCCACCTGGGCGCCTTCCAGAGGCGTGAGCCGATGATGCGCATCGTGCAGGAAATGATGTTCGAAGCCGAATTTGCTGCGTAACTTGTCGAACAGCTTCGGGATATACTGCAGATATTTCGCTGTATCCCAGACCGACACTGTCGGAATGGCGGCATCCGCCGGCTCGTAATGCAGGTCGCCGCGACCGACGCCGTAAGCGTTGGACACGCCCGGAATCCCCGGTTGAGCGCGAATCGCCTTGTAGCCGAGATCGACATATCGGCTAACCGCGTCGATCGTTGCCTCGAGATCCTCGCCATTCGCATGACCATAAACCAGGACTCCGTCGCGGCTGCGCCCACCGAGCAGTTGGTAGAGCGGCATCCCGGCCATTTTCGCCTTGATATCCCACAGCGCCACGTCGACCGCGGCGATCGCGCGCATCGTCACCGGTCCGCGCCGCCAGTAGGCGCCGCGATAGAGATACTGCCAGATATCCTCGATTCGGTGCGGGTCCTGCCCTATGAGGGTCGGGATAACATGGTCTTCGAGATAGGAAACGACAGCGAGCTCACGCCCGTTCAGGGTGGCGTCGCCAATTCCGTACACGCCTTGGTCCGTCTCGATTTTCAGCGTGACGAAGTTGCGTCCTGGGCAGCAGACGATGACTTTGGCCGCAGTGATTTTCATGAGCTTCAAGATTTCCCCGGTTCTCAGCGATCCTATCAGGCGCCTTGCCAATTTCAACAAAATTGGTAAGTCCGATTCAGAGGTGAGCATGTCGAACAAGCATCGGCCGCCAGACTCTTCTTCCGGCGACCTGTCGATCAGGGTTCCGGCAGAGGGCGCCGGCCGGCTGTATCAGAAGCTCGCAAGCGCGCTGTTCCACGATCTCGCCGCCGGGAAATATAAGATCGGCGATCGCTTGCCGGCCGAACGCGAACTGGCGGCGGAATATAGCGTGAGCCGTCCCGCGGTGCGGGAAGCAATGATCGCTCTTGAAGTGCAGGGTCTGATCGAGGTCAGGATCGGTTCCGGCGCCTATGTTCGCCGTTTGCCGGGATCGGAGGACCAGCCGGACTTCCACGCTACGGCCTTCGAATTGACGGAGGCGCGATTGCTGTTCGAAGGCGAAGCCGCCGCGCTGGCCGCCACGACCATCAATGATGACGAACTGAGCCAGCTTGACAAGCTGGTCGCTGCAATCGGCGACAAGAGCGCATCGGTCGATGCCGCCGAAGCCGCCGATTACGCTTTCCACACCTTGATCGCCCGGGCGAGCAGGAACGTCGTTATCACGAAGGTGATCGAGCAGTTGTGGCAGATCCGGTCATCGTCGCCAGAATGCGCGTTGCTCCATGAGAAGGCCCGCCGCGCCGGCAGCCGTCCGGTGGTCGAGGAGCACAAGGCCATCGTCGACGCATTGAAGCGCCGCGATGCCGCCGAAGCGCGTGGGGCGATGCGCGTGCATCTCAACCATGTGATCGATTATCTGCTGCTCGCGACCGAGGAGCAGGCGATCGCCAAGGCCCGGCAATCCGTCGCGTCGACCCGCGAACGGTTCGGGAGATCCGCTGCGCTCTAGCCTTTGATGGAAGAGCACTCCGGTCAGTCGGTTATCTTGGATCCGGCTTCCAGCCCCAGGCGTCCAGCATCACGTTGAACAAATGGGTGTGAAGGTCTTTCACAGGCCCGTGCCTCGCCGGATGTTACGCAGAGAGGATCACCGCAGGTGGCTCCGCGGTCGGGGGATGGAGGGCTCGACCGGCGCGGTTCCGTCCGGGCCGACGACTACGAACGTCGCCTGTTGCCGCAGGTCCGTGGAAGACGCGCCTACGCTCACCGTGAACCGCCCCGGCTCGATCGCCCACTGGCCGTCGCGGCTGTAGAGCATGAGGTGCTCGGGCCTGAGCTCGAATTCAACCCGCTTCGTTTCGCCAGGAGCCAGTTTGACGCGCTTGAACCCGCGCAACTGCTGGTCGAAGGTTATGACGCTTGTGAAGTCGTCCCGAAGATAAAGTTGTACGACGTCTTCGCCCGCGCGCGGCCCGCTGTTTGTCACATCGCAGCTAACGGTGAACGTGGATCCCGCTGCGCCTCGCACCGGCGACACGCGAAGGTTGCTGTAAGTGAACGTGGTGTAGCTGAGGCCATGACCGAATGGGTACAGCGCTCCGGAAACCTGCCCTCCATCGCGTTCCTGCGAAGCCGGGTGGGCGGGAAAATTGAACGGGACCTGCCCGACGGATTTGGGAAAGGTGATCGGCAACCGGCCGCTTGGATTGTAATCGCCGAACAGAACGTCGGCTAACGCTGTGCCGCCGAGCTCGCCGGGAAACCACATCTCGACGATCGCGCTCACATGTTTTTCCGCCCAATTGACGGTCAGCGGGCGTCCGTTCGAAAGCACAAGCACGACCGGCTTCCCCGTGGCCTGCAAGGCTTCGAGAAGATCCTGCTGATTGCCTGGCAGGTTCAGGCTTACGCGGCTCGCCGATTCCTTCGATATCTCCTCGACCTCGCCGAGCACCGCCACGATGACGTCCACGTCACGGGCTGCGCCTACTGCCGCTTCAATGCCTTTGCGCGCTGCTTTCGAGGGCGGTTCACGGTAGACATCGCTTTCGGGAAACCGCTCATCGGTGACAGGAACCCCTTGCCGATACACGACCTCGGCGCCGGTTCCGAGCTTTTGGCGGATTGCCGCCAGCGGCGTCACGAAATCGAGATGCTGTGGGCCGTAACGCGACCGCCACCCGGCCGGGTTGTCGGCCAGCGGTCCCGTGACGAGCACGCGCCTGAGATGCTTCGTCAGCGGCAGCGCTCCCCCCTCATTTCGAAGAAGGACGATCGATTGGTGCGCGGCGCGTTCGGCCGCGGCCATATGCTCAGGAGCACGAACCACCCGATCGGCGCGTGAGGGATCAGTGACATATGGCTGATCGAACAGGCCAAGCC
The DNA here is from genome assembly GCA_023436615.1 of Pseudomonadota bacterium. Classification (GTDB taxonomy): domain Bacteria; phylum Pseudomonadota; class Alphaproteobacteria; order Sphingomonadales; family Sphingomonadaceae; genus Sphingomicrobium. The sequence goes on along the minus strand of JAEZIO010000040.1, from coordinate 72,952 downwards.
AGAACTTCACCCGCAATATGTCGCGAACGCGCGCGTCGATGGTCTCGGTCGAGAGCCGACCGGATCTCACCTCTTCGCGGAGCAGGCGCCCGTAATCTTCGGGCGGCGTGAAGTTTGTGCGGATGTTGAGGCCGGCTTCTACGGCTTGCCTGACCGCGTCGCCGGGGGTCGCCGCAGTGCGGTGCTTCTGGTGAATGTCTTCCACCGCTGCGCTGTCGGAAACGACATAACCTTTGAACCCGAATTCCTTGCGCAGGATATCGGTCAGGAACAGCGAATTGGCCTGGATGGGAACGCCGTTATAGTCGTTATAGGAAGACATGATACCGAGGGCGCCGGCGTCCCGAACCGCGCGCCGGAACGGTTCGAGAAAGACCATCTGGACTTCGCGCCAGGTCACTTGCGGATCGGTCCGCGCATTTCCGTCACGCCCGCCCTTCGGGACGCTGTAGACCGCGAAATGCTTGAGCGTTGAGACGACCCGCTGTTCCTGAATGCCGCGAACCTGCTCGACCCCGAGTTCACTCACGAGGAAGGGGTCTTCGCCGTAGGTTTCGGTCGTGCGTCCCCATCGGGGATCGCGCGCAAGGTCGAGGATCGGCGAGTAGACGTTGGTATAGCCGAGCGCCCGCGCTTCGGCGCCGGTAACCTTGCCAATCTCACGCACCAGGTCACGGTTGAACGTTGCCGCGACCCCGAGCTGCGCCGGAAAGCTCGTCGCATTCGGATGCACCAGGCCGCGGATGCCCTCGTTGGTGAAATCGACTGGAATGCCGAGCCGCGTCTTTTCGACGAAGAAGCGCTGTACCTCGTTCAAGGCGCGGGCATGCCGCGAATAAGGCAGCACGTAATCCGGCTCGGGCAGGTCGCCCTTGGCTCCCCGGTTGCCGTTCATGTGCTCGTCGATGTTGCCGATGCCGTCCTTCCAGAAGGAAGACGCCCATGCGTCAGTGGGCAGCTGGTCTTTCAGCACGCGGGCGAAACCGTACAGCGTCACCATCTGCGCGGTTTTTTCATCGAGCGTCATTCGCGCGAGGAGATCGTCGATCCGCGATTCGGCTGGCAGGGCCGGATCTTCGTAAGGATTCTTTGTCCCGTCCTTGTTCAGGTCGATCCAACCTTCGTGGTAGATGGCCGGAGAGGCCTGGGATCTTATGAACAACTTTTGCTCCGGTGCCGCGGACGACAGCGCGCTGGGATGCATGGCCGCCGCGATGGCCACGAACGACATCAGAAAGTGCTTCCGGGCGGCGTGTTGGATCACTGGAACCTACTCCCTAAGCGTCGGCCCAAAAGTTTTTGAGCTGTCCTGATCGGGCTTGGTTCGGGCGACTTTTTATAAGCCGCCGACCATCCACGCGCACCTTGAGGTCCGCGTCGGCATATTGATCGTCCTCCATGTGAACCGCGAGCTGAGGAGGACGCCGAGCCAAACAGCAAACCCGGATATTGCCGCGGCACTCGACCCAACCCGCAGTGGCTCGAGCGTCAGCCAATTGCCGTCCCTGGAACTGGAGCACCCAGCCCGCGGGGCGAATTTCCCGCAGGCTGGATGATCTCGCCAGCTTAGAAACGAACGCGAATGCCGCCCTGATACGTGGCGCCATATTGCTCGTTCCGGCCGAATATCGGACCGGTCAATGCGTTGTTGCCGCCGAGATAGAAGCGACGGTCTCCAGCATTGGTGATGTTGATGGCGTCGAAGTAGAGCTGGATATCCTTCGTGAAGTTATAGCGGGCGCTCACGTCCAGCTGCGTCCGCTTGGCCTCGTAAAAGTCGCCCGCGGGATCGTTGGAGTCATGGAGCTGACCCTTGTTCAGCTCCCTGAGACGCGGGCCCTGGTAGACGCCGGCGACGCGGATCGAGAAGAACCTGTTCTCCCAGCCGACCGACAAGTTGCCGATGGTTCCCGACTGATCGGGGAACTTGAAGCTTCGGTCGACGATCGGGGCCGTCGCCTTGCTGTGCGCAAAGGTGACGTTGCCGTCGACATAGAAGCCATCGAGCGGAGACGGGAGAAACCGAAAGGCTTGGTAGAAGCCGATCTCAAGACCGTAAATCTTCGCATCGTCGCCGTTGATGAACGTGTTGATCTGGCTGACGCCCAGGCTGTCGGCCGTACCTTCGTCCGGTGGGAAACCGAATTCCTGCACGTCGGCGCCGCCAAGGCCGATCGGAACGATGAAATTCTTGATTCGCTTGTAGAAACCGGCGATCGAAAACGTCGTGTTCCGCGACGGATACCAAGCCGCCGAAACATCGAAATTGTCGGACGTCAGCGCCTCCAGCGTCGGGTCGCGGAGCAGCAAACCCTCCGTTTCGAATTGCGGATCTCCGCCAGCCGCTACGGCCGCGGCGATTGCCGCATTGGCTTCGGCTATGCTCCTCAACCGCCCACCGAAATTACGCGTGATGATGTTCGCCAGGATATCTTCATCCAAGCCGTCTTCGGTGGTCACGAATTCCTGCACGGCCGCCGCTTCCCGGTACTCGGGACGCTTCAGACCCTTGGCGTAGGAGGCACGCAGAACCCAGTCCCGGGTCGGCTGCCATTTGAGGTTCAGGCTCGGCAGGATGTTCGTGTATTTGTTCCCCCCTTCGAACGGCTCGACCGGCAAGAACGGCAGACGCGACGTAACGAAGGAATCGATCGTGGCGGTCGAGGCGCCGCCGGCCCTCAGCGCCGCCGTTACCAGGTCGGTTGCCGTTTCGTTGAACTGGAGCTGGCGAATGCGCGAGCCCTTGCTTCTGTAATCCGTCGCCTCGAGCCGAGCGCCGCCTATGACCTGCAGCGTCGAGGTCGGATGGACGACCAATTGGGCATAAGCCGCAGCGACGTCTTCTTTGGCGGTATAGTCCTCTCGTACCGATGCCAGTCCGGCGAAATCGAGCTGTGCGTCGCCGAGTATCGTCCCGCCCCTGCGCAACTCCTCCAGGCGCGCCTCCATCTCCGCCCTGTCCGGATCGAAAAGGATCGGCAACCTGCTCAGTGAAAGCTGATCATCGAGCGTGAACGCAGCAAGGCTCAGAGGGCTCACGCTCACTTCGTTGCGGTCGAAATCATAGTCGCGCTGGCGCTGGCGGTACTTGGCGCCCACCTTGAAGGCAGCCTCGTTGCCGAACAGCAAGAGCGAGCGCTCGACATTCGAATAGAGCGACCAGTTTGAATCCTTGGACGCTCCGATCCGCTCGTTAATTTGGTTGGAGGTCAGAGTGTAGTCCGCGGGATTGTGGGGGTTCGGCCTACCGGCTCTCCAAGTGGCCAATTCGACGTCGATTCCGTAGGCATCCAAGTTTTCATAAATGAGACGCACGTCGTCGGCGCGAAAGCGGCCCTCGAGGGCTCGCGAGGCTTCCTTGTTGTTCGCGTAATAGCCGCCGTAAGTAAGCCTCCAGTCGCCGGCGTTCGTGGTGCCGTCGGCCCCTAGCGTATAGACATCATTCTTGATGTCGGACGGCAGCAGGCGGCGCTCCGTCCGAGCGTCGACCAGTTCGCCGAAATCGGGACCCATGGTGATAATTTCCGACGTGTCGGAGCGCTCCATGTAGAAGGTCTGGCGATCGGTATACCGGCTTGTGTCGACCTTCGCGTACGTCCCTCGAAACTCGAGCAAGGTATTGCCGAGCTCGGCCTCGACCGTTCCGTTGAGCGAGAGCCGATCGATCTCGCGGAACTCGCCGCGAAAGTCGAACTGCAGCGGCCGCAGGAAACATTCGATTACATCCGCACCGGAGCAGTCGTCACGAACTCGGTACGACGGAGCGCCGACCCTGCCCCTGTTGACCACGAATTCCAGGCCGTCGTCGACGCGCGCATCGTCGTTGAAAAGCTTTTGGCGGGACCAGGTGACGCTTCCGGCAAAGCCGAGGCGGTTGCCGTTCGCGACATCGACGATCTTTGTGAAGTCGCCGCTCACCTTCGGATTCCAGCTGCCGCGCCTCTCGTTGTGCCCAACTTCAAGGCGGCCGCCGTAACTGTCCCGTCCCCGGCGGAATGCGGAATTGGTCTTAAGGTTGACGGAGCCGGCTATGGCATCGGCATCCTGCTCCGGAGTCAGCGCCTTCGTCACCTCGATTTCGGAGAGGTTGTCGGCAGAGAAGAAATCGAGCTTCGAGGAGCTGATGCCGGGGTCGGTCGTGCCGAGGCGCGCGCCGTCGATGGTGACCGTCGCAAATTCGGATGGAAGGCCGCGGATCGAGACCTGCTCACCTTGGCCATTCTCACGATTGATCGAAACACCGGAAATGCGCTGCAGCGATTCCGCCACCGTCGGATCGCCGAATTGACCGATATCATCGGCGGTGACCACGCTCTTCAGGACGTTCGAATCGCGCTCGAGCTGCGCGGCGGCTTCGATGGAGCTGCGCCGCCCCGTCACGACAATGGTCTGATTATCAGCAGGCTGAGCGTCTTGCGGGTCGCTCTGCGGAACGGGTGGCGGGGGGACTTGCCGCGGCGGCACATTTGGCGGCGGCGGCTGGATTGTTTCCTGAGCTCCCGCTGCGCCCGCCGCAAAGGCGAACAGCGAACACGCAGACACCGACCGCAACAGCGGTCCAAATCGAGCAGCCATCATTTTCTCCCCTCCAGCTCTCGCGTTGGTAAGACCAATCGTTAGAGATCTGCCTAACCTCTTTATTTCACTCCGATGACGGATGCAACAGACTCCGGCCGAGTCAAATTCCAATTGACGTCAATTGGCTTAACCGGTTTTACCGATTGGTCGCTCCCGCCGATTCGACGGAGGGCCGACGGTCCGAAAGCCCATGTGAGATGTGCCAAGTACGGTGTCCTGCGGGTGGCGAGCCGCCGGCCGGTAGCGCGCGCAATAATTCTCGGCGCACAAATACGAGCCGCCCTTCGCTACCTTCACGACAATGTTCGAGGAGGCGGGCTTGGGCGGACTTTCGCCGGGAGGTGCGGTGTCGCGCCTCGGCGCATAGGCGGACTCGGTCCATTCCCACACATTGCCCGTCATGTCGTGCAGCCCGTAGCCGTTCGCCGGAAAGCAGGCGACAGGTGCAAGCCCCGCAAAGCCGTCGGTCGCTTCATCTACAAAGGGAAAAACGCCTTGCCAGCTATTCGCGCGTGGCCCGGAGTCCGGGGCTTCGCTCCCCCATTCGTAGGTCGCGCGGTCGAGCCCGCCGCGGGCCGCATATTCCCATTCGTCCTCGGTCGGCAGGCGCCTTCCGGCCCATTTCGCATAGGCCGCTGCATCCTCCCAGGCGACGTGGAGGACAGGGTAATCGTCCCTGCCCTCGATATCGCTATCGGGGCCTTGCGGATGGCGCCAATCGGCGCCTGGCACGAACTTCCACCACTCGCTGGTGCCGGCCGGCTGGCCGCCTTTCGGCGGCACGAAGACGGAGGAGCCGGGCACGCGCAGCTCCTCCGGCAGGTCCGCAAATTCCTTTTCGGAGAGTCCACGCTCGGCGCGGGTGCGATAGCCCGTTGCTTCGACGAACGCCCGGAATTGCCCGTTCGTGACCTCGGTCGCGTCGATGGAAAAGGCGCGAATCTCGACCGTCTTTTCAGGGGTCTCTTCGGGATAGATCGCGCCCGCGCCCAATCGCGCCAAGCCCGCCGGAATATCGATCCGCCGCCCGATGGGGCTTTTCAGGCAATGGGGCGAGACGGCGGCGGCCTGTTCCGCCGGCTTGCTGCAGCCGGCGGTAATGACGGCCAAGCCGGCAAGAACTGACGAAGCAAGGGCAAGCCCGGCGAAACCCATTCCGCCACCGACGTCGCCACATTCAGGATCCACCACCACCCGACCTTCAGAACGAAGTATTGACCAAAGCTATCTGACCAATTTAGCTGCGTCTAGCGTTGGGGCGCGTAGCGAACGGGGAACGGCTTGGACCTTAAACGCCTATTAATTGCCGCCTTTGGCCTGTTGCTGACGGTCATCGGGCCGGATGCGGCGGCCGATCCCTTGAAGCGGCCCAATGTCCTGATCGCGATTTCGGACGACCAGTCCTATCCGTATGCGTCGGCCTACGGCAGCCCGTTCGTCCGCACCCCCGCGTTCGACAGCGTGGCAGCGCGAGGCGCGATATTCACGCATGCTTTCGCGTCCTCGCCGGGATGCAGCCCGAGCCGCGCGGCCTTGCTGACGGGCTTGCACAGCTGGATGACGGGCGCGGCCGGCACGCATGCGAGCAGTTTCCCGTCGGCCTTCAGGACAATTCCCGAAAGGCTGGCCGAAGCTGGATACCATGTCGGTTATACGGGGAAGGGCTGGGGCCCCGGACGATGGCAGGAAGAGCGGAAGTTCAATCCCGCGGGGCCGGTCTACGACAGCGTTCGGCTTTCGCCGCCCACCACCGGGATTTCTCCTATCGATTACGCCGCCAATTTCAGCGCGTTTCTCGATGCGCGGAAAAGCGATGAACCGTTTTTCTTCTGGTACGGCGCGCTCGAGCCGCATCTGCCCTTTGGCGCCGGGTCAGGGCACGCGAACGGATGGCGGGCAGGCCGAACGATTGTACCACCTTTCCTCCCGGATAGCCCAACGGCCAATGCTGACCTCGCCGACTATGCGTTCGAGATCGAATGGTTCGACCGGCACCTGGGATTGATACTTGCCGAACTCGAACGACGGGGCGAGCTCGACAACACCCTCATCATCGTCACGTCCGACAACGGAATGCCGTTTCCGCGCGCCAAGGCAAATCTTTACGATGCGGGCCTTAGGGTACCGCTCGCTATTGCCTGGGCAGGCCGAACTGCGCGCGGCATCAGACTTGACCAGCTCGTCAGCCTGACCGACCTGGCGCCGACGATCTATGCGGCGGCTGGCGTAACTCCGCCATATCAGATGGTAGGCGCTAATCTTCTTCCGCTGCTTGGGCGACAGGAAGCGGCAGGACACAGCCTGCATGACTTCGTACTCGCCGGCCGCGAGCGTCACTCCTACGCGCGGTGGAACAATCTCGGCTATCCGGCGCGCTCGATCCGCACACGTGACTTCCTTTACATTCGCAATTTTCGCCCCGACCGGTGGCCGGCAGGGGACCCGCGATCGCTCGAGAAGGATGGCTCGCCGGGGCCTGCCGACATGGCTTATTTCGACATCGATCGCTCACGCATTCAGAGGGAATTGTTCACCCGCAGGAACGAGCGTGCGATTCGGCGCTTTTTCGATCTTGCGGTGTCGAAGCGGCCGCCGCGCGAGCTATACGACCTGCGCAGCGACCCGAACGAGCAGGTCAACGTCGTCGACAGTCCCAGATACGCTCTTGTTGCCGACGAGCTTGACCGCAAGCTGATGGAGAGCCTCCGCCGTACCCGCGATCCGCGTGTCGGACCGGACCCAGAGCAATGGGAGCGCTATCCTCGGTTAGAAGGGGTGACCCGGAGATTCCCGTCGGCGGCCGGCTCGTCCAGCGATTAGCTTCCTCTTCGTATCACCGTCGGGGCAAATGCGATGAAGAAGGGAGGATGTTGATAATATGCCGAGCCGTCTCACCAAAGGCGTCCTTGTCCCAACGGTCGTGGCCGCCGTGGCCATTGTTGGCATGCTTTGCGCCAAGCCCGTGCTGGCCCAAGAAAGCAAAATGCTGCGGCCTGCTACGCCGCAGGAGAAACGCGCCAGGGCGGCCGTCGTTCTCGCCGATTATCGCTTCGACGACCTGCTTTGGGAAAACGACCGCATCGCCTACCGAATCTACGGCCGGGCGCTCGAAGCCGCGGAGCCACCTTCGTCTTCAGGGATCGATGCGTGGGGCAAGCGCGTGCGGTGGCCCTACATGGACCGGCAGCTTCGAATGGGTGATCAGCACACCGACTATGGCGAAGGTCTCGATTTTTATCAGGTAGGTACCGGGCGTGGCATTGGGGGCCTGGGCATCTGGCACGACAACAAGCTATGGGTCTCGCGCAACTACGTTCGCCCGCGCATCCTGAGCGCGGGTCCGGAGATCGCGGACTTCACGGTCGATTATGATCCCTGGCCCGTCGATGTGTTGCGCACGGTACGTGAAACGCGCCGCTTCACCTTGCCGGCCGGAACCAATTTCACGCGCCTCACCTCGACGATCGCGTCGAGCAGCAGCTCCGAATTGATCGTCGGCATCGGCATTTCGAAGCGCCCCATGGCTACCCGGCAACTGGGGGAGGTACTCAAGGATGAAGCGGGAGCGCGGATCAGCTGGTGGGGTCCCGCCGATGGGGACAAGGGACGGATGGCCGGCGCCATAATTGTCGATCCCGCCACCTTCGCCGGATTCGCCGAAGACGCGGACAACTATCTGATTCTCGTTCGCGCGACTCCAGGAAAGCCCTTCGTCTATTACAGCGGCGCTGCATGGGACCGCGCCGGCGACTTCACGACGCGCGAGGCCTGGAAAACCTATGTGACCGCCCAGCGGCCTGATTTTCGCCCATAGCAAAGCCCGTCTTGTGACCGTTCGCGAAAACTCTTCCCTGGTGATTTGATGATCCGCGTTGGCGTACTCGGCAGGGGCCTCGCGGGAGCTACGTTTCATGCGCCCCTGATTCGCGCCACGGATGGGCTGGAGCTCGTCGCGATGGTCGGGTCAGCTGAATGTTCTTCCATAATCGCCGATCCGGCCATTGGCCTCATCGTCGTCGCGACGCCCGATTCGACGCACTACGAAATGGCTGAAGCCGCACTTCGTGCCGGCAAACATGTCGTTGTCGACAAACCATTCACGACCTCTGGTGATGAAGCGGAGCGACTGATCGAACTCGCGGACAGGAGAGGCAAGGTCCTGACCCCGTTTCACAATCGGAGGTGGGACGGCGATTTCCTGACGGTCATGCAGATCTGCCGATCGGGCTCACTCGGCGAAATCGCACTTTTCGAGGCCTATTGGGATCGCTTCGCGCCCGAGGTACCGCAAGGCTGGCGGCAAGTGCCCGGGTCGCGAGCAGGCACGCTGCGAAACCTGGGGCCTCATCTTATTGATCAGCTCCTGATGCTGTTCGGGATGCCGGACGCGATCCAGTCAGACATTGTCGCTCAGCGGGGTGAAGCGAAGGTCGACGACTATTTCGCGCTGACGCTTCACTATGGAACTATGAGGGCGATTCTTGCGTCGTCGAATTTGGTCCATGCGGCGCGCCCGCGGTTCGCTGTTCATGGGCATCTGGGCAGCTTCGTGAAATTTGGCCTAGACGCCCAGGAGCTAGGATTGAAATCCGGGGCCGACCCGCGATCCCTGGACTTTGGCCAGAATCCCCAAACCGAAGACGGTACGCTTTCCACCGTTGAGTCGCCTGCCTCGCGAGTGCGGACAGCAAGAGGAGCATACCTCGAATTCTACCGCCTTGTGGCGGAGTCGGTCACCGGGAAAGGGCCTCCGCCAGTCGATCCGCGCGATGCGCTCCAGGGCATTCGACTGATCGAGTTGGCCGAGAAGGCAGCCGACACCAGGCGAGTCCTGGAAGTTGATTTTCAGCGACAGCCAGGCTGCTTGCCGAGGGGGTTCATCTCGACCCGGTAGACGCCCGCGACTGGCAGGTTGAAGGCTTGCGGCTGGCCGGTTCGCACGATCGCGACTTTCCGGCGCGTCAGTTTTCCGGAGGGATCGCGCGCCGTCAGGCAATAGTCGCCCTTGCGCAGCTGCCAAAACCTCGCTGTCACCTTTGCGTTATCGGCGAAGGCCGCAATGTCGAGCCGAAGCCCGTTCGTCCGCGCATCCCTTACGAGATACGCAAGGTCGCCCGTCCGTTCATTCCAGGTCACGTGATAATAAGGCGAATCCGTCGTCAGGGCGCCGGTCATCATTGCGATGAGGTCGCCGGTATCCACCTCATCGCTTCGTCCCGAGACATAGACGCGATCGGTGAACAGGACCTCGCTTGTCAGGAGCGGCCAGTTGACGCGAAGGCGGTCGATGATGCCCTGGCTGGCAGGTGCCAGCGCCGCGTCTTCCCCGGTGAGACGGAATGTGAGGTACCTGCTCTTGGTGATTTCCTTGAGCAACCTATCGTACCGGGTGTCGCCCGTCGTGAGGCGCCACTGACCCCAGATCGCCTGGAAGGAATCGCTGTCGAGCAGATTTCTGGCCGCCCATGGTTCCGAGCCGACCGGAGCATCCTTCCCGCTCTCGCTGCGATACTTTGCCGCGAGGTCGAACGCCTTGAGAAGCGCTTTCCTGATCTCGGGATCGTCGCTAAGCGTCGACGCGAACAACAACTGATCATAGATTTTCGCGTCACCGCTCCAGTCGAAATAGCGCCAGTACATGTTGGCCCGCCACCAGTCGGGCTCGTCGCCGTTGATGGCGCCATCCGAAAAGCGGACCGATGGGGGAACGACGCCGACCGGCTTGCCCTTGGCGTTCGACAGCGTTGCGCGAGCCCACATGCGCGACCAGTCAACCATTGCGCCCCTGGCCGCGCGGTCGTCACTCGTGGCCAGATGGTATCGCACGGCTTTCATCGCGCGCGCGATCATCGGGACGTCGCGGTCGCGGGGTGGCCGCTCGTCAACGCCCTCGGTGCCGATCCACGCACTGCGGAACCGCCGCTCGTCCTTTCCGACCGGTCGGGACCACAGGTCGATGAAGTGGCGCGACGTGGGTGCAAGCCGTGCGAGTTGCGCGGGATCATTAGAAAGCGCGAAGATCAGCAGTGGGTCCGAAAGCGGCTCGGCGGAATGCTCGACATCCGAGATCCGCCGCTGGTAGCCGTCGGCAATCAGGTCGCTGGCCCATAGGCCCTCGGCGAGCTTCGACCACCCGTCCCAGGCCTTGGTACTGCCGGCGAGCAGCGGGATCTGCCACCAGCGCAGCATCTCGACGTCGTCGCCCCATTTGCCACCCAGCTCGCCGTTGGGTGCCTGACGGACGTCCACCCACCAGCCAAGCAGCTCCTCAATCCGGCAGACGGCTTCGCGTTGCCGGAGCGCCCATCCGGGCATCGCTTCCGGCGTCGCCAGCTTGTCGCACGGGCTGGCGTGGGGAACGCTGGCGCCGAGATACATGGGCGTGAGGTCGGGCCGCACCTGCATCGCCGCGAGCGCCTTCCAGTCACGGGTTGCGGCGTCGAGCATGAACGCGTCGTGCTGCTCCATCCACAACCAATATTCCAGCCGCGCCCGCTGGAAGAGCGCGCGAGGATAGAGTGAGCTGTCCCGGAACATCGAGTCGGCAATCAGCCCGTCCAGCCACATGATCGCCTGCTGATAGCGATCGAACATCGACAGGCCGGTCTTCTCGTCGGCCCAGGTCCAGCCGCGGTATTCCTCGAAATAGCGATCCGCGTCGACCATGGTCTTAAGCCAGAAGTCGACCAGCGCGTACTCTCCTGACAGGCGCGGCGACGCCCCCCGCAACGTGTCGCGCAAGGGGCCCAGAGGCTCCATCTTCTGCGTGTCGCCCGCTCGGGCCATCAGCTTTAGAAGTTGCGGATCGCCAATCTCGGCGGCGGCCAAGGGAATGACCTGAAGCCAGTTGAGCTGCACGGAGTCCGACGGGTTAGACCAATGCAAGTCCATCCGGTCGCCGCTTGCTTTTGCGACGCTCGAGAAAAGCCTCAGTTCCGTTCGGGGCGCGGTACGCGGTTCGGTCGGAGGGTCGAAGCCGAGCCAGCCGAGTTCCTGCTTCTTGCCGTCTATCGAGAAGCGCAGGTCGCTCGTGTCCTGCATTCCGGTTTCGGAGAGGAAGGCGACATGGACGAAGCTCGCACGCGCCGGAAGGCGGAGCGCGAGTTCCTTTCCTCCCACGCTGTCGATCGTCACGGTATCGCGGCTTTTCGGCCGCACCGCGTAGACGTTCTCTGAGGTCGGCGCGACGATCCATGTCACGCCCGCTGGCTTCGGCCCCAGCAAACCAAAGCTCAGGACGTCCGGTGGATTGGCGGCGACCGGTCCGAAATCGAACGTCATGACCTGCTGCGCGAACGATGGTCCGGATCCTGCTGCCGCAAGACAGATGGCAACCGCCGGAAGCGTCAGGACCCGCAAAGATTGCTTGTCGATGATGTTACTGCCTTTTGCTTGAAGGACGAGCACGATGGACCTGCCAGTCGGCGACCGCGATGCAGGCGTAGAGCATTGCCGCCAGCCCCCGCGGATCACTCAGTCTCGTCTTTTGATGATCGTACGCCTCGTCGTTCGGAAGGATCGGCGTGCCCGCGACAATCCCGGCGGCGCGGCCGCCCGCGTCGACCTGACCGGCGACGGCGCGCCAGCCGCGCTGGATCGAGCGGTCGAACTCCGACGATTTCAGCCAGCCGCGAGTCACGCCCTCGGCCATTGCTGCGACGAACATGGCGCTTGCCGATGTCTCAAGATACGTCTGCTTGTTGTCGAGGACCTGATGCCAACGTCCGTCGGCGTCCTGGGCCTTCTTCAAGGAGCGCGCATGGTTCGCAAAAATGCGCAGAAGCGCTGGTCGATCCGCATGATCTGACGGCAAGGCCTTCAGGATTTGAAGTTTGGCAAGCATGGTCCAGCCGTTGGCCCTGGCCCATTTGCTCGACGACGGCTTGCCCGTCGGCTCGAACCAGCCGTGGTAATAGAGCCCGCTCTTTGGATCGCGCAGGTGCTTGTCGAAAAGGAGCGCCTGGCGGGCGGCTTCATTCAGCAGGTCCAGGCGACCAGTGACCAGCGAAATGCGCGCGAGCGAAGCTGCGCCCATGAAAAGATCGTCAGCCCACACCGTGTGGCTGACGGGCGTTATCCGCGCCATCGTGCCGTCCGGAAGGCGGGGAATCCTGGAAATGGCCTCGAGGGCAGAATCCTTGAGGGCGTCGATCCTGTGAACTCGAGATTGCGCCGCCAGCCGGGCATTCCATTCGATCAGCGCCGCCGACTGTGGGCCTATGTCGTCGAGCAGGGCGAAGCGGAAATAATGGGCGAACGGCCCATCCAACTGGTGCTTGGTTGAACGCTCGGTTCGCACCGTCTCCACATTTTGCAGGAAGAAGTCGGCATAGCGGGAGACATAGCTCGCGAAGTCTGGCCGGTCGAAACGGTCCGCGGTCGCCAGCATCGCCGATTGCAAGGCTCCGCTGAAATAGCGCCAGTCGGAAACGTCCAGCGGGTCAGCATTCTCCAACGCCTCCAGGGCCCGGACTGGGCGCCACCTCGTCGCCGAAGCGGCCGCGGAACCGAGCTCGTCCAGGGCCGCGGAGATTTCCGCTTCCGATTGAACGCGCGCCCGGAGAAAACGTGCAGCCTTGTCGGCCTTCGAGGCGCCGGGCCTCTCCAGAGTTACGACCTCCTGAGCGCAGCTTCCGCTGCTCAAGGTCAGGCCCGGCATGACGAAACCGCCGTCGCTCCCCGGCTTGAACAGGATTACGAGACGAGCAGGCCTGGATGCGAGCACGTCGCGCTTGGCGATCGGCGCATGCACGACATTATAGTCGCGCTCATCCGGCTCGATCGGACGATCCACCTTCGTGCGAAAAATCTCACGGCCATCGATCAGGAATCGCAGCTCACCCGGGGATGCGGCGTATCGCAGGTCGACCGGCGACGTCGCGCATGCCGCACTGCATTGGATGTCCGCCGCGAAGATGACGAAGGATCCCCTGTCGCCCGGCTCCGCGTTGATCGGGTAGAAACCTTGCTGCATCCCGTTCGCGGGCTGAACTTCAAGCCGGAAAACCGTGTCCGCAACGACTGCGTCCCCGATCTTCTGGGCGATGACGGCTGGATCAGGCGGAGGGGCGAGAGGCTGTGCCTGGAGGGCGACCGATCCGAAGACAGCCGCGAAGGCCAGTGCGATGCCTTCAAGGACACGACGCGATCGCCAAACCGGAAACCCCATTCATCCCCCCAACATTGGTAATACCAATAAAGGGATAGTCACCGCCGATCAACCCAGCAGCGCGATTGCCGCGAAGCAACAGGGTTTGCGACTTCTGCAACGACTGCGTAAGACGATGAAGAACGGAAATTGGCCAGACCTGATGCTAGCCAATCTCGGAGGGTTTAACGGTCATGAGTCGACGTGCTGGACTATTGGCCGGCTTGCTGATCGCCTTGTTGTCAGCTTGCGCCGATGACCGCCGGCCGGCTGCCGTGGCCGATAGCCGACCCACATCCGAATCGAAGGCGCCGCTTGCGGGAAGCAGGCCTAACATCATCATCATTCTCGCGGACGACATGGGCTGGTCGGATCTCGGGGCTTATGGCTCGGAGATTCCCACGCCCAACATCGACCGGCTGGCACGCGAGGGATTGCAGTTCACCCAGTTCACGAACACGTCGAAATGCTTCCCGTCGCGCGCATCGCTGATGACCGGCCTCTACGCACAGCAGGTCGGCAAGGACAAAAGCTCCAATACGCGCATGGTCGGGGGCACGACCTTCGCGGAATCGCTGCGGCGCGCCGGCTATCGCACCTATATGGTGGGCAAGCACCACGGCATCGAAAATCCGATCGAGCGCGGCTTCGATCATTATATTGGGCTTCGCGACGGCGCGGTGAATTATTTCAACCCGAGCGCGCAGGCCCGCCCCGGTGAACCGGAGCCGGCGCGCAAGGAAAAAGATGCCCGGGTTTGGTGCTTTGAAAAGAATTGCGTGAAGGGCTTCATGCCCGACAACCCGAAATTCTACGCAACCGATGCCTTCACCGACTGGTCGCTCGCTTATCTGCGCGAGGCGATCGCCGATCCAGCGCCCTATCTGCTCTACCTCGCCTATAACGCCCCGCATGACCCGCTCATGGCGCCCGAGGAAGAGCGCGCGCTGTTCCGGGGAAAATATGATCGAGGCTATGCGCGGGCGGCCAATCAGCGCTGGGCGAATCTCCGGCGACTGGGATTGATCGACGCGCGCTATCCACGACCCTCATCGATGCACCGCGACTGGGACAAGATGACGTCCGCCGAACGGGCGGACCAGGCCGTGCGCATGGAGATCTATGCCGCAATGATCCACCGGCTCGATGCACAAATCGGCCGCATCATCGCGTTCCTCGAGAAGAACAACGCCCTCGACAACACGCTGATTCTGTTCATGTCGGACAACGGCAGCTCGGCCGAGCTGGTGCTTAAGAAGGGCCACGAAATCGGCGCGCAATATCCGGTCGGATCGGTCGGGCGCTGGGCGAGCCTGGGTGGGGACTGGGCTGAAGTATCGAATACCCCGTTCCGCTACTGGAAGAACGATAGCTTTCAGGGCGGTACGGCGTCGCCGATGATCGTGCACTGGCCGCGCGGGCTGGGAAAGACAAACCGCCGGGTCGACGCGCCGTCCAACCTGATCGACATCCACCCCACCCTTCTCGCCCTCGCCGGGCTGTCCTACATCCCGGTTGCCGATGCGACCGGCCGGACCCCAGCGCTCCCCGGCGTCAGCCTGCTGCCGCTGTTCGAAGGGCAGCGGGAAGTCCCGCGACCGCGCCCGATCTTCAATCTCTGGCAGTTCAGCCGGTCCGTTCGCGACGGTGACTGGAAGCTCGTGTCGCGCGTCACCGAAGGCCCGGCGGAAGCCGGCCGCTGGCAGCTGTACAATCTCGCCACCGACCGCACCGAGACGCACGACCTCGCGGCGCAACGCCCCGACATCGTGGCGCGGCTTGCCCGCGAGTATGACCTTTGGCTGGCCGAGGTCAGCAAGAAGCCGAATTAGCAGGAAGGATTTATGTTCAAGCGCACGTATTACGCGACGCACCCCGACATGATGGAGTGCGTCTCCAACGAGGAACTACGCGACCGCTATCTGATACAGGGACTGTTCCGCGACGGCGAGTGCGTGCTCAATTACACCCATGCCGATCGCTTTGTGATCGGCGGCGTTGTCGTCTCCGGCTCAGAGATACGCCTTCCTGACCAGACTGAACCGCCCTCGGCCGCGGGTCATCCGTTTCTCGAGCGGCGCGAGCTCGCAGTCGTCAACGTGGGGACGTCGGCCGGCGCGGTGACGGTCGACGGCGAGCGGTTCGACCTTGGCGAACTCGATTCTCTTTACGTTACCATGGGCGCGAAGGACGTCATATTTTCGGGCCCCGGCGCCCGCTTCTATCTGGCCTCCTGTCCGGCACATAAGGCGTTCACAACGCGCAAGCTCAGCATCGCCGATGCCAATGTTCTCGAACGCGGCAGCCTTGAAGAATCCAACGACCGCACGATCCATCAGCTCGTTATTCCCGGAGTGTGCGACAGCGCTCAGCTGGTCGTGGGCCTCACGATCCTGAAGCCTGGCTCAGTATGGAACACGATGCCTCCGCACATCCACGAGCGGCGGAGCGAAATTTATCTTTACTTCCGTCTCGAAGAGACCGGCCGGGTGATGCACTTCATGGGCGAAGGCGAAGCCACGCGGCACATCGTGATGGCGAATGAGGAAGCTGTGATTTCCCCACCCTGGTCCATCCACATGGGCGTGGGCACCCACGCTTATGCGTTCATCTGGGCGATGGCGGGGGAGAACCAGGACTATTCGGACATGAACGTCCTCGACATTTGCCAGCTGGCATGAGTCGCTTGTTTGACCTCAGTGACAACGTGGCAATTGTCACCGGCGCGCGTACCGGCATCGGCCAGGCAGTCGCTATCGCGCTCGCCGAAGCCGGTGCCGATATTGCAGCCGTCGGCCGGACACCGGCCGAGCAGACCGTTGAAAAGGTCCGGGCGCTTGGGCGGAGGGCGGAGACTATTGTCGCCGATCTCTCGACGATCGAGCCGGTGGAGCACATCGTCGCGGAGGCTTTCGAACGATTCGGTCGACTGGATATCCTGGTCAACAATGCCGGCATCATCCGCCGGGCCGACGCGCTCGACTACACCGAGGAGGACTGGGATGCCGTCATCGACACCAACCTGAAATCAGTCTTCTTCCTCTGTCAGGCTGCCGCCCGACATATGGTGCGCCAAGGTCGCGGCAAGATCATCAACATTGCATCCCTGCTTAGTTTCCAGGGTGGCATAAGGGTGCCGGCCTATACCGCGTCGAAAAGCGGCATCGCGGGTCTCACCCGCCTGCTTGCCAATGAATGGGCGCCCAAGGGGCTGAATGTGAATGCGATCGCGCCCGGCTACATTGCCACCGACAATACTTCGGCGCTGCGGGCCGACGAAGTCCGGAACCGGCAAATCATCGAGCGCATTCCCGCGGGTCGCTGGGGAAACCCCGGGGATCTTGGTGGTGCAGCCGTCTTCCTGGCGTCGCGTGCTTCCGACTATTGTCAGGGACAGTTGCTCGTCGTGGACGGCGGCTGGCTCGCGCGCTGAGCGGGGGCGATCATGTATTTCGGCCGGTTTTTCCTGCCCAGCTTGGGGAACAGGTTCTCCCCTGTCGCTTCCCGCTCCGGGGGCGTGAAGAGAGTGGTGCCGCTTGGGGGACTCGAACCCACGACCCCATCATTACGAATGGCCCGGGATGAGACAATCCTCATCGTATCTCATTGTATTTCATCGGTAACACCTAAAGTCCGGTTGGAGAATAACCGTAGCAGATCTTATGTTGGCGCATGGCAATGTTGAAAAGGATGTTGAAAAGCCATGCCGGAAATCAAGTTCTCTGATGCTGCGATCACGCGCATTACTCCGACCGAGAAAATCGTTTGGTACTCCGATGCCGCATATGACGGCCTCCGTCTCGCTGTAGGGAAGAAATCGAAGACCTTCTACTACACGAAGCGCCATCCTGACACGAAGCAGGTTCTGACGATCAAGCTCGGGCGCTACCCCGCGACGAGCTACGCCAACGCCAAGATCAAGGCGGGCGAACTGTTTAAACAGATCGTGGAGAACGGCGCTGACCCGGTGGCCGAGAAGAAGGAGCGCGCAGCCGTCACACTGCAATCGACGCTCGACGCCTATATCCGCGCTCGATCAGCGACCGGACGTCTCGGGACGCGCAGCGCGCAGGACTATCGCGACATTCTCCGCGTCCATGCTGACGGCTGGCTCGACCGTCCGCTGCACAAGATCACCACTCACGACTTCGAGGAGCGGTTTCTTGCCATGAGCGACAAGCCCTACGCCGCGAACAAGTTCACGCGGATCATGCGGCAGCTCTACAAGTACGCGCAGAAGCACGACCCCTCGATCCGCTCACCCGCGCTGATCGTCGATTACCACAAGGAGCATAAGCGCTTCGCGAAGACGGGAAACGATTGGGCGGCGCACCTCAAGAACGTGCTCGAACTCGACAATCCTGTTCGGCGCATCGCGTGGCTGCTGCTCTGGCATACGGGCATCCGCTCCTCGAATCTGCGGACGCTCACTTGGGATGACGTGAACCTTGAGACGCGCACGGTTCACCTCGCCAAGATGAAGAACGGTCGCGCACGGACGTTGCCGCTGTCCACGATTGCCGTTGCGCTGTTCAAGCAGCTTCGGGGTCTCGATAAGACCTACTGCTTCCCGTCGTTCAAGCGCCCCGGCCCGATTGACCACTTGGACACGCTTCCGACCGGGCGGCAGCACGACATGCGCCACCTGTTCGTCACGGCAGCCGGTCGCTGCCACTTGCCCGAGTATATGATCGCCTTCCTCAAGGGCGACGTGGTGCAGCAGTCCATGGTGCAGCACTACTTCGACGACCTCGGCGAGCACTCGGCCTCGGATGCGATCTCGAGGAAGATTTTGGAACTGTGCGGCGTTCCGCCTAAAACCTTTCTTGCCAACGTCGCATTACGGCGCATATCATCCACCGCACCACGCCCCGCCTCAGGGATGAACGGGCCTAGAGGCGAGGCTGCGACTCACACCATTGGTGTGACCGACCGGGTTGCCCGCACTCGCGGGAGCAGTTGTGACCGGGCAGCGGCTTGATCGCTGTTACGGGCAACGCCGAAGCCGGAGGACCGCGCAGCCATGGCTCATCCAAACAGGTGAGACATGACTGCACGAGCACTACTTTCGACTGCCGAAGCCGCCGACCTCACGGGCCTCTCTCCGGAGTGGTTCTTCGTCGCGCGCAAAAAGGGCGATGGTCCCCCATACCTGAGGGTCACATCGAGAATCGTGAAATACGACCGCGATGATCTGCTGGGCTGGTTTCGCCAGTTCAGGGTCGACAAATAAGAAGAGGCGCGGTCGTTGCCTACCGCGCCTCTCCGAAGTCCCAGTGTTCAACTGCCCGCGAACACTCCGCAATCATAAGCGATTGATAGCTCGGGACAACGGAAGACGTAGGCACCGCCGCGATGTGGCATGATCTACATCGCACAATCCGAGAACGAACTTAGGAAGACGTTCGAGCTAAGCGACGGTCAGGTGATCGAGCGCAAGGACCTGTTCAGTCCGGGGACCAAGTTCTCGTTCGAGCAGCAGGACGCGCGTTCCCTCGAAGCCGTAGCCGATCTGCTCCGTCGGCTTGCCGACGATCCGCACCGCGCAATCGTCATGGGCCGCCCGCTTGCTGCGGACGGCGAGCGCAACAGCGCAACTTTTGCCGACATGCCGACCGAGTTCTGGTTCATCGACCTCGACGGCGTTCCCACGGACGATGATCACCGCGCGACGATTGAGCGGTGCCTGCCGTTCTTACGCGGACGCCGGTACGTCTTCGCCTATTCGCAGTCGGCGGGGCTCAAGCCAGGGCTGCGCTGCCGCGTTGTCTGCCGCTTGCCTCGCCCGCTGCGGTCGAGCGAGCTTGTCGCCTATGCTCGCTACTACAACGACCAACTGACCGCGTTTGACGGCAAGGCCGCGAAATACATCGACTCCTCGATCTACACGCCCTCAGACCTGCTGTTCTCCTCCCGACCGCGCCTCCTCGACCTTGGCGATCCTCACGCGGAGCGAGTGTTCATCGTTGAAGGCGACGATGCTCCCGTGACGCTCGACGCGTTGCCCGAGCTAGTCGAGATCGTCGTCGGCTCCGGACGGACCAAGTTTGCAGAGCTTCCGCGCCTCGTCGGCTTCGGAAAGGACGGCGGCGATCAGGATCACTCGATCCACGCCCTCAACGCTATCGGCTGGCTGCGCGCCTTCATGGGCGAGGAGAACTGGGCGGACGAACAGAAGCGCCTCGACTTGTGGCGCGAGATGCTGCGCAACGCGGGCGCGACCCCATACGAGCGGAAGCAGTACGGCGACTTCGTGAACCGCCGCGCGAAGGACGCGCGACCGCCACCAGAGCAGCGAACAGTCTTAGCGATCCCCAATCCCGACCGCTCTATCCCGCTCGATCGAGCGCAGGTTCAGCTTAAGCAGATCATTTCAGCGGCAATGCAGTCGGACGATCCTCGTTGCATCTTCGTGTCAGTGACGATGGGCGTTGGGAAGACGTTCGAAGCCCTCCGACAAGCCGAGATGGAGCATTACCGCCGAACCGATCACAACCCGCTCGGGCATCACAACTTCGACTACTACGTGCCGACGAGGCAGATGGGCGAGGAGGCGCTAGAGACCGCTGGCAAGCTCGGGTTCGAGGCCTTCTTCGAATATGGGCGCGGGCAGGAGATCGACGGTGAGCCGATCTGCATCAAGGCTGATTCTGCGGGCAAGCTCCAAGGCTTCGGCCTGAACGTCGCGGAATCGCTGTGCCGGAATGCTGACGGCGTAATGTGCGAGCACTATGCACACTGCCGTTGGCAATGGCAGCGCGACGAGACGCACGCCATTCCGATGCGCATCCGGGCGCACAACTACTTATCCCTGATGGTCAGGGCGGAGGGGCACCATGCCTACCGTCCAACGGACTTCGTGATCATCGACGAGGGTTCGTTCGTCTCACGACTGACGCATGAGCAGACCATCGAGATCGCAGAGCTAATTGCGCCGCGCGTGAACGATGAGGCCTATCCGTGGGTCTTGGCGTTCGCTGCCGTGCTCAAGCAAGGTCTGACCCTCGACCGCCTCGCTGCTGCTGGCTTCACTCCGGACGTTTGCCGGTTGCTGATTAAGGCCGAGGAGGAGCTTGCGCCGAAGGTCACGGTCACGCCGGACATGTCACCGGAAGCCACGTCGAAAGCGCTCGGTGACTTCGAGGAGGGTTGGTTTCGCTACGCCTCCGTGTGGCGGCGGCTGCGTGACTGCATGGAGAAAGGCTCCCTCAATCGCATCCGTGTGATCTCCGAGAAGGACCGGCCCGTGCGATTGAGCTTGGCTTGGAAATCGCCGCTTAAGGGCATTCCGTGGGACAAGGAGAAGGATCGGCCAGCCGTCAACGTGCTCGTCTTATCCGGCACAATGCGCCGGCCGATCATGGAGCAGTTTTTGCCCGTGGATGAGTGGCACGAGATCGAGGCTGCGCCGCATCCCGGCGCTGTGATCATCCAATCAGACCTCAAGGGATCCAAGAGCGAGTGCCTCTATGGCTCAACCGAGGAGCGCCGTGCGCCGCCAGAGAAAGGCGGCAAGGGCGAGAACGACAAGGATAAGATCAAAGCCGCTGAGCACATCCGCGCCTTCGTGAAGGAGGCCGCTGAAGGCAAGGCGCTGATCACCTACAAAGAGCTTGAGGAGCAGATCGGGGCCGACGCTCATTTCGGCGCGATTGAAGGCCTCAACGCGTTCTCGGGCCGCGACCTTGTCATCTATGGCCGCCCGCTGCCGCATCATCGCCAGATGGAGACCGAGGCTCGCGCGATCTTCTGCGACGATCCTGAACCGATCCGGGAGATTCGTGGAGCTTGGTATCCGAAACGCCCCGTCGCGCGCCGCGGCGAAGGCTTTGGTTATGCCGATTACCACCCTGATCCGCGCGTCGAGGACGTTCGCTGGATGACGTGCGAGGGTGAGATCATGCAGGCCGTCCACCGTGCCCGGCTGGTCAGGCATCCGGCGAGAGTGACGATCCTCAACGGAACGCCGCTGCCGCTTCGAGTTGATGCCGTTCGCTCCCATCACCGTCTCGATCCGCAATGGGTGGAGCTTGAGTCAGCGGGGGCGGTGCCGCTGTCGCAGAACGAATATCCACGCCTCTACCCCCGCATCTCGAAGGACTGGCGTTCGATGAAGCCGATAGTGGCGGAGCTTGCCCAGAAGCTGCACGAGGAGCGGTTCGGTTTCGAGGTCGAGTATCGCTTGCCGGGGCAGCGAGGGCCGTCAAAGCGAGCGGTCGTGGACGGCATCGAGGCGATCCGGGTGCTTGGCGATGTGTCGCAATGGTCGATCACCGAAGACGGGCACGGCAAGAACGATTGGGCGCTCGCGGCGCGTGAGGCGCGCGACATGCTCGCTCGCGAGCCGATGGACGAGGACGGCTTGGACGATGACTTCGAAGTGTCGCTCGTGGGCGCGGGGCGCGGGGTCGCGCTCGGTAAACTTCGGGACGCGGGCGCGGTGCACAGAAACCTATGGGGTGCTTCTACATAATAACCCTATGTAGAGAGGCCCCATAGGTTTTCGCTCTCTGCGTCGAGCCATACTCCCGGCGCTCCGCCCGCGCCGAACACAGCCGACGAGCGGATTATGTTAACCGCCCATTCGCTCCCGGCATCGAGGCTTTCGCGCCCGATCATCACCCGTCGCAGATCAGGTGGAACGGCGTGCTTGTTGAAAGATGCGTTGAAAAGCGCGGGCGCTCACAGATTTTCCGCCAGCGCTGCAAGCCATTAGTCCCGCAACCCTAGTCATCAAGCATTAGTCGCCCCGGCATCCCGGTTGATCGCTCCGGGGGTTGGACCTGAAACGTGCGCCATGTCCGCGCAGATCATCTCACTCAGCCGCGCAGAGAACGTCGAGGCGCCCGCGCCCCTACCTCCACCACGCCAGCCGCTGTTCCGTGCAGCGCTTACCGGCGCTCTGCGGCGCTACTGGCGTCGAACCCGGCTGACCGTCGAAGGCTTCGGCTGGCTCTGTGCCGCGGCGTCGATCTTCGCCGCGATCAGGGGTTGAGTTGGAGGGCGCGCGTCATCCTTCTGAGCCTCGCTCTCTATCTGGCCCTCTTCCTGCTGTTCGTGGCTGTCGGATCAGCTATCCGCCGCTGAGCGCTACTTCTTTTTCTTGTCGGGGCGCTGTGTGAGCGCTGAACCGGCAGCGGTCTTCGAGTCCTTGCCGGTGCGCCCGTCACGAAGCACCTTCGATGCTGCCTTGCCTGCCTTCGCTCCGGTCTTCTCGTTCTTCGCCATGCGACCCTCCATCGGTAGGTGAGATCAAAACAGGAACGCGCAAGACTGATTGGAGTTTCACTGCGTCAGCGTTGGTAATAGGTTGGCGGTGTGGAGAGAGTTCAGAACTACGGCGACAACAGGAACAAGGGCTGGTGCGTCCACTGCGGCGGCCCAAACGAGACGCGTGATCACGCGCCGTCACTCATCTTCCTAGACGATCCGCTGCCGGCCGATCTGGCGGTCAGCCCGTCATGTGCGCGGTGCAATCACAGCTTCTCGAAGGATGAGGCCTATGTTGCCGCGCTTCTTGAGTGCGTCTTGGCTGGCAGCGCCGACCCTGACTCGATCGACCGACCCAAGATCGCCGCCGTGCTGCGCAAGCGCCGATCACTCGCGGACGAGATAGGTGCTTGTCGGGTCGAGCAGCACGGTCGAATCCACTTCAACCCCGATCAGGCGCGGCTCCGCAACGTCCTGATGAAGCTCGCTCGGTGCCATGCGGCCTACGAGTTGAACGAACCGCGCACGGACGAGCCTGACTCCATCTGGTCGAAACCACTGATGCTAATGAGCGCGCGGCAGCGAGACGAGTTCGAGAACGGGCAGACGGGCATCCTCGTGCCTTGGCCGGAAGTCGGCAGCCGAGCGATGAACCGCATGTTCGTGATGGGGACGGAGGTCTTTGGTGGCGGATGGTTGGAGGTTCAGGCTGACCGGTATCGCTACCGGGTTTCGCAGGATCATGGCCTGACCGTGAGCATCGTCCTGCGTGAGTATTTAGCTTGTGAGGTAGTGTGGAATTGAACGTGCAAGCGAGGGCGGCGACACCGGTTTCGCTGCCCTCCGGGTGGCCACACTAGAGACCCATCTTCAGATCGAGGTTGATCGCCTCCATAGGTAGGCCCGACAGGGCCGCGATCTTCTTCCTCGCGAACGCCAGCACGTCGGCAATGGTGAGCAGATCATCTTCGACAGGCGCTGCCACGTCGAGCGGCTCGACGGGCGTGTCGTCCTCCCCAAGAGCGGAACCCGTCGCCACTTCCGCCTCAAGCTCGTCGAGGGAGAAGTGAGCAATGGCCGGGTAGTCGATAGCGAGGCTGTGACCGACCTGGCTCGGCACCTCGTTGTCGCCCTTATCGAGCATGACCCACATACCGTAGTCATCACGGACGGTGTGGCCCTGCTTGATGCGAGCGGCATAGGATGCGTCGAACCGCTTCCGCACCTCGTCAGCCGGGAACAGGTAAACATCCACGTTCTGCGGGTTCTCCCGGTTATCGACTGCCGAGACCAGCACGAGATCAACGTCGTCGAGCGTCTTCCAGCGCGTACCCTTGTCCAACGGCGGGAACGCAATCCAGCGATCCCGCGTCGTCCGCACGCTCGCGATCTTGGTCTTGCCGTCCTTCGTCACCTCGTAGGTGTTCGACAGACCGCGACCCGGCTGACGCTTCAACGTGAAGCCGTTCTGCTCGGCACCCTTGATCGCACCCCGCACCATAAGCTTCCACGCGGTGCTTTCGCCCAACTCCTTCAAACGGTTTGACATAACAATTCTCCTCTTCCCAATCGTTGCGGCGCAACCGATTCGCGCTGAACGACTCGCATCTGCACTAATTCAAACCGTTTGGCAATACGGTTTCAAACGGTATGGCGATTTCTCTCTCATACGGTTTGTGGAACAGTTTGGCGCTACCTCATTCAGTTTGCCCGCTGCCTCGATCTCCGCGCCACCTCCTCGCAGAGCCTCGTATCGTGATCACTGCCTGCAATGCGCGGTTCGGGCGGCAGGGCGGCGAGGGACCGGTAACTCCTCTTCGTCGCCCTGTTCGCCGCCGCCATATGGAGATTTGATCATGGCCTATGCCGATGCGAGCGACCGGCTCGATGCTGTCACCGTCAGCGACGATGAAGCCTACACGTGCCTCGTCGCCTATGCCCTTCCTGTTCTGCGCGTCGAACAACAGCGTCCCGATGGGCCGCGCTGCATCATCTGGCGCAACCCACCGACCGAAGATCAGCAGGCCAAAGCACTCGAACTCGTCGGTCAAGCCTCGCACTCTTGGTAAGCAATGGCCGAGGACATGGAGCGCATCGCCCGCGCGACTATTTCGCAAGCGCTGAGCGACGCTGGAATTGGCATCGCGAGCGGTAAGCGGGTCATGGTCAGCGCGCTCGATCGAGACGAAGCAAGAGCTTTCCTGCTTTCCGAAACAGGCTCTTGGAAGCAAGCGCGAGAGCTATGGTGCTCGCTTGCCGACCTCGATCCCGAGCGACTGCGCCGCCGATCAGTGGAAATACTCAGCGGCAACCAACCGCCAGCGCCGGTTCCCGAACCCAAGCCAGCACGAGCGCCGAGCACCCCTATTCGGCGGGCGAAAGGACCGAGACCCGGGACGAAGCTCGCGGACGTGCGCTACTATCTCAAGCGGCCTGAAGGCATTGCGCCCGAGGAGCTTATGCAGTTGTTCGGCTGGAAGCGCCCGACTGCGCTAACGGCGATCTCGGACCTGCGCCTATACTACGGCATCGTCAGCAAGCGGTGCGGGGACGGGCGCTACCGGATCTTTGAGGCCGCTTGAGCCGCTACCTCGACTAACTCCGGCACTACCTTCCTTCTCGGTCGGCGATCTTGGCTTATCCTCACATCATTGCCTCACACGAACAGGTAGGGCCTGTGTCGAACTGATCGACCTTCAACCTCCTGCCGCCGTGCAAGGAGGTTTTTTCATATGGACGAGCAACAGCTTTCCGCCCTGATCAACGCCGCCGTTCAGGAGGCCGTTCAGCGGACGACCGCCGAACTGTCAGCCCAGTTTGAAACGGCGACGGCTGGCCTGCGCAAGAACCGCGACCAACTCCTAGCGGAGAAGAAGACCGGCGAAGGCAAGCAGCCCGAACCAGTCACTCACGACAACTTCGACGAATGGCTCGCAGGCTTGGACGCGCGCATTGCCAAGATGAAAGGCGAGAATGACCGCCTGACCGGCCAACCAAGCGCAACGGCACAGCCAACGGTTCGGGCGCACACCATTTCCCGCGAGGATGCGAGGAACGCGCAGGCTTACCGCGAAGCGAAGGAACGCGCGAAAGCGGCTGGCGTCGAGTTGGAGATCGTTGAGACGAACGCGCCAGCGCAGCAGCGGCGCTCGTCGCCCGTAAAGCTCGTCCATGACGAGATCGGCGGCGTCCTTCATGCCAACATCGAACTCGTCGAGAAGCACGGACAGCAGCGGATGCGCGCGCTTGCAGCCGAGAAGGGCGCGCAGCTTCGCGTGTTCCGCGACGTGAGCGACCTGCCCGACGACGCGGCAGCGAAGCACGCGGAAATCATTGCGAGCGGTGATCGGAGCAATCTGCTGTGACGCCGCTCTACCGCGCTCTTTGCGAGGCGGCGCTTAGCGAGTGCGGGGTCTTAGAACCGTCCGTCTCGGCAACGGGCGTGTTCCGGGACGAGCTAGGCGACCTGCTGCAAGCGGAGGACGGCGTTGCGCTGATCCTCCAAGCCCTTGCGTTCGCGGACAGTGCGACGGGCGCAACCATTGGCCGCGAAGTCGTGCAGACGCTGGCGAAGCAGCTTCGGCTCGATGGATTGGAAGCGCGATACGAGATTGAGTGCAGCGACGGTCATTGTCTCTCCGGTGATGCGATTGAGGATGCTCTGCATCGTGTCGCCCACGCCTTCTCTGCTCAACGCCGCATCTAGGAGGCACCTCAATGGCAGCGAACGAAGCGACGTGGAAAAGTCGGCGCGGGCAAGGCCAGTGCTGCCGTCACCCGCGCGTTGCAGACATGAACCGCGATCTTGTGCGGGGCGATAAGGTCGCCGCTGTCGCGCGCAAATATGGTCTGCACCCGGACGCCGTGCACCGGCACAACAAGGAACATCTGACGGAGGAGCAGCGCCGGGAGATTGCTGTCGAGATCAAGCGAGATCGCGCGCAGGCAGTCGCGACCGAACTCAATGACGAGCGGCTGGACATCGCCAACACCTATGAGGCGCTTGCCCGCCGCGTCGAACGGCTGATCACTAAGGCCGAGGCGGAGGGCAACGATGGTCTCGCGCTCGCCTCGATGGAAGGCCTGCGTAAGGTGCTCCACGACATTGCGACGATGCAGGGCAAGCTCGCTCAGCAGCTAACCGTCCAAGTCAGCCTCATCGAAAGCAAGGAGTGGATCGAGCTTCGAGTGATCCTCGAAGGGATATTCCGCGATCATCCGGCAGCGGGCGCAGCGTTCCTCGAACAGGCGCGCCGTCGCCGTCTGTCGATTGCTCATGCTCAATGAGTGGCTGCTGTCGCTCGAAGAACGGCTTGACCCTGTTCTGCTGTTCGAGCGCTTCGTCGAGAGCGATGCTGATCCGTGGCAGCGGCAAGTCCTGCTGTCGTCCGCATCGACTATGGCGCTGCGCGTCTGCCGTCAGGCGGGCAAGTCCTGCTGTCTAGCCACGCTCGCCATAATCGAGATGCGGCGCGGCGGCACGGTGCTTGTCATCTGCCCCGCCGAACGTCAGGCGCGCGAGCTAGCCAGGAAGGTCCGAGAATACCTCCCGAAGACAGACCTTCGGGTTGAGCGCAGCACGCAAACCGAGATCGAGTGCAGCAACGGCGCGCGACTGATCTGCGTCCCATCAACGGGCGCGTCCATTCGTGGCTTCACCGTGTCGCTGCTCCTGATCGACGAGGCTGCCTTCTGCGATGAGGAGAGCCTGATTGCCGTGCTGCCGATGGTGACAGACGGCGGCCGGACAATCTTCGCAAGCACCCCGGCGGGACGGCAGGGCATGTTCGCCTCGCTGTTCCTCGATCCGAAACCGGGCGTCGAGCGCATCGTCGTTCGCGGCACGGACATTCCACGTCTCGCTGCCCGCGTCGAGCGGCTGCGTGTCGCGCTGCCGCCGACCAAGTTCCGGCAGGAAGTCGAGGTCGAAATGCTCGGGGGCGGCGAAAACTACTTCGACATTGCGGCCATCGAGAAGGCGGTTTCCCCGATGGAGGCACTATGTCTGTCATGATTCTAGCGGACGGCACGGCTGTGCTGCCGACCGGCAACGACCCCGCATCCGAACGGGTGACGGGCTATTCGCGCTATTGGCTCGGCGTCGATCTCGCGCAAGCGCAGGACAACACGGCGCTCGTCTGCGTCCATGACGAACGCCTGCCCATGTGGGTTGGCGGGCGACAAGCGCTTGGGCCGCGGCAGCGCACCATCGTCTTCGCGGACAAGTTCAAGGGCGTGTCCTATCCTGACGTGGTCAGCCACGTGATCCGCACCATGTTGAAGGAGCCACTGCGCGGACGGACCCGCCTCGTCATTGATGCATCGGGGCTTGGCCGCGTCGTCTCCGATCTGCTGCACGAGCAGCGGATTCAGCACCACGCCATTCAGATGACGGTCGGTCAGAATTGGGTCGAGAAGGACCGCTATGTGAACGTCGGCAAGACCCTCCTGCTGGAGACGCTCTCGATCCTGTTCGCGACCGGCGATCTGACGTTCGCCCATGATCTGCCGCTTCGTGCGGATATCCTAGCCGAGCTCGAAACCTTCCAGCTTGAGACGACGGCGGCTGGCAATCAGGTGATTACGCAAGGCAAGTCGGGCGCGCACCACGGCGACCTTGCGATTGCCCTCGCCGCCGCCTGCTTCGCGTCCGAGCATCTGGTTCCGGGCTTTACCGGCGTCGGTCAGCTTGAGAACTATTGGTGATCCGCAGAGAAACCGGGCAGAGAAAAGGTTATCTGTCTGTCGCCCTACGGACGTGGGGCAACCCGCCTCACGTGCCTTGCTGTCCCGCATTTTCGGCAACCCTCTTGCCATGAGAACAAAAGGGGAACATACACGAAAGTTGTAACTGCCGCTTTGCGTCGGAATCTTTCGAGTATAGGGTAGGCTATGGGCCGGGGCTTCTACGAATTTTTCGCGGGTGCGGGCATGGCTCGGGCCGGTTTAGGCAGCGGCTGGACGTGCCTGTTCGCTAACGACATTGATCAGAAAAAGTGCGCCACCTACGAGGACAACTGGCGCGACGAGGTGATCAAGCCGTCGGACGTGAAGCTGCTGAAGACTGCCGATCTGCCGGGTGAGCCGAGCCTGATTTGGGCTTCATTCCCCTGCCAAGACCTAAGCCTCGCGGGCGCTGGCGCTGGCTTGAAAGGTGATCGCTCCGGCACGTTCTGGCCGTTCTGGCGGCTTATCTCGAACCTGATCGACGAAGGTCGAGCGCCAGCGATTGTGGCGCTTGAGAATGTCGCGGCCACGCTCACGTCGCATGGCGGCAAGGACTTCGAGGCGCTGTGCCTCGCGCTCGTGGACAAGGGCTACAACATCGGCGCGCGTGTGATTGATGCCGCGTTGTTCGTTCCGCAGTCGCGCCCGCGCATGTTCCTGATTGCCGTCCACGAGGACGTTGAGGTTCCAGCCGAGCTGGTCGAGGCGTCAGGTTCGCTCGTCGGCATCGACAAGCACGTGTCGGCAGCATTCGAGCGGATCAAGGGTCGAGTGAAAGACGCGCCCGAATTGCAGCGCGTGGTGGACGGCTGGATCAACTGGTCGCTTCCCCAGCCGACGATCAAGCCGAAGTCGCTCGACGCACTGCTTGAGCATGAGCCTACGGGCGTAGAGTGGCATTCGGCGGAAGAGACGCAGACGCTGCTCGATCGCATGAGCGAGACGAACAAGCGCAAGCTCGCAAAGGCGCGGAAGGCGAAGCAGACCGTCTTCGGCACCGCCTATCGGCGCACCCGCGTTGAGGGTGGCGTGAAGTCTGTTCGCACCGAAGTCCGGTTCGACGGCATTTCGGGGTGCTTGCGGACGCCAGCAGGCGGTTCAAGCCGTCAGATCGTGATCGAGGTAAACGGCAACCGGACACGCTCGCGCCTTATGACTGTGCGCGAGGGCGCGCGACTGATGGGCCTGCCTGAAACCTATGTGCTGCCGAGTGCCTATAACGAGGGCTACCATCTCGTCGGCGACGGCGTTGCCGTAGGTGTCGTCCGTTACCTTGCCGAGAGCATCTTCGAGCCAGTCATTGACGCCGATGCTGCCTCGGTCAAGAAAGCTGCATGAGTGTCATACCGTGCGCACAGGATGAGGCACTTAGGCAGCGTATCCTAAGCCTCGTCGAGTTACTGAAGACCCAATCCCACCTGCTTGGTAGTCATGGCCTGACGGAGCAGGAGTTCTACGATTCCGGCCTGTTCCGAGGCGCTATCGAGGTCATACGCGGCCAGTTTGCGGCCTCTATGCGCGAGAAGCGCGACTTCGTCTCACGCATCCTCAACTGGATGCAGGATCAGGGCGTGATCAAAGAGTGGTTCTCGGCTGGCGAGAGCAACCGCCACGACTACACGGTGGAGATGCACAGCGGCACCATCGCTGTTATCGAGCTTAAGGGCTGCCTCGACGGTAACAACACCACCATCTACGAGCGCCCGCCGCACGCCAACGAGTTCATCCTTTGGTCGGTCTGTCAGAATGCGGGCGCAGACCCACGGCATAACGTCTGGTCAGGCATCCACACTCGGCTGTCGGCCGACATTATCTCTCGGCAGCAGCAGGTGGACGGTCTGATTGTCTGGGATATGGCTTGCGGCACCATCGGGCGGCCCTGCCCGAAGCTCGAGGTCGATCCGACCCGAGTGACGCAAGTCGGCCCCTACAGCCTGCCGCCGCCCTGCATCTATCTGTTCCCGGCAACCGTGCCCTCGCCGCGCAACAACCCCAACCCGGTTCCGCAGACGATCCAGCAAGTCGAGTTTCTGGATGCGCTCAACACGGCGTTCGGCGGCGCAGACACGGAGATCAACCGCGTGAGCATCTCCGTTGGCTACAGCGGCAGCGACACGCTCCGGCAGACAACCGTCGAACGCGGCGGCGTGATCGTGAAGCAATCGCGCCCGACCGCAATCCGACGCACCTGACATGGCAGACCGCATCTCGCCCGAGCGGCGATCAGCGGTCATGGCCCGAGTGCGCCACAAGGACACGTCACCAGAGCTGATCGTCAGACGACTGCTGCACCGCCTGGGCTATCGGTATCGACTGCATGGCTCCAAGCTGCCGGGGAAGCCTGACCTTGTGTTTGCCGGCCGACGTAAGGCGGTCTTCGTTCACGGCTGCTTCTGGCACCAGCACGAAGACGACGGCTGCACGAGACGACGGCGGCCAACATCGAACACCGGCTACTGGGAAGCCAAGCTCGACCGTAACGTCGCCCGCGACAAGGCATCCGTCGAGCAGCTTGCGGCGGCGGGCTGGCAATCGCTGGTCATTTGGGAGTGCGAGACAAAGGATCAGGCGGCACTCGCTGACCGGCTAATAGGCTTCCTCGGTCCGCGCTTGTTTCATTCAGAGACGGGTGCTGCCGACGCGTGATCTTGACGATCTGCGGGCCGCCCGCAATGTGGACCTCATCATGGTTCAGACCTTCGCACGAGCATCAAACCGCGCTGCTGACAGCGCCCGCCGTGCGCCTTCCTCGCTCACTCCGCTCTTACCGTAGGGCCACCCTCCTTCGGTAACGCGCGGAACAACCGCGTGCCGTGGTGGCAGCCACCGCGCGGCTCCTGCTGCGCGGCAAGTAGGAAGGCGACTAACATGAAGATAACCGACGGCGAGCGGTTGCTCGCGGTGATGCTGGCGGACCTGATCAAGGCACTGGGCGTCAGCAGTCAGATCGACCCCGATTTCGTCGTGAAAGCACTGACCAACGGACAGGCATGGGCGTTGAAGTCCAAGCACGACGCTCTTTTTGACAGCGACGAAGATGACGAGGGCGAGGTGCAGGAGACCGCGCGAATTCTGACGATGTGCCGCGCCGTCGAGGACTCAATCGCGGCCCTCGCCTCGATGGAACTCGAACTCATCTCTGAGAATGACCGTCTGGTTTTCGTCGGCTTCGATGGCAACAGCGAGCCACACTACGGGATCGCAAAGACGATGATCGAGGACTTGGGCCATTGGCAGGAGTTCAAGGACCGCCCGCTGAACAGCCACTCTCCCATGCTCGACAAGTATCGGAGGCAGTATGAGGCATACTGTAACGTCGGTCGCAGCCCTCGTGACAAGCTGACTGTCTTTGAGATCAGCCAGATCATCATCGCTTAAAACGAAGGGGCGGCTCTCGGGCCGCCCCTTCGGATTCGGTCACGCTGGTCAGCAGTGCGTAAGCACCTGAGCCAACGGCTTCAACCGCGATCATCGCGTCCTATGTTGCGGCAATGCAGCGACCAACAGCAGAGGACGTGACACTCGGCACCAAAGCCGACCTAGATCAGGTTCTCGGCTGGCTTGAGCGCGAGTTCACCGACGGCGTGAACGACTTTTGGTACAATCGCCGTCTGATCGCCAAGGCTGTGGACGAGGGCGATTTCTACGTCGTTCGCGACGGCGGCGAGGCTGTTGCCTTCCAGATCGGCCACTATGCTGCGGACATCGCCAACGTCCGCAAGGATCGGCAGGGCGAGGGCTTCGGGACGGCGCTGCTAGAGGCTGCTGTTGCTCGTGCCTACCGCGACGGGATCAACGTCCTCGACGTGGAATGCGCGCCCGCAACGTCGCTGACGTTCTGGCAGAGGCACGGCTTCGAGCGGTACAGCCAACGGGGGCAGCTCCGCGCGCGTCGGGTGTTGCAGCGTTCAACCGAACTACCGTCAGACCTGCCGCGCCACACGGTTACGATCACATTCTATCCCGAGCGCATCACCTACGAGCGGGACGAGCATGTTGAACCGCAATCGGTCCACGAGGCTGTCGGAGCGTTGAAGCCTGACGGCACGCTGATGCTCGATCATCGGGTGATCGGCTTCGACGATGCAGGGCCGGAAGGCGGCGAGGTGGCGGTTAAGGTCGAAGTGGACGGCGACGTGCTTTATCTCGGCAGGGCGAAGTACGCCGACGAGGCAGGCGTTCAGCGGGATTGGAAGGGCGGAGCCTTCTACGTTGATGCCGTGAAACTTGGGGAGGGGTGGTGCCGCTTGTCAGACTCGAACTGACGACCCCGGCATTACGAATGCCGTGCTCTACCGGCTGAGCTAAAGCGGCCCGGTTGTTGAAAGATTGTTGAAAACCGGCTGTTCGACAATCCCTAACGTCTTAGTCTTACAGTCCCTTTTCCTTCAACCCCACGCATTACGAATGATGTGCTCTACCAGCTGAGCTAAAGCGGCTTTCTCGCATGGCGGCGGCGCGTGCCGGCCCGCAGGAGCGGCGCCCTACCAGCGGCTCCCCGCGGTAGCAAGCGCTCCCGCCGCGGGTGGCCTGCACCAGACATGCTTAATACTTTGGTAACCGTGATGGGCCATTTCAGCTCCAGAGTGGAGTAATGGGGCTCATTCATGGACAGCTATCGCGACTTTCCGAGCGAGTTCGAGCCGGCAAGCGAAGCCCTTGAACCGGTGGAATCGACGGGCGTCGAGATCGGCACCGACGAGCGGCGGATGCACGTCCGAGCCTATAATTACTGGGTCTCGCTTCTCGATGGACGCGACTACCCATCGATCGAGGACCTCGAGCCCGCGGACCTCGTCGATTTTGCTCCCCACAGCATCCTCCTCGACTTCACCGCGGGCCGCGAAAACCCGGCGACGCCCTACATCGGGGCGGCGGTTCGCCAGGAGTGCGACCTTGCCGACGAAGTGGCGACGATCGCCGACGTGCCAAGCCGCTCGCTGCTCTCTCGGCTGACCGATCATTACATGGAGATCATCGCCAACCGCGCTCCGGTCGGTTTCGAGGCGGAATTCGAGAATCAGCGCAGCGAGAACATCTGCTATCGCGGGATCCTGATGCCGTTCTCGTCGGACGGCGACACCATCGACTTCATCTACGGCGTCATCAACTGGAAGAAGGTCGCTGAGAGCCGCTCGATGGGAAGCGTGAATATTGCAGCGGCGCCGGCTGCGACGGAGCCGGGCACGGACGACGAACCGCTCGAGCGCACCGAGGTCGCGGACCCTGTCGAGCCTCTAGAAATCGATGAGGTCGCCCAGGCCGAGGAGCCGCTCGAGCTTACCGAGCGGATCGAGGCTGGGCGTCCTGAGCCGTCTTCGACAGGATTTGCGAACGACCTCGCCGATGTGGCGCCGGGCGTCTCGCCGCTGTGGCCGACGGAGGACGACGGGGACGATCATCTGGCGCCGCCTTCTCTCGACGCAGATGCTGGTCTCGCCGACCGGCTTTGGGCCGCCCGTGAGAGCGTGGAAGACGTCCGGGCAGCCGAAGGCCGCAGCCGCGAAGCGCTCTATCGCGCGCTCGCCTTTGCCTACGACTTCGCCCTGGCGAGCAAGGCGGAGCCGGAAGATTATGCCGAGCTGCTCGAGGAGTCGGGCGTGAAGCCGCAGGCGCGAGCGCCAATGACGCCGATCGTGAAGCTGGTCTTCGGAATAGATTACGACAAGGCGCGCCTCACCGAATATGCCGCCGCCCTCGCATATGCCGACCGCCAGGCAGTCGAACTCGGCGGCTTCCTCGCGTTCATCGAGGCGCAGGCGGGCGGCCTCAAGGCCCTTGTGGCCGCAGAGCGCCAGGCGCGGCGTCCCGAGCCCAAGGCAGACACAAAGACCGAACGCGCGCGCGAGCAACTCCGCTCGGCCACTCCGCTTACGCTCGAGGCAATCGCGTCCGAGGAAGAATTCGCGCTGGTGCTGACTCGCCGCTCCAGCGCAGGGGTGCACGAAGCGGTGGCCCTCGTCGAAGACCCCGCACTGGTCGAGCGCGCGATCCGGCGCGTCGGCCGCTAGACCCACCGCGATACTGCGGGTTCGTCCCTTGTCCCCGCTGTAAGGCGAGGGCTATAGGCCGCCGCGACCAAGACCCTGTCGGAGCATTTACCGAAATGACGGCCCAGCCGCGCCTGCCGAAGACGCTGGTGGATTCCATTCGCGACGCCCTCACCACCAACGCCCTTCCCGGCGAGACCGAGGGCTTCGACCGGCAGCAGCAGCGCGAAACAGCGGAGTTCATCGCCGCAGCGGCTGCGGTCCGCCCGGCGCGGACAACGGCGATCGACATCGAGTCCACGGGCGGTGAAGCCGGCCGGCGCCGGATGCGGCTGGTGGCAATCAACGAGGACATGCCGTTCCTGGTGGACAGCGTCGCCAGCGCCGTCGCTGCCCGCGATCTTTCGATTCATCGGCTCCTGCACCCGATCGTCAATGTCAGCCGGGACAAGCAAGGCAGGATCGAGAAGATCGGCGAGGGCGAGCCGGAATCGGTCATCTATATCGAGCTCGATCGCGCCGATGCGCGCGGGCGGCAGGAGCTGGTACGGCATCTCAAGCGGGTCCTTGCGGACGTCCGCGCGGCCGTCACCGACTGGCGACCGATGCTCGCCGAAATGGCGTCGGACGCGGAAACGCTCGACGACCGCGACGGCGAGAGCGCGGCATTGCTGAGGTGGCTGGCCGACAACAATTTCACGTTGCTCGGCCATGCGCACGTCGGAGCGGACGGCCAGCTGCGCAACGCCCTCGGCATCCTGCGAAACGAAACGGCGCTGTGGGAGCAGAACGCGGCCGAAGCCGCTGTAAGTCATCTCGCCGACGAACGCCGCACGGTCCTGATCCTCAAGGCCGACCGCATTTCCCCGGTTCACCGCCGCGTGCCGCTCGATGTGGTCATGGTGCGTCTGCCGGACGGCACGTTGTCCGTGCACACCGGTCTTTGGACCAGCGAAGCGCTGCGAACGTCGGCGCAGCACGTGCCGGTGCTTCGCGAGCGCCTCGCCAAGCTTGACCGCGAGCTCGGCTTCGTTCCGTCCAGCCACGCGGGCAAGGCGTTGGCGCACGTCGTTTCGACGCTTCCTCACGACCTGCTCGTTTCGCTGGATGAAGCGGAGGTCCGCAAAGCGGCGCTGACCGCGATGAGCCTCGCCGACCGGCCGCGCCCGAAGCTCCTGCTGCTTCACGGCGCGCTGCGGAGGCACCTTTACGCGTTCGTCTGGCTCCCCCGCGACGAGCTCAGTACCGCCCGCCGGAGGGCCATCGGAATGATGCTCGAATCCGAGCTCGACGCGCCGATCAGCAGCTGGTCCATCGAGCTAGGCGAAGGCGAGCTCGCTTTGCTCCGCTTCACCGTCCCGATCGATCCGACCGCCGAGCTGCCCGACACCGAGGCTCTGGACGCCGCGCTGGTCGAAATGGTTCGCGGCTGGAGCCCGGCGGTCGAGGCGGAGCTTGTCGCGACGGCCGGCGCGCAGCGCGCGACGCGCCTCGCTTTGACGTACATTCCCTCTTTCCCCGACGGGTACCGATCGCGCACCAGCCCGGACCAGGCCGCCGCCGACGTGCTTCGGCTGTGCGAGCTGGGATCGGAAAGCCAGCGCGGCGTGCGGCTGTCGCGGCCTCCTGCCGGGGCGCCCGGCCAGCTTCAGCTCAAGACGTATCGTCGGGGCGCGCTCATCTCCCTTTCCGAAGCGGTGCCTGTCCTCGAGAATTTCGGATTCAGCGTCGTCGAAGAGATCCCGACGATGCTTGGCGACGGTTCGCTCGGTTACATCGGCGATTTCCGGGTCGAGCTTCCGGGCATCACTGACGTGGAGCCCATTCTCGACCGTGCGGCGTCGATCGAGCAGGCGATAGCCTGCGTTCTCAGCGGCGCGGCCGAGGACGATGAGTTCAACCAGCTTGTGCTGTTCGCCAATGTCGATCCGACCGCGGTCGTCTGGATCCGGGCATGGTTCCGTTACCTGCGCCAGACTGGAAGCGCCTTCGGGCTGCTCACGATCGCCGACGCTCTTCGCCGGGCGCCGGCCGCGACGCAGGCGCTGATCGGGCTGTTCCGAGCAACGCACGACCCGGCGATACGCGGGCGCGAGGCTGCGATTGCCGAGTCCCGCTCCGAGTTCGACGACGCGCTCGCATCGGTCCGCTCGATCGACGACGATCGCATCCTCAGGCGCATGCGCTCGCTGGTCGAGGCTATCCTTCGCACCAACGCCTTCTCTCCGGCAGCGGACGAGGCGCTGGCGTTCAAGCTGGACTCGAGCCTTGTGCCGGGCCTGCCCGCCCCTGTGCCGTGGCGCGAGATCTGGGTCTATTCGCCGCGCATCGAGGGCATCCACCTGCGCGGCGGGCCGGTCGCTCGCGGCGGATTGCGCTGGTCCGACCGGCGCGACGATTTCCGGACCGAGATCCTGGGCCTGATGAAGGCGCAGCTCGTCAAAAACTCGGTAATCGTGCCGACCGGGGCCAAGGGCGGCTTCTACGCGAAGATGCTTCCGCCCCCCGACCAGCGCGATGCCTGGCTCGCGGAGGGCAAGGAAAGCTACAAGATCTTCATCCGGGCGCTGCTGTCGATCACCGACAATATCGTCAACGACAAGGTGGCCCATCCGGAGCAGGTCGTCGTTCGCGACGGTGACGATCCCTATTTCGTGGTCGCGGCCGACAAGGGGACGGCGACCTTCTCCGACACCGCAAACGGGATCGCGCTGGAACGGGGCTTCTGGCTTGGCGACGCTTTCGCGAGCGGGGGCTCGAACGGCTATGACCACAAGGCGATGGGCATCACCGCCCGCGGCGCGTGGATATCCGTCCAGCGGCACTTCCTGGAGATGGGGATCGATGTCCAGTCGGACCCGGTCACGGTCGTGGGCGTCGGCGACATGTCCGGAGACGTGTTCGGCAACGGCATGCTGCTTAGCAAGGCAGTCAAGCTGGTCGCAGCGTTCGACCATCGCCACATATTCATCGATCCCGATCCCGATCCGGCGTCGGGTTGGGCCGAACGCAAGCGCCTGTTCGAGCTGCCGCGGTCAAGCTGGGACGACTACGATCGCTCGAAGATCTCGACCGGCGGCGGAGTTTTCCCGCGCATGCAAAAGTCGATCCCGCTGTCGAAGCAGGCCCGCAAGGCTCTCGGCATCGACTCCGCGACCGTCGACCCCGCCACGCTGATGAACGCCATTCTCAGGGCGCCGGTTGACCTGCTGTGGTTCGGCGGCATCGGAACCTATGTGAAGGCCGCTACGCAATCGCACGCGGACGTGGGCGACCCGGCGAACGATGCGATCCGGGTGAACGGCGCGGAGCTTCGGGTGCGGGTCGTCGGCGAGGGCGCCAACCTTGGTGTCACCCAGGGGGGAAGGATCGAGTTTGCCGAGCGCGGGGGGCGCATCAATACCGACTTCATCGACAATAGCGCCGGCGTCGACTGCTCCGACAAGGAGGTGAACATCAAGATCCCGCTCAACCGTGAGATGCGGGACAAGAAGCTCACTCTCGCCAGGCGGAACGCACTTCTCGTCAAGATGACCGACGAAGTTGCCGACATGGTGCTGGAGGACAATCGTCTTCAGTCGCTCGCGCTGTCCATCGCCGAAAGCGGCGGCGCCCGCGCACTTCCAGCCCATGTTCGCACGATCGAGCTTCTTGAATCGGCGGGCCGGATCGACCGGAAGGTGGAGGGCCTCGCGAGCAGCGAGGAGCTGCTCAGGCGATCGCAGGAAAATCGCGGCCTGACCCGTCCCGAGCTCGCGGTCGTGATGTCGATGTCGAAGATTGCGCTGCAGTCCGCCGCCGAACCCCTGCACCTGTCCAAGGAAAAGCTGCTCGAGCCCGAGCTGTTCGCGGCCTTCCCGAAACCGATGCGCACGGCGCATGCTTCGGCGATCCGCGCGCACCGCCTGCGCGACGAAATCATCGCGACTCGCGTGGCCAACCGGATCGTCAACCGGCTCGGCCCGGTGGTCGCGCTGGACATGACGGAGGAAGAAGGCGCGTCGCTGGGCCAGGTGATCGTCGCGTTCCTCGTCGCGGAGCGTCTTCTCGACCTCGACGATCTATGGAGACAGATCGAAAGGGCGAAGCTTCCGGAACATGTGCGGGTCGAGCTGTTCGCGATCGCCGCCCGAAGCGTGCATGCCCACCTGTCGGACATCCTTCGCGCGACCGGCGGCGAGATGAGCGTCGGCGCCCTCTGCAAGCTTCTCGAGCCGGGGGTGCGCAAGATTGCCGCGGCGGCGACCAAGCTCATTCGCTCGGAGGTGCGCAACGAGGCCGCGGCGCGGCGCGACCATCTGCTCGACCTCGGGGCGAGCGAAGATATCGTCCGTGGGCTCGTTCGGCTGTACGAGCTCGACGGCGTCTTCGGCCTCGCCGCGCTCGCTGCCCGCAAAAGCGCTGACGAGCTCGAGCTGACCAGCGCTTATACGCAGCTCGGCGAGGCACTCGGACTTGATTGGGCTCAGCAGCAACTCGCGCGCTTCACGCCGCGCGACCAGTGGGAACGCCTATTGACGGCCGGGCTCGCCCGGGATTTCGAGCAACTGCGCATCGATTTCCTCGCACGGACTCGCGGCAACGACCCCGTGGCGGCGGTTGGCCAGTGGGTGGAGAGGCAAGC
This sequence comes from Pseudomonadota bacterium, assembly GCA_023436615.1. Lineage (GTDB taxonomy): Bacteria > Pseudomonadota > Alphaproteobacteria > Sphingomonadales > Sphingomonadaceae > Sphingomicrobium. The sequence continues at coordinate 33,675 of JAEZIO010000040.1, read as the reverse complement.
TCCGCGGCTGGCGCAATTCCGAGAGCTCATCGACCGGGCCCGCTGCGAAGGCGCGGTCAGCGCTGCGATGCTCGCGCAGATTGCGGCCCAGGCGCGGATCCTCCTGGCGCGCTGAGCCGGCGTCCGCGCCTTAGATACTGCCGCTAGCGCCGCGACTCGCGCGCGAACAGCCACTGGCGGATCGCCGAGGCGAGGTTCGCCGGCGGCGAATGTTCGAGGCGCTCGGCGTCGATTCGCGCGATCAGCGCATTGAGCGGCAGCCGTTCGGCTTCGGCCGCGGACTCCAGCGCCTGCCAGAAGATCGGCTCCAGCGCGATCGACGTCTCGTGGCCGGCGACGGTCACCGACCGTTTCCTTGGCGGACCGGGAAGCGGCACGCCGGCCATCAATACATGTGCTGGCCGCCGTTGATCGAGAGTGTCGATCCGGTGATGAAGCCGCCATTCTCCTCGCACAGGAACGCGACGCCGCGCGCGATCTCGTCGGCCCGGCCGAGCCGGCCGACCGGGATTCGGGCGACGATCTTCTGCAGCACTTCGTCGGGGACAGCGGCGACCATGTCGGTGTCGATGTAGCCGGGCGCGATGGCGTTGACGGTTACGCCGAACTTCGCGCCTTCCTGCGCAAGCGCCTTGGTGAAGCCGTGAATGCCGGATTTTGCAGCTGCGTAATTGACTTGGCCGTACTGCCCCGCCTGGCCGTTGATCGACCCGATATTGACGATGCGGCCGTAGCCGCGGCCGGTCATGCCCTCGAACACGGCCTTGGCCATGTTGAAGCAGCCGCCGAGATTGGTGTCGATGACATCCTGCCACTTCTCATGGTCCATCTTCCGCATCGTCGCGTCGCGGGTGATCCCGGCATTGTTGACCAGGACATCGATAGGTCCGAGGTCCGCCTCGACCGCGCGAACACCCTGCTGGCAGGAGTTGAAATCTGACACGTCCCATTTGTACGAGCGAATCCCGGTGCGGTCGGTGAACGCCTTCGCGCGCTCGTCATTGCCCATGTAATTGGCCGCGACGGACATCCCCATGTCCCTGAGAGCGATGCTGATCGCCTCGCCGATGCCGCGCGTTCCTCCAGTGACGATTGCCACCCGGGCCATAGGCTGCCTCCTGTTGCCGTCGCTGCCGCTTATTCGGCGACGGTCCAACCCGCAAGTTCGCGCCCGACCAGGGCTTCGAGCATGTCCATGCCTTCGCGCGAATCGTTGAGGCAATCGAGCCGCGCGAAGCGTTGTCCGCCTGCCGCCATGAAGCTTTTGCGGCCGCGGATCCCGAGCTCCTCGAGCGTCTCGACGCAGTCGGCCGCAAATCCGGGCGCGGCAATGGCGATGCGCTTTATTCCCCGGTCAGGGTAGGCGCCCAGCATGACGTCGGTGGCCGGCTCGAGCCATTTGGCTCGTCCGAACCGGGACTGAAAGGCGATGTCGGTCGCGATCGACAGCCGCTCTCCGAGCAGCCGCGCCGTCTTCTGGCAGTGGCAGTGATAGGGATCGCCGAGCTCCAGAGTCCGCTGCGGCATTCCATGGAAGCTCAGCAGCAGCCGCTGCGGCTCGAAGTCGAGGGCCGATAGCTGCCGTTCGAGGCTGGATTCGAGCGCATCGATGTAAAGCGGATCATCGTAATAAGGCGGCAACGTTCGCAGCGCGGGTTGCCTGCGCATCTGCGCCAGCGCCGCGAAAACCGCATCCTGCGCACTCGCCGTCGTTGCCGCGCAAAACTGCGGATAGAGCGGCGCCGCCAGGATGCGGTCACAACCGCCGCTGACCATGCCTTCGACCGCGCGCGCAATCCCCGGGTTTCCGTAGCGCATGGCGTAATCGACCAGCGCGGTTTGGCCGAGCCGTGCTTGCAACGCCCGGGCCTGCCGCCGGGTGATCGCGGCCAGTGGCGAGCCCTCCTCGCTCCACACCTGGCGGTAGGCTTCGGCCGACTTGCGCGGGCGCAGGCGGAGCACGACGCCGTGCAGGATCGGCCGCCACAGCCATTGCGGGATTTCGATGACGCGGGGGTCTGTCAGGAACTCGGCCAGGTAGCGGCGCACAGCGCCCGCTTCCGGCGCCTCGGGGGTGCCGAGGTTGATCAGAAGCACGCCGATGCGGCCATGCTCGATGAGCGGATGGTCGTCCGGTCTCGCGGCCTTGGTCAACGCGCGTGGAGCGCCTTGAGCGCAACTCGGTCGATCTTGCCGGTGCCCAGTTTCGGGAGCGGGTCCGCCGAAAAGATGAATCGGGCCGGTACCTTGAAGGCGGCGATATTCTCTTCGAGAAATGTTCGAAGCCTGGCTTCGTCGAGGCCGTTCCGCCCATGGATCACAGCGACCGGAATCTCGCCAAGACGCTCGTCTGGCGCCCCGAACACCGCGGCTTCGGCGACGTCGGGATGATCGTAGCAGGCGGCCTCCACTTCGGCGGTGGCGATATTTTCTCCGCCGCGGATGATGATCTCCTTCTTACGGTCGACGATGAAGAGATAGCCGTCCTCGTCGAGGTAGCCGACGTCGCCCGTGCGCACGAACCCGTCATCCGTTGTCGCCGCGCGTGTCGCCTCCGGGTCCTGCCAATAGCATTTGAAGTTGGCGGCCGAGCGGATGCCGATCTCGCCGCGCTCACCGGTCGGAAGGTGGCGGCCCCCCTCCCCGAGGATCGCAACCTCGACGAAAGGCTTTTGAGCGCGGCCGGTCGACCCGGGCTTTTCGGCGTAATTGCTCCAGAAATTGCTGCAGCCCACGGCGTTGGTCTCGGTCAGGCCATAGCCCAGCGCCGGCTGCGCCTCGCGAAACGTGGCCTGCAGCCGCTCGACATGGCTCACCGGCCTCGGAGCTCCGCCGGCAGCGATGTCGGTTAGCGAAGACAGATCGTACTTGGCCCGATCGGGGTGAGTCATCAGCTCGAGGCTCATCGTCGGGACGCCAACGAAATAGGTGACCTTCTCCTTCTCGATCAGGCGCAGTGCGTCTCCCGCGTCCCATTTCGGCATCAGCACCATGCCGCGGCCGATCACGAAGCTGTTGAGAAGCACCGGCACTTCGCCAGTAACATGAAAAAGCGGAACGCTGAGCAGAGTCCGCGGCGGATTGGCGGGCGGTCGGCCTTCGCGCTCGAGAATCGCCAGCAGGGCGATCAGGTGCGTCGCATAGGCGTAGACGCCGGTGGTGACCGCGCGATGGGTAGACAGCGCGCCGCGGGCCTCGCCCGTCGACCCGGACGTGAACAGGATGGTGGCGTCGTCCTCCGGAGAGGTATGCGGCAGGTCCGCTTCACGCGCGCCGAGGAGCGGTGCGAGAGCACTCTCCAAATCCTTGTCGACGTCCAGCGTCATGAGCGGCGTGCCTTCGTGGGCGCGCTCGATGCGAGCCGCGCGCGAAGCGTCGGCGAGGACCAGCGTGGGCCGGGTCAATTCTAGCGCGTGGCTCATCTCATGGCTTTGCCACCAGCCGTTGAGCAGGGTGGCGACGGCGCCGGCCTTGAGCGCGGCCATATAGGCGATGATCCAGGTCGGGCAGTTGCGCATGGCGATGGCGACGCGATCACCCTTGGCGATTCCTCGGCCGGCGAGCGAGCGCGCGAGGCGTTCCGACCAGCTATCGAGATCGGCGAAAGTGAAGCGCTCGTCGCCGGCGATCAGCGCCTCGGTCGATGCATTGAGCGCACAGAAGGTGCGCAGGAGTGCCGGAACCGTTCCCGGGAAATTGCCGACGATGATGCGCCCGTTCTCGTCGCGCTCGAGGACGATGCGGCCACCCGGGCCGGTAACGGCGGCAAGCGTCTCATCGAATTTCCGATCGAGCTCGCTTCCCATCTACTTCCGCACTCCGTTTGCCTTTGACGCGAGGCACCTTATGAGGCGCGGACCGAAAAGGAAAAGCCTTGCCGCCAGCAGACGCCTCGAACGCCATCGCCTGGACCGACCTCGGCCTCAATCCGGTGGCGCTCGACCTCGGCTTCTTCGAGCTGCGATGGTACAGCCTCGCGTACCTCGCCGGCATTTTCCTCGGCTATTGGTACTTGCTGAAGCTTCTCAAGCAGCCGGGGGCGCCGATGGCGCGCCGCCATGCCGATGACCTGGTGTTCTATGCCGCGGTCGGGGTCATCCTCGGCGGGCGCCTCGGCTACGTCCTCTTCTACAACCTGAGCTATTACCTCGAGCATCCGGCTGACGTTCTGAAGCTGTGGGACGGCGGCATGTCGTTCCACGGCGGCCTTCTGGGAACCGTTCTCGGCATCCTCTACCTTGCTTGGAAGCAGAAGCTACCGGCACTGAGGATCCACGATTACGTCGCCTGCGTCGCGCCGATCGGCCTGTTCTTCGGCAGGCTCGCCAACTTCGTGAACCATGAGCTGTGGGGCGCGCCGACCAGCGTTCCATGGGCGGTCCGCTTCCCCGAATATAGCGAGGCCCTCGGCACGATGGTCGTCGGTCCCCCGCGCCACCCGAGCCAGCTTTACGAAGCGGTCCTTGAAGGCGTCGTCATCTTCGCGGTCCTGTGGTGGATGTTCTGGAAAACCGAGGCGCGATACCAGCCGGGCAAGCTCGTGGGCCTGTTCGGGCTTCTCTACGGCTCCTTCCGCTTCCTCGTCGAATTCGTCCGCGAGCCGGACCCGCAGCTCACCGGCTTCGCTCACGCGACCGGGCTGCACATGGGGCAATGGCTGTCGCTGCCGCTGATCATCGGCGGCATCTGGCTGGTCTGGACCGCCAAGGGCCGCCGCGTCCGCGTGGAACCGACGCTCGGGTCCGCAAGCGTCTCATGACCCCGCTGGAGCGCGCGCTCCGGGACCGCATAAAGACCGAAGGTCCAATGACGGTCGAAGCGTTCATGGATGCCTGCAATGCCTATTATTATGCGACGCGCGACCCGCTCGGCCGCGATGGCGATTTCATCACGGCGCCCGAAATCAGCCAGATGTTCGGCGAGCTGATCGGGGCTTGCCTCGCCGATTGCTGGGCACGGGCGGGCAGCCCGCTTAATATCTGCTACGTTGAGCTTGGGCCCGGGCGTGGCACGCTTGCCGCCGACGCTCTCCGCGTGATGCGCTCGGCCGGTCTCCGCCCGGACGTGCACTTCGTCGAGACCAGCCCCCTCTTGCGCGCGGCGCAAGGCGAAGCCGTGCCCGCCGCGACGTGGCACGACGACCTTGGGAGCCTGCCGGAAGCGCCGCTGCTGGTCGTCGCCAACGAGTTTCTCGACGCGCTTCCGATCCGCCAGTTCGTCGACGGCGTCGAGCGGCATGTCGTCGCAGCGGCCGGCGGGCTCGCGTTCGACCGAGACGGTGAGATCGTCGAAACGTCGCCAGCGCGCGATCAGGCGGTCGCCGACCTGGCGAGCCGGCTTTCGAAATTCGGCGGAGCCGCGCTGATCGTCGATTACGGCCACGAACGAAGCGGGACCGGAGACACCCTCCAAGCGGTGCACCGTCACCGTTACGCGCCCGTGCTGCAGGACCCGGGAGAGCAAGACCTCACGGCGCACGTCGATTTCGAAACCGTGGCGCAAGCCGCGCGCGAAGCTGGCGCGGAGGCCTCCAGCGTCGTGACGCAAGGCGAATGGCTCGGGCGGCTCGGCATTGGCCCCCGGGCCAGGGCGCTGGCCTCGGCTGACCCCGAGAGGGCCGACGAGATCGAAGCCGCGCGCGCGCGGCTGTGCGATTCGGACCAGATGGGAGAGTTGTTCAAGGCGATAGCAGTCCATTCGCCAAGTTGGCCGCGGCCGGCGGGATTCCAATGAGCGACGTCGAGGTCATCCGCGCTGCCGCGCTCGCGCCCGTCCCGCACGGCTTCCTCGGACGGCGAGGCGGCGTTTCGACCGGAATACTCGCGGGTCTCAACGTCGGCAGCGGCAGCGGCGACGATGTGGAAGCGATATCGGAGAACCGCCGGCGAGCGGTCGAAGCCGTGCTGCCGGGCGCGCGGCTTGCGACCGTTTTCCAGATCCATTCGGGCGAGGCCGTTTACGTCGATCAACCCTGGCCGCATGAAGACCGGCCGAAAGCCGATGCAATGGTCACCGACCGCCCAGCCATGCTGCTCGGCATCCTCACCGCCGACTGCGCGCCGGTGCTGTTCGCGGATTCACATGCCGGCGTCATCGGAGCTGCCCATGCCGGCTGGCGCGGGGCCCTCTCGGGCGTCACCGATTCGACGATCGAGCAAATGGAGAGGCGGGGCGCGAGGCGCGACCGAATCGTTGCCGCCGTCGGCCCCTGCATCGCGCAGCCGAACTACGAGGTCGACGAGCCCTTCCGTCAGCGCTTCATCCACGCCGATGCGAACAATGCGCGATTCTTCAGCCGCCCTGAGACCGGCCGACCGCATTTCGACCTCGAAGCTTATGTGGCGGCTCGGCTCAGACAATCCGGCATCGCGAGCGTCGAACGCCTTGGCCTCGACACCTATGCCGAGCCCGGCCGCTTCTACAGCTATCGCCGCTCGACGCACCGCAGCGAGCCCGATTACGGCCGGCAAATATCGCTCATCGGATTGGCGCCCTAGCCGCGCTGACGAAAGACGCGCTAAGGCGGTCGCCAAGGAGAATGCAGTGCCCGACGAAAACGAGTTGAGCGGCGCGAAGCCGCCGCGTCCACCCAAGGACAGCGTGACGAAAATCGGCAACCACCAGCTCAATCCCGCGACGCTGATGATGGGCTACGGGTTCGACCCGGCGTTGAGCGAAGGCTCGCTCAAGCCGCCGGTGTTCCTGACGTCCACGTTCGTTTTCGAGAACGCCGCGGCGGGCAAGCGCTTCTTCGAAGGCGTGACCGGAAAGCGGCCGGGTGGTGCCGAGGGGCTGATCTATTCGCGCTTCAACGGCCCAAACCAGGAAATCCTCGAGGACCGGCTGAGCATCTGGGAAGGCGCCGACGACGCGCTCGCTTTCTCGAGCGGGATGTCGGCGATTGCGACCTTGCTGCTGACCTTCGTCAAGCCCGGCGACGTCGTCGTCCACTCGGGGCCGCTCTATGCTGCGACCGAGACGCTCATTGCGAAGATCTTGGGCAAGTTCGGCGTATCCTGGGTGGACTTCCCGTCGGGCGCGACGCGCGAGGAGATCGACGCCGCGATCGAGAAGGCGAAGGGCATGGGCCGTGTCGCGCTCATTTACCTCGAAAGCCCGGCCAACCCGACAAACCAGCTCGTCGACGTGGAGGCCGTCGCGGCAGCTCGAAAGGCTGCCTTCTCAGCCGACGAGCTTCCGCCGATCGCAATCGACAACACGTTCCTGGGACCGCTGTGGGCGAAGCCCCTCGCGCAGGGCGCGGACCTCACCATCTACAGCCTGACCAAATATGCGGGCGGCCACAGCGACCTCGTCGCCGGGGGCCTCGTCGGAAGCAAGGACCTGATCAACCAGGTCCGGATGATGCGCAATACGATCGGCACGATCTGCGACCCGAACACCGCCTGGATGCTTCTTCGAAGCCTCGAAACCCTGGAGCTTCGCATGAGCCGCGCCGGCGACAATGCGGCGAAGGTTTGCGAATTCCTTCGCGACCATCCCAAGGTCGAACAGGTCGGCTACCTGGGCTTCCTGGAAGACGGGTCGCGGCAGGCGGACATTTACGCGCGGCACTGCACCGGGGCCGGCTCGACTTTCTCGCTCTACCTGAAAGGCGGGGAGAAGGAGGCGTTCGCCTTCCTCGATGCGCTCAAGATCGCGCACCTCGCGGTCAGCCTCGGCGGCACCGAGACGCTCGCCAGCGCTCCGGCCGCGATGACGCATCTGTCGGTGCCCGACGAGCGCAAGCAAGCGCTCGGAATCACGCCGAACCTGGTGCGGATTTCGATAGGTGTCGAAGACGCGGACGACCTGATCGCGGACTTCTCGAACGCGCTGGACGCCGTCTAGGGCCGCCCTTTCTAGGCTTTGCCGTTGCGCGCGCGATGCGGGCAGCCGGGCCAGCAGCAGGGACGCCGCTTTCCGTCCCGCAGGTTTTCGCGGCTCCAGTCGATTCGCTTGCGCCGCGTCTCGAGCTTCTTCGGCGACTCGATCCAGCAGATCCACTCGTTGCGTGCGAGCGGCGTGATGTCGCGCCACGTCGCCAGCGCTTGCGCGTCGGCTTTCAGGGCGGCTTCCAGGTCGTCCGGCAGGTCATGGACGACGCCGCCCGGGATGCTCGCGCTGCTCACGCGTCCTACCCCCAGTCCTCGACGTCCCATCCGCGATCGCTCGCGAGGCGACGAAGCCGGTCGTGCGGGTTCACGGCGACCGGCTCGTCGGACCATTCGAAGGCGGGCGCGTCGGACGCATGGTCGGAGTAGAATCGGACGTGCCCGTGCTTGCCGGTCAAGCCGGATTTCTCGACCCATTCCGCGATCATCCGCATCTTCTCCTGGCCGTAGCAGTTCTTGCCCGCGATTCTCGCCTCTACGCGCTCGTCGAGCCCGATGACGGACCCGGTCGCGATCACGTCATCGAAGCCGAGCCGCTCGGCGATCGCGTCGGCATACAAGCGATACGAAGCCGTCGCGAGGACCAGCCGCCGCCCCTGCTCTCGGTCCCGTTCGATCGCGCGCCGTGCGCCCGGGCGGATGTTCCGCGCCACCGTCGCATCCGCGAAGCTCTCCGCCAGCGGCTTCAAATCGCGCGCGTGAATCCTGCGGCCAATCAATAGCGACTGGCAAATCTCCTTGAGCCGGCCGCGGTCGAACAGCCCCATCGCATAAGCTAGCATCGCCAGCACGACCACCGGCACGAAGATCAGCCTCCACTGCTGCCGGCGCAAAGCGCAGTGAATCAGGAACAAGGTGTATGTCGGCCGCCGCGTTATCGTCCGGTCGAGGTCGTAGACGGCAAGGTCAGACATCGCCGCGCTCCACGAGCAGCTTCTCGACCAGGTCGTGGTCGGAGAGCTTGTCGACATCCACGGCCGCGAGCGGGTCGGACAGATCGACGGCTTCCACCCTGGCGCCGATCTTCTCGCCGATGCGGTCCAGGGTTTCGTGGATCGTGCGCAGCCGAAGTGCCGCGGCGAGGAAAACGAGGGGGCCCAGCGCCCACAGAAGCGACCATGCCTTCTTGCGGTCCTGCTCGACCGAACGCCAGAGCTCGAGCGCGGGCAGCACCTTGTTGCCCCGCAGAAGGAACAGGTTGGCGCCGCTGTACGCGCCCGAACGAAATCGGATCCAGGTACGCTGCGAGCTCGGAAGCCGCGCCATCAGATTGTCACGCTCGACCACGCCGATCGCGATGTCGGCCATCTCGGCGAGATCGCAGAACTCGTCGATCATTCCCGCGTCCAGCAGCACGTGGTCCGCGGTCGTCACGACGAGCGGCCATTCGACGGCTGCATCGAAACATAGCCTCTCGAGCGTCGCAGCGATCGTTGATCGAGACTGATCAACGTTGAGCTTCGGATGCGCAGGCAATGCCGCGGCGATCCGCTCCGGTTCCTGCGCGAGCACGCGAACGCAAGAGAAGCGGTCGCATCGAAGCAGGGCCTCGACGGGCCAGCGTACCATCGGCTTGCCGCCGATCGGCACCAGCGCCTTGAGGTCCGTGCCGAAGGCGGCGGCGAGCGGATCGCTGCCCGGTCGCGACCCCGCCAGCACGATGGCCGTCATCGCGCTCATGCCAGCCACGACACCACGGGCTCGCCCCGCCAGGCGCGCATCTCGGCCTGCGCCAGCCGGACGACGTGGAAGATCAGCGACAGGATAGTCCAGAGACCCACGAGCTCCAGGCCAACGTCTGGCCGCCCGGCGAGGAGGGCCGCGACCAGGATCACCATGTTGGGATTGCGGCGCGCGGTGATCAGCCGGAATCGGCTGTCGACCGGCCGCCAGACGTGGATGTGCATCTTGAAGCGCGCGATGAAGAGTCCTTCGATCACGCGCTGGGCGACATAGCCGATGACGATCGCCGCCAGCAGCATCGTCGCATAGACCGGCTCCAGCGGAGTCCCGTAAGCGGCAAGGCCATGCGCCCAGGCCCACCACCAGAACGGCGGATGGATGAGGTCGATTCCATGATCGAACACCTCCCCCCATTTGGAGGAGGCGCCCGTGCACCGCGCGAGCTTCCCGTCGACCGTGTCGAGCACCATGAAGATGAAGCCGGCGGCGACGCCGAGCCAGTAATTACCGAACCAGAAATAGAAGAAAGCCATGACGCATAGCACCGCCCCGACGGCGGTGATCGCGTTGGGCGACAGGCCGGCCTCGGCGGCCCAGCGGGTCAGATAGAAAGCGGGCTTCCGCCAGAGGTAGAGCGTCAACGCGTCGGTCACGCCTTTGTAGGATGCGTCGTAAGCGGCGCGCTCGACCGTCTCGACGTTTTCGGTGTCCAACGGGAGCACGAACGGCCGCTCGCGCTTGCGAAGCTCGTCATAGCCGACCTCGGCGCTCTCGGCGTCGACAAGCTCCAGCTCGTCGAGCGAGTCGCCGGAGCCGAGCATCGCCTGCTCGACTGCCGCTGATGGACGATCGGGAGCGACGTGCGCGAGCACCGGCTCCCCGCCTGAAACGAGCACGGCCCCGGGCCGATTGGCGATCACACGGAGCCACGCCGGGTCCCACGCGAATGCCAAATTGGCGAGAATCGCGCCGCGGCCGGGCTGCGGAGCGTCCGCGCACTCGAAACCCGCATTCCGGGCCAGCCGCGACGCGCGCTCGTCCGCCGCCAGACCGAAAACGCGGGTTCGGTTGCTTCCGACCGGAACGAATACGGGGCGGCTCGCGGGGTCCATCGGGCGTGTCTTACGGGTCGGCGAGAATCCGTCAAAGGGGCCGCCTTGCCGATTCTCTTGCTGCCACAGCGGATTTCGCGCAGTTTGCGGCCGCATATGAACGGGGATCACGGAGACGGAGCCGGAGACGACGGCGCGACCTACCGAATGGCGGGCGCGATCACCATCGCGCGCGCCGGAAGCACAGCCCGTGAAATCGCCGCCGAACCCGATCCGCTGACGATAGACCTCAGCGAAGTCACGCGCATGGACACGGTGGGTGCCTGGCTCGTCTACCGGACCGTTCGGGACCGCAAGGCCAAGGTCGTCGGCGCCAGTCCCGAAGCGAAGAGCCTGCTCGAGCAGGTGGCCGAATCCGACAAGCCGGTGAAGGTCCATCCCGAGGAGCGAGGCGGTTTCGTCCGAGTTCTTCGCGAGCTCGGCGAATGGATGGCGGACGTCGGAGTTACGCTGCTCGGCCTGCTCGGCTTCTTCGGTGCGACGTTGATTGGGTTCGCCAACCTTATCCGACGGCCGAAGCGGTTCCGCGTCAACGCCGTGGTTCAGCGGTTCGACGTCGTCGGCGTTCGCGCGCTGGGAATCATCGGCCTGATGAGCTTCCTTATCGGAATCGTGATCGCGCAGCAGGGGTCGGTGCAGCTCGAGCAGTTCGGGGCCGAAATCTACACGATCAATCTCATCGGCCGAATTACGGTGCGCGAGCTCGGCACGTTGATGACCGCGATCATGGTGGCCGGCCGCTCGGGCTCCGCGTTCGCCGCTCAGCTAGGGACGATGAAGATCACCGAGGAAATCGACGCGATGCGCACCATCGGCGTGTCACCGGTCGAGGCGCTCGTCATCCCGCGGCTGATCGCATCGGTCATCATGATGCCGCTGCTGGCGTTCTGGGCCATGCTGATGTCGCTGCTTGGCGGCGGCATCTTCGTCTGGCTGTCGTTGGGCATCCCGCCGCTGACCTACATTCAGCGGCTGCAGGAGGTGACTCCGCTCACCGATCTTTGGATCGGGCTGATCAAAGCGCCGGTCTTCGGCTTCATCATCGCGCTTGCCGGCTGCTTCCAGGGCATGCTCGTCGAAAGCAATTCCGAGGAGGTTGGGCAGCGCACTACGACCGCGGTGGTCCAGTCGATCTTCCTCGTGATCGTGCTCGATGCGGTCTTCGCCGTTTTCTTCAGCTCGATCGGATGGCGATGACCGAGCCGAAGAATTGCGATCCGATCATCACCATCCGGGGGCTGCGCAACAGCTTCGGCGAGGCGGTGATCCACGAAGACCTCGACCTCACCGTCTGCCGTGGCGAGATCCTCGGCGTGGTCGGCGGATCGGGCACCGGCAAGTCGGTGATGATGCGCTCGATCATCGGTCTCCAGCGGCCCGACGACGGCGAGGTCGAGGTGCTCGGCGAGAACATGATCGATCGTGACGAGGACGAAGCGAAGAACATCCGCCGCCGCTGGGGCATCCTGTTCCAGAACGGTGCGCTGTTTTCGACGCTGACGGTGGCCGAAAATGTCGAGGTCCCGATCCGCGAATATTTCCCGTTCATCGATCAGAAGCTGATGGACGAGATCGCGTCCTACAAGATCGCGATGAGCGGACTTCCTGCTGACGCAGGCCCAAAATATCCGTCCGAGCTGTCGGGCGGCATGATCAAGCGCGCCGGCCTCGCTCGGGCCTTGGCACTCGACCCCGAGCTCCTGTTCCTGGACGAGCCGACAGCGGGGCTCGACCCGATCGCGGCTGCAGGCTTCGACGAGCTTATTCTGTCGCTTCAGAAGAAGCTCGGCCTCACGGTCTTCCTGATCACGCACGACCTCGACACGCTCTACGCCATTTGCGACCGCGTCGCCGTGCTTGCCGACAAGAAAGTGGTGGCGGTCGGAACGATTCCGGAATTATTGGCTTTGGACCACCCCTGGATTCAGGAATATTTTAACGGGCCGCGTGGACGTGCCGCGGCGGACACGGCTGAAGAAAAGGTCGACGCCTGATGGAAACGCGGTCGAATTACGTCCTTGTGGGTGCGGTCACTCTGGCGATGCTCGCCGGACTGCTGGTGTTCACCGTGTGGCTGGCCGGTCTCTCCAACCGGGAGACCAAGTGCTACGACATCTACTTCTCGCAGGGCGTGGGCGGTCTCAACAAGGGCTCCAACGTCACCTTCTCGGGCGTCCCCGTCGGGCAAATCCAGAAGATCTCGCTGCTTCCCGAACGGCCGGAATTCATCTGGGTGCGGATCGAAGTCGAGCGCGACACGCCGATCCTTCAGGGCACCACCGCCGAAATCCACGGCGTCGGTTTCACCGGCGTCAGCGAAATCCAGTTGACGGGCGCCACCCGCGGAGCCGGCGCGATCACGCAGGCGGGACCGCAGGGCTGCCCGGTCATCCCGTCAAGCACGAGCGGCCTCGGCGCCCTGCTCAACAGCGCTCCGGAGCTGATGGAGCGAATCCAGCGGCTCACCGAGCGCCTGACCGAGCTGCTGAGCGACAAGAATCAGAATGCGATCTCCGACATTCTCGAGAATGTCGATGTCACGACGCGGGAGCTGCGCATGGCATCGCCCGACATGCGCCGGACGATCGCAGAAATCCGAATCGCGTCGCGCAATGCCGGGATCGCCGCGAACAATATCGCCGCGCTGTCCGACAACACCAATCGCCTAGTCACCGAAGAGGGGCGTCCCGCGGCGCAGGACCTTCGAAAAGCGATCGCGCAGGTCCAGTCGGCGGCGCAGAATCTCGATGCGATGATCGGAGACGCGCGCCCGGGGGTCCAGAATTTCAGCAAGTCCACACTGCCGGAGCTCAACCGGCTGGTGCGCGACCTCCGCGAATTGAGCCAATCGCTTCAGAGCGTATCTGAGCGCGTCGAGCAGGGCGGCATTGGCGGCGCCCTCGGACCCGAGAAGCTGCCCGACTACAAACCGGGGAAGAAGAAATGAGACCCTTCGTGCGTACCGCCACGGCAGTGGCACTTGCAGCGGCGCTCTCCGGCTGCTCGCTGGGCGGGCTGCTCGGCGGAGGCGGCAAGGCTCCGAAGCTCCTCTACACGCTGACATCCGAAGCGCCGCCAGCGCCGGCGGTACGCTCAGCTGCGGTCGGGCAGACCGTGACGATCAGCACGCCGGTCATCCCGAAGGAGCTGCGAACTGTCCGGGTTCCGGTGCAGGTCAATCCGTACGTCGTCCAATATGTGACCGACCTTCAGTGGGTCGACACGCCCGACAAGCTGTTCCAGAGCCTCGTCGAGGAGACGATCCGGAGGACTACCAATCGCGTGGTTCTCGATCCGAAGCAGGCGGTACTCGATCCCGGCCTCGTCGTTACCGGCCAGCTCAACCGCTTCGGCTATGACGCCCAGCGCGGCACGGTCGTCGTCCAATATGATGGCTCGCTCGCCACCCAGGGCGGTACCCATGTCGAAACGCGGCGTTTCGAGGCAGCTTTGCCGTCCGACGGCACCGCCGCCAGCGTTGGGCCAGTGCTGAACCAGGCAGCGAACCAAGTCGCGATGCAGGTCGCGCAGTGGATCGGCGGATAGCGTCAGCTTTCGACCCATTGCGGACGATGCGCCTCAGTACGGGCGATACCAGTAAATGCCATTAGCGAGGCGGGAGTACCGTTGCCGCGGACCCGGCAAATGCTGACCTTTCCTGAGCACATAGTATCCGTAGCCCCCATCAAAGTAGGGCCTTATTATGATATCCACGCCCTCCTGATCGACGCTCACAAACTCAGGTTGGAGACTGGCAATCGTTCGCGGCCATTCATCCTTCGGAAGCGGATTTGGCATCTTCGTTGGGTGAGATTGCATCAGGGCCACGGCCTCGCCCTTGATGGCAGCCAAAGTCGCGCGATCGTGAGTCGGTCCTGTACAGCCGGTTACTGCGGCGATGATGGTTAAACCCGCAAAAATTAGTCGGCGCCGCACTAAGCGAACGTAAACAAGCTAATGTCCGCTTTCCACCCAACAGACATTCACGCCAGCGACTTGCTGACCTGCTCGTAGACGTCCTTCGATAGTCCGGGCGTCGCAACGATCCGCTCGAGCTCGGCGCGCATGAGCGCTTGGCGCTTGTTGTCGAAGCGCCGCCAGCGGCCGAACGGCGGAACCAGACGCGCGGCGACCTGCGGGTTGATGCGGTCGGCTTTCAGGATGAGGTCCGCGAGGAACCGGTAGCCTCGGCCCGACGCGTGGTGGAAGGCCCACTGGTTCATCCCAAAAACGACCGCGATGGAGCGCAGGCGATTGGGATTGGCCGGATTGAAGTCCGGATGGCCTGCGAGCCGCTCGACCTGCTCGACGGTGTCGGCGCGCTGCGCCGATGCCTGCACCGCGAACCATTTGTCGATGACGAGCGGATCGTCGGCGAAGCGGTCGTAGAAGGCCGACAGCGCCTGTTCGCGCTGCGGTGCGTCGAGCGAGGCAAGCACGGTGAGCGCGCCCTGCCGGTCCGTCATATTGTCGGCGGCGTCGAACTGGGCCTTGGCGAGCGCCGCGCCCTTTGCCGGATCGCCGGCAGCGAGGAGCCCCAGCGCGACGGTCCGAAGCCGGCGCGCGCCTTTGGCCTCGCGCCCTACATCGTCGCCGGCGAAACCCGCCGGCCGCTGCGCATTGGCAAGCTCGCCCGCCAGTTCCCGGCCGAGCGTGGCTCGAAGCTGCTCGCGAGCCGCATGGATCGCCTCGGGATCGACGGTCTCCATCCGGTCGCCGATCATGCTGTCGGTCGGCGGAAGGATCGCCTCCGCCTTGAATGCCGCGTCGAGGGCGTTCGAGCGCAACGTGTCGCCGACGGCGCGAACGATCGGTGCGGGATCGTGCGGCTCGCCCTTCGCTGCGCCGATCAGCCAGCGCAGCATCAGCTCCTGCAGCGCTTCGTATCGCGCGAAGGGATCGGTGTCGCTCGCGGCCAGCTTCTCGAGCTCGCCCGGCGCTCGCTCCACATCCATCACGACCGGCGCCGAGAAACCGCGATTGATCGAGAGGAGCGTCGGCTCGGTGATGCTGTCGAACTCGACCTTCATCTCATTCTCTTCGAGGACGATCAGCCGCTCCGGGACGATCTCGGCGCCGCTCGTTTCGCCGATCAGCGCGGTTCGGAGCGGGATCGCCATCGGCTTCTTGACGGGCTGGCCGGGCGTCGGCGGGATCGTCTGGGCGAGGTGCAGCACGGCCTTTTCGCCGCCCTGCTCCAGCCGCGCCGTGACGTGCGGGGTGCCCGCCTGCGAATACCACAGCTTGAGATGCGTAAGATCGACGCCGCTCGCGTCCTCGAGCGCTTTCACGAAATCGTCGCAGGTGGCCGCTGCGCCATCGTGTCGGTCGAAATAGAGATCCGTCCCCGCGCGGAACTTCTCGGGCCCGAGTACTGTCGCCATCATCCGGATGAGCTCGGCCCCCTTGTTGTAGACGGTCGAGGTGTAGAAGTTCGAAATCTCGATATAGCTGTCGGGCCGAACCGGATGCGCGAGCGGTCCGGAATCCTCCTGGAACTGGATCGCGCGAAGCGTGCGGACATCGTCGATCCGCTTGACCGCGGGGCTTCCGATGTCGGCCGAAAAGCTCTGGTCGCGAAAGACCGTGAAGCCTTCCTTGAGGCTGAGCTGAAACCAGTCGCGGCAGGTCACGCGGTCGCCCGACCAGTTGTGGAAATATTCGTGCGCCACGACCCGCGCGATATTGTCGAAATCCACATCGGTCGCGGTCTCGGGATCGGCAAGGATGTAGGCCGAGTTGAAGATGTTGAGGCCCTTGTTCTCCATCGCGCCCATGTTGAAGTCGCTGACCGCGACGATGTTGAACAGGTCGAGATCGTACTCCCGGCCGTAGACCTGCTCGTCCCATTGCATCGCCTGCTTGAGGCTTGCCATGGCGTGCGCAGTCTTCGGCAGGTCGGCTTCGCGGACCCAAATGGCGAGATCGACCTTCCGGCCGGACATGGTCGTGAAGCTGTCGCGCTTTGGCTTGAGATCGCCGGCGACCAGCGCGAACAGATAGGAAGGCTTGGGAAACGGGTCTTCCCATTCGGCCCAATGGCTACCGTCGGCATTCTCCCCCGACGCGACCGGGTTGCCGTTTGTGAGGAGTATCGGGAATGGCTTCTTGTCGGCTTCCATGCGAACGCGATACTTGCTCAGCACGTCCGGCCGGTCCGGGAAGAAGGTTATGCGACGGAAACCTTCGGACTCGCATTGCGTGCACAGCATTCCGTTCGATGCGTAGAGGCCCATCAGCTTGCTGTTGGCCGCCGGGTTGAGCTCGGTCTCGATGCCGATCTCGTGTGCGTCCCCAGGCAAGGGGACGACGAGGTCGCCCGCGTCGATCGACCAGCCGTCCGAACGCGTGCCATCGATCCACACCCCGAGCGGCTCGATCTCGTCGCCGTTGAGGCGCAGCGGCGCGCCGGGCCTATCGGCATCAAGGTTACGCCGCACGAGGAGCTTCGCCTGCACCCGCGTCTTCTCGATCCCGAGCGTGAACTTGAGCTCCACCTCCGGCACCAGCCAGTTGGGCGGGCGGTAGTCCTCGCGGCGGATTTCGGCATGTTGCGGGGGTTGCGGGGCTTCCGCATTCACTCTGACGTCCATGCCAGCGGCTTACGCGGCGTCGGGCGCGGCGACAACCGAGCGCGGCCGGCTCAGCGCGCCGAGCATTCCGCCGAGCGCGAGCACAGCGCCGGCCACCGTAAGCGACGTCCAGCGATAGTCTTCGAGCCAGGTCGAGAATCCCATGGCGATGATCGGCACCAGCACGCTGGAATAGGCAGCCTTGGCCGGGCCGATCTTGCGCACGACGGGATAATAGAGGCTGAAGGTGAGCACCGACGCCGCGAGCGCGAGATAGATAACTCCGAGCCAATAGCCGGGGCGGGTGTCGAAGACCGGCGGGCCGGCCATCGCTAGCGCCACCAGGATGTCTAGAAGCGCGCCCGCGGCCATCGACCACGCAAGCATGGCGAACAACGGAAAGCGCCGCACTTCGGGACGCGCCTGGAAGACGTTGGCCGAGGCGGCCGCGACGATCCCCACCATCGTGATGGCAATCCCGGCGACGATCTGCTCGGTGCGGCCGCTGTTCTCGCGGATTTCGTGGATGAAGAGCAGCGCAATCCCGGCGATCGCGACGAGCGAGCTGACAACGAAGCGCCCGGTCGGGCGGTGACCGAGGAACGCCCAGGCCAGCAATGTGCTGGGGATCAGCAGCAGCGCGAAAACGGTCGCGACCACGCCCGAGGTTATGTGCCGCTCGGCCAGGTAGACGACATTGAAGTTCACGCAGAATTGGGCGAACCCGAGGAACAGGACCGCGACAGCGCCTTTTCGGTCCAGGCGCATGCGCTCGCCCTTCATCCAGGCAATGAGGGCCATCGCCGCGGCAGCGATGATGAAGCGGTACGCGACTGACCATTGCGGCGGCACCGTCCCCAGCTGGTCGCGGATCACGATCCAGGTCGACCCCCAGACGGCGGTGAAGGTGGCGAAAGGCAAAGTGACCGACGCGAACGTCGATCGGCCGTCGCTCACAGCGAACGTATCGCTGCCGCGAGCTTCTCGATCGGCTCGCCGCTCTGGTCCCAGCTGGTGACCAGCCGGATTTCGCCGGGCGCCCAGTCGTAGAAATCGAACCCCGCCCCGCGCAGGCTCGCCGCTTCTTCAGCGGTCACGCGCAGGAAGACCTCATTCGCTTCGACGGGATAGACCAGCCGGCCGGGCGCGGCCTGCGCGAGCGCCTGCGCCGCCCCATTGGCGCTTCGCGCGTTCTCGAGCCACAGGCCGCCTTCGAGCAGCGCCAATATTTGCGCCGCAAGCATCCGCCCCTTGGAGGATAGGTGGCCCGCCCGCTTGCGCCTGACGGCGATTTCATCCGCAAGCTCGGGCTTGAACAGGATAAGCGCCTCGGCATTCAGTCCGCCGTTCTTGACGAAGCCGAACGACAAAGCGTCCACTCCGGCGCGCCACGTCACGTCCGCGGGGCTGTCGCCCGTGCTGACGATGGCGTTGGCGAAGCGAGCGCCGTCCATGTGCAGGCCGAGCCCGTGTTTTCGCGCCACCTCGCCAAGCGCGGCGACCTCCCGCGCGCGGTATGCGAGGCCATATTCCGTCGCATTGGTGATCGAGATCGCCGCCGGCTGCACCTGGTGGACGTCTTTGCGGATACGGCCGATGGCCGATTCGACAGCCTCGGGCGCGATCTTTGCCCCCGGGCCGTCGAGAAGCATGAGCTTGGCGCCGCCCGTGAAGAATCCGGGCGCACCCGCCTCGTCAGCCTCGATATGCGCGTCGCGGTGGCACAGGATGCCGCGGTATGGCGGGCATAAGGCCGCGAGCGCGAGGCAATTGGCCGCCGTTCCGGTGCTGACCCACAGTGCGCGAACTTCCCGCTCGAAGACCTCGGAGAATGCCCCGTCGAGCCGCCCGCTCCATTCATCCCCGTCGTAAGCGGTGTCGAGCCGGTTCGAGCGCGCGATCGCCTCGATCACCATCGGGTGAGCTGCGGCCGCATTGTCGGAGAAAAAGCGCATGCAGGCCGCTCCAAGCCCAACGCCGCACCCTTGGCAAGGTCAGAAAATCGTCGCCACGCCCCCATCGAACTTTAGCCGGGCCGTCAGCAGCGCCCGGAACACGTTGTAGCCCCCGGTACCCGGAAAGTAGGCGTGGAAGAAAATCTGCGGCGTACCATCCGGCCCCTCTGCGACAGACGGATGGCCGGGCGCCGTCCATGTTCGGGATGAGCTCAGCAGCGCCTGGTCCTGCTTGCGGTAAGGGCCCAGCGGGCGGTCGGCCACCGCGACTCCGATGCCGTAGGCGGGATCGGTGAAATCGTTCGCGGCGTAGAAGAGGAAATAGCGGCCCCCCTGCTTCCAGACGAACGGGCCTTCGACCAGATGGCCCTCCCAATCCAGATCGTTGGCGATGATTGTTGTCGGAACGCCTACCAGCGATCCGCCGTCGTCGGTCATCCGTTGCGCGAGGATCGGGGTCTGCATTGCCGCGAGGATTTCGGCCGCGCCGCCAGCCTCTTCGAGGCAGGGCTTCAGCTTTCGCCAGGAGTCGACCGCTGCGGCGATAAACGGCTGCATCAGGAAGAAGCGCTCGATGGGCCGTCTCGTGGCTGCCCAGCCGACGATGGCTGCGGCGAAGCGCGCGGTCCGCCGATCGGCCTCGTCTTCGAAAACGCGCTCGATGAGTTCGGGGCGATCGCGAAGCAAGGCGCCGAGCTTGCGCGGCCAGATGCCGTTGCGGTCCTCCTTCCAGAACAAGTAGCGCTCGCCGTCGCTGTCGACGAAGATGTGGCCGTCGATCATGCCTCCAGTGAGCAGCGGTCGGCCCAGGTCGACCCAAGGCCCTTGGGGAGTCGTGGCCTTCGCAAGCCCGATGCTAAGCACGTTTGCGCTGTCGCGAGCCGTGTAGACGAGCCAATATTCTGCGCCCACCGCGGCGATTTCGGGTGCCCAGAAATCGCCTACCTTGACGCCGCACGCGGTCCATTCCGGTGCGTGGCCCTGCGGAAACACGAAGCCGTGGTGAACCCATGTTTCCATGTCGGCCGAACGCAGGATCGGGAAAGCGTCCGGCGCGTCGTTGGACGTCGCTACGAGAACGTAACCATCGTCCGTTTTCAAAACGGCGGGGTCGCCGTACCCGCAGAGGATCGTCTCGGAGATGTTTTCGGTCAGAAGTGGACGCCACGGCGGTTCGGGTGCGACGGGCGGAAGCTTAGGGGTCTTGATCAGGGGCCTGGTGCCGAAATCCGCCGCCAGCTCGTCGTAAAATGCGGCGAAATCAGCCTGGTCCGTGGCGCGAAGCTCATACACTTTTGTGTGGCCGAAACCGCGCACTGCGATCGTGACGCCCTGGCCGGTATCGGCCGCTTCGACGTCGAAGAAGGGCGCCCCGATCACGTCGCGATGATTCCCCTGCTCGGACTGCCCCCGGCAGTCCTGTGCATGATCGCCTGCTTCGGATGTCCCCCGGACATCCTCCAGGAGCCGATGGTGCTGCCGGTGAGGATTGAACTCACGACCTCAGCCTTACCAAGGATGCGCTCTACCACTGAGCTACGGCAGCACTTTGGCGGAGAAGGCGGCGCTATGGCCAAGCGCCTTTCCAGCGTCAACCTTCTTGCCCATGCGGCGGGCCAGCTGCAATCTAAGCGCATGGCAAAGCGGGACAAGTCCAAGGAAGAGCGCTTGGCGCAGGCGCTTCGCGACAATCTCCGCCGGCGCAAGGCGCAGGCTCGCGAGGCGGGTTCAGCGCGGCCTGTTCTGGGTGCCCCACCCAGCGGTGATGAAGAGGGCAAGGACTGACCCGTGGCAATCGGCCGTATGCCAGGCGCCGGGCGGGTTGATCGCATAATCACGCGGGCCGAGGTGAATGGTATTCTCCTCGCCGCCAGCAAGCTGCTGGTGCAGCGTCATCGAACCTTCGATGCAGCACACGACTTCGTCACCTGCGGGATGGACTTCCCAGCTCGTCCAGGATTCGTCGAAACGATAGAGCGTCACCAGGCGTCCGTCGGGACCGTCGTCGGCGTGCCGCTCGCTGTACGCCTGATACCATTCGATGCCCGTGAACTCTGGCTCGGAGACGGCCTTGGCACCGTTGCCGAGGTGAATTGGGTGCGTCAGCAGCGAATGCACCATTGTTGGCCTCCTAGATTGGGGCGCAGGCCTGCTCGAGCCACTCCCGGTCTGCATTGCTGAGCGTGGGCCCGATTTTCTCGACAACTTGCCGGTGGTAGTTGTTGAGCCAAGCGATCTCGTCCGGGCTTAGCATTTCCCTGACGATCAGGCGGCGGTCGATCGGCGCGAAGGTCAACGTCTCGAACCCGAGCATCTCCTTCTCCGCGCCCTCGATGGCTTTCTCGACTACGAGGACGAGATTCTCGATCCGGATCCCGTATTCGCCCGTTTTGTAATAGCCCGGCTCGTTGGAGATGATCATCCCCGCCTGCAACGGTTCATCCCCGCCGCTCTGCGAGCTGCTCACCGGGGCGATCCGCTGCGGCCCCTCGTGCACAGCGAGGAAGCTTCCGACCCCGTGACCGGTGCCATGCGCATAATCGAGCCCGGCATCCCAGAGCGGCCGCCTCGCGAAGCTGTCGAGTTGCGTGCCGCGGGTGCCTTTGGGGAACGCCGCGGTGGCGACCGCGATATGCCCCTTCAACACCCGCGTGAAGCGGTCCCGCATTTCGTCCGTGGGCTCGCCGATCGGGACAGTGCGCGTAATGTCGGTAGTGCCGTCGACATACTGGCCGCCCGAGTCGATGAGGTAGAGCGTGCCTTGCTCGAGCTTTCGGTTCGTCTTCTCGCTCGACCGATAATGGACGATCGCACCGTTCGGCCCCGCGCCCGAGATCGAGTCGAACGACAGATCGCGAAGCTCGGGGTTTTCGCGGCGCAGCGCCTCGAGCTTGTCGGACGCGACCAGCTCGTCGATTTCGCCGGTTGGGGCTTCTTCATCGATCCAGCGCAGGAAACGCGCGATGACGGCGCCGTCTCGCGCCTGCGCCGCCCTCTGACCGGCGATCTCGACGGGGTTTTTCAGGGCCTTTGGCAGGACCGTAGGATCGCGCAGAGCGAGGACCTTGGCCTCTGCTTTCTCAAGCGCATCGAAAATGGCTGCGACGGCGCGCTCCGGGTCCACGACGACCGTCTTCCCGCCGAGCTCGGCCAACGCATTCTCGAAGTCGCGCCGCTCATGGAGGCGGACGCCGTTGCCGAGATGTTGCCGCACGTCCGGGCCGACCTTCTCGCCGGCGACGAACAGGTCGGCGGTGCCGTCAGCGTTCACCACCGCGTAGGCGAGCGCGACCGGTGTGTGGGTGACGTCCTGGCCGCGAACGTTGAATGCCCAGGCGATGGAATCGAGCGCCGACAGGACCGCCGCGTCGGCGCCCTTGTCCTCAAGCCATTCTGCGATTTCCGTGCGCTTTTCCGCGGCGCTTTTGCCGGCATATTCGTCGGGTTGGACAACGAGCTTGGCCTTCGACGGCTCCGGCCGCTCGCGCCAGATCTTGTCGATCGGGTTTTCGCCGACGGCGACGAGCTCGGCGTCGCGGCTCGCCAGCGCTTCCTTCGCCTTTTTCACCCAGTCGCGAGTGTGCAGCCATGGATCGTAACCGATGCGCGCGCCGCCGCGAGCGTGATCCTTGAGCCAATCCGTGACACTGGTTTCCGGCACTGACTGGTAGCTCCAGTCCTTGCCGTCCACCTGGCTGCGCACCTGGAGCGTGTAGCGGCCGTCGACGAAGATCGCCGCTTCCTCGGGAAGCACGACCGCAGAGCCGGCCGAACCTTCGAATCCCGTCAGCCATGCAAGGCGCTGCGCGTAGCTGCCGACATATTCGCTCATATGCTCGTCGGTGAGGGGGACCACGAAGCCGTCCAGCCGGTCTTGCTTGAGTTGCTCGCGAAGCGCTGCGAGCCGGTCTGCGTAAGTGGACATCGCGGCTACCTACGCCGCGCGTATCGGCTCAACAAGCTTGGCTTGGCCGCGGCGACGAGCGCCGTCCGCAATGCTTGCTCAACTGCCGCTGCAATGCTGGTAAGCTCCACTGTTTATAGGCATATTTAATTTGACGCCGAGACCGCGCGGAGTCACCATCCTCAATGCGGTGGGACGCTCGTCCGTTGGACGATACATTCTGGAAGGGGGCATCTTCCATGCGTCACCTCGCGTTGCTCTGCACGGCCGCTTCGGTCGCCATCATCATTCCGTCCACGGCCCAGGCTCAATCGGGCCCCGCCGCGAGTCGCGCGGCCAGGGTCGGCCCCGCGGCAATGCAGAAGCTGGCGGTCGTCGTGCCGGCCGCCGAGCGGCAGGCCGATATCGTGCAAATCGCCCCGGTGGTCGCCGCTCCCGCCATTCGCGACACGGTCGTTGTGCAAAGCGCCAACCCGCTGACCACCATCCAGGGGCTGCCGGTCGAGCGCGAGCTTTCCATGTCGCAGATCGCCACCACGCGGGCGCTAAAGCTGGGCTCGGCGACGGTCGACCTGTCCGCAATGCTCGAGAACCGCGACGCCTTGCCCAACGTGGCGCAACGGCTGCAGGCTTCGCCCGCCGCGGTGACGGTAAAGGCCGTCGACGTGAACGCTTATGTCGTTCCGCAAGGGCTGATCGTGCGAAGCTTCCTCAATTACCAGATCAAGCCCGGAAGCTGCAGCGACAGCAGCCGAAGAGCGCAAATCGAACAGGCGGGCATCAGCTGCTCCCGCAAGTTGTCCGACAGCGAACGCATCGCCGACTATTCGGACCCGAGCTCGCCGCGCTTCGTCGCGGACGCCGGGCAGCGCGAGGCGGTCATCGCCAAGGCCCGGCGCGATTGGGCTGCGCAGGACGCCGAAACGGCGTCGCAGCTGACCAATTTCCGCGCGATCCTCGCCAATCCGACGGAACGCCAGAAGATCGAGGCGGCGCTCGGGGCGGCCGAGACGGCCCGTCTGGAGCAAATGAATGACGACGCCTTGGCCGGAGAGCTGATCAGCTCGGCCGAGACCAAGGTCGAGGACGTCATGTTCATCCCCAAGGAGGATGCGCTCGATCGCAGCGCGATGACGCTGGCCTCCGGCCTGAAGGACCGGCTCGACGTCGGCAAGATAACGACCAGCGCTACCAATCAGCCCATCGACAAGGTCGTGTTCCTCACCGGCTTCACGCTCGGCCGTCAGTACGAGTGGAGCAAGCGGATCGAGAAAACGATCAAATGGTGCTGGGTCGGCTGCGCCGTCACTTATTATGCCGGAGCGCGCGCCGGGTTCAGCTACGGGTTCGGCCTGCGCTTCCCGATCGTGGTCGACGGCAACTACCGCTATGAGAGCAATGCGCTCGGTGGCCGGGCATATTTGACGGCGACGATGACGCCGGTCGACGGGACGCCCGCGCAGTATGCCGCCGCGGGCCTCGACTCGAGCCAGATCTTCAAGGGCCAGGAGTTCGTCGCCGAGCTCAAGGCGTCAGCGGGCTACGATTACAAGCTGCCGTTGCTCGGCGAGGATCATCGCACGCTCAGCGTCGGCTACGATCTCGCGGAGATGTTGCCCGCACCCTATACGCACGGCCAGTTCACGCCGCCGGCGCCCGGAACGACATCGGGCGAGATTCCGTTCGTGTTCACCGCGGTCGACCTATTGATGAACTATGGCAATTGGGGCGCTGCCGGCGTCCGCGTCCACCCCGCGGTCAAGGTCGGGTTGCACTCGGATGCGCTGCGATTCACTGTGCACGATGATGTCGCGAACTCCGACCAGGAAATCGTCAACGGCAAGAAGGTGCCGCTCGCGATCGACGCAGCGAAGGCGGAAAGCCGGTTCTCGCTCCGCTCACCGATCTACAATCTCGGCTTCATCGTCACGCCGGGTGTCAACGGCCATGCCTGGATCGATGTCGGCGTATGGTCCGATAGCTGGGACTTCCCGGTGTGGTTTCCGCAGATCGCGATCACGCTTCCGCCTGGTGGAGTGGACTTCGCCTGTCATTCGGGAACCGTGTGCAACAGGGATTACGTCTATGCCACTGGCGGCAGCACGCGGCCGACGCTGGACGCGGCGACGGTTGGCGACCTAGCGGTGAAAGCCGACGCGCCCGCCATCGACAAGCCGGGGCTGGAGGGCGCTGCGCAGGATCTGACAACCAAGGCGGCGGTGCCCGGCGAAGTTGCGCCGAAGGCCGATCCTCTCAGCGATTTGCGGGCGCGACTGAAGGCCAAGTCGAAGGTGGTGGTGAAGCCCGAGCCCGTACCCGAACCGAAATCGGAGGATCCGCCCCCGCCGCCGCAATGAAAAGTGCCGGCGGGCGCGGCGGTCAAAGCTTTGCGAGAGCGCGCGTGACGATTTCCGTGGCCAGCTGACGCTTGGCCTCGGGCGTCAGCATCGGGTTGCCGGACGCCATGCGCGACCGCATCATGGGCGGCGAAACGGCAATATAGCTGTCGCCCTTGAGCACGTGCAGCTGCTGGTTCGGACCGAAGAATGCCTCGTCGCCGAGTCCAGGGGCCGCGCTCGACTCCGCTATCGCGTTGCCCGCGTCACCGGCTGCACCGCCTGAACCGGCCATTCCTTGGCCGATGTTGCCGAGGACGCCGGCAGCCTGCTTCGCGACCTTCATCTCTTCGGTGCCACCAGGCCGCTTGACCTCTATCTCCACGCTGGACGCCATAGCGTCCTGGGTCTCGTACTTGCAGACGCCGTCATCGGCGACGGCACGAACCACGGGCTCGCCAATGATCGCGGCCACCTCTTGCATCGTCACCAATGTGCACGGATCCAAAGCGGCGGCCGCCGTCTCCGCCGCCGGCTCCACGCCGTTGGTGTCCTGCGGCGCCTCGCCGGACGAGCAACCGGCAAGGAGCGCAAGCAGCCCGAGAGGGCCCGCGAAAACGCGTGCAGCCACCGCAAATCCCCTTCGTTTCCAGCCATTGGGCCAGCCCATTGATAGCAACGCAATTTTCTTCTTCGGAAGGGGCCTCGTCTCTTCCCCCCTTCCGGACACGTGGCGGGCCGCTAAGAGCGGATCATGAGCAGAGCGTCTGACCTTCCCCCGCCGCCCAGCGCCGAACAGCGGCCGCACAGCTTCGAACATCACGGCCATGCTGTCGAGGACCCCTGGGCGTGGCTTCGCGACCAGGGCTATCCCAACGTCACCGATGAGAATGTCCTCGCGTATCTGAAAGCCGAAAACGCCTATTTCGAAGCGGCCATGGAGCCGCACAAGGACCTGGTCGAGCAGCTGTTCCAGGAGATGAAGGGGCGCATCAAGGAGGACGACAGCTCCGTCCCGATCCGCGACGGCGACTGGCTCTACTGGTGGGCGTTCAAGCCGGGCGCGCAGTATCGCTGCTGGTATCGCAGACGGTTCGACGGCGGTCCGGAACAGCTGATCTACGACGAGCCCGCCGAAGCCGAGGGGAAGGAGTATTTCCGGCTCGGGGCGCTCGAATCTAGCCCCGACGGCAAGCTGCTGGCGACGATGGTCGATGCCAACGGTTCGGAGCGCTTCACGCTGAAGATCCGCGATCTGGAAAGCGGCGACGATATCGAGACCATTACGGAGGTCGGCATCGGCTCGCCGGTGTGGACCAGCGACAGCAAGGGTATCGTCTTTACCGAGGTCAACGACAACTGGCGCAGCTATCGCGCCCGCTACCATCGCCTCGGAACGCCGGTGAGCGAGGACCGGACGATCTACGAGGAGACCGAGGACCTCGGCTTTTCGGTCGGGGTCGACGACAGCCAGGACCGGAGCCTGATCTTCATCGCCACCGGCGATAATACGACCACCGAGGTGCGCTTCGTCGCGGCCGACGATCCGCTTGCCGAACCGGTGCTGATTTCAGCGCGTAAGCCGGGCCATGAATATTCGCCCGACGCGGCGCACGGGAAGCTGTGGATCACGACCAACGACGACCATGTGAATTTCCGGCTGGTCGAGGCCGATCCGGCCGCTCCGGGCGAGTGGAAGGAGGTGGTCCCTGGTTCCGACCGCGTCTATCTCATGGGCGCAGTCAGCTATCGCGACCATCTCGCCATGCACCAGCGCGCGGACGGACTCGATCAGCTGATCCTGAGAACATATGACGGGGAAGAAACCCGGATTCCTTTCCAGGAGGCGAGCTACAGCGCCGGCTTCGCGGGCAATCCCGAGTTTGCCCCGGATGCCTATCGAATCGGCTATTCGTCGATGGTCACGCCCGGCACGGTCTACGATTATCACCCCCGCAGCGGCGATCTCGAGGTTCTGAAGGTCCAGGAAATCCCCTCCGGCTACGACGCGAGCCAGTACGTTACCGAGCGGCTGATGATCCCGGCGCGCGACGGCAAGCAGGTGCCGGTTTCGGTTGTCTACAAGAAGGGCTTCGAGAAAAACGGCGAGGGCAAGCTCTTCCTCTACGCCTACGGTGCCTATGGGCATGCCATTCCGCCGGGCTTCTCCACCGCGCGGATCAGCCTGCTGGATCGAGGCTGGGCTTATGCGATCGCCCACATCCGCGGCGGCGACGACCTCGGCTACAACTGGTATCTCGACGGCAAGCTCGACAAGCGGGTCAATGCCTTCACCGATTTCGTCGATGCTGCGAAGGGGCTGATCGACGCCAAGTTCTCGCGGGCGGGCCGGATCGCGATAAATGGCGGCTCGGCGGGCGGCGAGCTGATGGGCGTCGTCGCCAACACGGATCCCGAGCTGTGGGGCGCGGTCGTGGCCGATGTGCCCTTCGTCGATGTGCTCAACACGATGCTCGACGACAGCCTGCCTCTAACGCCGGGCGAGTGGCCCGAGTGGGGCAACCCGCTGAAGGACAAGGCGGCGTTCGAGCTGATCCGAAGCTACAGCCCCTACGACAATGTGAAGGCGCAGGATTATCCGCCGATGCTGATCACCGGCGGCCTCAACGATCCGCGTGTGACCTATTGGGAGCCGGCGAAGTGGGCCGCCAAGCTCCGCGCCACCAAGACCGACGACAATTTGCTGCTCCTGAAGACGAACATGGGCGCCGGCCACGGCGGCAAGTCCGGCCGCTGGGAAAGCCTTCGCGAGGTCGCAGAGGCGTTTGCCTTCGTCCTGACGCAGGTCGAGTGACGTGGAGGAGCGGCCGGTCTTCGCAATGACGTTCACCGCCGCGCCCGAGCACATCGACGAGCTCGGTCACGTCAACAATGCCGTCTGGGTGCAGTGGATCCAGGACATCGCCGTAGCGCACTGGCGAAGCGTCGCGCGGCGGGAGCATGACGAAGCCTACTTCTGGGTCGTCGTCCGCCATGAGATCGATTACCTGCGCGCCGCGCACGAAGGCGACACGGTCACCGCACGCACATGGGTCGGCGATGCTCCGCAAGGGGCACGCTTCGATCGGATCGTCGAATTCACCGGTGCGGACGGCAAGACGTGCGTCCGGGCGCGGACGGTCTGGGCGATCATCGACCGAGCCGCCGGCCGCCCGGTCAGGGTTCCGCCCGAGGTAGTAGCGCCATTCGTCGGCGCGCGTTAAGCATCCGCTTCGATGACCAAAGCCGTCCTCCACGATTATTTCCGGTCCTCGGCCGCCTACCGCGTTCGAATCGCACTGAACCTGAAGGGGGTGGAATACGACAGCCATCCCGTCGACCTTCGCTCCGGCGACCAGAAAAGCACGTCTTACAAGGCGCTCAATCCGCAAGGCTTCGTGCCGATGCTTGAGATCGACGATCACCGGCTGACTCAGAGCCTCGCGATCATCGCCTATCTCGACCAGACGCGCTCGACGCCGCCGCTCCTGCCGACGGATCCCAAGGACCAGGCGCACGTCCGCGCGATGGCGTTGATGGTCGCGTGCGATATTCATCCACTGAACAATTTGCGTGTCCTGAAATATCTCGCCGGAGCACTTCAGCAACCGGAAGCGGCGCGCGACAAATGGTATGCGCACTGGATCACGGAAGGCTTCGAGGCGCTGGAGGCCATGGCAAAGGCACGAGCCGGCAGCTTCCTTTTCGGCAACGCTCCTACCATGGCGGACGTGTGCCTGGTGCCGCAGATGTACAACGCGCGCCGCTACAGCGTGCCGCTGGATCCCTACCCCACTCTGCTTAGAGCCGAAGCGAGCGCAAGCGGTCTCGCGGCATTCGCCGATGCGCATCCCGACCAGGTGGAGCAGGCCGCATGAATCGCGTCGACAGCATGAACCGGGGCATCAGCGAGGTGAAGGCGCTGGATTCGGTCGAAATCCCGTCTGTGAAAGGCAAGGTCAGCGACGAGGAATGGGCGATCCGCGTCGACCTCGCCTGCGCCTACCGGATGGTCGCTTATTACGGGTGGGACGATCTCATCTTCACGCACCTGTCGGCGCGCGTCCCCGGGCCGGAGCATCATTTCCTGCTCAACCCCTACCAGCTCATGTTCGAGGAAGTGACGGCAAGCTCGCTGGTCAAGGTCGACGTGCACGGCAATCCGGTCGAGCAGACGCCCTTCATCACCAACCCGGCCGGCTTTACGATCCACTCGGCGATCCACATGGCGCGGGAAGACGCCCACGCGGTGATGCACCTGCACACTCCGGCGGGCCAGGCCGTCTCCGCGCATGGCGAAGGCCTGTTGCCGTTGACGCAGACGGCAATGCTTGTTCGCGGCGATGTGGCCTTTCACGAATATGAAGGCGTTGCCGTGGACCTGGACGAGCGCGAGCGGCTGGTTGCCGACCTCGGCAGCAAGGGGGCGATGATCCTTCGCAATCATGGCACGCTCGCGGTGGGCAAGAATGTCGGCGAGTGCTTCGTGAAGCTCTATTTCCTCGAGCGCGCGTGCCAGGCGCAGGTCATGGCGCTTTCCGCGGGCAGCGACCTCAGCATGCCCCCGCAGGGTTCGCCGGAAACCACTGCCGAGCAAGGCGCGGTGGGCCTCACCGTCGCGGCGAACCTGCTCGCGTGGCCGGCGCTAAAGCGAAAGGCCTATCGCCTGGATCCGAGCTTCGCGACCTAGGTGCGACGCGCCGCTTCCGTCAGCGATTATCGCGCGCTGGCCAAGGCGCGGCTGCCGCATTTCCTCTTCGAATATCTGGACGGCGGCTCCTACGACGAGGCGACTTTGCGCCGGAACGTCGCGGACCTCGAAGCCGTCGCTTTGCGGCAGCGCGTGCTTCGCGACGTGTCGAAGATCGATCTTTCGGCCGAGCTTTTCGGCAAGACATGGGCGATGCCGGTGGGCCTGGGGCCGGTCGGACTCGCGGGCCTTTATGCGCGTCGCGGCGAGGTGCAGGCAATCCGTGCGGCGGCGCAAGCCAAGGTTCCAATGGCGCTGTCGAGCGTCAGCGGCTGCTCGCTCCGCGAAGTCGCCGCCTCGGGCAACATCCCCTGGTACCAGCTCTATTTCGTCAAGGACCGCCGCTTTGTCGGCGAGCTGATCGAGGCCGCGAAGGAGGTCGGCTGCGAGGCGCTCGTTCTCACCGTCGATCTCGCAGTGCCGGGATCGCGCTATCGCGATTATCGCGCGGCCGGCACCGGTCCGCGCAGGTGGGCGCAGCTCCTCTCTCGGCCCGGCTGGCTGTGGGACGTCGGCCTTTGGGGACGCCCGCACAGCCTTGGCAATCTCGAGCCGATCGTCGGAAGGCGCGCGCCGCTGGCGGACTTCCAGAAGTGGATCCACGATAATTTCGACCCATCCGTCAGCTGGGCGGATGTGCAGTGGGTGCGCGAGCGCTGGGACGGCCCGCTGGTCATCAAGGGCATTCTCGATCCCGACGACGCTCGGCAGGCGGCTGCCGCGCGCGCCGACGCGATCGTCGTGTCAAACCATGGCGGGCGGCAGCTCGACGGGGTCAGCTCGACCGCGCGTGCGCTGCCGCGCGTGGTGGACGCGGTCGGCGGGCAAATCCCAATCCTGGTTGATGGCGGCGTCCGGTCAGGCCTGGACGTGGTGCGGATGCTGGCGCTGGGTGCCGATTTCGTCCTTCTCGGGCGCGCCTGGGCCTATGCGCTCGCGGCCGCAGGCGGCGCCGGCGTCTCCCATGCACTCAAGCTGATCGAAGCGGAAATGCGGGTGGCTATGGCGCTGACAGGAACGACGAAGACAAGCGAGATCGGGAAGGAGGTACTGGACGGTGCGTGATCGAATTTCCGGCAGATGTCCCCCGGACATCTGCGAAATTCGATGGTCGGGGAGAGAGGATTCGAACCTCCGGCCCCTGCCTCCCGAAGACAGTGCTCTACCAGGCTGAGCTACTCCCCGACCGGAACCCGCACGTGTCGCGACACCAGGGTCGCGGCGGGAGCCAAGGCCGCGGCTAGATAGATGCGGCTCGCCGGGAGCGCAACCTGCGAATTATCGTCCCAACGACGCCAGCCAATCCTCGACGCGGACGAACTTCTCACGCGGCGCGCCCGGCCGCGCGTTGGCAATTTCGGTTTCCTCTATCTTGCGCCAGTCGTCATAATCCGTCGCCATGACGTCACGGGCGGCCAGAAGCGCTTTCAAGCCTTCCGCGCCTTGTCGCTCGCTCGAGCTTCCGGGCGGCATCGCCGCCTCGATCTGAGCGGCGACCTCGTACCCGTCCGGGCGGTTAGTACCGATCGTCCCGGTCGGGCCGCGTCGCGCCCAGCCGACGCAATAGAGCCGGTCTGCGATCCTGCCGTTGTCGTTGAGGAACTTGCCGCCGCGATCGTCGTAGGGGACGCCCTCCAGCGGGGGAGTGGAATAGCCGATCGACGTCACGACGAGCGATGCCGGCACTTCGTAAGTTTCGCCGGTGCCAACGGCACGGCCTCCCTCGTCGAGCTCAGTGCGCTCGACGATGATCTTCTCCGCGCGGCCCTCGCCCTCGATGGCTAGCGGCTTGGCGTAGAAATCGAACAAGATCCTGGCCGGCTTGGCCTCGTCTGCGCCGTTGGCGGCGAATTCGCGAAGGATGGTAACGGATTTGCGCTGCCCCGGCTCCAGCGCCTCGTCCGCCTCCAGCGGCGGAAAGTCGCCCGTGTCCACGACCGGAGTCGCTTCCTCGAGATGGCCGAGCTCGCCGAGCTCCTTTGGGGTCATCGAGATCTGAAGCGGCCCGCGCCGCCCGAGAATGGTCACGGTACGGATCGGTGACTGTTCGAGCGCGGCAAGGGCGTGGCTGACGATGTCGCCGCTTTCGAGCTCACCACGCGTCTTGGACAGGATCCGCGCGCAATCGAGCGCGACATTGCCGTTGCCGATGACCGCCGCGTGCGTGCCGTCCAATGGCGGCGCTAGGTCGGCGAACTCGGGATGACCGTTGTACCAGCCGACGAAGGCTGCCGAGCCGATAACACCCGGCAGGTCCTCGCCGGGGATGCCGAGCTTGCGGTCGTGCGGCGCTCCGATCGCCAGGACCGCGGCATCATAATGATCGAGAAGCTCGGCGATCGACACGTCCCGGCCCACCGTCACGTTGCCGATAAAGTCTACGCCGGCTTCCTCGGCAACCTTGTCGTAGCGCTTGGATACCGCCTTCAGCGACTGGTGGTCGGGCGCGACCCCGAAACGGACGAGGCCGTAGGGGACGGCGTAGCGATCGATGATGTCGATCCGCGCCTTGTCGCCATAAGCCTTGTTGAGCGCCTCCGCCGTATAGAAGCCTCCGGGCCCCGACCCGACGACTGCGAAGTGGCGCATCAGTCTCGGCGGTCCTCTAGCAGCAGGTCGCTGCCCTTGGCGCGCAGCGCCGCGGCGATCGGCTGCGCGAACATGCCGAGCAGGCCTGGCAGCCGGAAGTGGCAATGAACCTTGCTGTCGAACACCGTGAGGTCCGCCTCGATCGCCTCCCCCATCGCCGCGACGGAAAGCTTCATGGTATCGCCTTCCCAGCGGGAGCTGACGTTGCCGCCGCCGGGGATATGCTCGTGAAGCTTGTGGATGTTCGTGCCGATGCGGCGCTTCGCCTCTTCCTTGCCAAGCTTGTGCGGCAGATCGACGTCGATGGGCTGGCTCATTTGCACGATGTGACCGGCGGCGAGCGGCTTTTCAAGCGCCCGCCGAGCTTTATGCTTGCCGAGGTGCGTCTCCTCGCTGCCTTGTTGCTGATTGCCCCGAGCTCGGCGGCCGCGCAGGTACGAGAGCCTTCGCCGCAAATCTGGCAGCCTGCGGCCCCGTACGTGACTGCCGGTCAGGACGAGCCCGGCTATCGCAACTGGTACGTAGCGGCGCCCTGGCACGCCGCGGGCGTGAGGGCGTTCAACGACTATCTGGCCACTTGGGGGGTGGGCGGCGTGGTTCCGACGTGGCAGTTGCTGAGGACAGCCAGCGACTGGCAGAAATGCGGGGCGCAGCCGTTCGAAATTCCGCCCGTCGAGGCATGGCCCAACATCGTCGCAGCGCTGCGCTATGTCGGGGCATACGTCGTACCGGCGCTGGGACCGGTGGAAGTGGTGTCGGTCTACCGCAACCCTGCCCTCAACGCCTGCGCCGGCGGCGCTCGCGAAAGCACGCACAAGACGCTCGGCGCGGTCGACATGGTTCCTCTCGTGCCGATCAGCCGTGAGTCGTTGATGACCA
>JAEZIO010000038.1 GCA_023436615.1 Pseudomonadota bacterium | reverse complement strand
TGGTGCCGACAGCACCACGAGCGGCCGGCGCGGACTGGAACTGATGCGCTACCTCTATGCGCCGTTCACCCTCAATCACGACCGCACCATGGTCATGGACGTGCGCTCTGCCGAACTCACCAAGTACGCGGCCAACGCCATGCTTGCGACCCGCATCTCATTCATGAATGAACTCGCCAACCTCGCCGAAGATCTCGGGGCCGACATCGAGCTCGTGCGTCGGGGCATCGGCTCTGACCCTCGGATCGGCTACAGCTTCCTCTACGCCGGGACCGGGTACGGCGGCAGTTGCTTCCCCAAGGACGTGAGCGCCCTGCGCCGCACCGCCGCAGAACGGGGGCATCCGATGCGAATTCTCGAAGCGGTGGAAGAAGCCAACGAGGTGCAGAAGAACGTGCTGCTTGGCAAGATCCGCAGCCGCTTTGGCGACGACCTGAGCGGGATGACCTTTGCGGTATGGGGCCTCGCCTTCAAGCCCAACACCGACGACATGCGCGACGCGCCGTCGATCCCGCTCGTCAACGCCCTGATCGAACGGGGGGCGACCGTCAGCGCGTTCGATCCGGCGGCGATGGAGCATGCCGCTTCGCTGCTGCCGGCCATGGAGAGCGCGCCGAACGCGCTCGCGGTCGCCGACGGGGCGGATGCGCTGGTCGTCGTCACCGAGTGGGACGAGTTCCGCGGGCTCGATCTCGACAAGCTCGCCAAGCGGATGCGCGGCCGAGCGCTCGTCGACCTTCGCAACGTGTACGACCGCGAGGAGGCGGAACGGGCAGGGCTGGAGTACCGCGGCCTCGGCCGGGCAGCGCGCAAGGCGGCGAGCCTCCGCGCCGCGGCGGAGTGAACCGGCTCAACCCGCTTTTCCGAAATTCGCCTTCGGCCCGGAGCCACTTCGAGCGCGGTGAGCGGAAACCGCAACCGGACGAATGCGGAAACGAATGGCGGAAATCGGCGTTTTTTCCAAGTTATGGCAATTATCGAATTCACCCCCGATTCCCCGCGCGCCTTATGGCGTGACGTGATCGGCTGGATTCTCGGCAAGATCGCTTTCCGGGTCGAGCCCGAGGTCCCCGACCGGTTCGTCGGCCTCGTCGAGCGGCTCCGCTAGCCCGGCCTCCGTTCCTTCGTCGTCCTGCCGAAGGTCAGGATCCTCTCCTCCGCCCTCGCCGTCCGTCTTCAAAATGGATGCTGAAACGAATTCAGCATGACGCGCAGGGGCGCATTCCTCTTTCAACAGCTCCAGCCACGTGTCGCGCAGCTTTTCCTCTTCGGCGCGATCGGCCGCCTTGGCGCGCGCGGCGTCGGCCTCGAGGATGGTGCTCTCTTGCGCCGTGCATTCGCGCTCGTAATTCTCGTCCGGGTCGCCCCATTCGCAGCTCTCGTAACCGGTAAAGCCGGTCGGCGGCGGGAAGTCGGTCATCCAGACCTTCTCGCCGTCCCGCCAGGTTTCGCGGAAGCGATGGGACAGGTCGATTTCGTCGGGCTCGTCCGCGCCGTCCGAATCCAACGCTGTAGGATTTCCACCGAGAGGAAGTTGACTCGGTTGACCGTGTGACGGGCTTGCGATCATCCCTTCCACACTGTGCTCCTCGCCCTTGCCGACCAGGGCCAGCCATTCGTGCCAGCGGGCGACGAGCGCGAGGTGGCGCGCGCCGGCCTCGGCGGCGCGGTCGCAGCGTTTGTCGAGCCGGTGGAGGACGGCGATCGACAGGCGGTTGTCGTGGCGGTGGCGCTCCGCGACCACCTTGCCGTCCCTGGTCAGGGTTTCGGTGACGCCGTCGATGGCGCGCTCGTAGAGGGCGTCGGCGAGCGGCGCACGGGCTAGCTCGCAGGCGGCGTCCCAGCTCGCCGCGAACAAGGGGTCGCGGGCGCGCAGGGCATAGGCCGACTGCTTGGTGAGCTTCGCATAGTCGCAGGCGGTGGTGACCCGGCCGGTCTCCGACAGGACTTCGAGGAACAGACGGCGGGCGAACGGCGTCCAGCCGTCGCTTCGCGTGTCTTCGGGCGCGAGAGAGGAAGCGACATGGACCAGCGCCTTCGGGTCGTCGCGAAGCAGCTCGACGATCTCGGCGAGGCGCTCGGCCTTGGCTTCATCCGGATCGGGCTCCTCAGGCGGCCATTCGAAGCCCTCGTCGAACGCGCCTTCGGGGACGTAGGCCTGGGTGACCTCCTTCAGCCATTCGACCGGCGCCGAATGCGGGGTCGAAGAGGCGCGCGCGAGCGCCCGCGGTGTTGGCTCGTTTACCAGGTTATCCATGAACCATATTGGAACATAGAACGAGGGTTGTAGGAAAGGGGATTTCGTGACCGTCCGGTGACAGTCACAGAGGGACCCCTTCAAAGTCTTGAAATTGAGCGAGCGGCTAGACCGCGAGTGCTGGTTGCAGCGATAGCAAGAATAAGGCGGGTCCCGGCTCAAGGCCGGGATGACGACGAGTTTGTCGCCGGCGTCACGCACTGCTGCTCACGCATCAACGGTCCGACCACGATGCCGCCGCTGTCGTAACAGCGATCGATTTCAATTATCTTCCAGATAGTGCCAGCCAGCAGTCCTACGAGGAGCAGGACGGCCGTCGCCGTCATCAGCATTGCCTTGGTTCGACCCCGCATGCTGGTCGTTTAGCGGGATTCCCGCTTCCGCGGGAATGACGAGAAGGTTGAGTGCGAAGGCCATCAGCTAAACCGGCCCACTCGCCCCCGGTCGCTCGCCCTTATCGTTCGCTAGTAACGGCGTCGTTTAATTTGCGTTAATCACGTGCGCTTCTGCTCGGGGGACCACAAGGACGGGCATATGACGCGCATGCGATTTACGCCGATGCCTGCCTGCCCGCTGCGTCCCGTTTAGAGGAGGTCAGCAATGCAAGAAGAGCCGCGCGATCCCGATCCCGACCACCCACCGCGTCTGAACCCCGACGAGCCTTTCGAGGGCGATCCACCCGAATGGGTGCGTCGCAGAGAGGAAGAGCGACGTGAGCGTATCGAGCAGCCGGAAGAGAGGACCTGGGAAGAGCCTATCGACGATCGCAATGGGAGAGGAGACCGTAACAATGACTGACGAAGATCCGAGAGAGCGCGAGATTCGCGAAGCAGCAGAACGCAGAGAGCAGGAAGTGCGACTCGCACGGGCGGATGCCGACCTCGCAGAGGCAGAAGCGCGAGCCGCCCGAGCGGAAGCCGAGCGGCGCGACGCCAACCCGAACCGCGCCGAATAGCGCACCTCAAGAACTGAAAGAGAGCGCCCTTCAACGGGCGCTCTTTTTTTTGCGGCGGAGTAAAGGGGAAGGCGGATCCATGCCCGATCGGCGCTGTCCCCCGGACAGTGCCGCATGCGGTCATCAAGTCCGGCATGACGGACTAAGCGTCGATGGCATCCTCATCCACAGCCGCAGCGCTGTTCTGGATGAACTCGAACCGCTTGGAAGGATCGCGGCCCATCAGGCGCTCGACGAGGTCCTTCACCGGCTGGCGATCCTCATATTCCGCCGGAAGGGTGATCTTGATGAGCGAGCGCGTCTCGGGGCTCATCGTCGTTTCCTTGAGCTGGTTGGGGTTCATCTCGCCGAGGCCCTTGAAGCGCGAAACCTCGACCTGCTTGCCCTTGAACTCGGTTGCTTCGAGCTCGGCGCGATGGGCGTCGTCGCGGGCGTAAAGGGTCTTGGCGCCGGCCGAGAGGCGGTAGAGCGGCGGCTGGGCGAGGAACAGGTGGCCGCGGCGCACCAGCTCGGGCATTTCCTGGAAGAAGAAGGTCATCAGCAAGGTCGCGATGTGGGCGCCGTCGACGTCGGCGTCGGTCATGATGATGATCCGCTCGTAGCGAAGCGCCTCCTCGTTGAAGCGGTCGCGAGTGCCGCAGCCGAGCGCGAGCTGGAGGTCGGCGATCTCGCTGTTGGCGCGGATCTTGTCCTGCGTGGCGGAGGCGACGTTGAGGATCTTGCCGCGGATGGGGAGGATCGCCTGCGTCTTGCGGTCGCGGGCCTGCTTCGCCGAGCCGCCGGCGCTGTCGCCTTCGACGATGAACAATTCGGCGCCCTCGGCGGCGTCCTGCGAGCAGTCGGTGAGCTTGCCGGGGAGCCGGAGCTTGCGGGCGGACGTCGCGGTCTTGCGTTGCACCTCGC
Source organism: Pseudomonadota bacterium (assembly GCA_023436615.1). Taxonomy (GTDB): domain Bacteria; phylum Pseudomonadota; class Alphaproteobacteria; order Sphingomonadales; family Sphingomonadaceae; genus Sphingomicrobium. The sequence continues at coordinate 31,825 of JAEZIO010000038.1, read as the reverse complement.
GCTCGGCGCGGCGCTTGAGGCGCTCTTCCATCCGCTCGACGATCGAGCCGAGGAGCGCGCGGCCGCGGTCCATGTTGTCGGCGAGATAATGGTCGAAATGGTCGCGGACGGCGGCCTCGACGAAGCGCGCCGCCTCGAGGGAGGTCAGGCGGTCCTTGGTCTGGCTTTGGAAATGCGGGTTGCGGATGAAGACGCTCAGCATCAGCTCGATGCCGTTGAACACGTCGTCGGCGGTGATATCCTTGGCGCGCTTGTTGCCGACGAGCTCGCCGAACGCGCGGATGCCCTTGGTGAGCGCGGCGCGAAGACCCGCCTCGTGGGTACCGCCGTCGGGCGTCGGGATCGTGTTGCAATAATAGCTTTGCGAGCCGTCCGAATAGAGCGGCCAGGCGACCGCCCATTCGGCGCTGCCCTGCGATTCCCCTGTCTCGGTGCGCGGGAAGTCCTGGCGGCCGGTGAAGGGCTCGGCGGTGACGCAAGGCCTCTCGCCAAGCTGCTCGCGGAGGTGATCGGCGAGGCCGCCCGGGAACTGGAAGACGGCGGTTTCGGGGACGGCATCGCTGGCGAGGGACGGGTCGCAGCGCCAGCGGATCTCGACGCCCGCGAACAGATAGGCCTTGGAGCGCGCGAGCTTGTAGAGGCGCTCGGCGCTGAATTTCGCATCCTCGCCGAAAATCTCCCGGTCGGGCGTGAAGCTCACCGTGGTGCCGCGGCGGTTCGGCGCAGCGCCGATCTCTTCGAGGTTCGACGTGGCGAGGCCCCTGGAGAAGGCCTGGCGGTAGAGCTTCCGATCGCGGGCGACCTCGATGACGGTGTCCGTCGACAAGGCGTTGACGACCGAAACGCCGACTCCGTGGAGGCCGCCCGAGGTGCTGTACGCCTTGCCCTCGAACTTCCCGCCCGAGTGAAGCGTGGTCATGATGACCTCGAGGGCCGATTTGCCGGGATATTTCGGATGCTCCTCGACCGGGATTCCGCGGCCGTTGTCGCTGACGGTGAGGCGATTGCCGGTTTCCAGCGTGACCTCGATGCGGCTGGCGTGGCCCGCGACCGCCTCGTCCATCGCATTGTCGATGACTTCGGCGGCGAGGTGGTGGAGCGCGCGCGCGTCGGTGCCGCCGATGTACATTCCGGGGCGGCGGCGGACCGGCTCGAGACCCTCCAGTACCTCGATGGACGAGGCGTCGTAGCCGTCGGACGTGCCGGGCTGCGGGGAGGAGGAGAAAAGGTCGGACATTCAAGGAGCGCTATACGGCGCTGTTTTCAGCCGTGCCAAGGGAGCGGCAAGCCGTTTTCCACAGGTCTTGAAAGCCGAAACGGCAATACCAGATTCGCTGCGCCGGGCGCCTGATGGGCCCGGTGACGGGGCGATAGTCCCATGCGGGAGATCGCTCCGCCCACTCGCTCAAATGAGGAGACTGGAAAATGCGTAGCGCTTTCGATTTTTCACCCTATCGCCGCTCGACGGTCGGATTCGACCGGCTGTTCGACATGCTGGAGAACAGCGCCCTCGGGAACGGCGGCGAGAATTATCCGCCCTTCGACCTGATCAGGACGGGCGAGAACGACTATCGCATCGAGCTCGCGGTGGCCGGCTTCAAGCCGGACGAGATCGACATCACGTCGCAGCAGAACGTGCTGATCGTCTCCGGCCGCAAGAAGGACGAGTCCGACGAAAAGGGCTCCGACTATATTTATCGCGGCATCGCCACCCGCTCGTTCGAGCGTCGCTTCGCGCTTGCCGACCATATCCAGGTCAGGGGCGCGGACATGAAGGACGGGCTCCTGGCGATCGAGCTGGTCCGCGAGATCCCCGAGGCGATGAAGCCGCGCAAGATCAACATCGGCGCGAGCTCGGGCTCGAAAGAGCAGATCGCCTCGAAGCAGACCGTGGACGCCGAGGCCGAGCGCGAAAGCGCGTAACGGCTCGTCCGCCGACATCGAAAAGGCCCCGGGGCGGAATGCGCTCCGGGGCTTTTTTAATGTCTCAAGGATCGATCGGGCGGCGGCGGCCGGCCGGGCGCCAATGCTGCTTCATGATGCCGAACCGGTCGAGGCCATCGAGTATCGCGGCCAGCATGGGGCCGCGGCGGCTGGCGACCGGCGGCAGCGACAGCGGGTCGAGCCCCGTCCAGGGCAGGAAGGGGCTGCGGCGGCAATAGGCCCAGATCTCGACCCGCACCGCCGGGCCGTCGGACGGTCCCCGCGCATGGAAGCCGTACGTGTCGATTGCGACCAGGGTATTCGCCGGAACCGCGAAGCGGGTCGGCTGCGGAAGCCCAAGGTCCGCCAGCTCGTCCGGCCGAACGCGCAGCGAGCCGCGCTGCGACAGCCGGTCCGCGCTAGCGATCGTCTCGCTCTTAGCCTGCTCCCAGGCGAGCCGCTCGGGAGTGAGCCTGTGCGAGCCCGCCACGTAGGTGAGCGCGCCCTTGTCCTGCGCGACGTCGGTGAGGAACAGCCATGCCTTGAGCGAGGGATGGAAGGTGTCGGAGTGAAGCTCGAGCTGCGGGTCGGGCGGCCCGTCGACCACGCTGTGCGCGATCGTCTGCAGATAATAGAGCGGCTCGCTTCGCGTGCTTGCGACATAAGCGAGGAGCGAGCGCCAGCGACGGCTGGCGAGCAATGATCGAAGCTCCGGCGAATCCCGCAAAAGCTGCGGGCCGATGGGCGCGCGGCGCGTGATGGTGTTGCCCTGCTGCTGCTCGCGCGTTTCGAACTCGCCTTCGAGGAGGGTGGTGCGAAGCCGGTCGAAGGCATCCTTCGGAAGAAAATCGGGAACGACCACGAAGCCGTCGCGGTCGAACTGCTCGCGCAGCTCCGGTGCAACGGTCGAGGCGAGGCGTCGCCGCCGCGCCCAGGCGAGCCGGTGCGCGATCTTCAGCCGGCGGACGTGGAGTCCGCGCGTGCGCAGCAGCGGGTTGTCAGCGAAGCTCTTGGCGCCCGTCCCGAGCGCGGCCAGCCAAAGCGGCGCGCGCCACCAGCGCAGAAGCTCGCGCGCGGTCAAGTGACAGCGGCGCTATCGGACTCGCGGACCACCAAAGGGAAGCGGCGGCGGCGGGCGCCGGTCGCGGCGCGGAAGCTGTGCCTGATAGGCGACTCCGCAATGCTCGACGCAATAAGGATAGCCGGGATTGGCCTGCTGTCCGCAGAAGTGGAAGTCGGGCTCGCCCGGATGGCCCATCGGCCATTTGCAGATGCGATCGTTGAGGTCGAGCAGGCCGGTCTTGTCGGCGACTTCGGGGCTCGGCTTGGCCGGGACGAGCCGGCGCGGCGGCGCCGGAGGGATGGGCGCCTGCTGGTCGCCGGGGCCCTGGCGGATAAACCCGCCCGGACCGATCGAGCGATACTGCACGCCCTCCGGCTGCGGGCGCTGGGGCTGGGGCTGGGGCGCGGCTGCGCGCGGCGCGGGATGCGTTTTTTCGGCCGGCGGCGACTTCGGGGTCGAGGCGTGCGCTTTCGCCGCGGGCTTCGCGGCCGCGGGCGCGTGCTCCTTCTCCTCGCCGGGCTTTACCGGCGAGGGCCGCGACTCGAGGCCGAGGCGGTGCGCCTTGCCGATCACGGCGTTGCGGCTGACTCCGCCGAGCTTCTCGGCGATCTCGCTTGCGGTCGCGCCCTCGTGCCACATCGTCTTGAGGCGCTCGATCCGCTCTTCAGTCCAGGACATCAAAAATTACTCCGAATCTCCACTGCCCACGCCGGCGGGTTGCTGCCCGCCTCGCCAGCCGATAGGCGGCCCCTCGTGAACGAGCGGCCAGTCAGCCCCCGATCTTCGCCATGGCTCACGCGCGTGCCGGGGGACCCGGTGCTGAGCGGCGTCAACTGGGGAGGGCTCAAGACCCTCTATATCAAGGAGGTGCGCCGGTTCTTCAAGGTGCAGACGCAGACGGTCTGGGCGCCCGCGATCACGACCATGCTGTACCTCGTAATCTTCACCGTTGCGCTCGGCCGGAGCGGCCGGACGGTGATGGGCGTGCCGTTCGCCGACTTCATCGCGCCCGGGCTCATCGTCATGGCGATGATCCAGAACGCGTTCGCCAACGCCAGCTTCTCGCTGCTGGTCGGCAAGATCCAGGGCAATATCGTCGATTATCTGATGCCGCCGCTGTCGACCGGCGAGCTGATGGCCGGGCTGATCGGAGCCGCGGTGACCCGCGCCTTCCTGGTCGGCCTCGCTGTATGGCTCGCGATGTTGCTGTGGCCGGGCGTGTCGGTCGGCGTGCGCCACCCGTTCTGGGTCTTCTGGTTCGGCCTCATGGGCTCGCTGATGCTGTCGTTCCTGGGGCTTCTGACGTCGCTGTGGGCCGAGAAGTTCGACCATGCGGCGGCGGTGACGAACTTCGTGGTGACCCCGCTGTCGCTGCTGTCGGGCACGTTCTATTCGGTCGAGCAGCTCGCTCCGACGTTCCGCGCGATCAGCCACGCCAACCCCTTCTTCTACGTGATCTCGGGCTTCCGCTACGGCTTCCTCGGGACCAGCGATTCGCCCATCCTGGTCGGAGCGCTTGGGCTTCTGGCGCTGAACCTGGCGCTGTGGGGAACCTGCTACGCGCTGCTGAGAAGCGGCTGGAAGATCAAGGCGTAGGGCCCTCAGCGTCCGTTATGGGTGGAAAGCGGACGCTAGCGCTTGGGCCGCTCCAGATACTTGAACCACTTTGGCGGATGCAGATGAAGCGTGAGCATTGCGCCAGGAAGGCCCAGGATAAAGCCGCCGAAGAACAACAGAACGGCCCAGTCAGTCTTTATCTGCGTCATGGCCCACCAGCAGGCGAAACACGCAGCGGCAGACGCCCAACGAATTAGCTCAAGCTTAAACTTGGACATGCTCCAACCTCGCATCACGCCGTAATGTCCGCAATGGGTGGAAAGCGGACATAGCGCGTGCGAAGCTCCCACGATGCGACGTGCCATTGTGACCTGCGCGTGCTGCCTGTCGGCGTGCGCACCAGCTCCGCCCCTTTTTGTTAGGGCGACCGGGGGAGGTCACAGGTGCGCGGTGCGCATCAACAACGTCGAAATGCCGTACGACGCACTCGACCAGACAAGGCTACGCGAGTTGGCGAAGGCCCACGGTAGACGGATGGTGATCGATACAGACCCTCGGACGCCATACCGATGCATCGGTGGCGTAATTGTCAACTTGCAACGGGCCGGATTTCGAATGGTCTCGGTGACGGTGAACGGAGTCCCGATACCCCGGCAGTGAATGTCCGCTTTGGGTCGAAATCGGACGCTATCTAGGGAGTAAGGCGTTACGGGAGTAAAATCCCGCGACGTCAGTCCTGTCTCGCAGCGCGGCCTAGGCCGCTCGCTCGCACGCTGGCCGGCTATCGCAGGCTCTCGACATAAGCTCGGCTCGCTTTGCTCCGCTTTCGTTATGCTCGGCTGCTCAAGCGACGCACGGACTGGTCGCGCCCTTGCCGTTGGCGCCCCACTTGCGGAAACCGTGGGAATCAACGTGGAAGCGGCGGCCGGTGTAGAAGCCGAGCCCGGCATCGTACCGCGCGCCGTCGCGGGCGTGGGCCGCACAGACCGAGCGGATCATTTCCGGACGATCGACGGCGGCGTTCACCGGCGTCAGGTCGAGCGCGAAGAATTCCCGGTGCGCGCTCTTCGGCGCTCCGTCGGAACAGGCATTGAGCTTCGCGTTTCGGTAGCCGGAGACGACCTCGACCTCGCCGACCGCGGGAATGACCTCGTCGCGCACGAACTTCAGGGTCGTGACGATATGGTCCCACTTGTCGCGCGGCGGCGCTTCGAACGGCTCGGCGCCGCATTCTTCCCAGGAGGATGAGGTGCGGGTGAGCTCCCACAGGGGGACGACCGACCCGACGCCCTGGGCGGTCAGGAAGTTGCCGAACGCGGTCACATCGTCGCGGTTGGAGCCGGCCGCCAATATCCACTGGCGGAATCCCGCGGCGGATTGGCCCGGCGCGGCGAGCCCGGATTCGGTAGCGCCGGCGAGGCCGAAATCGGCTGCCAGCGCAGCGGTCCGGACCGGCGCGGCGGCGGTGGCCGCGGCCTGGGCCGGAGCTTCGACGGCAGCGGAAGAGATGTTTGCAGCTGGCGCAAAAGCCAACATGGCCGCGAGTGCGGCGCCCCCGATAAGTTTAAGCATTTCAAGAAGATAATCGTTGCCGACGGCAGTTCAATAATGGTTGCGCCGAACCGTTCGTCGCAGATTTTCCGGCATTCCCACCTCGTTAGCCAACCGAATATTACGGCGGGTAAACAAGTTGAACGGCGGATAACGAGCGCGTTCAGCGCCGCAATAGCCGGCGAGGCGCATATCGATTCGCATCAACCGCTCGAAAGGAGAGCCACGATGCGTAAAGTTCTAATCTCCGTAGCCGCTGCAGCTTCGGCTCTCGCCATTGCCGCGCCGGCCTCCGCCCAGTGGATGCCTGCACCCCCGCCGCCGTACGGCAATGCCTATGGCTATCAGAACAATTACGGCCAGGTCCGTTCGCTGCAGGTTCGCGTCGACGCGATCCAGCGCCAGATCCAGATGCTCGACCGGCGCAACATGCTGAGCGGGCGCGAAGCGCGCCGCCTGCGCGACCAGTCGCGTGACATCGAACGCCAGCTCTACCGCGCCGCGCGGAACGGGTTGAACCCGTACGAAGCGCGGAACCTCGAGCTCCGCATCGCTCGGCTGGAGCAGCGGGTGCGTTACGAGGCGCGCGACGGCCGCTGGGGACGCAATGACGGCCGCTTTTATGGCGACCGCGACCATCGGGACCACGACCGCGATCGCGATGGACGCCGGGACCGCGACGACGACGATTGATCCGAAGCTTCAATCGCCAACGGGAGGCGCGTCGGGGCAACCCGGCGCGCCTTTCGCTTTATGGGCGCGGTGGCTATAGCTCCGGTGCGGCGTCGCGCCGCTCCCGAAACGAACTCGCCACAGGAGATTCCCGGCAATGTCCATTACCCCGCTCATGCCCGTTTATTCGCGCTGCGAAGTGCGTCCGGTGCGGGGGGAGGGCGCCTATCTGTACGGCGAGAACGGGGAGAAATATCTAGACTTCGCGGCCGGCATCGCCGTCAACCTGCTCGGCCACGGCCACCCGCACCTGGTCAAGGCGATCCAGGAGCAGGCGGCGACGCTGATGCACGTGTCGAACCTGTACGGGTCGCCGCAGGGCGAAGCTTTCGCCAAGCGGCTGATCGAGAAGACCTTCGCCGACACCGTCTTCTTCACCAATTCCGGCGCCGAGGCCGTCGAGTGCGCGATCAAGACCGCGCGCCGCTACCACCATGCCAAGGGCAACCCCCACAAGCATGACCTGATCACCTTCTCCAACGCCTTTCACGGGCGCACGATGGCCACCATCAGCGCGACCAACCAGGAGAAGCTCCGCGACGGCTTCGCGCCGCTGCTTCCCGGCTTCAAGGTCGTCGAGTTCGACGATCTCGACGCGGCGCTCGCGGCGGTGGACGAGAACACGGCCGGCTTCCTGGTCGAGCCGGTTCAGGGCGAGGGCGGAATCCGTCCCGCCAGCAAGGCGTTCATGCAAGGCCTGCGCAAGGCATGCGACGAGAACGACCTGATGCTCGTGCTTGACGAGGTCCAGTGCGGCGTGGCGCGCACGGGAACGCTCTATGCCTACGAGCAATATGGGATCGAGCCCGACATCATGGCGAGCGCCAAGGGCATAGGCGGCGGATTCCCGCTGGGCGCATGCCTCGCGACCGAGAATGCCGCGCAGGGCATGGTGATCGGCACGCACGGCTCGACCTACGGCGGCAACCCGCTCGCCATGGCGGCGGGGCAGGCCGTGTTCGACGTGATCGCGAACGACGAGTTCCTGACGCAGGTGCGGCAGACGGGTGAGCGGCTCCGCTCTGCGCTCGAGCAGATGATCCCGAACCACGACCATCTGTTCGAAAGCGTCCGTGGCATGGGCCTGATGCTCGGCATCAAGATGAAGACCGACAGCCGCAGCTTCGTGAACTGGCTTCGCGGCAAGGGGCTGCTCACGGTCGCGGCGGGCGACAATGTCATGCGCATCCTGCCGCCGCTGACCATCGAGGAGCATCACATCCGCGAGTTCGTCGATACGCTGTCGGCGGCCGCCGCGGAGTATGAGGTCCCCGCCGAAGCGGCGTGAGTTGAGCCGCGGGCGGCGGCTTCCTATCTAGCGGAAATGCCAACAAACCAGCTGAGCACGGACGTCGCACTCGGCGTTACCATCCCGGCGCGCAACGCTCGCGGGCGGTTCGTGCGCCTTGGCCCGGTGCTCGATTCGGTCCTCGCCAACCACGGCTATCCGGCCGTAGTCGAAAAGCTGCTTGCAGAGGCGCTCGCACTGACGGCGCTGCTCGGCACCATGCTCAAGGAACCGGGCGGGCAGATCACGCTCCAGGCGCAGACCGAGAACGGCGCGGTCGACCTGCTGGTGTGCGACTATATCGGCGGCGAGCTTCGCGGCTACGTCCGTCACGACCCCGCGCGCCTCGCGGAGGCGGGCCCGAACCCGTCGCTCTTCGCCCTGTTCGGCAAGGGCTATCTCGCGATCACGTTCGACCACCCCGTGATGGACGAACGCTACCAGGGCATCGTCCCGCTCGAGGGCGAAAGCCTCGCCAAGGCCGCGGAAAGCTTCTTCGCCCAGTCCGAGCAGATACCCAGCATCGTGCGGCTGGCGGCCGAAAAGCGCGACGGCGGCTGGAGCGCCGGCGGAATGCTGTTCCAGCACCTTCCCGAAGGCGAGGAAGGGCGCGACCGATTGCACACGCGGCTCGATCACCCCGACTGGCCGCACGTCGCCATCCTCGCCGGTTCGGTGAAGCCCGAAGAGCTGACGGACCCCGAGCTGCCGCTCGACGAGCTCGCCTGGCGGCTGTTCCACGAAGAAGCCGAGGTGCGCACGCTCGAACCGCTTCCGCTAAGCAAGGGCTGTCGCTGCGATCCGGCCTATGTCCGATCGGTCATCGCGCGATTCCCGGAGGAGGAACGTGCGGCCATGGTCGGCGATGACGGGATGATCCGGGTCGATTGCGCTTTCTGCTCGCAAAGTTTCCCGATCGCGCTGGAAGACGTCTCCTGAGGTCGTTTCCCGTTTACCGTTCTGTGCTAAAGTGCCGCTCGTGAACGGGAATATGCGGTTGCCGACGCTCTGCGTCGCCGGAGTCCTCGCGATTGCGGGGCTCGGTGCGGCTGCGCCCACGTCTGCACTCTCGCAGGTCGAAGGCGGCCTGTGGGAAATCAGCCGGACCGGAGCGCTGCCGCAGCGGCTGTGCGTCGCCGAGCCGGCGGCGCTCGCACAATATGAGCATCGCTCCGCGAGCTGCACCCGGAGCCTGATTCGCGAGGCGGGACCGGCGGCAACGATCCGCTACACCTGTCCGGGGGGCGGCTTCGGCCAGAGCACGATCACCCGGCTCACGCCGCGCTCGCTTCGCATCGAAACGCAGGGAATCGCCGACGGTGCGCCGTTCCAGTACAGACTGCAGGCGCGTCGAATCGGAAATTGCCCGACCCATTAAGCGGGCGTTTAACCAACATAGGCTAGGAAGATGGCGTGCCGGATTTGGCACGCTTTCCTCCCAAATCGGGCCTCGCCCGGTTAACTGGGCCGCCCCTCCATCGGAAGGGCGGCCCTTCTTTCGCTCAGCCTGCAAGCCTCGTAGAGGCGCCAACCGATGAGCGACATCGAACGAGCAGTCGTGCTGCTTTCCGGCGGCCTTGATTCGATGGTGACCGCGGCGCTCGCGCGCGAGCGAGGATTCGCGGTGCTTGCGCTGACCGTGGACTATGGGCAGCGCCACGCGATCGAGCTGGAGGCGGCGAAGCGGATCGCCCGTGAGCTCGCCGAAGAGCATGTCATCCTCTCTCTGGACCTGACCCGGTTCGGGGGATCGGCGCTGACCGGCGAAATCGCCGTTCCGAAGGACGGCGTGGGTCCCGGTATCCCGGTGACCTACGTTCCCGCCCGCAACACCGTCATGCTCAGCCTGGCGCTCGCGTGGGCGGAAGCGGTCGGCGCCCGCGACCTCTTCATCGGCGTCAACGCGCTCGATTATTCGGGCTATCCCGACTGCCGGCCCGAATTCATCGCCGCGTTCGAGACACTGGCGAACGTCGCGACCAAGGCCGGAGTCGAAGGCGAGCCGTTTCGGCTCCACGCGCCGCTGCAGCACATGACGAAGGCGGATATCGCACGCGAGGCCGATCGCCTGAGGCTCGACGCCGGGATGAGCCATAGCTGCTACGACCCGGCGCCGGACGGGCGCCATTGCGGCCTGTGCGATGCGTGCCGCCTGCGGGCGAAGGGCTTCGCCGAGGCAGGGCTGCCCGACCCGACGCGCTACGCCGAGCAGCCGGCCGAATGACCTATGCTGTGAAGGAGCTGTTCCTGACGCTGCAGGGCGAGGGCGTGCAGGCCGGGCGCCGGGCGGTATTCCTGCGATTTGCGGGCTGCAACCTGTGGTCCGGCCGAGAGCAGGACCGGGCCGACGCGCAGTGCAGTTTCTGCGACACGGACTTCGTCGGGACCGACGGCGAGGGCGGCGGCAAGTTCGCGAGCGCGGATGATCTCGCCGATGCCGTGGAACGGGAATGGGGCGAGGGGCGTGACGAGCGGCTGGCCGTGATTACCGGCGGCGAACCGATGCTCCAGCTCGATTCGGCGCTGGTCGATGCGCTTCACGACCGCAGCTTCCGGGTGGCCGTTGAGACCAATGGAACATTGCCGGCGGTGCCGGGACTCGATTGGATTTGCGTCAGCCCAAAGGCGGGGACGCAAGTCGTCCAGCGCCGCGGCGACGAGCTGAAGCTGGTCTGGCCGCAGCCCGGCATCGATCCCGCGGAGCTCGAGAGCTGGGATTTCCACCATTTCCTGGTGCAGCCGATGGATTGCGAAGAGAGCGCCGCCGCGATCGAATCGGCGATTCGCCTGGCGATGGACCGGCCGCGCTGGCGACTCAGCCTGCAGGCGCACAAGATCGTCGGGCTCGCCTAGAGCGTATTCGTGTCGGCGCTGTTGCTCGGCTCGGACGGCGACGGCTGGGAAGGCCGCGCTGGACGCCGCCGCGCCGTCGTCCGCTCCGGAGTGACGGCATTGGTCGCTTCCTCGTCGAGCGCGTTCTCGTCGACGGAATAATTGACGTTCGCCGCCATGTTGGCGGAATCGGCGGTCGCTGCGTCAATGGCCGTGATGTCGTTGACCGCAGACGCGGCCGTGGCGCCGCCCTGATCCGAGACGATGGCGTTGTTCGCCTGCTGTCCGTCCCCGCACGAGGCAAGCGCAAGGGTCGCAAGGAAGATCAATCTGCGCATCGGCGCTCTCCACAACAGGCGCTGGCGAAAGTCAAAAAAGAGGCTGCCGGGCGAACCCGGCAGCCTCCAGCTCGAACGGCTCCACGAGGGAGCCGCCGATTACATGTTGGTGGTGGTGTTCTCGGTCGTCGTCGTCGTGGTCGTCGTCGTGTTGGTGTCGACGGCGTTGACGTCGTTCATCGCATTCATGTCGACCGCGTTCATGTCGATCGCATTCATGTCGTTCTCGACGACGAGGTTTTCGGCGGTCAGGTTCTCGACCACCATGTTGTTGTCGGCGTTGTTGTTGCTGCTGCAAGCCGCAACCGCCAGGGCCGCACCAGCGACCAGGATAAGAGCACGCATTCAAAACTCCCTATTTATTGCGATCTGCAGCGGTCGCCCGCTTCGCAAATCGCGCTCAGCATAATCTGAACGCCTCGTCACCATCAAGAGACTTGATTGGCATTCCCCAACTTATTGAGAAATAGGTGAAACGAGCGGCCCAGCGCGTCATCAACGTCCGACAGCGGAATTTTTTTCCCGAGCTTGGCGAGGCTTGTGACTCCGAAATCGCTGATCCCGCAGGGGACGATGCCCCCGAAGTGGTCCAGATCGGGATCGACGTTGATCGAAAAGCCGTGGAGCGTGACCCACCGCTTCACCCGGATCCCGAGCGCGGCGATTTTGGCTTCGGCGGCGCCCTCGCCGACCCAGATCCCGATCCGCCCCGGAGCACGATGCGCCGAAACACCGAGCGTGGAGAGCGTCGCGATGATCCAATCCTCCAAGGCGTGGACAAGCCGGCGGACGTCGCGGCCGCGCTTCTCGAGGTCGAGCATCAGGTAGCCGACCCTCTGGCCCGGGCCGTGGTAGGTGTAGCGGCCGCCGCGGCCCGCCTCGTAGACGGGAAAGCCCCGCGGGTTGAACAATTCGGCTGCATCGGCGCTCGTTCCGGCCGTGAAGAGGGGCGGATGCTCGAGCAGCCACACGCACTCCGACGCTTCGCCTGAGCGAATGGCCCCGGCGCGCTGCTCCATGAAAGCCAGCGCTTCCTCATAGGGGACCGGATCCTTGCCCACCCGCCACTCGACGCCGTCGATACGCTCCATGGCTCGCGCACATGGGCCGGGACGTCGGGTCCGACAAGATTGCAAGGTTCCGGCAAGCCTCGCATAACGCCTCCAGATACGGAGGGGGTTGATGGCTTCACTTTCGATTTCGCGCGCGTGGGACGAGACCAAGGATCGCATCCGACGCGACGGCAAGCTGTACATGGTCGTCGCCGCGGCGCTGATCGCCTTGCCCGGACTCATCGTTGGCGTAATCGACCCTGTGGCGACCCGGAGCCCGGGCTCGATAACCTCGGGGCTCTTGCTGTTCGTGTCATCGCTGCTGGGACTTGTCGGCCAGCTGGCGATCATCCGCATGGCGATCGGCTCGGCGGTGTCGGTGGGCGAAGCGATCGGCCACGGCGCCAGGCGGATGCCGATCTACTTCGTCGCGGCAATCCTCGTCATCGTCGGCTTCCTGCTGGCGCTCATCCCCTTCGCGGTGGTCATGTACGCGGCCGGGGTGCCGGTCGAGAACGAAACCGCGCTCGCCCGGTCTCCAACCGGGATGATCCTGCTCCTCCTCTATTTCCTCTTCGTGCTGTTCGTCGGAGTCCGGCTGCTGATGTCGTCGCCGGTCGCGAGCGAGGAATCGGCTGGACCGATCGAGATCCTGCGCCGAAGCTGGAGGCTGACCGAGGGCCACTGGTGGCGGCTTTTCGGGTTCATCGTCCTGTTCCTGATCGCCGCCGGGATCACCATCTCGGTCGTTGACTGGGGCGCCGGGCTGGTCGCAATCGGGCTGTTGGGGGACATCGAGCCGATGTCCGCCGCGGCCTTGTTCGTGGCAGTCATCGCCTCGATACTCAACGCCGTCGTCACCGTTGTCCTCGCGGTGATGCTCGCGCGGATCTATCTTCAGCTGGCCGGCCGCGAATCGGTCGACGTGTCGGTTCCCAAAAGCGGCACCTGAGGCGCGGCATCGCGCGGCAGGATGCCGCGAAGCCGGGGGTCGGGAAAGCGCTCGACAGCGCGTTTGTAGGCGGTGAACCCGGCGCTTCGGTACGCGCTCAGCGCAGCCGGATGGTCGAGCGTGCAGGTGTGGACGTGCACTCGCCGCACGCCGCCGCGCCACGCAAGCCGCAGGGTCTGGCCGAGGAACCAGCGCCCGTGCCCGAGCCCGGCGAGCTCCGGGACCAGGCCGACGAACGCAAGCTCGCACTGGCCGGCCTCGCGGAAATCGAGCTCCAGCATTCCGATGTCGGTACCGACCTCGTCGATCACGACATAGAGCTCAACCGCTGGGTCACGGATGATCCGTTCCAGCTCGTCGTCGCTCATCACCAGCCGCGAGAACCACAGCCAGTGCCGCCCAATGCGGCGGAACAGCACCCGATAATCGTGCGCGTTGGGCTCTTCGACGCGGCGGAGCGACAGATCGGATGCCGGTACCTGGTGACCGGCGGGCTTCCGCATCTCGAGAAAGGTAACGACGGCCGCGAGCTCGCCGTCGGCAACGGGCTCGTAGCTCATTTCACTTCCACCTTGCGAGCGGCGGCAGGCTCATCAGGATGGCATCGATATTCCCGCCGGTCTTGAGCCCGAACAGGGTTCCCCGGTCGTAGAGCAGGTTGAACTCGACGTAGCGGCCGCGGAATTCGAGCAGGCGCTCCATGTCCTCGGCGCTGAACTTCGCGCCCATCCGCCTGCGAACGATCGCCGGGAAGACATCGAGGAATGCCTCGCCGACCTCGCGCGTGAACGCGAAATTCTGCTCGAACGTCGCGCCGTGCCCGGGCTCGTGGCACTCGAGATGGTCGTAGAAGATGCCGCCGACGCCGCGCGCGACGCCGCGGTGCGGAAGGAAGAAATAGTCCTCGGCCCATTTCGAGAATCGCGGATAGAAAGTCGGGTCGTGCGCGGCGCAGACGGCGCGAAGGCGCGCATGGAAGGCTTCGGTGTCGTCAGCGTTCGGGATGGCGGGGTTGAGGTCGGCGCCGCCCCCGAACCAGCGCTTGCGCGTGGTCAGGAATCGCGTGTTCATGTGGACCGCCGGAACGTGCGGGTTAGCCATGTGCGCCACCAGGCTGATCCCGGTCGCGAAGAAGCTCGGGTCTTTGTCGTCGGCGCCGAAAATCGATTTGGCGAATTCGGGCGAGAAGCGCCCGGAAACGGTCGAGACGTTCACTCCGACCTTTTCGAACACCGAGCCGTTCATCTGCCCGCGCACTCCGCCGCCGCCGGGGCCGCCGCCATCGTCGGTGCGTTCCCAGGGCGTGTACGCGAACGTCGCGTCGCTACCGGCTTCGCGCTCGATCTCTTCGAACGCGGCACAGACGCGGTTGCGCAGGCTTTCGAACCAGTCGCGAGCGGCCTGTTGCTCGCCGTCTAGAGTTTGCATCGCACGTCATTGCGAGGAACGAAGTGACGAAGCAATCCATGTCTGAGCTGGCTGGATTGCTTCCCCCGGATCGAGTCCGGGCTCGCAATGACGAATCCGCCCCTTCACATCGCAGAATCCCGCCGCTATCAGGCCGGCCATCGCCTTACGGGGGCTCCATTGGGCGAACCCCCACTTGTCATAGGGTAAGCATGGCTGACGTTCCGGTTACGGCTGGCGATGGCGTTCGCCGCCGCGATTTTCTCAATGTCGCTGCGGTGAGTTTCGCCGGGGTCGGCACTGTCGCTGCAATCGCGCCGCTCCTGGTGCAGATGGCGCCTCCGGCCGACGTGCTGGCGCTGTCGACCACCGAGGTCGACGTCTCGAAGATCCAGCCCGGCCAGGGCATCAAGACGGTGTGGCGCAAGCAGCCGGTGTTCGTCCGCAACCTGACGCCCGCCGAGATTCAGGCGGCCGCGGCGGTGCCGATGTCCGAGCTTCGCGACCCGCAGACCCTGGGCCAGCGGACGAAGCCCGGAAAGGCGAACTGGCTGATCACGCTGGGCGTCTGCACGCACCTCGGCTGCGTGCCGCTCGGCATCGGCGAAGGAGAGAACCGCGGGCCTTACGGCGGCTATTTCTGCCCGTGCCACGGCTCGGCCTATGACACCGCGGCCCGGATCCGGTCCGGACCCGCTCCGAAGAACCTCGAGGTTCCCGACTATGAATTCACGACGCCGACCACCGTTCGGATCGGCTGAGGGGAGAGCGTGACCAAATGAGCTTTTCCTGGGCAAATCAGTACGAACCCAAGCATCCGTTCATGCGGTGGATGGATGAGCGCCTGCCGCTTCCGCGCCTGGTCTACGGCGCCGTCGGCGGCGGGTATCCGGTGCCGCGCAACCTCAATTACTGGTGGAACTTCGGAGTCCTCGCTGGGATCTTCCTGACGATCCAGATCGTGACCGGCATCGTGCTGGCGATGTGGTATTACGCCACGGCCGACGGAGCGTTCAATTCGGTCGAGCATATCATGCGCGACGTCAACGCCGGCTGGCTGTTGCGTTACGCCCACGCCAACGGCGCGAGCTTCTTCTTCCTCGTCACCTACATCCACATCTTCCGCGGCCTGTATTACGGATCGTACAAGGCGCCGCGTGAGCTGGTGTGGATGCTCGGGCTCGTCATCTACCTGCTGATGATGGCGACCGCGTTCATGGGCTACGTGCTGCCGTGGGGCCAGATGAGCTACTGGGGCGCGCAGGTAATCACCGGCTTCTTCTCGGCCTTTCCGGTCATCGGCGAGCCGCTGCGCGTGTGGCTGCTAGGCGGCTATGCGCCGGACCAGGCGTCGCTGACGCGCTTCTTCTCGCTCCACTATCTGCTGCCGTTCGTCATCGCGGCGGTGGTGGTGCTCCACATCTGGGCGCTTCACATCCCGGGGTCGGGCAATCCGACGGGCGTGGACGTCAAGGACGAGAAGGATACGCTTCCGTTCCACCCGTTCTACACGGCCAAGGACGGGTGGTTCGCGGCCGCCATCGTGCTCGTCTATGCGATCTTCGTCTATTTCCTGCCGAACGCCCTGGGGCATCCGGACAATTACATCCCCGCGAACCCGCTCGCGACGCCGGCGCACATCGTGCCGGAATGGTATTTCTGGCCGTTCTACGCGATCCTGCGCTCCTTCACGGTGGACTTCATCCTGCCCGCGAAGCTGTGGGGCGTGCTCGCGATGTTCGCCTCGATCCTGCTGCTGTTCTTCCTGCCGTGGCTCGACAAGTCGCCGGTCCGCTCGGGAAGCTACCGGCCGCTGTTCCGGACGTTCTTCGTGATCCTGATCATCGACGTCCTTGCGCTCGGCTATGTCGGCGGCGCACCGATCACGCCGTTCAACATCGCGCTCGGGCAGATCGCGTCGGCTTATTATTTCGCGCACTTCCTGATCATCCTGCCGCTGGTGTCGCGTTACGAGACGCCGCTGCCGCTGCCTCGGTCGATCACCGACTCGGTGCTTCACGGCGAAGCGCAGGAAAGCGCACCGGCGGGCGTGAAGCCGCGCACAACGACAACGGCCGGCTAAAGGGAAAGCCAGAGACATGGTTCGGATCATCGGTTTCCTCGTCGGCCTCGCTTTCGCCGGAGTTCTCCTGATCTCGCTGTTCGTCGGGATTTCGGATCATTTCTCGAATCCGCCCGAACCGCTCGCGGAAGAGGAATTCCACAAGCACCCGAAGCCGCTGCACCTCGCCAGCGACGGCCCGTTCGGCAAGTTCGACAAGCAGCAGCTGCAGCGCGGCTTCCAGGTCTACAAGGAGGTCTGCGCGGCCTGCCACGGCCTCCACCTGGTCGCCTTCCGCAACCTCGAGGCGCTCGGCTACGAGGAGCCCGAGATCAAGGCGATCGCCGACCAGTGGCAGATCGAGGTCCCGACGACCAATCCGGACACGGGCGAGCCGGCAACGCGAAAGGCCATAGCCTCCGACCGCTTCCCCAGCCCGTACCCGAATGAGACGGCTGCGCGCGCGGCGAACAACAATGCCCTGCCGCCCGACCTGTCGCTGATCACCAAGGCGCGCGAGGGCGGCGCCGCGTACGTCTATTCGCTTCTCACCGGCTACCAGAATCAGCCCGCGGAGCTGCTCAGGAAATTCCCGACAGCGAAGACGCCGCCGAACCTCCACTACAATCCCTATTTCGCGAACCTCAACATCGCCATGCCGCCCCCGCTCACGGCGGAAGGGCAGGTGACCTATGCCGACGGCACCCGGTCGTCCGTCGACCAGATGGCGAAGGACGTCGCCGCGTTCCTGGTATGGGCTGGCGAGCCCAACCTGGAGAGCCGCCATGCGGCAGGCGTCGCCGTGGTCGTGTTCCTGCTGTTCGCGACCATCCTGGGCTTTCTCGCCTATCGCAACGTCTGGGCGGAAGCGAAGCGCAAGGTGCGCGTGACCGGTCCGCTCGATCCCGAGAACAAGGCGAAGCGCCAGCGCGCGAGCCGCAAGGCGGGCGTCACCGAATAATCGGCGCCAGGCGGGGATGAAATCCATTCATCCCAGCGACATGCGGAAGCGCGCAGACGTAATCCGGACGATGTAACCTCGCGTTCGGAGGACCATTATGCGCGCGCGCCTCGCAATCCTTATCATGGCCGGATCGGCAGCTCTCGGCGGCTGCGCCTACGGCATGGGCGGTTACGGCTCACCGTTCGGCGGACTGTCGATCGGAGTCGGTTACGGCAATGGCTACGGCGGCTACGGCTACGGCCGCGACTGCTACGATCCCTATTCCCCGTACGGCGGCTATGGCTACGGCGGGTACGACCGCTACGGCTTCCCCTATGGCGGATCGGGCTACGGAAGCTGCGGCTACGGCTACTCGCCGTTCGGCTGGTACGACGGCTTCTATTATCCGGGCAGCGGCTTCTACGTGTACGACCAGTACCGCCGCCGCCACGTCTGGAGCGATGCGCAGAAGCGCTACTGGTCCGAGCGCGTCGAGCGCGCGCGCCGCACCGACGGTGCGGCCGCCCAGCCGACTCGCGAAGACTGGAGCGGCTTCCGCCGCCAGCGCACGGATCGTGTCTCCAACCAGGATCGGACGGTCCGCTCGCAGCGTTTCGAGCGCATCCGGACGCAGGCCGAGGGCCGCCGCGTGGAGCGCGAGGAGCGCACGCGGACGCCGGCGCGCGAGCGCAGCCGCGATTCGGACGAGCCGCGGACCCAGCCCGAGTAAGCTGCCGGCTACGCCTTCGGGCGGCGCCGCATCAGGACGATCGACGTGAACCGCATCACCGGCACATCATGCTGGTTGGTGACGGTCGTCTCCGTTCGGAACGAGCCGATATCGGGCCTGCTGCGCGACGGCCGCGTCTCGACGATCCTGCCGCGGACATGGAGCGTGTCGCCCGGATAGACCGGCTTCAGCCAGCGAAGCTCGTCCACGCCAGGCGAGCCCAGGCCCGCCTGCTCCTCCGCGACGACCTTTCGCGCGATCACCGCCATCGTCATCGCGCAGGTGTGCCAGCCACTCGCGGCGATGCGTCCGAAGTGAGTCCCGGCAGCCGCTTCGTCGGAGAGGTGGAACGGCTGCGGATCGTACTTGCGCGCGAAGTCGAGCACTTCCTCGCGAGTGACTTCGTAGGAGCCGAAATAGGTCTCCGCTCCCACTTCGAGGTCTTCGAAATAGATCATCAGGCGTCATTGCGAGGAGCGCACCGACGAAGCAATCCAGAAGTGGCAGCCTGGATTGCTTCGCTCGGCTCGCAATGACAGGGTTGGCGCGTGGCGAGGCAGGCACCGACCCCGACGCATTTCCACCCGCGGCTGATCGAGGCCGCCATTGCGCTGAACGCGAACCGGCTCGATGTCGCCGAGCGGCTGTTGAAGCCGCATCTCAAGGAGAACCCGTTCGACGCGAAGGCGGTGCGGATGCTCGCCGAGCTGGCGGCGCGGATCGGCCGGTACCGCGACGCCGAGCATCTTCTCCGCCGAGCGGTCGAGCTCGCGCCCGGCTGGGCCGCGGCAAAGGCGAATCTCGCACTCATTCTCGGGCGGACGGGGCGGCCCGCGGAAGCGATGGATCTTCTCGAGGATATCTTCGCGGTCGAGCCGGACGAGATCGGCCACTGGAACCTGAAGGCCGCGACGCTCGGGCGCCTCGGCGACTTCGACGAGGCGATCCGCCTCTACGAAAGCGTGCTCGAAAAGGTGCCGGGCCAGCCGCGGGTGTGGATGAGCTACGGCCACGTCCTCAAGACGGTCGGCCGCCAAGCCGACGCGATCGCCGCCTACCGCAAGGCCATCGAGCTTCGGCCGACGCTCGGCGAAGCCTGGTGGAGCCTTGCCAATCTCAAGACCGTGATGCTGGACCAGCGCGACGTCGCCGCGATGGTAGAGGCGCTCGCGTCGGCAGGGTTGAGCGACGATGACCGGCTGCACCTCGATTTCGCGCTGGGCAAGGCCTTGCACGACGCGGGACGGGCAAGCGATGCCTTCGATCATTATTCGCGCGGCAATGCGCTACGCCTGAAATTGCAGCCCTTCCGGTCCGCCGAGATCACTCGAACGGTAGACCGCTGCATCGCCGCGTTCACGACGGAATCGTTCGCGCAGCGGCCCGGCGGATGCGATGCCGATGACCCCATCTTCGTCGTCGGCCTTCCGCGCGCGGGATCCACGCTGGTCGAGCAGATCCTGGCATCGCACAGCATGGTCGAAGGCACGTCCGAGCTTCCCGACATTCCCGCTCTCGTGCGTGAGACCGGCAATTATCCGGACGCAATCCTTCAATTGAGCGAGCAGCAGCGCCGCGAGCTTGGCGCCGAATATCTCCGGCGCGCCGGAGTCCAGCGACGCACGAACCGCCCGCTGTTCATCGACAAGCTGCCGAACAACTGGCTGTTCGTGCCCTTCATCCACCTGATTTTGCCGAGAGCGAGGATCATCGACGCCCGCCGCCATCCGCTCGGCTGCTGCTTCTCCAACTTCCGCCAGCATTTCGCGCGCGGGCAGGCGTTCACCTACGACCTTGGCGACCTCGGCCGATACTATGCCGATTACGTTCGGCTCATGGCGCACGTCGATTCGGTTCTGCCGGAGCGAGTGCACAGGGTCATCTACGAGCGCATGGTCGATGACACGGAGGCGGAAGTGCGCCGGCTCCTGGACTATTGTGGGCTCGACTTCGAGCCTGCGTGCCTCGAGTTTCACAAGACCGAGCGGCCGGTTCGCACCGCGAGCTCCGAACAGGTGCGCAAACCGATCTACAAGTCTGCCACCGAAGAGTGGAAGCCGTACGAAGAGCATCTGGCGCCGCTCAAGGACGCACTCGGCCCCGCGCTCGAGACCTATCTGTAGCGCTGCTTCTTTCCTGCAACGCTCGCGCCGGAATCGGCGGTCGCCGGAGTCACATGATTGACAAGCTGTCGCCCCTCTGTCGCAATGTCGACACATAACGAATGGGGGCATTCGATGATCGACCGCACGCTTCGCGCTCTCTCGCTCGGCCTTCTCGCCTCTACAGCGCTCGGCTCGGCCGCCTGGGCGCAGGACACGCAGCCCAATACCACCGGCCAGTCACCGGCGCCCGACACCAACGCAACCAACGTCACCGCTCCGCCGCCTGCGGTGCAGCAGGCGCAGGACGGGGTTCGGCAGGACAGCACCGAGATCATCGTCACCGCGCAGAAGCGCGAGGAGAATTTGCAGGACGTGCCGGTGTCGATCCAGGCGATCGGCACTCGGCGGCTCGACCAGCTGAACATCTCCAACTTCGAGGATTACACCAAGCAGCTGCCGTCGGTGAGCTACAACACATCGCAATCGGGCGGAGCGGTCGTGTACATGCGCGGCGTCGCCACCGGCGGCGACGGCAACCACTCGGGGTCGCTCCCTTCGGTCGGCGTCTATCTCGACGAGCAGCCCGTCACGACGATCGGCGGCGCGCTCGACGTCCATATCTACGACATCGCCCGCATCGAGAGCCTCGCCGGACCGCAAGGCACGCTCTACGGCGCGTCGAGCCAGGCCGGCACGATCCGCATCATCACCAACAAGCCGGACACGACCAGCCTCTACGGCCGAGTCGACGGTGAGCTGAACACCGTCGCCCACGGCGGCCAGGGCGGCAGCCTCGAGGGCATGATCAACATCCCGCTCACGCCGAACGTCGCGTTTCGCGCCATCGCCTTCTGGCAGCACGACGCGGGCTATATCGACAACGTTCCGGGGTCGCGCACCTATTGCGGGGACGTGATCACCGATCCGATCACCGGCGACACCGTCGGCTGCGTGCGCAACGGAATCACGGTCAACAACGCGCCCTTCGTGGACAAGGATATCAACGGCCGCACGGTCTACGGCGGCCGCGCGGCGCTGAAGGTCGATCTCAACGAGAATTGGACCGTCACGCCGACGATCATGCATCAATATTCGAAGCAGAACGGCTTCTATGCCTATGACCCGGCGGTCGGCGACCTGCAGGTGGAACGGTTCCGCGACGAATTCGCGCGCGACAAGTTCACCCAGGCGGCCCTGACGGTCGAGGGCAAGATCGCGAACTTCGACCTCACCTATGCCGGCGCCTACATGGACCGGCCGACCTATGGGGTGTCCGACTACACCGATTACACGGACGCCTACGACGCTTATTACGAAAGCTACGGCGGCCTCGCGAACTACTTCTATTTCCAGGATGCGGCCGGCAATACGATCGACCCGCGCCAGTACATCGTCGGCTCCGAGCACTTCAAGAAGATGAGCCACGAACTTCGCGTGGCGTCGCCGCAGGAAAACCGCTTCCGCGTGCTGCTCGGCGCCTTCTACCAGCGGCAGACGAACCACATCTACCAGAACTACCTGGTGGACAATCTGGCGCCCGACCTGTCGGTGAACGGCTGGCCCGGAACGATCTGGCTCACCCTGCAGGACCGCGTCGACAAGGATTATGCACTGTTCGGCGAAGCGAGCTTCGACGTGACGCCGCAGGTGACCCTCACCGCCGGCGGCCGGCTGTTCAAATATGACAACAGCCTGTTCGGGTTCGCTGGCTTCGGCAAGAACCCCGCCTTCACCGAGGACAACGGCTTCCCGCCGCCGCCCAACGCCGCGGGCGGCAGCTCGGGCGTGCGCCGGTGCCTGACGGTCAACGGTTTCCAGCTGCTCAACGACGAGCTTTCCGCCCTGGCGCCCGGCGGAGTCGCGGGCACGCCTTGCACCAACGTCGGCAATGTCGAGAACGGGATGGCCGTGCCTCGGCGGAGCAAGGGCGACGGCTTCACGCACCGCCTGAACGCCACCTACAAGCCACACGAGAACCTGATGTTCTACGCGACCTGGTCGCGGGGCTTCCGTCCGGGCGGCATCAACCGGCAGCCGAACGCGCCGGCGTACGATCCTGACTATCTCACCAATTACGAGCTAGGGTGGAAGACGACGTTCGGACCGTGGCGGTGGAAC
Organism: Pseudomonadota bacterium; assembly: GCA_023436615.1. Lineage (GTDB taxonomy): Bacteria > Pseudomonadota > Alphaproteobacteria > Sphingomonadales > Sphingomonadaceae > Sphingomicrobium. The sequence continues at coordinate 9,172 of JAEZIO010000038.1, read as the reverse complement.
GGCGCCATCTACCACCAGATCTGGAAGAAATTTCAGTTCAGCTTCCTCGGCGAGAACAGCCTGACGGTGATCCAGAACGGCCGTGACGCCAAGATCGACGGCATCGAGACGGACGTCAGCTATGTCGCGGGCGGCCTCACGCTGAATGCGGCCGCGGCCTATACGAATGCGAAGACCAAGCAGAACATCTGCTTCGTCAGCTTCGACGACGCGGCGGACTGCGGCACCTTGTTCGTCAACGACCCCGCGGACCCGGACGACGACGTCCAGGACTTCATCGTCACGCCCAAGGGCACGCGGCTCCCGATCACGCCGAAGTTCAAGGCGACCGCCACCGCGCGCTACGCCTGGCCGATGGGCCCCGGCAAGGCGCACGCGCAGGCATCGGTCGCTTATCGCGGAGCGGCGGGCGCCGACATCCGCCAGGACGTCGGCGGCGGGACCAACCCGAACGATTTCCTCGGGCGGATCCGATCGTCGACGCTGGTCGATACGTTCCTCGGCTATGACTGGCGCAACTACACCGTCGAGCTGTTCGCGACGAACCTGTTCGACAAGCGCAACGACGTCGTGCGCTTCGTCGCCTGCAGCATCTGCACGCAGACGAAGATCATTCCGGGACGACCGCGGACATTCGGGATTCGGGCCGGCCTTCGATTCTGAGCGGCGTCCGGATTCGGACGTGAGGAAACAGCAGGGCGTCCCGCGCGCTTAGCGCTGATGACTCACGAGCACATCCCCGCCGCCGCGCGTCGAACGCGTCCGTCATGGCATGTGACGGCAGCGATCGTCGCGCTGCTTCTGATCTGGTTCGCGATGCTCACCGTCGGCGCGGGCGACGGCGACGACGATATCCTGCTCGCTCTCTACTCGGGCCATCGGCCTGCGCTGGCGGCGATTGCGCGGGCGTTCACCTGGATGGGCGACTGGCGGGTCGTCGTGGCGCTGAGCCTTATCGCCGCACTCTGGCTGCTGTACGCGCGCGGGTGGCGGCACGGCGCTGCAGTCCTGTTCGTGACATTGTCGGGGCGTGCGCTCGTCACCGCGCAGAAATACGGAATCGAGCGGCTGCGCCCCGACGTCGAGGCGCATCTGGTCCCGGTCAGCACGCCCTCATTCCCCAGCGGTCATTCGGCCGGCGCGATGATCGTCTATCTCACCCTCGCGCTGGTGCTGACGTCCGGCACGCGCTGGAAATGGCCGGCAGTGACGGCGGCGCTTCTGCTGACGCTGTGCGTCGGCCTCAGCCGCGTGATGCTCGGCGTCCACTGGCCCACGGACGTGGTGGGCGGGTGGGCGTTCGGGCTGCTGTGGGTGATGGTGGCGCTGCCCTGGGCGGAGCGGCTCGCCGACGGGCACTGAATCGGGTACAAAGCGCCACAGAGGGGGAGGGTGCAATGAACAGGTCACGGCCATTCACCTGGATCGCAGCCGCGATATTCGCGGTCATGGCGATTGCGCATCTGTACCGCGTCGTCCGGCCGTTCGGAGTGACTGTGGGCAGCATTCACCTGCCACAGTGGCTGAGCATCGTCGCCGCTATCGTCACCGCCGGCCTGAGCTGGATGCTGTGCCGCGAAGCGAGGGGTACGAGCGGTCCCTAGACGTTGAAGCGGAACAGCATCACGTCGCCGTCCTGGACGACATAGTCCTTGCCTTCCGACCGCAGCTTGCCCGCATCGCGTGCGCCCGCCTCGCCGCGGCACGTTATGAAATCGTCGTAGGCAATCGTCTCGGCGCGGATGAAGCCCCGCTCGAAGTCGGAGTGGATCTCTCCGGCGGCCTCCGGGGCCTTGGCGCCCTTGCGGACCGTCCAGGCTCGAGCCTCCTTCGGCCCGGCGGTGTAGAAGGTGATCAGCCCCAAGAGCGCGTAGGCGGCGTGGATCATTCGGTTGAGGCCGGTTTCGTGGAGCCCGAGGTCGGCCAGGAAGGCGTCGCGCTCGTCAGCAGGCAGGGTCGCGATTTCGGCCTCGATCGCTGCTGAAATGACGACCGCGACCGCGCCTTCGGCCCTGGCCTTTTCCTCGACCCGCGCAGACAGCGCATTGCCGGTCGCGGCATCGCCTTCATCGACGTTGCAGACATACAGCACCGGCTTGGCAGTGAGGAGCTGCGCGCGCTTGAGCGCTTTCTCCTCCTCGGCATCCTTCGGCTGGGTCAGCCGCGCGGGCTTCGATGCCTTGAGCAGGTCCAGTGCCTGGCCGAGCACCGAGGCTTCGACCCTTGCTTCCTTGTCGCCCTGTTGCGCCTTCTTGACGAGATTGGGAACGCGCCGCTCGAGGCTGTCGAGATCCGCGAGCATCAGCTCGGTCTCGACCGTGTCGGCGTCCGCGATCGGGTCCACGCGGCCTTCGACATGGGTGACGTCGCCGCCCTCGAAGCAGCGCAGGACGTGGACGATCGCGTCGACCTCGCGGATGTTGGCGAGAAACTGGTTGCCGAGGCCCTCGCCCTTGCTGGCGCCGCGCACCAGGCCGGCGATGTCGACGAACTCGATCTGAGTTTCGATCTCCTGCGCCGATCCCGCGATCTCGCGGATTTTGTCGAGGCGCGGATCGGGCACCGCGACGCGGCCGACGTTCGGCTCGATCGTGCAGAAGGGATAGTTCGCGGCCTGCGCGGCGGCGGTTTCGGTCAAGGCATTGAAAAGGGTCGATTTGCCGACGTTCGGCAGGCCGACGATGCCGCAGCGGAAGCCCATGTCTGTCCTGGTGGATGTGGAGGAGTTGCGCGCCTTTAGGCGAAGTTGAAGCTGATGCTCAACCGCTCCGCCTTGCCGGTGCCGGCAAGCACTTCGTGCCGAAGCCAGCTCTCCCACAGCAGCAGCATGCCGGCGCGAGGTTCGACGCTGACGAACCGCTCGTCGCTCGCCGGCGCGGCCATCATGAGCGGCAGCCGCGGGTCCTCGAAGCGGATCGCGCCCGCGCCCCTGGGAACTTCGACGTACAGCGTTCCCGAGAGGATGCTGTGCGGGTGGATGTGGCCGCTATGATGGCCGCCGCCCTTGAGGAGGTTGACCCACAGGCTGTCGAGCCTGGGCTTTGCCTCCCACCCCAGCTCCACGGCAAAGGCGCGGGCGTGCTTCGTCAGAAGCCTGGCGAAGTCGCCGAATGCAGGATCGCGCCTCGGCAGATCGTTCAGTGATGCGTAGCTCGTGTAGCCTGCGTAGCGGTGGCGGCGGCTCCAATCGCGCCCGGCAGAATCGTCCTTCGCGAGGGATCGGATCGAGCGCGCCAGCTCGGGCAGCAGCGCCGCATCGATCGCCGCTTCATAGAGCAGGGTGGGGAAAAGCTGGCGGGTCAACACTTTGGCTATTCTTGGTCAAAAGTCGCATGTAAACATCGGCGGCGAAAGGGGGAACGGCCGCAGGGATGTCGGACGTCTTCATTTCCTATGCACGCGCGAGCGAGGAACGGGCAAGGCAGGTCGAGGACATGCTGCAGCGCTCGGGCTTCGTCGTCTGGCGCGATTCCGAGCTTCCGGCGCACCGCACTTATTCCGAAGTGATCGAGGAGCGGCTGCGATCGGCGAAAGCGGTGGTCGTCCTGTGGTCTGTGGAGGCGGCAAGGTCGCACTGGGTGAGGGCGGAAGCCGATGCTGCGCGCGAAGTGGGAACGCTGGTCCAGGCGAGCCTCGACGCGTCGATCCCGCCGATGCCGTTCAACCAGATCCAGTGCGCCGACCTGAAGGATTGGGATTCGTCGGAGGATCATGCAGGCTGGCGCAAGCTTGCGGCGAGCGTAGCCGCCCTCGCCGGTGCGAAAACCGAACTCGAACGGCGCAAGCCCCACCGGCGCAACCTCTCCGTTTGCGTGCTGCCGTTCGCGAACATGAGCGGCGACGCCGAGCAGGAATATTTCAGCGACGGGATCAGCGAGGACATCACGACCGACCTGTCCAAGGTATCGGCGCTCGACGTGACCGCGCGCAACACCGCGTTCACCTTCAAGGGTCAGGCCGTCAATGTGTGCGACGTCGCGCGCAAGCTTGGCGTCAGCCATGTCCTGGAGGGCAGCGTCCGCAAGGCGGGCAACCGCCTGCGAATCACGGCGCAGCTGATCGACGGCGAGACCGGGGACCATGTGTGGGCGGACCGCTACGACCGCGACCTCGACGACATCTTCGCGATCCAGGACGAGATTTCGAAGGCGATCGTCAGCGCCCTGAAGCTCAAACTGCTTCCTGAAGAAAAGAAGGCGATCGAGCAGCGCGGAACGACGAACGTCGAAGCCTACAAGCTCTACCTGCTCGCGCGCCAGTATTGGGTGACAGGGAATATCGGCGACCCCCGTCGCGAAGAGAGGGTCATGCGGATTTGCGCGCGCGCGGTGCAGCTCGATCCCTATTATGCGCAGGCGTGGGCGATGCTCGGCTACGCGCAGTCGAACCTGCACTACAATTTCGGAGCCAGCGTCGATGACGGCTTCGCGGCCGCCAATTCGGCTCTGTCGATCGACCCGGCCATTGCCGAGGCCTATTTGCCGATGGTCCGTCGGCTGGAAGAGCAGGGCCGCGATGCCGACGCCGACGAGCAGATGGCAAAGGCGCTCTCGCTCGACCCCGAATCCTGGGAAGTGAACAAGGAAGCCGGCCGGCTACGGCGGCTGCGCGGCGATATCGAAGGCGCGATCCGATATTATGAGAAGGCTGTTGAAATCCAGGAATCGGATTTCCACGCCTGGGCATTGTTGCTGACGTTCTACGAAGCGCAGGGCGATCGCGACAACGTGCGCCGCGCGGCCCGGATGATGGTTTCCGAGGCCGAAAAGGCGCTGCAGCAGGACCCGAGCAACGGGTCCGCGCTCGGGATCATCGCCGGCGGCTTCGCGGCGCTCGGCGAGCCCGACCGTGCGCGCGAATGGATCGAGAGGGCAATGCTGATCGATCCCGACAACCTGCAGATGCGCTACAATTTCGCGTGCGTTCTCGCCGCGCAGCTGCACGACACGGAGGGCGCGCTGAAGCTGCTGGAGCGGACGCTTGCAGTCGCCGGGGAAATGGAGCTGCGGATGGCGGAGACCGACCCCGATTTCGCTTCGCTGAAGGACGACGAACGGTTTGAGCAGATCCTGGAGAAGGCACGGCGTCGACTGCGTCCGGACAAGGCGGCCGGGCCTAGCCTTGCTGCATCCTGAGCGCGACTTCGCTCATGAAGCGCGCGTCGTCTCCATCCGCCAGCCACTGCGCTTCGTCGGAAAGCGCTGCGAGCAGGTCCGCGAGCGGCTCTAGTTCCGACTTCGCGTAATTGCCGAGCACGTAGGGAGTCACTTTTTCCTTCTGTCCCGGACCCGGGTGGCCGATGCCGATCCGGACGCGGCGGAAATCCGGCCCCAAATGGGCGCCGATCGAGCGGAGGCCGTTGTGGCCGGCGGTGCCGCCGCCGATCTTCACCTTGACCTTCATTGGCGCGAGGTCGAGCTCGTCGTGGAACACGGTGAGGGCGTCGAGGTCGAGCTTGTAGAAGCGCAGAGCCTGGCTGACCGCATCGCCGCTGTCATTCATGAACGTCTGCGGCTTTAGCAGCAGGAGCTTCCGGCGTCCGATGCGCCCTTCGGCGACGAGGCCGCGGAACTTCTTCGTCCAGGCACCGAATCCGTGCACCTCGGCGATGGCATCGACCGCCATGAATCCGACATTGTGGCGCTGCAGCGCATATTGCGCCCCAGGATTGCCGAGCCCCGCCCAAATCTGCATCGCGCTTCCCTAGCCCGCGGCGAGCGCAAAAAGAAACCGCCCGCCCTTTCGGGCGAGCGGCTCCTTGAAGCGACAAAGGCCGCGCGGCTTATTCCTCGCCGCCGCCTTCGCCTTCGGCCTCGCCTTCGCCCTCTTCGGCCTCGTCGACCGTCGGGACGTCACCGGCTGCCGGAGCGGCTGCCTCGTCCTCTTCGGCCTTCATTGCCGACGGAGCAACGACGGTCGCAACCGTGAAGTCACGGTCGTCGATCGCCGATTTCGAACCTTCGGGCAGAGTCACGGCCGAGATGTGGACGGCGTCGCCGATTTCGAGACCCTGAAGCGAAATGACGATCTCGTTCGGGATCCTGGCCGCGTCGCAGACCAGCTCGAGCTCGTGGCGCACGACATTGAGCACGCCGCCGCGCTTCAGCCCGGGTGAATCCTCTTCGTCGGTGAAGCGCACGGGGACATTGACGTGAACCTGCGCGTGCTCGCCGATCCGGACGAAGTCGACGTGGATCGGACGGCTGCTGACCGGGTGGAACTGCACGTCCTTGGGAAGCGTGCGGTTGGCCTTGCCGTCAACCTCCACCATGATGACCGAATTCATGAAGTGGCCGGTCGACAGCATCCTGCTGAGGAGCTTCTCCTCGACATGCACCGACAACGGCTCTTTCTTTTCGCCGTAGATCACGGCGGGCACCCGTCCTTCGCGACGCAATGCACGGGAGGCTCCCTTGCCAGCCCGTTCGCGCGCTTCAGCGGGCAGCGTCAGCTGATCGCTCATTTCGCTTATTCTCCTAGAATTGCGCCCGCCACGCCTCCAGGGATGACCATGGCAGAGCAGGCGCGCCTATAGTGGAGGGCGCGGGACTTGGCAATTTTTTGCTACTGGGCCCCGCATCAAGGCCCGGGGTTAGGGCCTGCTGACGCCATCAATTGACGCGCGCGGACCTCACGCCGAGGGTTCCGAGCTGGTTCTGGACGCTGTCGGGGCCCGTCAGATGGCCGGCACCGACCGCGACAAACACGGTTCCGGGCGCCTTCAGCCGCTGCGCGATCCAGTGCGCCCAGCGGGCGTTCCGCTCAACGAACATCGTGCGATAGGCGTAGGGCGACTGCGCTTGCATCTGCCGCAGCATCGGCGCGAACCTGTCGACGTCCCCTCGGCTCCAGGCCGCCTGAAGCTCGGCGAGCGTCGAGCCGAGCGCCTGCGCCGCCTGCGGGCTGCGTGCGGGCCCCGGGGTTGCGCCCTGCAGCGAGCTGAACATGTTCAGCTGGAATTCGAAGCTCTCGAGGCCGCCAACGATCTTGCCCGATTCATCGGCCGCGGAACGCAGCACAGCGTCGGCGCCATGCTCCGTCGAAAGGCCCTTGTCCCGCCCCGCTTTGATGACGAGCTTCGTGGCTGCGAGGTAAGACCCCGACGGCGCGAGCTGTGCGACCGGCCCCGGCTGGGCGCCGCCGTAGGGCGTCAGGTCGCCGCGTGCCGGCATGGGCGCTGCCGGCCGTGGAACCAGCGTTTCGAGCATCAGCTCATCCGACGCCGAAAAGGCGGTCCTGACCGCCTGGTCGAACCATCGCGACTTTCCATCGAGCGCGTGGAACGTCCCGAACAGATAGATGATCGTGTCGTCGTCGTTGACGACCCACAGGGCCGGATGGCGGGGAGCCGGGGCGACACTCGGCATGTACGTCGCCTGCGGCAGCGGCGCCGCGGCGATCGATGCTCCAAGTAGAAATGGGATTATGCCCATGTCCCGCCTCCCGATCCCTGTCGGTGCGGGAACGCCCGCCGGCCCTCGGCCCGTGATCTGCTTTACGGCGCAAAGCGCCGTGGCGCGGATCACCGCACCTCAATGAACCGGTGGATCGTGGCCCCCGCCCGATACCCGTTGAGGATGGTCACTTAGGCGTTAAGAAATGTCTAGCGAAAACTCGCTCAGGTGAACTCTTCTCGCCGAACCGCAATATTTCAACGACGACTGGCGGCTATTGGAGGCGGCGGACCCGATATCCTTCCTTCTCCAGCAACGCTTGCACCGAATCCTGCCCGGCGAGATGTCCGGCGCCGACTGCGACCAGCACGCTTCCGGGCTGTGCCAGCCTCCGCTCGATCCAGCGGCTCCAGTTCGCATTGCGGCGCTTCAGAAGCGCTTCGCGAAGCTCGGGAGAGGCGGAAAGATCGCGGTTGAACGTCCTGGCGATGGCATCGACGTCGCCAGACGCCCAGCTGCGGAGCATTTCGGCAAAGCTGCCGCTTGCCGAATTGCCGGTCTCGATCGCACCCTCGAGGAGGGAGCGCTGGGCGCCTTCGGGCAGCGTGTCGAAAAAGCCGAGCTGCTCCATGTTCGTTTCGAGTTGGCCGATCGGCTTGCCGGCATTGCCGAATGCGTCGCGCAGCACCTGCTCGACGCCGGCTTCGCCCTTAAGCCCGAGCTCCTTGAACTGGACTCCGAGGAGCGTGAAGGCGGCCGCCCATGTTTCCATCCGGTCGAAGATCGCCGGGGGCAGGCCGGTCTTCGCAATCGCTGCCTGGAGCAGGGGACGCTTGGCGGGATCGAGCCGCTCGGCCAAAGGCGGAAGTCCGGTCGCATAGCCGAGCTTCGTCATCGCGGCGATCAGCTCGGCCGGATTCTTCTCATCGACGATCGTCTCCACGACGAGCCCGTCGGAGGTGGCGATGGCGCGGTCGAGCGCCTTGGTCCGCCATGCGTAATTCTCGGGCAGAAGGTGGATGGTGCCGAACAGGTAGATCGTCGTGTCGGGGTCCGACACTTCCCACAGCGCCGGCTGCGCCTGCATGGGAGTGGCGGCAGGAGTGGCGGAGGCGGCAGTGGCGATACCGAGGGCCGCGATTGCGCGCTTCAGATATTTTCCGATCATCGTCTGCCTTTTGCCCGTCGAAGTTGAACCAGCCATGTAGGAACGACCTCGCGGCGGGTCCACTTGCCCGCGCGGAAGCGATACGCCAAAGCCCGCGAGGCCGACCAACGGGGCAAGACGTGTCACTGAGCTTCCAGGATCTGATTCTGACGCTGCACCGCTATTGGAGCGCGCAGGGGTGCGCGCTCGTGCAGCCCTATGACCTGGAGATGGGCGCGGGGACGTTCCATCCGGCGACGGTTCTGCGCGCCTTGGGTCCGGAGCCCTGGAAGGCGGCATTCGTGCAGCCGTGCCGGCGCCCGACCGACGGCCGCTACGGCGAGAACCCGAACCGTCTCGGTCATTATTACCAGTATCAGGTGATCCTGAAGCCAAGCCCGCCCGACCTCCAGGATCTCTATCTCGGCAGCCTGGCCGAGATCGGGATCGACCCGCTCAAGCACGACATCCGCTTCGTCGAGGACGATTGGGAGAGCCCGACGCTCGGCGCCTGGGGCCTGGGCTGGGAGGTCTGGTGCGACGGGATGGAGGTCACCCAGTTCACCTATTTCCAGCAGGTCGGCGGCTTCGACTGCAAGCCGGTCTCGGGCGAGCTCACCTACGGGCTCGA
>JAEZIO010000057.1 GCA_023436615.1 Pseudomonadota bacterium | reverse complement strand
TACGGCCGCAACGGCGACGCGCCGCTTCCGGTGATCGCCGCCCGGTCGCCCGCGGACGCATTCGACTGCGCGATCGAAGCGGTGCGGATCGCCACGCGCTACATGACGCCGGTCATGCTGCTCACCGACGGCTATATCGCCAATGCCGCCGAGCCGTGGCGCGTGCCGGACATGAGCGCCTACGATCCATTCCCGGTCGAGTTCTTCGACACGCCGCCCGCCGAGGGCGAGGGCGTCATGCCTTACTCGCGCAACTGCGACGGCGCGCGCCCGTGGATCCGGCCCGGAACCGCCGGCCTCGAGCACCGCATCGGTGGCATCGAGAAGGAACCGGGCACCGGCAACATCGACTACAGCCCCGCCGTCCATCAGGAGATGACGGACGCGCGCGCGGCCAAGGTGCTCGGGGTCGCTTATGCGATTCCCGACCAGGACGTTTGCCTCGGCAACGACAGCGGTGAGCTCGCGGTGGTCGGCTGGGGCTCGACGTTCGGGCCCATCCACCAGGCGGTGCGCCGTGCCCGCGCCCGCGGGCTCGACGTCAGCCACATCCATATCCGCCACATCTGGCCGATGCCGCGGAACATGTCCGTCATGTTGAAGGGCTTTCGGAATGTCCTCGTTCCGGAAATGAACATGGGGCAGCTCAAGACCCTGCTTCGCGACCAGTATCTGGTCGACGCGCAGCCGTTGTCGAAGGTGGCCGGCCAGCCGTTCCGGATCGCTGAAATCGAAGAGGCTATCGAGGGGATGATCGGATGAAGCCGATCAACGTCTTCCCGATGCTGATGATGCTGATCCTGGTGCTGTTCCTGATTGCCTATCTGGGCGGGTATTTCTGATGAACGAGATGACGACGATCACTACCGCCAAGGACTGGGCGAGCGACCAGGAGGTCCGCTGGTGCCCGGGCTGCGGCGACTATGCGGTCCTCAAGGCCGTACAGCGCACGATGCCGGACCTCGGCGTCGCTCGCGAAAAGACGGTGTTCATCTCCGGCATCGGCTGTTCGAGTCGCTTCCCTTATTACATGGCGACCTACGGCTTCCACACGATCCACGGCCGCGCGCCCGCAATCGCGACCGGGGTGAAGCTCGCCAATCCCGAGCTCGACGTATGGATCATCACCGGCGACGGCGATGCGTTGTCGATCGGCGGCAACCACACGATGCACGTCCTTCGCCGCAACCTCAATTGCCAGATCCTTCTGTTCAACAACGAGATCTACGGGCTTACCAAGGGCCAATATTCGCCGACGAGCCGGCTCGGGACGCGTTCGCCGTCGACACCCTTCGGCTCGGTCGACCGGCCGGTCACGCCGTGCATGTTCGCTCTGGGCTCCGGCGCCCGATTCATCGCGCGCGGGATCGACGTCCACAAGAACCTGCCCGATGTCCTCAAGGCCGCTCATGCCCACAAGGGCGCGAGCTTCGTCGAGATCTACCAGAACTGCATCGTCTACAATGACGAGGTCTTCTCCTCGTTCACAGAGAAGCAGGCGGCCGCCCAGAAGCAGCTGTGGCTCGTCGCGGGGGAGAAGATGCTGTTCGACGGCGGCACCAAGGGGCTGGCCCTCGACACCGAGGCGCTGGCGCTGAAGGTCGTCGACGGCGACGATCCGTCGGTGATCGTCCACAACCCGCGCAATCGCGGGCTCGCCGCGATGCTGATCGAGATGCGCCAGGACGAAGGCTTCCCTGTGGCGCTCGGCGTCGTCTACGAGGACCCGCGGCCGACCTTCGAAAGCGCGGTGATCGAGCAGAACGCCAGGGCCGCGGAAGGCAAAACTCCGGACCTGCAGGCGCTCGTGTCGAAGGGCCAGACCTGGCAGGTCGACAAGGAGCCGCACAAGCTCTGACGCGCGGCATCTTCTAGTTGGACAATCTCACCCATTCGCTTGCAGGCTGGGCGCTCGGCCAGGCCGGCCTCAAGACGCAGTCCCGCAAGGGCCTCGCGGGGCTCATCATGGGCGCCAACATGCCCGACATCGACGTGTTCCTCGGCTGGGTGCCGTGGGTGCCGCTCGCCACGCACCGCGGCTTTACGCACAGCCTCGTCGGCGGCGTCGTCATAATGCCGCCCTTGCTGTTCGGCCTCTTGTGGATGATCGACCGATGGCAGGTGAGCCGCCCAACGACCTTCAGGAGCGGGCTTGCGATGCGGCCGTGGCGGCTGCTCGGCCTTTGCTATCTCGCCGCGCTGACCCATCCTTTGCTCGACCTGCTCACCACTTATTCGGTCCAGCTGTTCTCGCCCTTCACCAGCGCCTGGTACCATGCCGATGCTTTGTTCATCATCGACGTCTGGCTGTGGCTGCTCCTCGGTGGCTCCATCGCCTGGTCGAAGTGGCGCGAGAAACGAAGGCGCGAGTGGCGGCGCCCGGTGCAGGCCGCGATCGCCGTCGCGCTCGCCTACATCGCCGTGAACCTGGCGATCAGCCAGCGCGCCGTCGCCGCGGTGCGGAGCTGGGCCGGCGATCGCCCGGCCGACGCGATCTTCGCTTCTCCGCCGCCCTTCTATTCGTGGCGACGCGATCTCGTCTGGCGCGAATTCGGCTGCTACCGGCGCAGCCGCTACGATCCTGTGGCCGGAATCGGCAGCGTCAGCGAATGCCAGTCGACGAACATGGCCGACCCGCTGGTCCAGCGCGCGATCGCCATGAATCCGCGGCTGCAGAGGTTCCTGCGCTGGTCCGTAATGCCGCAGGCCGAAGTCGCGCGTGAGCGCTGCTCCGCGCAAATCTCGATCAGCGATGCACGGTACGGCGATTCGCGCAGCTCCCGGCTCGGCCGGAAGGCGGTCGTGCCCACCTGCTAGGCTTCGACCCGGACCAGCTCCCCGGTCGGCGCTCCCGAGGCCAGCCGCTCCACGATGAACTCGGCGACGGCTTCGGGCGGCTTGACGCTCTCGGGTTCTTCACCGGGGAAGGCGAGCTGGCGCATGCGCGTACGCGTCGCGCCGGGGTCGATGACATGGACTCGGACCTTCCCCGAATGCGCCGTCTCGTCGCCGTACGTCAGGACGAGATTCTCCAGCGCCGCCTTGGATGATCCGTAGGCGCCCCAGAATGCGCGCGGCTCGTGCCCGACGGACGAGGTGATCGCGACGACGTCGGCCCGCTCGCTGCGGCGGAGCATCGGGTCGAAGGCGGCGATCAGCGCCTGGTTGGCGGCGACGTTCAGCGTCAGGATCCGCGCATATTCCTTGGCATCGATATGCTCCACGGGCGTCAGCGATCCGAGCATCGCCGCGTTGAGGACGAGCGCATCGAGGCTCTGCCAGCGTTCGGCGACGGCCGCCGCGAGCTTGCCGACCGATTCGCCATCAGCGAGGTCGACCGGCGCGATCGTCGCGCTTCCGCCGGCATCGTGAATGCGCTCCTCGACTTCCTCCAGGGCCTTGGCCGTGCGGGCAACGAGAAGGACATGCGCGCCGGCCCGGCCCAGTGCTTCGGCGGTCGCCGCGCCGATGCCGCGGCTGGCGCCGGTGACAAGCGCGAGCTTGCCGGAAAATGGCTTCGAATCACTCATGGGCCGCCTCTAGCGGCTTAGCGGCTCGCAACCAAAGAGAGGCTCCCGGTGCCCGACTCCCCGGCATCCGTCAGGCTCGTCGGGTAATCGCCTGTGAAGCAGGCATCGCAGCGCTGCGGCTCGGCCGCGTCGCGCGTGTCGCCGAGCGCCCGGTAGAGCCCGTCGATCGAGATGAACGCCAGGCTGTCGGCATTGATATAATCGCGCATCTGCTCGACGCTCATCTGCGCGGCGAGCAGCTTCGCCCGCTCCGGCGTATCGACGCCGTAGAAGCAGCTGTGCTTGGTCGGCGGCGATGCGATCCGCATATGCACTTCGCGGGCGCCGGCATCGCGCATCATCTGCACGATCTTCAGCGACGTCGTTCCGCGAACGATCGAATCGTCGATCAGGACGACGCGCTTGCCCGCGATGAGCGCGGAATTGGCGTTGTGCTTCAATTTGACGCCGAGGTTGCGGACCTCCTGGCTCGGCTGGATGAAGGTCCGGCCGACATAGTGGGAACGGATGATCCCGAGCTCGAACGGGATTCCTGACTCCTGGCTGAAACCGATAGCGGCGGGGACTCCGCTGTCCGGCACCGGCACCACCAGGTCGGCTTCGACCGGCGATTCCTTCGCCAGCTCGGCGCCGATCTTCTTGCGCGCGTCGTAGACCGAGGTCCCGTCCACGACCGAGTCGGGCCGCGAGAAATAGATATGCTCGAAGATGCAGGGACGCGGCTTCGCTTTCTCGAAGGGGCGGAAGGACCGGATTCCGCTGCCGTTGACGAGGATCAGCTCGCCGGGCTCGACATCCCGGATGAACGTCGCGCCGATGACGTCGAGAGCGACGCTCTCGGACGCGAAGATCGTCGATTCACCGAGCTTGCCCATCACCAGCGGCCGGATGCCGAGCGGGTCGCGGCAGGCGATCAGCCCTTCTTCGGTCAGGACCAGCAGTGAATAGGCGCCCTCGACCTGCTTGAGCGCGTCGATCAGCCGGTCGAGCGGAGCCGAGTGATGCGACGTGGCCACCAGGTGGATGACCACCTCGGTGTCGCTGGTCGACTGGAAGATGGACCCGCGGCGGCTCAGCGTTCGCCGAAGCTTCATTGCGTTGGAGATGTTGCCGTTGTGGGCGATCGCGAACCCGCAGTCGCTAAGCTCGGCGAACAAGGGCTGGACGTTGCGCAGCGCCGAGGCGCCGGTCGTCGAATAACGGACATGGCCGATCGCCGTCATCCCCGGCAGCTTCGAGATCACGTCGTCGCGGTCGAAATTGCCTGCGACCTGGCCCATCGCCCGGTGCGAGTGGAAGTGGGCGCCGTCGTAGCTCGTGATACCGGCGGCCTCCTGGCCGCGGTGCTGGAGCGCATGGAGCCCGAGCGCCACGAAGCTCGCCGCGTTTTCCGCGCCCCAGATGCCGAAAACACCGCACTCCTCGCGCAGCTTGTCGCCGTCAAGCCCGTCACGGTCGAAAGGATTGGTCGTCAGCATGTCCCGCCCGCTGCTGCTGGCCCGCTCATATAGGGATCGCCATCGCCTTTGTCGCCCCCTGCCTGAACCGGGCTTGAAGCGCGCGCCGCACTGCTCCAGTCTGCTTGCAGGTTTCAGAAGGAAACTTGACCATGCCGACCTATACCGCGCCCGTCAAAGATACGCTGTACGTCCTCGACGACGTGCTGCAGATCGGCCGCTATTCGAACCTTCCTGGCTTCGCCAATGCGACGCCGGACCTCGTCGAGGCCATCCTGGAAGAAGGCGGCAAGTTCGCCGCCGAGGTGCTTCAGCCGCTCAACAAGGTCGGCGACGAGGTCGGCTGCAAGCGCAACGACGACGGCACCGTCACGACTCCGCCGGGCTTCAAGGAAGCCTATGAACAGTTCTGCGAGGCCGGGTGGCCGACACTCACTGCGCCCGAAGAATATGGCGGGCAGGGGCTTCCCCAGGTCGTCGGAACCGCGTTCGGCGAATATGTGCTCTCCGCCAACCACAGTTTCGAAATGTACCAGGGGCTGACCAGCGGAGCGATCGCCACCCTGATCATCAAGGGAAGCGACGAGCAGAAGCGCACCTACATCCCCAAGATGGTGACGGGCGAGTGGACCGGCACGATGAACCTCACCGAGCCGCATTGCGGGACCGACCTAGGGCTCCTCAAGACCCGCGCCGAGCCCAATGACGACGGCAGCTATTCGATCACCGGCACCAAGATCTTCATTTCGGCCGGCGAGCACGACATGAGCGACAACATCATCCACATGGTGCTCGCGAAGCGTGCCGGCGCGCCGGATAACGTCAAGGGCATCTCGCTGTTCGTCGTGCCCAAATATCTCGTCAACGAGGACGGATCAGTCGGCGATCGAAACTCGCTCAGCTGCGGCGCCATTGAGAAGAAGATGGGAATCCACGGCAACGCCACCTGCGTCATGAACTATGACGGCGCGAAAGGCTGGCTGGTCGGCGAACTGGAAAAGGGCCTGCAAGCCATGTTCATTATGATGAACGCGGCGCGGCTCGGCGTCGGCCTTCAGGGGCTCGCCCAGGGCGAGGTGGCCTACCAGAACGCGGTCCAATACGCCCGCGACCGCCGCCAGGGCCGTGCGCTCAAGGAAGGGGATCGCGACACTTCGGCGAAGGCCGATCCTTTGTTCGTCCATCCCGACGTGCGGCGGATGCTGATGCAGATGCGGGCCTGGAACGAGGGCGCGCGGGCGCTGGTGCTGTGGGGCTCGCTCCAGGTCGACCTGATGCGGCGCTCTCCGGACGAAACGGAGCGGCAGCAGGCCGAAGACCTGCTCGGCCTCATCACGCCCGTCATCAAAGGCTATTGCACCGACAAGGGCTTCGAGGCGGCGGTCCTGGCCCAGCAGGTTTTCGGTGGTCACGGCTATATCCGCGAGCACGGCATGGAGCAGTTCGTCCGCGACGCCCGGATCGCGCAGATCTATGAAGGCACCAACGGCATCCAGGCAATGGACCTGGTGGGGCGCAAGCTGCCCAAGGACGGCGGCCGGGCGATCCGAAGCTTCCTGGAAATGCTCGGCCGCGAGATGGCCGACGCTAAAGCCGCCGGAGACCCCGCGGGCGTCGCGGCGGCGCTGGAGCCTGCGCTCGCCGACCTCCAGGCGGCGACGATGTGGCTCGCCCAGCACGGCATGCAGGACCCCAATAACGCCGGCGCCGGCGCTTATTCCTACATGGACCTCATGGGGCTGGTGACGTTGGGCTGGATGTGGATGAAGATGGCGGCCGTGTCGTCAAAGGCGCTGGAAGAAGGCAACGGAGACCGCCAGTTCCACGAGGCCAAGATAGCGACCGCGCGCTTCTACGCCCAGCGGGAGCTTCCCGTGTCCAGCGGACTCCGCCGCAAGATCGAAGCCGGCGCGGAGGCGATCATGGCGATCCCCGAAGAGGTGTTCTGACGCGGCTGATCGGGGCTGCGGCCTGCGCCGGATGCTGTCGTAGCCACGCCGACGGGTTGCGACTGTAGAGGCGGTCGTTCGTTTCCTCCTGATGCCCCGCTTGGGTTGAAGGAGGCCGAAAATGGACCAGACAGTCTTGATCGTCATTGCCGTTGTCGTCGTGGCGCTGATTGTCGCTGCGGTCGTCATTTTCCAACGGCGGCGTTCCGACCACCTGCGGTCGCGGTTCGGCCCGGAGTACGACCACGCGCTCGAAGAGACGGGCAGCCGCAGCAAGGCCGAGGCGGAGCTCGCCGCCCGCGAGAAACGCGTCGAAAAGCTGACGATTCGCCCGCTCGAGCCATCCGCCCGGCAAGGCTTCATCGACCGCTGGACGGAAGTGCAGGCCCGGTTCGTCGACGACCCGCCGCGCGCCGTGTCCTTTGCCGACGCGCTTCTCGCCGAAGTCATGACGGCACGCGGATATCCGGTGGCGGACTTCGATGAACGCGCAGGCGACATCTCCGTCCATCACCCGCGCGTGGTCGAACATTATCGCGCGGGCCACGACATCGCTGTCCGGCACGCGCGGGGCGAAGCGAGTACCGAAGAGCTACGCCAGGCGATGATTCACTATCGCTCGCTGTTCGAGGAGCTGGTCAACGACGGCGCATCAGCCGTGCACCAGGCGGAAGCCACGCACTAGCGCAGGGTGGCACCTTGCCGGCGCGGAGCGACAGAGTCGCTTCTTAGTAGAAGGCGACGGCCCAGGCTGCGCCGAAAACGATCGCTGTCAGGCCGATGCTCATAGCCGCGTTACGCCACTTGCTGCTGAATGTGTCGTCCATGCCAAAATCCCCCTCTGACGAGGCCCAGTGTAAGCAACGATTGCCGCGATACAAAGGTGAAATGCTGACATTGCAGTAGCTTAAGCCAGGTGTTCGATCGCTCCTTGAGGCAGGGTTCATTGCGCATTCACCGCCGCGCGACGGACCGCCCGCAAGCCGCGACGAAAGCAGGGGCGGGCCCCAACGGCTGTTCGTTTGTTTGCCGAAGCTCTTCGAAAGGAGATGAGCAATGAAAACGATGAGCAAAATCCTCGCTGGCGGAGCAGCCATTGCGGCCCTTGCGGCGGCAGCGCCCGCACAGGCTCAATACCCCTATGGGTACAACAACTACGGGTACGCCTCGCCTTATGGCTACGGCCAGCAGTATGCGTATAACCCCTACGCCGCGCAGGCTACGGCGCTCGCGACGCAGCAGTGCAATGCCGCGGTCCAGGCGCGCCTCAACAGTCGGGTGAGCCTCGGCAGCATCCTCGGTGCCGTCCTCGGCACGAACGTGGCGAGCGGCCGTGTCGTGAGCGTTACCCAGGTTACGCCGCGGCAGAGCACGATCCGCGTGCGCGGTCTCGCGACCAGCGGGCAGATGGCCTACAGCCCGTATGGCGTCGGCGCTTACGGCGCGCTCGGCTATGGCTATCAGCCGGACCTCTCGTTCAAGTGCGACGTCGATTATCGCGGCATCGTCCGCGACGTGGACATCGTCCGTCGCCGATAACGGCAAGGCCGATGAACAAAAAAGAGAAGCGCCGGGTAACGCCGGCGCTTCTTTTTTGCGCGTGCACGGCGCCGGTTAGCCCAGCGCCTCGCGCTTCTCGATGTACCACGGCTGCAGCATGGTGACGTCGTTGAGCTTCTTCTTCTTGGGCGCGAGGCGTCCGAGGTCGAACTGGCCGTCGAACTGGATCCCGAACTTGCCCTGGCCGGCCCATCGCACGATGCCGCTCACCGGGCCTGCTCCAACGATGTCGACCGCCAGATGCGTGCCTGGCGCGACCGGCCGTCGACACTCGGCCAATGCTCCCGTGATGGAGATGTTGCGCAGGCGAATTTCCTCTTCGTGCCCGTCGATCATCGCGATGGCCCGCCGCATGAGCCGGTGGCGCGTCTCGCGAAGGCACTGGAAGCCGTCCGCTTCGACGCGGACCCGGTTGGCGACCTCGCGTGCCTCCGCGGCGGCAGCGGGCCGGCCGAAGATGTAGCCCTGGACGTGGCTGCAGCCGAGCTCGCGGATGAGGGCGAGGTCGTCGTGGGTCTCGACGCCTTCCGCGCAGGTCTCCATCTCCAGGCTGTCGGCCAGGCTGACGATCGCCCGGATGATCGCGCTGTTGCGGCTGGTCGGAGAGGCCGCCCCCCGCACGAAGCTCTGGTCGATCTTGATCTTGTCGAAGGGCGCTTTCTTCAGGTAGCCGAGCGACGAATAGCCCGTGCCGAAGTCGTCGAGCGCGAGGCGGACTCCGAGCTTCTTGAGACGCGCAAAGGTGTCGTCGGTGCTGTCGCCGTCCGCGAGGAACACGCCCTCGGTAATTTCGAGCTCGACTTGGGCCGCGCGAACGCCGGACTCGTCCATGATGCTCGCGATCGTGTCCACGATATTGGGATCGTTGAACTGGATCGGCGACAGGTTGATCGCGATCCGGACATGCTCCGGCCAATGCGCCGCTTCCTTCAGCGCGGTTTCCAGCACCCACTGGCCGATCTTGCCGATCATCCCGCACTCTTCAGCAAGCGGGATGAAGACGCTCGGCGAGATCGCGCCCCGAACGGGGTGCTTCCAGCGGATCAGCGATTCGAAGCCGGAGACCTCCTCGGTCGCCGCCCTGACGATTGGCTGATAGGCGACCTCGAGCTCGCCTCGCTCGATCGCCTGCCGAAGGTCGTTCTCGAGGAGCTGCCGGTCCGCCGCCTCGGTGTGCATCGACGGTTCGTAGAAGCAATGCTTGCCGCGGCCGGCGGCCTTCGCCGCGTAAAGCGCGAGGTCGGCGTTGCGGATCATGCTGTCCGCGCAGGCGCGTCCGGGGTCGCCGATCGCGATTCCGACGGAGGCGCCGATAAGGACGCGGTGGCCTTCGATATTGTACGGCCGCGATACCTGCTCGATCAGCGTCCGCGCCAGGGATTCGAGAAGGCCGATATCGACGGTGCCGGGAAGCACCGCCTTGAATTCGTCCCCGCCGAGGCGCCCGACCTGGCCGTGCTCGCCCATCACGGATTTCAGCCGGTCGGCGACCTGGCGTAGAAGCGCGTCGCCGATCGGGTGGCCGAGCGTGTCATTGACGTTCTTGAAGCGGTCGAGATCGATGAGGAACAGGCTGCAGCCCTTCTGGCGATGGGCGGCATTGCGGAGCGCCTCCTCCATTGTCTGCCGCATCATCGCACGGTTCGGGAGGCCGGTGAGCGAATCGAACCGGGCGAGGCGCGAGATTTCCTGCTCGGTCCGCCGCTGCTCGGTGAGGTCGGTTCCGATCCCGCGGAAGCCGAGAAAGCGGCCGCGCTCGTCGAAGATGGGGTTTCCGGACAGCGACCAGTGCACGTCCTGGTCGCTGGCAGCGCGCACGACGACGTCCGAGAACGGGAATCGCGCAGACAAATGGAAGCCCAATGTCTTGCGCTCCTCGAGCGAGCGGTCGCCATCCGTGTCGACCGAGAGGAGGTCCGTGAACTGCCGTCCGAGGAGCTCGGCGGGTTCGCACTGGAAGTCGTCCGCGAGCTGCTGCGACACATAGGACAAGGTGCCTTCGCCGTTGGTTTCCCAGAACCAGCCGCGGCCGCTGTTCTCGAACTCGTCGACGAACGTCAGCGCCTTGCGGGCTTCCGCGTCGAGGTTGAACCGGCGTCGGCCGGCCGCGATGTCCGTCCGCGCCGCTGCGATGCTGTAACCGATCAGCAGGAAGGTCAGCGTCGCCACGCCCACTGGAATAACCGGCGACGGCGCGAAGAATGCGGAGGCTGCGGTCGCGACGAACGCATTGACGACGGCGAGCGGTGGCGAGGTCATCGAGACGACCGCGGCCATGGCGATTCCGGCGCAGATGGAAACCGACGCCACAGGACCTGGCCCGTGGATGTTCACCAGCACGGCAAGGCCGAAGAAAGTCCACAGGACGCCGATCGCGGCGATGTAGATACACATCGCCCGGGAAACCGTGTGGGGCGCAAGCTCGAGCTCCTGCCGCCACTTGAGGCCCAGCGCCGCGACGACATCCAGGATCAGGAGGAGCCCGAATGGGAGAAGCGGGTTGAGGAGCGAGCCGATGCCGGTGAGGTACGGATGCCTGACGAAGGTGGTTATTCCGATCAGGAAGTGCGTGGCGCCGAGCAGCAGCGCAGTGTGGTCGAACGCCGCCACCCTGGAGTCGGACAGCGATTCATCCCCGGACGTTTCGGCGGTCTCGATATCGAACCACAGCGCCTCGCGAACCGACGCCCGCTCGGGGGTTTCAAGCGAGTGGCTTACGGCTTTGGCAAAACGCGTTCTCGACATACACAGGACCCCACGCGGAGGTCTCCCCACTTCGGCATAAGCGAGTCCTTAACGGGCGACGCCTAACAGCGAGGCCAACGAACAGGGTTAGCAACGCGTTAGCTTATTCGCCTTCGGTCGGCAGGAAGTCCGGTACGGACAGGTACCGCTCGCCGGTGTCGTAGTTGAAGCCCAGCACGCGTGGATTGTCGCTCAATTCCGGCAGCTTCTTCGCGATTGCGGCCAGCGTCGCGCCCGATGAAATGCCGACCAGCACGCCTTCCTCGCGCGCCGCGCGGAGCGCCATCGCCTTTGCCTCGTCCGCGCTAACCTGAATCGTCCCGTCGATCGCCGCGACGTCGAGGTTTGCCGGAATAAACCCGGCGCCGATGCCCTGAATCGGGTGCGGGCCAGGCTCGCCGCCGCTGATCACCGGCGAAAGCTCGGGCTCCACGGCGAAGACCTTCAGGCCCCGCCAGGCCTTCTTGAGGACGTGCGCGGCGGCGGTGATGTGGCCGCCGGTGCCGACTCCGGTGATAACCGCATCGAACGGGCTGTCTCCGAAGTCGGCGAGGATCTCCTGCGCCGTCGTGCGCTCGTGGACCTCGACGTTCGCGGGATTGTCGAACTGCTGCGGCATCCACGAGCCCGGCGTCTCGGCGAGGATCTCCTGCGCGCGGGCGATCGCGCCCTTCATCCCTTTCTCGCGCGGCGTGAGGTCGAACGTCGCGCCATAGGCGAGCATCAACCGCCGCCGCTCGACGCTCATGCTGTCGGGCATCACCAGGACCAGCCGGTAGCCCTTGACCGCGGCGACCATCGCAAGCCCGATGCCCGTGTTGCCGGACGTCGGCTCGACGATCGTGCCGCCTGGTTTGAGCTTGCCGGAGCGCTCGGCCTCCTCGACCATCGCCAGCGCGATGCGATCCTTGATCGAGCCGCCGGGGTTAGAGCGCTCCGACTTGATCCACACTTCGGCGCCGTCACCGAACAGCCGGTTGATTCGGATGTGCGGCGTGTTGCCGATCGTATCGAGGATCGTCGAGGCTTTCATCGAAGGTCTCCTGGGCGAGCGAAAAGGGTCATGCGCCGCCGGCAATCACCGCGTCCTGCGGCGGCGGTTCTTCGGGTAGCTCGAAGGTGCGCGCGCGGCGAAGCTCCGGGAACAGCCGCGCCCACATCAGGGTCACGGCGATCGCGGCGATCCCTCCCGCCACCGTCGCGGTGACCGGGCCGAGCAGCGCGGCGGTAAAGCCGCTTCGAGTCTCGCCGAGCTCGTTCGAAGCCGAGATCGCCAGCGTCGAGGCGGCGCTGACGCGACCCCGCATCGCGTCCGGCGTGTGGAGCTGGATCAGCGACTGGCGGATGTAGACCGAGAACATGTCCGCCGCCCCGAGCAGGGTCAGCATCGCCAGCGAGAGCGGGTACCAGGTCGATACCCCGAACACCGCCGTCGCAGCGCCGAACACGACGACCGCCGACAGCATCTTGACCCCCACGTCGGTCTTCAACGGCCGGAAGGAGAAGAAGATCGCGGTCAGCGTCGCGCCGACGGCCGGCGCCGCCCGCAGCGGCCCCAACCCTTGAGCGCCGACCTCGAGGATGTCGCGCGCGTACAGTGGCAGCATCGCCGTTACTCCGCCGAGCAGCACCGCGAACAAGTCGAGCGTGATGGCGCCGAGGACCAGCCGGTTACGGCGCACGTAGCGAAGCCCCTCGATCATCCGCTTGAGCGGCCGTCCGGGCTCGATCGTGCTTCGCGCGATCGGCCCGATCACGAACAGGCAGGCGGACGAAAAGCCGAACAGCGCGGCGCTGAACCCGTAGGACAGGTAGGGGACGACGTCGTAGAGAATGCCGCCGATCGCGGGACCGGCGATCGCGCCCGACTGCCAGGCGGTCGAGCTCAACGCGATCGCCCGTGGAAGCAGCTTCCGCGGCACGAGGTTGGGCGCGAGCGCTCCGAGGGCGGGGCCAGCGAATGCCCGCGCGACGCCGAGCAGCGCCGCAACCGAGAACAGGATCGGCAGGCTGATCCGCCCACTCCAGGTCGCGCCCAACAGGATGGCCGCGCACAGCAGCTCGAGGAGCACCGTCGCCCGCGCGATATGCCTTCGGTCGAGCCGGTCCGCTGCCCAGCCGCTGACCGGCGTCAGCAGGAACAAGGGCACGAACTGCACCAGCCCGATCAGCCCGAGCTGGAATGCCGCCTCGTCGATCGGCATCGTGTGGCGGGCGATGTCGTAAACCTGCCAGCCGATGACGATCACCATCGCCATCTGGCCTATGGTCGTCGCCAGCCGCGCGAGCCAGAAGGCGCGGAAGTCGGGGATCCTCAGCGGTTCGGGGAGAAGGCCCATTCGCCCGCGGCCCTAGCCAAGGAATCGGGATTCGCTAAGCTGGAAAAGCGATGGCGAAGGCGAAGAGCAGATATGTGTGCCAGGCTTGCGGCTCGGTCAGCAGCCGCTGGCAAGGCCAGTGCCCCGATTGCGCGGAGTGGAACACACTCGTGCAGGAGGCGGCCGAGGTCACCAGCATCTTCGCCGCGAAGCACAATCTCCAGGGCGGCGGCCGGACGATCGACCTCGTCGGCCTCGACCATCCGGCGGCGCTTCCGGAGCGGATCGTCAGCGGAGTCGCCGAGTTCGATCGAGCGATCGGCGGCGGCATCGTTCCCGGATCGGCGATGCTGGTGGGCGGCGATCCCGGGATCGGCAAGTCGACTTTGCTCCTCCAAATCGGAGCGAAGCTCGCCACCGCCGGGCGCAGCGTCGTCTATGTCTCGGGCGAGGAATCGGCCGAGCAGGTGCGGCTGCGAGCGCTTAGGCTCGGCCTCGGCAAATCGCCGGTGCGGCTCGCGGCGGCGACCTCGGTCCGCGACGTGCTGACGACGCTGGGGGAGGGTGATGCGCCCGACCTGCTCGTCATCGATTCGATCCAGACGATGCATTCCGACCTCATCGAGGGCGCTCCCGGCACCGTCAGCCAGGTGCGCGCTTCGGCGCAGGAACTGGTTCGGTTCGCAAAGGAGCGCGGCAGCGCCGTCGCCCTCGTCGGCCACGTGACAAAGGACGGCACGATCGCCGGCCCGCGCGTGCTCGAACATATGGTCGACACGGTGCTCAGCTTCGAAGGCGAGCGAAGCCACCAGTATCGCATCCTGCGCGCGCTCAAGAACCGCTTCGGCGGCACCGACGAGATCGGCGTGTTCGCGATGGAAGGGCAGGGGCTCGCCGAGGTCGCCAACCCGTCCGCCTTGTTCCTCACGCGGCGCGGCGAGCCCGTCAGCGGGACCAGCGTCTTCCCGGCGCTCGAGGGCTCGCGGCCGGTGCTCGTCGAAATCCAGGCCCTGACGGTTCGTCTCGCGAGCGGCGCAACGCCGCGACGCGCGGCGGTCGGCTGGGACAGCGGCCGGCTGGCGATGATCCTCGCGGTTCTGGAGGCGCGTTGCGGCCTCAGCTTCGGTACGACCGAAGTCTATCTGAACGTCGCCGGCGGCTACCGGCTGACCGACCCGGCTGCGGACCTCGCGGTAGCCGCGGCTTTGGTTTCCGCTTTGTCGGAGCGGCCAATCCCGAGCGAAGCGGTGGTGCTCGGGGAGATCGCGCTTTCGGGCGAGATCCGCCCGGTCGCGCACGCGCCGCTGCGGCTGAAGGAAGCCGCCAAGCTTGGCTTTGAGCAGGCCTGGGTGCCGAAGGAAGTGAAGGCGGTTGATGGGATTTCGCTCGCGCATTTCGCCAACCTCCGCGCGCTGGTCGATCAGGTGCTGGGGCGGTGACGTCTGCCATACCCAAGGAAAAGTTCGTTCGTCATTCAAAGCTGCTTCAGCGAACAATCTTGGCTGCCTCAATTGCGTTCATCGGCGTCTCGTTATTCAGCCCGAAGATGGCTTTCATCGGTTGGGCTATTTTCGTTGCCATCTGGGCGGTCCTGCTTTGGCGACTGCGATGCTGGAATTGCGGTGAGCGACTTTTGAAAAACGGGGGCGCACACATTGAGATGTGCAAGACCGGATTCTTCAATTGGGAAATGTGCCGGCACAAAACCTGCGGCGCTCCGCTTCGGTAGCTAGCCGCTCGCAATGACGAACGGACTCCGCTAGCCGCAGCCTCGTGAGCGCGCTCGACATCTTCGTTATCCTGTTGCTGCTGGGCGGCGGCGCGGTCGGCTTCGTCCGCGGCTTCGTCTACGAAGTGATCTCGCTGCTCGCCTGGATCGCCGCGATCGCCATGATCAAGCTGTTCCACACTCAGCTTTCCGGCGGTCTCGCGCGCAGCGTCGGCACGGCGGAAGGCGCATCGGTGCTCGCGTTCGCCTTGCTGTTCGTGCCGACGTTCATCCTCGTGAAGCTGCTTGCCCGGTCGATCGGCGGCAAGACGCGGCGCTCGATCCTCGGGCCCGTCGACCGTGCGCTCGGCGGCGGCTTCGGCGTGGTGAAGGGGCTGCTTGCCGCGACGCTCTTCTTCCTGTTCGCCAACCTCGCGACCGACCTGATTTACGGGCCTGAGGCCGAACGGCCGACGTGGATGACCAATTCGCGGACCTATCCTTTGCTGAACGCGAGCGGACGCGCGATCGTCGACTGGGTCGAGACGCGCCGCCACGCCCGCGAAGAGGTCGCGCAATGATCCGCCTCCACGACACAATGACGCGCGAGAAGCGCGACTTCGTCCCAGCCGACCCGAAGCGCATCACCATGTATGTGTGCGGGCCGACGGTGTACGGCCGCGCCCATATCGGCAATGCCCGCCCGGCGGTCGTGTTCGACACGCTCGCGCGGCTGATCCGCTACCAGTTCGGACCAGACAGCCTCGTCTATGCGCGCAACGTGACCGACGTCGATGACAAGATCATCGCGGCCGCCGAAGCCGAAGGCGTCGAGCCTTCGGTCATCACCGAACGCTACGAGCAGCATTATCTCGAGGACATGCGCGCTCTTGGCGTGCGCGACCCGGACATCGCGCCCCACGCGACGCAGGAAATCTCAGCCATGATCGCGATGATCGAGCGGCTGATCGAGAGCGGCAACGCCTATGCGGCGCAGGGACACGTCCTCTTCGACGTGACGTCCGACCCCGCCTACGGGATCCTCAGCCATCGCGACCGCGACCAGATGATCGCGGGCGCGCGGGTCGAGGTTGCGCCCTACAAGCGCGATCCGGCCGATTTCGTGCTGTGGAAGCCGAGCGAGCCGGACGTGATCGGTTGGGATTCGCCCTGGGGCCGCGGCCGCCCCGGATGGCACCTCGAATGTTCGGCGATGATCGCGACCCATTTGGGCACCACGATCGACATCCACGGCGGCGGGCTCGATCTTATTTTCCCGCACCACGAGAACGAAATCGCTCAGAGCCGTTGTGCACATGGCGGCGCGGCGCTCGCCCGATACTGGGTGCACAACGGCTTCGTCGACATGGGGGCCGAGAAGATGTCGAAGAGCATCGGCAATATCGTCACGCCCGCGGAGCTGCTTGAGCAGGGGCACAAGGGCGAGACGCTGCGCCTGGCGCTGTTGTCGGCACATTACCGCCAGCCGCTGCCGTGGACCGAGAAGCTCGTCGAGCAGTCGAAGGCGATCCTCGACCGGCTGTATCGGGCGGGCGGCGACGCTGACGCGGGTGAAATCGACGCGGCGGTCGTCGAAGCGCTCGCGGACGATCTCAACACGCCGGCGGCCATCGCAAGGCTTCAGGCCATTGGTGATCCTGCGACCATGAAAGCCAGCGCTGCGCTGCTCGGGCTTCTCGGCCAGAGCGCGGACGAGTGGTTCCGTGGCGGCGCGGACGACACCGCCATCGAGACACGAATTGCCGCGCGCGCCGAAGCCAAGAACAACCGCGACTTCGCTACCGCCGACCGCATCCGCGACGAGCTCAAGGCCGAAGGCATAGTGTTGGAGGACGGCCCTTCCGGCACCACATGGCGCAGGGAATGAACGCGCCCCTCTACACGACGCAGATCCTCCGCCTGGCGGCCTCGCTGCCGGAGCCGGTCGAGCTCGAGCGCATCGACGGCGCAGCGTCCGAGCGGTCGCCGACCTGCGGAAGCCTCGTCGAGACGTCAGTGCAACTGGCCGATGGCCGCGTAGAGGCGCTGTCGCAGAAGGTGCAGGCCTGCGCGTTCGGGCAGGCATCCGCGGCGATTGTCGCAACGCACGCGACCGGCCGATCAGCGGAGGAAGTTCGCGAAGCGCTGGGCCAGCTCGCCTCCTGGCTCGCCGGTGAACGCGAGGATCCGCCGGAATGGCCCGGCTTCGACGTGCTCGCGCCTGCGCGCGGCCGGCGCAGCCGCCACGGCGCTATCCTGCTGCCGTTGCGGGCGCTGTCGGCGGCGCTGTACAAGGCCGCGTGAACGGCTCTGCTGCCGAAGCCGCCCAGGCGACCACCGCAATCCTCGAAAGCGGCGCGGTCATGCTCGGCGCCGCGCTGCTGTTCGTCACCATCTTTCGCCGGCTGAAGCTTGGCGCGACTCTCGGTTACATCGTCGGCGGAGCGCTGATCGGACCGCACTTGCTGGGCCTGATCGCAGACCCCGAGCAGCTTCTCAGCATCACCGAGATCGGAATTGCGCTGCTGCTTTTCATCGTCGGGCTCGAGCTTCAGCCTGCGCGCCTCTGGCGCCTGAGGAACGACATCTTTGGCCTGGGCCTCGCTCAGGTCGTCCTATGCGGGCTGGGAATCGCGCTTTTCCTCCATCTCGTCCTCGCGATCTCATGGGGCGCGTCGCTTGCGATCGGGCTTCCGCTCGCATTGTCCTCGACGGCGCAGGTGCTGCCGATGCTTCGCGCCGACAACGAGCTGAACACGCCCCAGGGCGAACGGGCCTTCGCCATCCTGCTTTTCCAGGACCTGTCGATCGTTCCGCTGATCACCATCATCGCTGCCATGGCCCGCGTGCCGCCCGATCCAAGCGCGCCGACGGGATGGACCCTCGCGCTCTATACGGTCCTTGCCATCGTCGGGCTGGTCCTCGTCGGAAGGCTCGGGCTCAACCCGCTGTTCCGAATCGTCGGCCGCATGGGCGAGCGCGAGCTGTTCGTCGTCGCCGGACTGTTCACCGTGGTCGGCGCAGCTGCGGTGATGCACGCGCTGCATCTGTCCGTCGCTCTCGGCGCCTTCATTGCCGGCGTGATGCTGGCGGAATCGCCGTACCGGCACGAGCTCGAGAGCGACGTGGAGCCGTTCCGCTCCATCCTCTTGGGGTTGTTCTTCCTGTCGGTCGGAATGCTGCTCGACCTCAGCGTAATCGCAGAGCGGCCGCTGTTCGTGCTCGGAATCGCGGCTGCGGTAATCGTCATCAAGGCCGCGCTGATCGGTGGCCTTGCCCGCATGTTCGGAAACAGCTGGCCGCGAAGCGTGCGCCTTGGGCTGCTTCTGAGCCAGGCCGGGGAATTCGGCTTCGTCCTGTTCGCCCAGGCAACCACGGCCGGACTCGTCCTTCCCGCGGCGGCATCGCTGTTCGGTGCAGTCGTCACGCTATCCATGGCGACGACTCCGTTCCTGATGAGGCTTACCGACTGGCTGGAGAAGATCGAGGATCGGCGCGATGGGCTGGACGGGCCGGAATCGTCGCCGGAAACGAACGTCGTCGTTGTCGGCTACGGCCGCTACGGCCAGACGGTCGCGCAGATGCTCATGGCCAAGCGCGTGCCACTGACGATCATCGACGTCGACGCCGAGCAGATCGAGGTCAGCGGAGAATTCGGCACCAAGGTCTATTATGGCGACGGCACGCGCATCGACCTGCTTCGGCTTGCGGGCGCCGATACCGCCGAAGCGATCATCTTCTGCCACGACAGCCGCGACTTCACCCGCGACCAGCTCGTCGAGATCCTCGAAGCTTTCCCTCACGCGCAGGTAATGGTGCGGGTGTTCGATCGCCGCCAGATCGTCGCGTTCGCGGGGCTGGACGTCGCCTTGCTTCAGCGCGAGCTGTTTGAAAGCGCAGTGCGCATGGGCCGCGAGGCGCTGATGCGCCTGGGCATATCCCGCGCCGAAGCGGATCGGGTGGAGCGGGAATACAGGATGCGCGACTGCGAGCGGCTGGAGCTGCAAAGCTCGACCGGGGACCTGCGAAGCGGCCGAGAACGCACCTTTTCCGCCGAGAATCCGCTTCCGGACGTGGAAGACAGCCGCCCCGCTTAATCGTTGCTGGTGCCGTCCAGGCGCAGCTCGATCGCTCTCAGGATGGAATCGACCACGTCCTTGTGCGCTCCGTCCCCGCTTCGGACCCGGATGTGCGCTTCGGAATATGCTGGGCCGCGCTCGTGGGACAGCCGTTCCAACGTTCCCTTGCGGTCGCCGCTTCGGAGCAGCGGACGGGTGTTCCGGCGCCCGGTCCGTTCGGCAAGAACAGGGATTGGCGCGTCGAGCCACACGGTGATCGCGCGCTCGTTCAGCAGCTGCCGAGTGCGCGGGTCGACATAGGCGCCCCCGCCGGTCGCGATGACGCGGACCTCGCCGTCGAGGAGGCGTGCGACGAGGCGCCGCTCTCCATCGCGGAAATCGGCCTCGCCGTAGCGCTCGTAGATTTCGGCCGCCGAATAGCCCGCGGCGTCTTCGATGGCATCGTCGCTGTCGACGAAGGGCAGGCCAAGGCGCCTCGCAAGCCGCCGGCCGACCGTCGACTTGCCCGCGCCCATCAGGCCGACGAGGACGATCGGGCGGTCGAGGCGTTCGGCAAGCTTGACCATCGGCACGGGGCTATACAGACGGCCCGAAGGTCGGGCAAAAGCGCGCGGCCCCCAGGATCGGAGCAGAATCGTCAATGCCGCGAGCGATTGTGTACTTGGTGATCATTCTTGTCATTCTTGCAGGAGCGCTCGTCTTTCTGTCCAGCCAGGCGCGTGAGGTTCAAACGCGGCCGGTCGAAGTGGACGTGACGAATGCAGCCGGCCGCTAGGCGCTTTTTCCTTCTCGGAGCTGCCGTCGCGATTGCCCTCCCGGCCATCGCGCAGGTCCAGAACACGACCGCTCCGGCTGTACCCCAGCCTGCGCAGAACACCACGGCTCCGACGCAGCCGCAGGAATCTGCCGAGCCGGTAGCGCCGCAAACGCAGGCACTGCAGCCGAGCGAGGGCACTGAGGTGGTCGAGCAGAACATCTCCGCGGAACCGCCGCCGCCGCCGATCGAATATCCCGGCTTCGCCCGTCGCGACCCGTTCACGGCCGGTGCTCTCGATCCAGTCCAGCTAGGCCTAGGAAGCAATCCTTGGGGCAGCGCCAGCGGAGTGTTCCTGTCGAGCGTAATGCGGCGAATGGAAACGCCGCTGGCTTCGCGCTGGGCGCACATGGCGCTTCGCGACGCGCTTCTCGCCGGCGCTCCATCGCCTCCGGGGATCAACCCGGTCGACTTCGCTGCCGACCGGGCATGGCTGCTCTTGCGCATGGGGGAAGCCGACGCTGCCCGAATGGTGATCTCGAGCATCGACACTGATCGTTTCACGCCCAAGATGATCCAGGTCGCTGTGCAGGGCGCGCTCGCGACGTCCGATCCGCTGGCGATGTGTCCGCTGACCGACGGGATGCGCAAGGCGGAACCGCGAGTGCTCCCGCTGGTAGAGGCGATGTGCTCGGCTCTGAACGGCGAGCCGGAATCGGCATCGGCCCAGATCGATTCGGCGCGTCGCCGCGGCTCGATCGGCGGTGTCGACCTGGCGCTCGCGCAAAAGGTCGTTGGAGCGGCGTCCGATACGGGGACGGCAACCACGATCGAGTGGGAGCCGGTCGAGGGCCTCACGGCGTGGCGGTACGGGCTCGCTACCGCGACGGCGATGAGCCCGCCGAAACGGCTGTTCGACGCCGCTTCGCCGCGCGTTCACGCCTGGTATGCCCGTGCTCCGCTCATTTCCTTCCAGGACAGGCTCCGATCCGCGCGAATCGCGACGGGACTGGGAGTCTTCTCCTCGCAGGCGCTGACCGACTTCTATTCGTGGATGTTCGACGCCACCGACCCCAATGAACTGAGCGGCACCGACGCATGGCAATTGCGGCTGGCGTTCGCGGGCCGAGACCTCGAAACGCGTCTGGCGGCCATGCGGCGCCTTTGGCGGACAGGCGACGACACGCTCCAGAGGGAAGCATCCCGGGCATTGCTGGCTACCGCCGCGGCGCGCATCCAGCCCAGTGCCGAGCTGCAGTCGGACGCACGCGACCTGATCGCATCGATGTTCGCCGCGGGGCTCGACTCCTACGCGGCACGCTGGGCCAACGCGGTGCGCCAGATGGATGACGAGCCCGCCGACCAGGCGTGGGCCATGCTCGCGCTCGGAGCGCCGGACGGAACGCCGCTCGATCTTAGCGTCGGCCGCATCAATGCCTTCATCGGCCGCGACTCAAGCACGGACAAACGGCGCAGCGCATTGCTTGTTGCCGGACTCACCGCTCTCGGCAGGCTCGACGCGGGAGCCGCGTCGCGGCTGAACGCCCGCTATCAGCTGCACATCGAGCGAACCTCGCGGCTTACCCAGCTGCTCGATGCCGCTGCTCGTCGCGGCCAGGCCGGAAGCGTCCTTGTCCTTGCCGGAACCGGACTGCAGTCGCCGTCCTTTGAAGATGTGCCGGCGGCGCACCTCTTCCATGTCGTCATGGCGCTTCGAAACACCAAGCAGCAATTCGCTGCCCGAATGATCGCTGCCGAGGCTCTCGCGCGGACGTGATCGAAGCAGATCGAGCTTTGGTCGATCGCTTTCTCGACATGCTCGCCGCGGAGGCGGGGGCTTCGCCCAACACGCTCGCCGCTTATCGCAATGACCTCGCCAAGGCCGCGGACGACCTCGGCGGTGGTTTGGGCAGTGCCGATCGCGCCGCTGTGGCAAAGCTTGGCGGAAAATGGGCCGGGCTTGCCGCATCGACCGTCGCTCGCCGGTCGTCGGCGCTTCGCCGTTTCTACCGTTTCCTGGTCGATGACGGCCTGCGATCCGACGATCCTTCGTCGGCGCTTCCGCAACCGACGCTTCAGCGGCCGCTCCCGCGAGTGCTCGCGGAAGCCGACGTCGAGACGATGTTCGAAGCAGCCAGCGACAAGGCGGCGAGCGGGGAGCCGTTGGCCCTTCGCAATTTGGCGCTGCTCGAGCTTCTCTACGGGTCCGGCCTCAGGGCAAGCGAGGTAATCGCGCTGCCGCGCGGCGCTGTTCGCGAAGGCCAGCCGTTCCTGATCCTCCGCGGCAAGGGCGCAAAGGAACGCCTCGTTCCGATCTCCAGTCGAGCACAGAGCGCGGTTAAGGCGTGGCTGGACCATGTGCCGGCCTCGAGCGCGTGGCTCTTCCCCAGCGGCAAGAAGCACATCACGCGGGTGCGGCTGTTTCAGTTGGTCCGGCAGATGGCTGCAGACGCCGGGATCGCTCCTGACAGGATCAGCCCGCACGTCCTGCGCCACGCCTTCGCGACGCACCTCCTTTCGGGCGGCGCGGACCTTCGGGTACTGCAGGCGCTTCTCGGCCATGCCGACATTGCGACGACGCAAATCTACACCCACGTCGACGCCGCTCGCCTCGTGAAGCTGGTCAATGAGCGCCACCCGCTCGCCGACCGCGGTCGTTGACGCTCGCGGCGGCCCGGCTTACCCGCGCGTCCGAATGTTGACCTACCTGGATTTTGAAAAACCGATCGCCGAGCTCGAAGCTCGCGTCCGCGAGCTGCGGGAAACGGCCGACAGCGGCGAAATCGATATCGACGCGGAGGTCGAGCGGCTGGAGGCAAAAGCGTCGAAGCTGCTCGGCGATACCTATTCCAAGCTATCGCCCTGGCAGAAGGCGCAGGTCGCGCGTCACCCGGAACGGCCGCACTTCAAGGACTATGTCGCGGCCCTGGCCGACGAGTTCATCCCGCTTGCCGGCGACCGCGCCTATGGCGAGGATCCTGCGATCGTCGGCGGTTTCGCCCTTATCGGCGGCCGCCGAGTGATGCTCATCGGCCATGAGAAGGGCGAGGACACGGCTTCGCGCCTGCGCCACAATTTCGGCATGGCCAAGCCGGAGGGCTACCGCAAAGCGATCCGCCTCATGCAGCTGGCCGACCGCTTCGGCCTCCCCGTGGTGACGCTTGTCGACACGCCTGGTGCGTTTCCCGGCGTGGAAGCGGAAGAGCGCGGACAGGCCGAGGCGATCGCGCGTTCGACCCAGGAATGCCTCGAGCTCAAGGTGCCGCTGATCGCCGCCATCGTCGGCGAGGGCGGTTCGGGCGGGGCCGTCGCGATCGCCACCGCCAACCGGGTCTTGATGTTCGAGCATGCCGTCTATTCGGTGATTTCCCCGGAAGGATGCGCCTCCATCCTGTGGCGCACTGCCGACAAGGCAGCGGAGGCCGCGGAAGCGATGCGGATAACGGCCAACGACCTCCAGGCGCTCGGAATCATCGATCGAATCGTGCCCGAGCCCGTCGGCGGAGCCCACCGCGACCCCGACGCAGCTATCGCCGTCCTCAAATCGATGATCCTGGAGGAGCTCAAGGGCTGCGGCACGATGAAGCCGAAGCAGCTGCTCGATCAGCGGCGCGCGAAGTTCCTCGCCATAGGGTAACGGCCGGGCAGGAACCGCCTTCGGTCATCTGTCGTTCAAAACAGCTGCGTAACCTTTCCCGGGAAACGAGGAAGATAAGCGATGCGTAAAGCGCTGCTGTTGTTCTCTGCCGCTTCGCTGGCAGTCCTGCCGTCGGCCGTGTCGGCGCAATATCCTGTACGGACCATCGACCCCCGCCTCGCCGCGGAAGCCCAAAAGGAGCACGCGGAGCTCGTCGAGGAATATGGCGGCGCCGAAACCGGCCAGCGCGCGGCATACGTCGATTCGGTCGGCCGCCGCGTGGCGGCCTATTCCGGCCTGGCGAACCCCGCGTCAGCCTATCGATTCACGCTGCTCAATTCCGCTGTCGAAAACGCTTTTTCGGTGCCCGGCGGGTACATCTACGTCACTCGCCAGCTCCTGACGCTCATGAATGACGAATCGCAGCTGGCTTTCGCGCTCGGCCACGAGGTCGGGCACGTTGCCGCCGGCCACGCCCAGGCGCGCGAGCGCGTCGCGCAGCGCAACACCATCGGCGAGATCCTCGGATCGATCCTCGGAACCTTTATCGGCGGCGGATTCGGCAACGCGATCGCGCAGATGTCCGAGCGAAATGCGTTGCTTCGGACGCTGAGCTTCTCGCGCGAGCAGGAGTATGAGTCGGACACGCTGGGCCTGAGGTACATGATCGGGGCCGGCTACGATCCGGCGGGAGCCGCAGGAATCCTGGAAGCCCTGACGCGCAACACGGCTCTCCAGACGCGAATCCAGGGCCAGGACAACAGGCAGCTACCCGAATGGGCGAGCACCCACCCGCTTAGCTCCAACCGGATGCAGCGGGCGCTCCAGGCGGCGCGCGCGACCGGCCGCATGGGAACCGGCATCACCAACCGCGACCAGTTTTTGAACCAGCTCGACGGCGTCTTCGTCGACGACGACCCCGCGCAGGGCGTGATCGACGGACGCACTTTCACGCACCCAGACCTTCGCATCCAGTTCACGGTGCCGGTCGGCTACCTCATGCAGAACGGTACCCGCGAGGTCACGATCGCCGGATCCGCGGGCAAGGCGCAGTTCGGGGGCGGCCGCTACCGCGGCACTCTGGAAAACTACATTTACGCGGCCATGCGCGAGCTCGGCGGCCGCAATCAGCTCGCCGCGCCGCCGCCGCAGAGGATAATGATCAACGGCATTCCCGCCGCCTACACCGTGGCGCGGGCGAGCACGTCGTCGGGCGTCGTCGACGTGGGCGTGATCGCCTACCAATGGTCGCCGGACACCGTCTATCACTTCCTGACGCTGACGAGCGCCGGGACCGGCATCGGTCCCTTCGGGTCGATGGTGAACTCGCTGCGCCGTATATCGACCGCCGAAGCGGCGGCGATCCGCCCGCGGATCATCGATGTCGTCACGGTAAAGGCGGGCGACACGGTGCAATCGCTTGCGAGCCGGATGGCCTATCGCGACTTTAGGACGGAGCGTTTCCTCGCCCTCAACGGGCTTGCTGCGAATTCCCGGCTTGCTCCGGGGCAGCGCGTGAAGCTGGTCGTCTACGGCACGCGACGCGCCTGACGCGCAATTACATTGACGTCGTCACGGTCGTCGCCAGATCGGTCCACATGCCGCCCGCCCCGCCGCCGAGGGCCGAGAGGGCGCCGATCATCGCGATGACGATGAGCGCGGCGATCAAGCCATATTCGATTGCGGTCGCTCCCTCTTGGGCAGCGAGCAGCCTGCGCAAATTCTGTCGGATAGCGCTCACGCCACCCTCCTCTGGTCCACGTCCACAATGGTCGCAATAGCGTCCTGCGGGTTAACAATTCTTGCGGGCGGACGGTTAACGGCCGATCAGCCACGAGCCGCCGCGGCCGGCGGGGTCCATGCAGCGAAGTGAAGAAGCTCGAAGGTTTCGGTGGTTCGCGACTGGTCGGCCTCCCGGCCGAATGCCTTTTCGGCCGCTGCGAGAGCATTGCGCGTCAACGGACTTCGGGACCTGCTCGTAAGCACGTTCGTCGCGCCCATCGCGCGAAGGTCGCCGATCAGCTTCCGCAGGCTGCGATACGCAACGCGCACCCGGTCAATGTCGATCACCGGCATGTCGAACCCGGCAGCGGCCAGCAATTGCGCGAGCGCCGGCGCATCGATCCGGGGATGGACATGCGGCGAGGCGCCGCCGGTCACGGAATCGGCCGCGCGCATCGCATGACGCAGGCGCGGAAGCGTGTCGCCGCCCGACATCGCGCCGATCAGCAGCGAATCCGGCTTCAGCGAGAGCCGCAGGCGAAGAAGCGCTCCGGCGAGGTCGTTGACGGTGTCCAGTGTCCCGATGGCGACGCATAGGTCGAAGCTGCCAGGTCGGACATCGAGCTGATCCTCGATCGCCTGCAGGCCGCCTGCGGCTTTCGCGAATCCCGCGCCTGGATCGATACACGTGACGCTCGTCGCGACATCGCGCAGCCGTTGCGGCCAGTCGGCGACCGGCACGCCGACGAGAAGCACCGATTCGAGCCTTCGGTTAACCGAGCCTAGGCGCTCGAGCACGTCCTCGAAGGCGCGTTCGTAAAGGAACGTCGCCGGACCGGTCCGAAAGGCCCGATGGCGCCGCATTGCCCGCAATTTCATGTCGAACAGGTTGGCGCTCACGAGCGCGCTTGTGCGCCGGGGAGCCGTGCGCGACAAGCAGGCCTGTGGCGCTTCTTTCCGTCCTTCGACCGGTGCTGGATTTCGCTCTCCCGCCGCGCTGTGGCGGCTGCGGCACGATCGTCAACGAGGTCGACAGCTTCTGCAGCGAATGCTGGCGCAAGCTCGATTTCCTGGGAAGCGGCGGGTGCTCGCGCTGCGGACTTCCGCTGATGGCGACCGACGCGGACATGTGCGGCGCCTGTCTTGCCAGGCCACCGCGCCTCGACCGGATCCGCGCTGCGGTCGCCTATGACGAAATCAGCCGGTCGATCGCCATCCGTCTCAAATACGGGCGAAAGGTCGCACTTGCGCGGACCATGTCCCGGTTCATGCGCCCGCTGATCGGCGAGGTCGACGACGCGATACTCGTGCCCGTCCCGCTTCATCGGTCGCGCCTGTGGGGCCGCGGCTTCAACCAGTCGGCGATCGTCGCAAGGGAGCTGTCGCGACGGACCGGCCTTCCGCTAGAGCTCGCCACCCTGCGGAGGGTTCGCGCAACGCCGCCCCTGAAGGGCCTCAACATGCGCCAGCGGCGCCGCACCGTCGCCGGCGCCTTCCGGGTGAGCGCCGGCGCACAGATTCGCGGGCGCACGGTGGTTCTGGTCGATGACGTCCTCACCACGGGGAGCACTGCCAACGCCTGCGCCCGGGTGCTGAAGCGCGCCGGGGCCGCGCGGGTGGACCTCATTAGCTGGGCGCGCGTAATTCGTCCGATGCAAGTCGAAACGTGACGGGAACGGTAACGTGGCCAAAGTCGAGATCTATTCGAAGACCTTCTGCGGTTTCTGCATGCGCGCCCGCAGCCTGCTCGATTCCAAGGGCATCGAATATGAGGAGTATGTGATCGACGGCGGCGGGCCGAAGCGCGAAGAGATGATCCAGCGCGCGAATGGCCGGACCACCGTGCCGCAGATCTTCGTCGATGGCCGGCATGTGGGCGGCTGCACCGACCTCGTCGCGCTCGAACGGGAGGGCAAGCTCGACGAGATGCTCGGCGCGCGATGACGAGGATCGCGATATTTCAGTCGCGCACCGGGATCGATCCGGAGGCGAATGCCGAGGCGCTCGTCTTGGCTATAGCCGCCGCCGCCTCCGGCGGCGCGGAGATGCTGTTCACGCCGGAAATGTCCGGCCTTCTGGATCGCGACAGCGAGCGAGCGGCAAAATGCGTCCGCCCTGCCCAGGAAGACGTGGTGCTCGCCGCCTGCCGCGCCGCCGCACGCGACAAGGGCATCTGGCTGCACCTGGGGTCGCTGGCAGTCACCGTCGAAGGCAACAAGCTCGCGAACCGCGGCTTCGTCATCGATTCCGGAGGCGAGATCCGCGCAACCTACGACAAGATCCATTTGTTCGACGTCGACCTTCCGACCGGAGAAAGCTGGCGCGAGTCCAACGTGTACCGCGGCGGGTCCGACGCGGTGGTCGTCGGCGGGACTCCGGTGGGCCGGCTCGGGCTGACGATTTGCTACGATCTGCGCTTTCCGCAACTGTTCGCGCGGCTGACCGATGCCGGGGCCGACGTGCTGTCGGTTCCGGCAGCCTTCACCGTTCCCACCGGCAAGGCGCACTGGGAGGTGCTGCTTCGCGCGCGCGCGATCGAGGCGGGCGTGTTCGTCGTCGCCGCGGCCCAGTGCGGCCGGCACGAGGACGGGCGCGAGACCTACGGCCATTCCTTGCTTGTCGACCCCTGGGGCGAGATATTGCTCGACATGGGGGAGCAGGTGGGCGTCGCCTTCGCGGAGCTGGATACAGGCAAGGTGGAGCAGGTGCGGCAGCGCGTGCCGGCGATTCGTCACCGCCGTGCTGTCGGCGAGGCGCTTCAACGATGATCGTGTTCGACCTCCGGTGCGGGGACAGCGGCGACGTGTTCGAAGCGTGGTTCCAGTCGGGCGCGGACTATGACGAGCAGTCCCAGCGTGGGCTCGTCCAATGCCCCGTGTGCGGCTCGGCGCGCGTATCGAAAGCGCCAATGGCGCCGCGCGTCCCGGCGAAAGGCGGCGACGGCATTTCGCCGCTGGCGAGATTGGCTGCGCTTCAGGCGGCTGTCATCAAGGATTCCGAATGGGTGGGCGACCGCTTCGCGGAGGAAGCGCGGGCGATCCATGCCGGGGAAGCCGCCGCGCGGCCGGTCCACGGGCAGGCCTCGGCGGACGAAGCGAAGTCGCTGATCGCCGAGGGAGTGCCGGTCGCGCCGCTGCCGCTCCCGGTGCTGCCGCCCACCGAGGTCAATTGATTGGCATGCTGCGACGCACTATTCGTCGCGCGACGACCCCGTAGCTCAGCAGGATAGAGCATCAGATTCCTAATCTGAGGGCCACAGGTTCGAATCCTGTCGGGGTCGCCATCTGAAACAAAGGAAGAGCCATGGAGCGGACTAGCGGCAGTTGGCGGGACCGCCTGTTCGCCGAGCACCCGCGCAGCCTCGGGATGAGCTGGGCCGGCCATGCCGCGGGGGCCGTAAGGATCGGCGTCAATCTGATCGCCGCGGGCGCCGCATGCCTGGTTCATGCCGTCGTGCCCGGCATTTTCACGCAGACGGCTGGCAAGACAGTCTCCGCGCTCCATGAACAGATGATGCGCAGGAAAGCCGGCGCGGCAAACCCCAACAACTGGCCGGACTATGAAATCTGACCGGGTCGTGCCGGTAGCAATCGTCGGGGCGGGCTTTTCGGGAACGATGGTCGCCGCGCAGCTCGCGCGCCGCGGCGTCCGCAGCGTCCTTGCGGAAGCGGGAAGCGAAGCTGGGCGCGGCACCGCCTTCTCGACCACCGATCCCGCGCACCTGTTGAACGTACCCGCATCGAACATGAGCGCCTGGCCCGAGGCGCCCGAGGATTTCATGAACGCCGCCGGCGTCGCGGCGGGCGATTTCGCCGAGCGCCGGGCTTTCGGCCGATATCTTCGGTCTATCCTCGACGATGCCATTTCAGGCGGCTGTGCCGAGGTGGTGCAGGACCGGGCAACGGCCGCTCACAAAGGGAACGGTGGCTGGACGATCAGCCTGGCCGGCGGCGGCACAATCCAGAGCGAGGCGCTCGTCCTTGCGATCGGCAACCAGCCGCCGGCTCCGCTGCCGTTTCAGGCGCCGTGCGATCGCATCGTCGCCAATCCTTGGGGGAATGAAGCGCGCGCCGCGATCGCGGACTCGGTCGAGCGGCAATCGGACGTGCTCATCGTCGGCACCGGCCTGACTATGGTCGACGTCGTGCTCTCCCTCGCTTCCGCAGGGCAGAAGGGACGAATCCTGGCGCTGTCCCGCCGCGGACTCGCGCCGAGGAGCCACGCTGCGGCCGATCCGGTGACAATCACGAGCGACGAGCTTCCACGCGGCACTGTGCGCGACATCGGCCGCTGGATCCGCGAGAAAAGCCGCAGCTCGAGCTGGCGCGGTGCCGTCGACTCGCTTCGACCGCACAGCCACGCGCTCTGGCAGTCGCTCGACGTCGACGAGCGAAGGCGCTTCCTGCGCCACGCGCGACCGTGGTGGGACGTCCACCGTCATCGCATCGCGCCGCAGGTTGCCCGCCAGCTCGGCTTGCTCACCGAGGCAGGGCAGCTCGAAATCGCCGCAGGCCGTATCCTCGGCGCGCAGCCGAACGGCGATGAGCTGGACGTGACCATCCGCCGCCGCGGCGAGGACGAAGCGATCCGCCGCAGCTTCCGCTACATCTTCAACTGCACCGGCCCGTTGCACGACATCCGCCGCACGGCCGACCCGCTGCTGCGGAACCTTCTCGATGCGGCAGCCATCAAACCCGACGAGCTTGGCATCGGACTGGCCGTAACCGATCGCTCGCGCGCAGAGGGGGCGGATCGGCTCTGGGCCCTCGGCGCTTTGACCAAGAGCCGCTACTGGGAGATCATCGCCGTGCCCGACATTCGCAGCCAGGCAGCCGACGTGGCCGACGACATTGCAACGGAGCTTGGGCGATGAGCCAGACGCCGGAAAACGGAGACCTCTTGAGCCCGCCGCCCAAGATCGCGGTGCCCGACAATGTGCGCGATGCGATCAAGACGCTGATCCGGTGGGCCGGAGACGACCCTGACCGCGAGGGGTTGCTGGAAACGCCGGAACGGGTCGCGCGCGCCTGGGCGGAATATGCGTCCGGTTATCAGTCGGACCCGGCAATCCATCTCAGCCGAACCTTCTACGAAGTGGGCGGCTATGACGAAATCGTGCTTCTGAAGGACATTCCTTTCCAGTCGCATTGCGAGCACCACATGGCTCCGATCATCGGCAAGGCGGCCATTGCTTATCTTCCGCAGGACAAGGTCGTCGGGATCAGCAAGCTCGCGCGCGTGCTCCACGGCTTTGCGCGGCGGCTGCAGGTGCAGGAGAGGCTCACCGCGCAGGTGGCCGACTGCATCTGGGACCATCTCGAGCCCAAGGCCGTGGCCGTGGTGATCGAGGCAAGCCACTCGTGCATGACGGCGCGGGGCGTCAACACGCCCGGCGTGATGATGACGACCAGCCGGATGATGGGCACATTTCGCGAGGACGAGCGCAGCCGGCGCGAAGTGCTGGCGCTCATGGGATACTGACACCGAAACGCTTCGCCGGCGTTTCGACCGTCGTGGCCAAGTCAAAACGCACGCAGAAGCTGAAGGTCTTTCGCACCCCCATCGGCTTCCACGACGCTTATGTGGCGGCGCCGAGCCAGAAGGCGGCGCTGGAAGCGTGGGGCACCGACAGCAACCTCTTCGCCCAGGGTGTCGCCGAAGCGGTCACCGATACCGCACTGACGAAAGTGCCGCTCGAACATCCGGGGCAGGTGGTGAAGGTGCTGCGCGGCTCGCGGGACGAGCAACTGGCGGCGCTAGAGAAGCAGGCCGCTCCGAGGCGGGAAAAGCGGCTGGAGCCGGAAATTCTGCCGAAGAGGAAACGCGCGGCCAAGCCCAGCCGCGCCTCGCTCGCGTCGGCGGAAGCCGCGCTCAAAGAGCTGGAGGCTCGCCAGGCGAAGCAGATCGAGGCCATCGAAAAGGAACAGCAGGCGCTGGAGCGGAAGCACCGCGAACTTGAGCGTCGCCATGAGCGCGAACGCGACGATCTCCAGGAACGGATCGATGCCGAACGGCACAAATATGAAACTGCGCTCGCCCGATACGAGTCCGGTTGAGTTTCCATCGACCCGGCTTAGGGTCTGCTGAGATGCGCCAGTATCTCGACCTGCTT
Organism: Pseudomonadota bacterium; assembly: GCA_023436615.1. Classification (GTDB taxonomy): domain Bacteria; phylum Pseudomonadota; class Alphaproteobacteria; order Sphingomonadales; family Sphingomonadaceae; genus Sphingomicrobium. Next base: position 437 of record JAEZIO010000057.1, on the reverse strand, counting down.
CAGACCATTCTTGATCAAGGCGTGCCGCAGGCCGACCGCACCGGCACGGGCACGCTGACGCATTTCGGCGCGCAGATGCGGTTCGACCTGGGGGAGGGCTTTCCGCTCCTAACGACCAAGAAGCTGCACCTGCGCTCGATCATCGTCGAGCTTCTGTGGTTCCTTCGCGGCGACACCAACATCGGCTGGCTGAAGGAACGCAAGGTCAGCATCTGGGACGAATGGGCGGACGAAAACGGCGACCTCGGCCCCGTTTACGGGAAGCAATGGCGCAACTGGGAGGCGGCCGACGGGCGGCACATCGACCAGATTGCCGAGCTCGTCGACCTCATCCGACGCGATCCCACCTCCCGGCGGCAGATCGTCACCGCCTGGAACCCGGGCGAGATTCACAAGATGGCGCTCGCGCCCTGCCACTGCCTGTTCCAGACGCAGGT
>JAEZIO010000055.1 GCA_023436615.1 Pseudomonadota bacterium | reverse complement strand
TCCGTCTCGTGGGCTCGGAGATGTGTATAAGACCCAGAAGCGCGAGCGGGGAGAGGGGGCCCACGAAAATTCTTCGCTCTCACGCCAAGAAGATGCGCAGCGAAGCCACACCTGCCGAGCATCGCCTCTGGCAAATACTCAGAGCGAAGCGGCTGCAAGGCTACAAGTTCAGACGCCAACTTCCTGTCGATGATTATATCGTCGATTTCGCCTGCCTGCGGCACCGCTTGATCGTCGAAGCCGACGGCGGGCACCACAATGAGAGCAGAGCCGACGGACGGCGCGACGCTCACCTGCGGGCACAAGGGTTTCGAGTATTGCGATTCTGGAACAACGAGATCTTCGAGAATGAGGACGGAGTCGTGACGCGCATACTCGATGCGCTTGATTCCCCTCTCCCCAACCCCTCTCCCGCTAAAGGGGAGAGGGGCTAATCAGTCCTCCAGCATGTTCGGATCGCGAAGTCCGTGCTCGATGCTCGCGCGCTTCCGCTCGGCGTGGACGCTGGTCACCGGATAAGCGCAATAATCCGCCGCGTAGAAGGCGCTGGGCCGGTGGTTTCCGGACAGCCCCACCCCGCCGAACGGCGCGTTCGACGGCGCCCCGTTGGTCGGCTTGTTCCAGTTGATGACGCCGGCGCGAACATGGCCCCAAAAGCGCTCAAACATCTCGGGACTTCCGCCGATCAGGCTCGCGGCCAGACCGAAGCGCGTGTTGTTGGCCTCCGCCATGGCTGCGTCGAAATCCAGGACGCGGATCACCTGCAGGACAGGGCCGAATATCTCTTCGTCGGGACGGTCGCTGGCCTCGGTGACGTCGATAAGCGCCGGAGTCAGGTAAGGGCGGTCCTCGAACGGCCGGTCGAGCCGGCGGATCGGCTTGCCACCCTTCATCATCAGCTCGACCCACTGCTCCTGGAGACGGTCGGCGCTGGCATTGTCGATGACCGGGCCCATGAACGGCTGCGGGTCTGCGAACGGCTGATCGACGATGATGCGGTCGATCATCCTGGCGATCGCGTCGATGAGCGCGCCTTCCTGCCCATCCTCTACGATCAGCCGCCGCGCCGCCGTGCAGCGCTGGCCCGCACTCAGAAAGGCCGACTGGACCACGATCGTCGCCGCCGCGTCGATGTCCTTGGGCTGCCAAACGACGATCGGATTGTTGCCGCCAAGCTCCAGCGCGAGGATCTTCTGCGGCATTTCGGCGAACTGCTTGTGCAGTGCCTGGCCGGCGCCCGCGGAGCCGGTGAAGAGAAGCCCGTCGATGCCGGCCTGGGATGCGAGTGCCCTGCCCTCCTCAGGCCCGCCGATCAGCAGCCGGATCGCGCCTTCCGGAATGCCCGCCTCGCGATAGCATTGGACGAGGAATTCACCGGTCGCCGGAGTCTTCTCTGAGGGTTTGAAGACGACCGCATTGCCGGCGATGAGCGCCGGAACCATGTGGCCGTTGGGAAGATGCGCGGGAAAATTGTACGGCCCGAGAACCGCCAGCAGTCCATGCGGCTTGTGGCGCACCGATACCTTGCTCCCCATCGCCGCCTCGACGGTTCGCTTCGGAGTCCGCTCGGCGAAGGCGTTGATCGAAATCTCTACCTTGTTGACCACCGCGGCGACCTCGGTCTGCGTCTCCCAGAGCGGCTTGCCTGTCTCGCGTGCAATGAGTTCGGCGAACGCCTTTTCCTTCTTGCGGACGACGTTCGCGAACCGGCGGAGCGCTTCCATGCGATAGGAAGACGAGTGGCCGGCCCATTCGGGAAAGGCGGCGCGGGCGGCGGCGACCTCCGCGGCAGCGTCGCCGGGTTCACCAGACCAGATTTCGGCGCCGGTAGCAGGCTCGGTGGAAACGATACGCGTGGACATGGGCAGGGGCGCTCCACCACGCGATTGCAGCACGGTCAAGTTTCAGCCGCCTAGCGCTTCGCCCATCCGGCGGATCGCTTGAATCTTCGCATTGAACGGCAACCAGTCGTCGCGTTCGGCGATCGCCTCCCAGATCGCCTCCACTTCCTCGATGTGCATCGAGCAGGGCTCCTGATCGGACCAATAGGGGTGCGACCGCTGCGACTCTCGCCCGGCGAGCAGCTTCGATAGTTTGCGGAACGGCTCCTGAGGGTAATGCTCTTCTCCCGGGTCGCGGCCGTCGCGCCAATCGAAGAAGACTCGGTCAATGGTGGCGCTCTTCGAATCGAGCGCTTCCACGAGCGTCCGCGCAATTTCGTGGTCGGCGGCGGCGTCGCTCGGTTCGACTCCAAGGCGCCACAGCAGCTTCGCCACCAGGGCCTTCTCGAACCGCTCGCCCCAGCCGGCGAGCAGGTCGGACAGCGGCGGAGCCTCGGTGACGAGCGACAGGCAGCCGGCGAGCTGCGCCAGGTCCCAGTGGATCGCCTCCGGCTGCCGAGCAAAGGCATAGAGTCCGTAATGGTCGAAATAGGCCGCCGTGAATTCGCCGTCCCAATAGGGCGTGAATCGCCAGGGCCCGTAGTCGAAGCTTTCGCCTGTGATGTTGATATTGTCGCTGTTGAGCACGCCGTGGACGAAGCCCGCGGCCATGTAGCTGGCCGCGAGGCCTGCCGTTGCGTTTCCGACCAGGTCAAACAGCCTGAGCGCGTTGTCCGAATCCTTCGGCGTCGGGGCCTCGCCGTACAAATGCTCTAGCGAGTAGCGCACCAGGCTGTGCAGCGCGTCGCCCTCCTTGAAGAATGCCTGGCGCTGGAACGTCCCGATGCGAATGTGGCCGTGGCTGAGCCGGGTCAGCACCGCCGACCGGGTCGGCGAGGGTTCGTCGCCGCGCACGAGCTGCTCGCCCGTTTCGAACACGGCGAAGCTCTTCGACGTGTTGACTCCAAGCGCCTCGAGCATCTCGGTCGCGAGCACTTCGCGGACCGCGCCCTTGAGGGTGAGCCGGCCGTCGGCGGTTCGGCTGTAGGGCGTCTGGCCCGAGCCTTTGGTGCCCAGGTCCAACAATCGCTCGCCATCATCTCTAAGCTGCGCGAACAGGAAGCCGCGGCCGTCGCCGATATCGGGATTGTACACTCGGAACTGATGGCCGTGGTAGCGCAGCGCCAACGGCTTCTTCAGGCTGCCGGCAAGCGGCTCGAAGCGGCAGAAATGCGCCGCCCATTCGTCGTCGGACAGCCCGGTAAGCCCCACAGATTCGGCCGCGCGGCGGTTCAGGAAGCGCGGCGTGCATTGCGGGAAATGGACAGGCGCGACGGGGTCGAAAAAGCGCTCCCCAAGCTCGAGGATCTTCGCTTCCGGGCGGCAGGATTGCGCGAGCGCCATCCAGCCGCGATAGGGGGCGAAATTGAGTGGGGAAAGCCGGATGGCATCTTGGAGTGACGAGTATTGGACCAGCCGCGATGGGCTGAAGCTTCACTATCGCGATTATGCCGGTCCCGCCGATCGTCCGCCGGTGCTCTGCCTCCACGGCCTGACTCGAAACGCCCGGGACTTCGAAAGCCTGGCCGACCGGCTTGCGGGCGAATGGCGGGTGATCGCGCCGGATTTCCGCGGCCGGGGCCTCAGCGAATACGACCCCGTTCCGAGCCGCTACATGCCGCCGACCTATGCGGCCGACGTGCTGCAGCTTCTCGACGAGCTCGCGATTCCCGAGGCCGTGTTCATCGGGACATCGCTCGGCGGCCTGACGACGATGGTCGTCGCCGGCTTCGCTCCGCAACGTATCGCCGGCGCCGTTCTCAACGACGTCGGTCCGGAGCTCGACAAGGCCGGGCTCGACCGCATTCGCGCCTATGTTGGCCAGCCGGCGCTCTTCGACGACTGGGACGACGCCGCCGACAAGCTTTCCGCCAAGTACGCGGACCGTCACCCAAGCTACGGCCACTCCGAGTGGGTGCGCTACGCGCGCCGCGTCGGGCGCGAGACCGACCGGGGGATCGAGCTCGATTATGACCTGGCGATCGCGGAGCCGTTCAAGGAGATGGACGACGCAACCGCAGCTGCCGCCGATGCCTGGCCCCTGTTTCGCGGTCTGGAAGGAAAGCCGCTGCTGATCCTGCGGGGGGATGCCAGCGACCTGTTTTCCGACGATACCGGCCGGAAAATGGCTGGGCTCATCTCCGGAGCGGAATTCGTGACCGTCCCCAACGTCGGTCACGCACCCGATTTCGACGAACCGGAGACGATCGCGGCCGTCGGCCGGCTTCTGCAGCGCGTGCTCGGCCGCTAGGCGGCCGCGATTCGCTTGAGTTTGTCGACGGCAGGCGCGTCCTGTTCGTCGGGCGAGATCGTCGCGACGAATTTCCCACTGCGGTCGAACAGCAGGACCGTCGCGGTATGATCGACGGTGTAGCCGCCCGAGCCGTCGGGAACCTTCTGCGAGAAAATGCCGAACTGCTTCTTCACCTGCTCCACCTGTACCGGCGACCCGGTTAGCCCGACGATCGGCGCGCCGAACGCCTCGCTGTAAGCGCCGACTTCCCTTGGCCCATCGCGCTCGGGATCGACGGTGACGAACACGATGTTCAGCGCATCGTCGCCGCCCGCTTCCCGGCGAAGCTTCACAAGCCGCGCGAGCGTGGTCGGACAGGTGTCCGGGCAATGGGTGAAGCCGAAGAACAGCGCATAACCCTTGCCGTTCAGGCGACTGCTCGGGAACGGCTGTCCGTCGGCGCCGACGAGCGTGAACGGACCGCCGAAACTTGCCGGCTGCGTCGCGACTTGCGGCGCCGGAACCTGGCGGGCAGGCTTGAGCATGAGATAGGCGAAGCCGATCAGCGCGAGCGCCGCTAGGGCCCAGATGAGATAGCGGATCCGCTTCACATCGTTTCCCCGCTCGATTCGCCCGGTCGCACCGGGACGGCGACTCTTACCGTCCCCGAGCGTTCGAACTTGAGGTCCAGCGGTACAGTCGAGCCGGCGGCAAGCGGCGCCTGAAGTAGTGTGACCATGATGTGCGGGCCGCCCGGCTTCAGCGCGACGCCCGAGCGCGCCGGCACGGGCACGTCATCGAGCGGGCGCATGCGCATCACGCCGTTCGCCATCGTCGTAGCGTGGATCGACGCCGCGCCGATCGGCGTCGACACGGACAGCAAGCGGTCCTCGCCGCCGCCGTTTTCGATGTCGAGGTAGACGGCCGTCGAGGGCTGGCCGGCGACGGTCGCCCGGGCCCATGCGTGTTCGATATTGATTTCGGGCTCGCTCGCCGCGCTGCACGAGGAGAGCAGCAGCGCAGCGAGCGCCATGCTTTTGTTCACGCTCAGGACTCCGGTGCGGTTCGCGGCCTCTTGCGCGACGGGCATCGAGTCCGTCAACCGGAGCGGTTGCGTTGCCTTTCGCAAGTCGGCACGAGCGCGAGTCCATGCCCGATATCAATAAGCCGCGCGTCGCGACCCTGACGCTGAACCCCGCGATCGATATCTCGAGCGAGGCCGACAAGATCCGGCCGACGCACAAGATCCGCACCACCGGCGAGCGCATGGAGCCCGGCGGCGGTGGGATCAACGTCGCCAGGACATTGCACGCGTTCGGGGTTGAAACGCACGCGATATACATGGCCGGAGGCGGCACCGGCCGCGCGCTCCAGCACATGCTCGACGAACTGGGGCTCACCTACGGCTGCGTTCCGATCAAGGGCCAGACGCGCATGAGCCTCGCCGTCTTCGAGCGATCGAGCGAGCAGGAATATCGCTTCGTCCCGGAAGGTCCGGAGGTCAGCGAAGAGGAATGGCAGCGCTGCCTCGATGCCGCCGCCGAGTGCGACGCCGACTATCTCGTCGCGAGCGGTTCGCTTCCGCGCGGCGTGCCGGATGGCTTTTATGCCGAGCTCGGCCGGCGGCTCGCCTCGCGCGACATCCGCTTCGTGCTCGACACGTCGGGCGCCGAACTCAAGGCTGCGGTCGAAGCCGGCGGAATATTCTTGCTGAAGCCGAGCCGCGGCGAGTTCGAGCACCTCGTCGGCCGATCGCTTGGCGACGGCGAGATCGCGGATGCGGCGGCGGGCATCATAGGCAAGGGCGCGTCGAAGTTCATCGCGATCACCCTCGGCCGCGACGGCGCGATCCTCGTCGGCGAGGACGAATGCTACACCCTGCCCGCGGTGCCGGTGAAAACCGTGAGCGCCGTCGGTGCCGGAGACAGCTTCCTGGCGGCGATGACCTATGCCTTCGCTACCGGGCAGGAGGCCAAGGAGGCCTTTCGGCTAGGCGTCGCGGCCGGCGCGGCGGCGGCCGAGGCCATGGGGACCGAGCTTTGCCGACCGAGCGAAGTCGAGCGGCTGGTGAAGCTGGTGCCCGAGCTCTGAGCCTCAGTCGTCGACCAACGGACTGGCAAGCCCGCCAACGTCGGCTTCGAACTCGAAGAGGCCGCCGGCGAGCGGCTGGCGTTCCAGTTCCTCGTCCGTGAGCAGCTGCCGCGCAGTCGTCGCATAAGCGGTTCGCAGGTCCGCTCCGCCGAACGCGAGCTTGGTGATGTTGGCGGCGGGAAAGCGGACGGCGCGCAGCAGCCCGCCGGCGGGCGAATAGCGGCGCGCCTCCCACCCCGCGTACATGCCGATCCAGATGCACCCATCGCTGTCGATCGTCGGCCCGTCGGGATGGCCTTCCGAGGGATCGTGGCGGATCAGCTCGCGGGACTCGCCGACTTCACCAAAACCCCGAATGTCACAAGCGAAGGTCCGGCCGCAGCGCGTATCGACCCAGTAGAGCGTCCGGCCGTCCGGGGACACCGCGGGGCCGTTGGTGATGGCGATGCCGCCGATCCCGGTCGCGCGTAGCTCGCCGCGGTGAAAGCAATAATAAGCGCCCGACCTCTCGCGCTCGCCGTCGTCCATCGTTCCGAACCACAAGCGGCCTTCGGGATCGACGACTCCGTCGTTGAGGCGATTGGTGGGTGTGCCCGGTTCGACCTCGACGATCGGATCGAACGTACCGCTCGCGGGATCGAAACGGTGCAGGCCGCTCTGGAGTCCCGCGATGAGGCCGCCGCCTTTCGCGGGGAAGACGAAGCCGACCTGCTCGGGCGAATCCCATTCCCGCCGATCGCCGGTTCCCGGATCGAGCCGGTAGATTTTCCGCCTCTTGATGTCGGTGAACCAAAGGGCGTTGTCGCGCTCGTCCCAGACCGGTCCTTCGCCCAACTGCGCTTGAAGGTCCCACGCCAGTCGCGGCTCATCGCTCATCAGTCGCCAACACCAGTCCCGTGCTTAAGTTTCACAAACCTAGGTTAGCGGCAGCCAATCGAGTTCGCGCTACTGCTGAGCGGCGCAGGAACTTTGCTGCGGTGCGTTAATTATTACGGCGCTGAACAGGGGCCGGTCCGACGCCGGCGAGTCGAGGAGTCGCGATGCGGCGGACCGTTGGAGCCATCGTCGCAGCCGTCGCGGTGCTCCTGATTGTCATCGTCGTGTTGTGGGCGGTTCGAAATGACCGCAACAAGCCCGTCACCAGTCAATACGGATCGCCGAGTTCCAACAAGGCCATTCCGGCCGCGGCGGCTTCTCCGGCCGACGACGGCAACTGGACGATGCCGGGCAAGGATTATGCCTCGACCCGGTTCAGCGGCCTCAACCAGATCACCCCTGCGAATGTCGGCAAGCTCCAGGTCGCGATGACCTTCTCGACCGGCACGACCGAGGGCTTCGAAGCCCCGCCGCTGGTCGTCAATAACACGATGTACATCGTGGCACCGTGGCCGAACAACGTCACCGCCATAGACCTCACCAAGCCCGATACGCCAATTAAGTGGGTATACAAGCCGAACCCAGCCGCCGCCGCCAAGGGCGTTGCCTGCTGCGGCCCAGTCAACCGCGGCGCCTTCTACTGGAACGGCCGATTGTTCCTGAACCTGCTCGACGGCCACACCGTCGCGGTCGACGCCGAAAGCGGCGAGGAGATCTGGCGAACCAAGGTCGCCGATATCCAGAAGGGCGAGACCATCACCATGGCGCCGCTCGTCGCAGAGGGCAAAGTGCTGGTCGGCAATTCCGGCGGCGAGATGGGCGTCCGCGGCCGGTTGACCGCACTCGACGCCGGAAGCGGGCAGATCGCCTGGATCGGCTACACGACGGGTCCCGACAAGGACGTTCTGATCGGGCCGGATTACCGGCCGCCTTATCCCAAGGACGCCGGCAAGGACCTCGGCGTGACCACCTGGCCGCCCGACTATTGGAAGATCGGCGGCGGCTCGGTCTGGGGCTGGATCAGCTACGATCCTCAGCTCCGCACCATCTATTACGGGACGTCCAACCCCGGTCCCTGGAACGCCGGACAGCGCCCGGGCGACAACAAATTCACTGCCGGAGTCTTCGCCCGCGACGTCTCGACGGGACGCGTGCGCTGGTATTACCAGAGCACGCCTCACGACCTCTACGACCACGACGACATCAACGAAATCCTGCTGGTCGACTGGCCGGCGCCGAACGGACGGCGCATCCCCGCTTTGATCCGACCGAGCCGGAATGGCTATTTCTACGTCCAGGACCGGCGGAGCGGCCGCGTCCTTTCCGCTCAGCCCTATGGCTATGTGAACGTCTACAAGGGTGTGGACCTTAACACCGGCAAGCTGATCCCGACGCCCGGCATGGAGCCGCAGGAGGGGCGCGTGCTGCGCAACATCTGCCCCGCCGCGCCGGGGGCCAAGGACTGGAACCCGTCGGCGTTCAGCCCGGTCACCGGCCTCGTTTACATCCCGCACCTCAATCTGTGCCAGGACATGGGCGTCTCCAACGCAAACTATATCCCTGGCACCCCGTTCGTCGGGGCCGACGTCAAGATGTATGCAGGACCGGGCGGCAACCGCGGCGTGTTCACTGCCTGGGACCCCGTTCGCCAACGCAAGGTCTTCGAGATCAAGGAAGACCTGCCGCTGTGGAGCCCGGCGCTGGCGACTGCCGGCGGGCTCGTCTTCTATGGCACGATGGACGGCTGGCTGAAGGCCGTCGATGCGCGCAACGGCAAGCTGCTGTGGCAGTTCAAGACAGCGAGCGGGATCATCGGCCAGCCAATCAGCTACCGCGGACCCGATGGCCGCCAGTATATCGCCGTGCCCTCCGGCATCGGCGGCTGGGCCGGCGCTATCGTCGCGGCCGATCTCGACCCGCGCGATCCGACGGCCGCGCTGGGCTTCGTGAACGCCGTCAAGGATCTGAAGAAACGCGTCGCTGCGGGCGGAATGGTCTATGTCTTCGCGCTTCCGAAATAGCTGCATCGCGCTCGGCGCTCTTGCGCTGCTGTGCTCCTGCGACCGCGAGGAGCGGCAGAGCCGCGGCAAGCCGCTGGGCGAGACGGTGCCAATCAGCGCCAGCCCGGATACGGTTTTTCCCGGCGGCTCGACCGCGCCGGCGCTCGATCCGCGAGCCGCGGCCTACGAAGGCAATGCCTTCGCCGTTGCCCAAGGCCAGCAGCTCTACACCTGGATGAACTGCGTCGGTTGTCACAGCCACGGCGGCGGCGGCATGGGGCCGCCGCTGATGGACGACAAGTGGCGCTACGGCGGCCGAATCGACCAGATCGCCGCGAGCATCTACGAAGGCCGACCGAACGGCATGCCGGCCTGGCGCAACAAGCTTACGGACCAGCAGATCTGGCAGCTCGCCGCCTATGTCCGCTCGCTCTCCGGCCAAGTCCGCAAGGACGCGGTAAGCGCGCGCACCGACACGATGAGCAACACGCCGCCGCAGACGCAGACGGTCCGCGAGCCGGTCAAGCCGGCGGATTCGGCGCAGCAATGAACCGGCGGGGCGCCGTCGCGGGAGTGGCGCCGCTGGTCCTGGGCGGGTGCAGCGGCTTCCAGAACGCGCTCGGCGGCAACTCGCTCGAAGGCGAAAACTTCCTGACCTTGTTCACGATCTTCATGATCGTGTGCACGATCATCTACCTGCTGGTGCTGGTCGCGCTCGGCATGGCCATGATGCACCGGCGGCGGAGGCGCGAGGCCCTGACCGTCGAGACCGGGCGTCACGAGGAAAGCACCCCGCTCGTGCAGAGCGCGCTCATCGGCTGGGTAGCGCTTATGACGGTCGGCCTCGTCGGCCTGACAATCGCTTCTTTCGTCGCCGACCGGTCGAACGCGTCGGTGGTCGGCGATCAGCAGCTGACCGTCACCGTCACCGCCAACCAGTGGTGGTGGGACGTGGTCTATACGACCCACGACGCCTCCAAGATGGTCCGCACGGCAAACGAGCTTCATCTTCCCCTCGGCGTTCCAGCCGAGATCACGCTGCAGTCCAACGACGTCATTCACAGCTTCTGGGTTCCGAACCTGGCCGGCAAGCAGGACCTCATTCCCGGCCGAGTCACCGACGTTCAGATCCTGCCGCGCAAGACGGGAATCTATCGCGGCCAGTGCGCCGAGTTCTGCGGGGTGCAGCATGCCCACATGGCGCTCGACGTAACGGTCGAGAGCCGCAGCGACTTCGACCGCTGGTTCGCAGCTCAACTTCGGCCGGCGTTCGCGCCGATGACCCCTCTCGAACAGGCCGGGTACCGCTACATCACCACGCGCCAGTGCGGTGCCTGCCATAACATCGCGGGGACTCCGGCGAGCGGCCAGGTCGCGCCCGACCTCACGCATTTCGCGAGCCGCCGGAGCATCGCCGCGGGAACTTTGCCGATGTCGACCGGCAACCTCTACGGCTGGGTCGCCGATCCCCAATCGCAAAAGCCCGGCAACAAGATGCCGACGATCGGCCTGTCGCCGGAAGAGCTTCATGCGGTCGTCGCCTACCTGGGGAGGCTCAAGTGAAGAGCGCCGCCGAAAAGGCCCGCGAGCCGGCGGCCAAGGTTCCGCGCGACGGTCCCAAGCTCACCGGGTCGAAGCTCGCGACCAGGCTCGGCGCGACCTGGGCGAGGCCCCCGGGATTCATCGGCTGGCTGTCGACTGTCGACCACAAGGACATCGGCCGCCGCTACATCGTGACCGCGCTCATCTTCCTCGCGCTGGCGGGCGCGCTAGCCGTCGCAATGCGCATACAGCTGTCGCAGCCGGACAACGACGTGATCAGCCCTGCGCGGTACAACGAAATCTTCACGATGCACGGCACGACGATGATGTTCCTGTTCGCCGTGCCGGTGATGCAGGGCATGCAGCTCTATCTGACGCCGCTGATGCTCGGTACGCGCAACATCTCGTTCCCCCGGCTCACGGCCTATTCCTACTTCATGTATCTGGCCGGCGGGACGATGCTGTGGGTCGCGTTCATCCTGAACGTCGGCCCCGACATCGGATGGTTCGCCTACCCGCCCCTGTCCGGTCCGCAATATGGCATCGGGAAACGCGCGGACATCTGGGCGCAGATGATCACCTTTACCGAGGTCGCCGCGCTCGCGGTTGCCGTGAGCCTCGTCGCGACCATCCTCAAACAGCGGGCGCCGGGGATGACGCTGGCGCGGATGCCGATCTTCGCCTGGACCACTTTGGTCGTGTCGCTGATGGTGATCTTCTCGATGCCGTCGGTCGCGCTCGCGTCCGGAATGCTGCTTTCCGACCGCCTGATAGGGACCAATTTCTACAATCCTGCCGAGCGCGGCGATTCGATCCTCTGGCAGCACCTGTTCTGGTTCTTCGGGCATCCGGAGGTCTACATCATCTTCCTGCCGGCGACGGGCTTCCTCAGCGAAATCGTCCCGACCTTCTCGCGGCGCTCGATATTCGGCTATCCGATCGTGGTCCTCTCGGTCGTCGCGACGGGAATCCTCGCCTTTGGCCTATGGGTCCATCACATGTTCGCCACCGGGCTGCCGCGCGTCGGCTACAGCTTTTACACGGCGGCGAGCATGTCGGTGTCGATCCCGACGGGGCTGCAGATCTTCTGCTGGATCGCGACCTTGTGGCTCGGTCGGCCGCGGTTCGAAGTGCCGCTGCTCTATTTCGTCGCGTTCGTCGTGACCTTCGTGATCGGCGGCCTTTCGGGAGTCATCATCGCCGCGGTCCCGCTCGACCTGCAGCTTCACGACACCTATTTCATCGTCGCCCACTTCCACTACGTGCTGATCGGCGGAGCGGTCTTCCCGCTGCTGGGCGCCATCACCTTCTGGTTCCCCAAGTTTACCGGTCGCATGATGTCCGACGCGCTGGGGAAGGTTTCATTCTGGATGATCTTCCTCGGGTTCCAGCTCGCGTTCTTCCCGATGCACATCGCCGGCCTGCTCGGAATGCCGCGGCGTGTGTACACCTATCCGGCCGGAATGGGGCTCGAGATCCCCAACCTGCTGTCGAGCCTCGGCGGTGTCGTCGTCGCCGCCTCGGTCCTCCTGTTCGTCATCAACATGCTGCTGTCGCTGCGCGGCGGCCGGCTCGCGCCGCCGAATCCCTGGGGAGCGCCCTCGCTCGAATGGGCGACAAGCTCGCCGCCGCCGTCATACAATTTCGCGCATTTGCCGGTGGTGGGCAGCCGCTCCCCGCTGTGGGATGAGCGCGAGAAGCTCCCGGTCGTCCACGGCCTTCGCGTCGAGGAGCGCGAGCTGCTGCTGACGACGGTGATGTCGGCCAGCCCCGACGTGCGCGAACCGAGCGCCGAGCCGAGCCCCTGGCCCTTCGTCGCAGCGGCGGCGACCACCGTGCTCTTCGTCGGCTCGATTTTCAGCCCCTGGGCGATCCTGTTCGGCACTGTTCCCGGCACCATCGCGCTGACCGCCTGGTTCTGGCCCAAGAGCCCCGCGCCGGAATCCGAGCCGGTGATCTCATGAGCCTGCCGCCGTCCTTCACCGACGACCTCACCGAGCTGCCGACGCACGCCTTCAGCCACCGCAGCCTGACCTGGTGGGGGATCATCGGCTTCATGGTGATCGAAGGCATGTTCTTCGTGCTGACGATCGCCGCCTATTTTTTCCTGATGGCGCACGAGCACGAGTGGGCTCCGCAGCCGTGGGATCCCCCGGGGCTAATCGCGGGGACGTTGTTCACGCTCGTCCTGCTCCTCAGCGAAATCCCGAACATGATGATCAAGAAGGCCGCCGAGGTTTACGATACCGACAAGATCCGCTCGCTGATGCCATGGATGATCGGCATCGGCGTGCTGCTGTTCCTGATCCGGGGCTTCGAGTTCAACGCGCTCAACGTGCTGTGGTGGGAGAACGCCTACGGCTCGATAATCTGGGCGCTGCTGTTCCTTCACACGCTCCACGTCGGCACCGACTGGATGGACACGGTCGTGCTCTACTTCCTGATGAAGACTCCGCACGGCGAAAGCCCACGCCGGGTGGTCGATGTCGACGAAAACTCGCTCTACTGGCGGTTCGTCTGGCTCAGCTGGCTGGCGATCTATCTGCTCATCTACTGGGTGCCGAGATTCTTCCGATGAAGCGGGCGGAGGAAATGCGCGTCGTGTTCATGCCCTGGGCCGGCCTGGTCGCCGCGATCGTCGGCGGAGTGCTCGCGCACCAGTTCGGGTCGCAAGGAACGTTCAACAATTGCGCCGCCATAAGCCCCCTGCCCCTGCTCATCGTATCGGCGCTTAGCCTGCTGCTCGTCATCCTCGGCGGTCTCGAATCGTGGCGGGTGGTGAAGGCCGACTCGGAGACTCCGGCGCGCAAGGTCGTGGCGATCGTGTCGGTTGGCTTGGCCGCCTTGTTCATGATGGCGATCCTGCTGCCGGTGATCGCGTCGCTGATGCTCCCGCCATGCTTCCAGTGAAACGCCTGTTCGCCGCGGTGCTGATCGTTGCTCCCGGTGCAGCCGTTGCGCACGCGGGGCAAGAGCACGGACCTCCCGGCTGGACCCTCGGCCCGTGGGTGACAATTCCCCTCGCGCTTGCGCTGCTGATCTTTGTCGTTGGCCAGCGACGGCTCGCAAGGCGATCGAACATCGCCCGGCCACGGCCGTGGCTGTTCGTTGTCGGCTGGCTGGTGCTCGCGCTTTCGCTGATCAGCCCGCTGCACGAGGGCGGCGAACGCAGCTTCACGCTGCACATGGTCGAGCACGAGCTGATCATGCTTGTCGCGACATTCCTCCTCGCCGCTTCGCATGCGGGCGGCGTTCTCGCCTGGGGGCTACCCGCCACGCTCCGCAAGACCCTCGGCGGAAGCTGGAAAGCGCCGCTGACGGCCCTTTGGCGGATGCTGACGGAACCGGTGACGGCAACCGTCATCCAGGCCGCCGTGATGTGGTTGTGGCATGCGCCGGCGCTGTTCGACCGCGCGCTCGAGAGTCCCGGCTGGCACGCCGCGCAGCACATCAGCTTCATCGCCGGCTCGCTGCTGTTCTGGGTGGCGATGCTGAGCCCGAGGCGCGGAGGTTATCTGCTGTCGGCGGCCTGCCTGTTCCTGACCTCGCTGGTCGAAGGCGCGCTCGGCGCCCTTATGTCGCTGTCCGAAAGCCCATGGTATTCCGCCTATGCAGCGATGGGAGTGTCGGGGATCGGCCTCGACCCGACGACGGACCAGCAGCTCGCCGGCCTGCTGATGTGGATTCCCGGCGGGCTCGTCCACGGCGCGGCAGCCATCGCCCTTCTCTATCGCTGGCTGAGCACGAGCGAGGAGCGCCATGCGCTACGTGCGGGCTAGGAGGGCTGCCGGACTCATTGCGCTGGTGGTCGCCGGCGCAGTGCTTGCGGGAATCGCATATGATGCGATCGACGATCGCGACGACATGTGGGCTCACGCCGCCGCTGCAACCGGCGGTGATCCCGGCCGCGGCGAGGCCATGTTCATCCAGTACGGCTGCGGGAGCTGTCACGGGCTCAAGCATGTGCGGATGGCGACGGGAATGGTCGGGCCGCCGCTCGACGGAATCGCCGTGCGCGCGGTGCTTGCGGGCAAGCTTCCCAACAAGCCCGACAACCTTCAGCGCTGGATCCGCGACCCGCAGAAGGTGACGCCTGGAAGCGACATGCCGGACCTGCACGTGAGCGCACGCGACGCGCGCGACATCAGCGCCTTCCTCTTCACCCGAGCGGAGTGACGAGCCCTACAAGATATCGTTGATCGTCGCGGCAACGGTGACGATGCTCGTCAGTATCACCGCTACGAAGGCCCATGTTGACCACCACGGCCATTCGATCTTTCCAGGCTGCGAGCTCATGATCGCTAAACGCAGCCCGTCGCCGACGGTTCAGCGCCAAAAAGAAAGGGCGCCCGCGTCGCCGCGAGCGCCCTTCCAAGTCGACGGTACTGCCTTGGCTTAGAAGGCGAGGTTCAGCGTCGCGGAGAAGGTCCGCGGCGCGCCGATCTGGACGAACGGCGGGTTGCCGTATTGCGTACCGGCCGTGTTGAACGCCTGGTTGAGGCCGCCACCGAAGCCGCCGACATAAACCTCGTCGAAGAGGTTGTAGACGTTCAGCTGCAGGAAGCTCTTCGCCATGGTCTGGCCGAGGAACGCGAGGTTCACGCGGCCGTCGAGGTTGACCAGCCAGTAAGCCGGGACCTGCGCCGGATAGATTTCCGTGCGCGCGCCCGTCGTCGAGCCGGTGAACACCGGAACGTTGGTGTCGAACACGTAGCGCGGGCCCGTGCGCTTGGCGGTGATGCCGAGATCGACCGGTCCGATGCCACCGACGGCCGACAAGCCATAGGTGTACTTCGGCGAGCCGGACTCGCGATTGCCCGCGGTGAACGCGCAAGCGGTGATCGGAGCCAGCGGATTGTCGCAGCTCGTGATTCCGGCCGGCAGGGCGCCGATCTGGATGTTGTCCTTGATCTTGGACTTCATCCACGAACCGAACGCGTAGAGCGTGACGCGCTTGATCGGCTCATAAGCGAACGAGCCGTCGAAGCCCCACTTGTCGACGTCCCCGAGGTTCCGGAACACCGACCGCTCAAGCTCCGGATCGTAGGCCGATGCCTGCCGATTCTGGTACTTCGTCAACCAGCCGGCGAGCTGCGCCTGGATGCGCCCGGTCGTGTAGCGAAGTCCGCCGTCGAAGCTGTCGGTCGTCTCCGGCTTGGGCTTGGCCTGTTCCGCGCTGAGCGGGAAGAAGAAGCTATTGTAGAGGTTGTCCGTGCTCGGCACCGACAGTCCCTTCGAATAGCTCGCGAAAGCGCTGATCGCGCTGGTCACGTCATAAACGAAGCCGGCGTTCGGAAGCAGCTTGTTGTATTTGAACGTCCGCTCCTGAGGCGGCGACCAGCCGCTGATGACGCGGCCCGTTGCCGGGTCGACGATCTGGGGATTGAGCGCCGCGAGCTGCGCATCGCGGGCAGGATCCTGGCCCGTGCACTCGACGAAGCCCGAAGCGCTCGACGTGAAGCAGAAATTCTGCAGCTTGCGCACGAAGAACGGGGCGCCGAGGCCGACGTTGACCCTGAGCTTGCCGAAGATGCCGTTATAGTCGGCGGCAAAGCGGTTCAGGATCGCGTACGACTTGCGGTCGCGCTTCTGCAGCACGGTGTTGGTGACATCGAGCTGCGGGTCGTTGGCCGGGAAGACATCCACCGGTTCGCCGTTGAACTGGAGCAGCCCGACTTCGCCGGTCTGGCGATGGCGCGCATGGTCCAGCGTGTAGCTGACGCGGAAGATGTGGTTCGGATTGATGTTCCACCGCAGGTTCGCGATCACGCCCGGACGGAACGTGCGCGTCTGGCTGGGCGACAGGACCGTGACCTGGTCGAGAACGTCGCCGTCGCCGTTGATGTCACGCCCGAAGTACGGACGGCCGCCGTAGAAGCCGGCGACGCAGGTGCGGAACGCCGTGTTGCCGAGACGGCACTGCGCGGTCGTCGCGGTCGAGCCTTCGGATCCCGGCGGGTCGCCCGGGTTGATGTCGCGAAGGCCTTCCTCGCCGATGACCGTGCCGCCGCCGTTCGCCTTCACGATCTGCAGGCTCGGGTCGACCGTCAGGACGACACCGTCCATGATCGTGAAGCGCGACTGTCCGCGGATGTTGCCCGTGTTCGACGGATTGTAGCGACGGTCGAACTCGGTGCCGCACGCATTGGTGACGTCGGCGACTCCGGCCTCCGGAGTGTCTACCGCGCAGGTGTAGAGGATGTTGTAGAAACGGTCTTCGCGGCTCTGCGGGAAACCGGCGGGCACGTCGCGGTCGTTGCGAAGCGTGACGGAGCCGAAGAAGTTGTTGCGGTTCTGGTTGTAGTGGCCGGCAAGCGAAACGAAGTCGCCGTTGGCGCCGATCGGCTGCCAGATCTTGGCGTTATACTGCTGCTTGTTGATCTTGCCGTAATTGTTGAACGGGATTCGGTTCTTCGCGAGCGAAGCCGAGACCCACGCGCGCGTTCCGAACGGGCCGAACTCGCCGGTGTTGACCAGGCCGAAGGCGCGCCGGAAGTTGAAATCGCCGCGCGACAAGGAAAGGCGCGCACCGGGAACGGTCGTCGGAGTGATCGACCGCAGTTGCACCGTGCCGCCGGTCGCCGACGCGGTCGGCGAGTCGACGTCGGTCGAGCCGAGGTTGACGCTGACCTGCTCGATCAGCTCGGGGTCGAGCTGCTGGTTCGAGTAGATCGCGTAGTTGCCGCTGTCGTTGAGCTGGATGCCGTCAAACGTCAGGCTGACGCGATCCGCCGAGAAGCCGCGGATGGTGAGCGTTCCGCCGGCCGAACCGTAAGCGTCGTTGTTCTGGAAGCTGACGCCGGGGATGAGGTTGATCGTGTCCAGGATCGTCTGGCCGGCGGTCTGCCGCTCGATGATCTCCTTGGTCAGCACCTGCTTCGCCTTGGGCGTATCGGGCGTCTCGACCCCGCCGACATCGCGGGTGCGCGAGCCGGTGACGACGATCGTGTTCTCGATATCGGTGGTGCCGGTCGACTGGGTGTAGCCTGCAGTCGGCATGACCAGCAGCGCGCAGCTGCTGAGCAATAGTCTCTTGTTCATTGTTCCCCCGCGGATGCGACGATGTGGAAGGTCGGGCGAGTCGTCCGATGGTCCCCGCCGCTAATTAGACCGTGCTACGGTTGGATGACAACGGCTCGAAAGCCGCTAAATCGCTATTTGTGTTGCGAAATCATCACAGCCGTCAGCTTTTGGAGTCGAGCCTCCGGCCGAGCGCCACGAAGGCATGAACCAGGGGTGGCACCAGCAGCGCCGACAGCACGACCTTCGCAAGCATCTGCCCCAGGATGAGCTCGGCGATCGGGAACACGCCGTAGAAAGCGACGGTGATGAAAATGAGGGTGTCGACCACCTGGCTCAGCACGCTCGCGATGCCGGCGCGAAACCACAGCAGGCCGGCGCCTTCGCGCTGCTTGAGACGGCTGAAGATCGTCACGTTGAGAAGCGTCGACACCCCGTAGGCGAGGATTCCGCCGAGCCAGATTCGCGGAGTGCCGCTCATCATCGTCTCGAAGGCCGACAGGCGCCCCGCGTCCATGTGGGGCGATGCCGGAAGCGCGAGCACGAGGATGGTCAGGAGCAGCGATGCCAGCAAGGGAACGAAGCCGACGAGCACCAGCCTGTTGGCGGTTGAGCGACCGTGGAGCTCCGCAACGGAGCTCGAGGTCACCACCAGCAGCAGGAAGGCGAAAATCCCGGCTTCGACCGCGAGCGGTCCGAGCGCGACCTGCTTGTTGCCCAGCACGCCCGCGATGCACACCATCCCCCCGTAGAAAATGGAGAGGAAGAACAAGGATCGGGCGATTGCCGGTGAAGGGTTTTGCGTTGGATTTGCCGCCATGGGCGAAAGGCGTAGCGGCTTTGAAGCGGCGCGCAAGCACTGCCGTTGACGGTTAGCGCGCGGCGCGGCTAGCGAGCGCCGGTGACATCACCCCAGCTTGACGTGCTTGCGATCGGCGACGCGATCGTCGACGTGATCGCGACCTGCGACGACGCTTTCATCGAGGAGCGTGGCCTCGCCAAGGGCGGCATGAGCCTGCTCACCAGCGAGCAAGCGGACGACCTCTACGCCGCCATGGGAAGCGCCCGCGAGATCAGCGGGGGGTCCGCGGCCAACAGCATGGCCGGGATCGCTTCGCTGGGCGGCAGCGCCGGGTTCATCGGCCAGATTGCGGACGACCAGCTCGGCGAGATCTTCGCCCACGACATGCATGCCCTCGGCGTGCATTTCGCGACGCCGCGAATTTCCGGACCGCCGCCGACGGGCCGCTGCCTCATCCTGGTGACGCCCGACGGCCAGCGCACGATGAACACCTGCCCGGGCGCGAGCCACGAGCTGACCAGCCAGGCGCTCGACGCCGAGTTGATCCGCGGTGCGTCGGTGATCTTCCTCGAAGGCTATTTGTGGGGCCCCGAACGCCCGCGCGCGGCCATGCTAGACGCGGCGCGAATCGCGCATTCCGCGGGCCGGAGCGTCGCCTTCACTTTGTCGGAGAGCCTGTGCATCGAGGGGCGGCGCGATGGCGTGATGGGCATGATCGACGCAGGATTCGTCGACGTCCTGTTCGCCAACGAGAACGAAATGCGCCACCTCACCGGCTGCGGCGCCCTCGGCGATTGCATCGATGGGCTGGAGCGCAAGGTCGGCACGCTCGTCGTGACCCGCGGCGAGGCGGGCGCGGTGGCCGTGGAATCGGGCAAGCGCGTGGAAGTGTCCGCTACGCCCGTTGAGCGCGTCGTCGACACCACCGGCGCCGGCGACCTGTTCGCCGCCGGCTTCCTTGCGGCCCGCTGCAGGGGCCACGGCCTCGAGCGCTCGCTGAACGCCGGCGCGCAGGCCGCAGCCGAAGTCATCTCGCACTTCGGCGCGCGTCCCGAAGCCGACCTTCGCGAGGTCGTGAGCCTGTGAGGAACCTTCGAAGCGTCGCCGTCTATTGCGGATCTTCATCCGGGAGCGATCCGGTGTTCGGCGACGCCGCACTCACGACCGCCAGAGCAATGACGTCCTCCGGCGTCGATCTGGTCTATGGCGGTGGGCGCCTCGGCCTCATGGGACTGATCGCCGACGAAGTCCTCGACCTCGGCGGCAAGGTCTATGGCGTCATCCCGCAGGCGCTTGTCGATATCGAGGTCGCGCACCCACGGCTGACGCAGCTTTTCTGCGTGCAGACCATGCACGAGCGCAAGGCCAAGATGACCGAGCTCGCCGATGCCTTCCTCGCGCTTCCGGGCGGCGTCGGAACGCTCGACGAATTGTTCGAAGCGTGGAGCTGGAACGCGCTCGGCTACCATTGCAAGCCATTCTGCCTGCTCAACGTCGAAGGCTTCTGGGACGGCATGATCGAATTCATCGACCACGCAACCGCGAGCGGCTTCCTGTCCAAGCGTCGCCGCAAGCAGCTGCTCGTCGCGGAAACGCCGGAGCACGCGCTGGAACTGCTGGACGAAGCTGCCGTAGCCGCTACGCAAGGCATGGTCTGGTAAGCGTCTGATCGTTCGGGGGAGGGGCGAGACAAGTGACTAGCAAGTGGCTCGGCATTGCCGGGATTGCCGTGATTCTCGGCATCGCCTTCGTGCTCTCGACCAACCGCAGGGCGATTCGTCTGCGCGTCGTAGGGGCCGCGTTCGCGCTTCAGGCGGCGATTGCCTGGCTCGTCCTTTATACGAGCTGGGGTCGCGCCGGAATCCATGCACTTTCCAACGGCGTGGCCAACCTGCTCGGCTATGCCAACAAGGGTACCGAGTTCCTGTTCGGGCCGAGCGCATCGAACCCGCTCGCGAACACGTTCGCGATTGCCGCGCTCCCCGTCATCATCTTCTTCGCGAGCCTCGTCGCGATCCTCTATTATCTCGGCATCATGCAGCGGATCGTGCGCTGGGTCGGCGGCGCGATCGGCTGGGTCACCGGGATCAGCCGCGTCGAATCCCTCTCTGCCGCCGCCAACATCTTTGTCGGCCAGTCCGAATCGCCGCTCGTCGTCCGGCCGTATCTCGCCGCGTTGCCGCCGTCGCGGCTGTTCACGGTCATGTCGGTCGGAATGGCCGGCGTCGCCGGCACGATCCTTGCGGCCTACGCCAGCCTGCTCGGAGCGCAGTACCTGCCCTACCTCCTCGCCGCCGCCTTCATGTCCGCGCCTGGCGGAATCCTGATGGCCAAGATCATCATGCCGGACGATCCGCCGCTCCCCGGCGAGCTGCCGCTGGAAGGCGGCGTCACGGAGGACGAGCAGGTCGACGTCGCCGAGACTTTCGAGGAGGGCGACCAACCGGCCAATATCATCATGGCGGCCGCCCAGGGCGCCCAGACCGGCGTCAAGCTCGCGGTCGCGGTCGGCGCGATGGTGCTCGCTTTCGTGGCGCTCGTGGCACTCGCCAACGGGCTGCTCGGGGGCCTCGGCAACATGGTCGGAATTCCCGACCTCAGCTTCCAGCGGCTCGTCGGCTATTTCTTCGCCCCGGTCATGTACCTGATCGGCATTCCGTGGGCCGAAGCGGGGACCGCGGGCGGCCTGTTCGGCACCAAGCTCGTGCTCAACGAATTCGTCGCCTTCATCGACCTCGGCCAGATCGGCGCCACGCTGAGCGAGCGCAGCCGAGCGATCGTCACCTTCGCGCTTTGCGGCTTCGCCAACTTCAGTTCGATCGCGATCCAGATGGCAGTGACGGGCGGGCTCGCGCCCAACCAGCGGCCCGTCATCGCGCGGCTAGGAATCCGCGCGCTTCTGGCAGGCTCGCTCGCCAATCTGATGAGTGCCGCGCTCGCCGGGCTCATGCTTCCCTAGCCGTCATTGCGAGGAGCGCTGCGACGCGGCGATCCATAGCCGGGGCTGGATTGCTTCGCTTCGCTCGCAATGACGTTATAGGATAGTCGCCATGGCTACGATCACTGCTGACAATATCGCGTCGGTCTCGCTGAAGGACGCCGATCGCAACGCCGACGGTTTCGCGGCCCGGCTGGGCAAGAGCTTCGAGGATTATGGCTTCGCGATCATCGCGGACCACGGCATTCCCGACGAGCTCATTGCTCGGGCGGAAGACAAGGCGAAGGCCTTCTTCGCCCTGCCGGAGGAGGTGAAACGCAAGTACCGCGTGCCCAGCGGCGGCGGTGCGCGGGGCTACACGCCGTTCGGGATCGAGACCGCCAAGGGCGCGAAGGCGCACGACCTCAAGGAATTCTGGCACGTCGGGCGCGAGCTTCCGCCAGGCCATCCGTTCCGCGACCACATGCCCGACAATGTCTGGCCGGATGAAGTCGCGAGCTTCCGAGATACATTCCTGGAACTCTACGAAGCGTTCGACCGCACTGGGCTTACGATCCTGCGAGCGATCGCGCGCCATCTCGGAATCGATGAGGATTATCTCGTCGACGCCGTGCGCGACGGCAATTCGGTGATGCGGCTACTCCACTATCCGCCGATCGAGGGTGAGCCTGGGAGCCACGTACGCGCCGGCGCGCACGAGGACATCAACACGATCACTTTATTGCTGGGCGCGGAGGAAGCGGGGCTGGAACTGCTGACGCGCGACGGACGCTGGATACCCGTCGCTCCGAAGCCCGGCGAGCTCGTCGTCAACATCGGCGACATGCTGCAGCGGCTGACCAACGGCGTCCTTCGCTCGACCTCGCATCGCGTCGTGAACCCGCCGCCCGAGCGCCGGGCGCATTCACGCTACTCGATGCCCTATTTCCTGCACTTCCGCTCCGATTTCCTGATCGAAGCGCTGCCGGGCACCGTTCCGGCCGGCGAGCAGCCGAAGTGGCCGCCGATCACCGCCGACGAGTATCTTCAGGAGCGGCTTCGGGAGATCAAGCTCGTCTAGGCGAGGTTCGCTGGCCCGAAGCCGGCGGGAAGCAACGCGGAAATCGTATACCGCTCGATAGCGGACCCGTCGCCGCTCCCACACAAAATCTCGACGTCGCGGCCGCCCAGCTGCGCGGCTTCGAGGATTGCCTGGCGGCACCCTCCGCACGGCGTGCAGACCATCGCTCCGTCGCCTCCTGAAACCGCGATCCGCGCCACCTTTTCGAGGCCGAAGGCGTGTTGAGCCGCGGTCAGCGCGCTCTGCTCGGCGCAGATGCCGAGGCGGTAGCAGGCGTTCTCCATGTTGGCGCCGGTCACGACCTCTCCGCCGGCCGATTCGATCGCGCAGCCGACGTGGAAGTTGGAATAAGGCGCATAGGCCCTCGCGGCCGCCGACCGGGCCAGGGCAATCAGTTCATCTTCCGTCATGCATTCGACTGTAGAAGTCGCTATCCCAACCGTCACCCTGAACTTGTTTCAGGGTCCATTTTCGAGAAGGGCAGTGCGGTGACGAAATGGATGCTGAACCAGGTTCAGCATGACGCTGAAAGGCGCATATGAAGATACGCTTCTGGCTCGCGATTCCGGCCGCAGCGCTGCTCACTCCCACCCCCGCCTTCGCCTGGGGGAAGACGGGGCATAGAGTCGTTGCGGCGATCGCCGACACGCAGCTCTCGGGCCTCGCCCGAGCGCACATCCGGGAGATCATCGGCAAAGCGGAGAGTTTGGACGAGGCGGCGAACTGGCCTGACGAGATGCGGTCCGATCCCGCGGTCTTCTGGCAGAAGACCTCGACCCCGTGGCATTATGTGACCCTCAACGGGATCACCTACGATCATGCGCCGCCGGAAGGCGACGCACTTGAGGCGCTGGCAGGCTTCACCCGCACGCTTCGCGACCCGAATGCGAGCCTTGCCGACAAGCAACTGGCCCTGCGCTTCGTCGTGCACCTGGTCGGCGACCTTCACCAGCCGCTCCACGTGGGGAAATGCTGCGACCGCGGCGGCAACGACATCAAGGTGTCGTGGTTCGGCCGCTCGACCAATCTCCACGCCGTGTGGGACTCGACCCTCGTGGACGAAGAGCAGCTGTCCTTCACCGAGCTCGCCGCCAAGCTGCAGCGGCACATCGACGACCGTGAGCGGATTGCCTGGTGGGACATCAACCCGCGCGACTGGATCACCGAGAGCGCACAATATCGCGAGCAGATCTACGCCGGCATTCCCAAGCCCGGCACGCCGGACGGGAAGAAGGCGAAGGCCGCGCCGGCGATTCCCGACCTGTCCTACGCCTATGTCTATAAGTTCACGCCTCTGATGGAGTTGAGGCTCAAGCAGGCGGGCGTTCGCCTCGCTGATTACCTCAACGCGGTCTTCGCGCAGCCGCAACCGCTGCCATCCGAAAGACCCGCCCGCTGATGGTGAAGAAACCGCCGCTCGGCGCTCTGCTACTGGCGCTTGCCGGCTGCGCGACCCGGCCAGCACAAATGCCGGCGCCGGTCGCTCCGATCATGGTGCAGATCCTCGCGATCAACGATTTCCACGGTAACCTCGCGCCGCCCCAACAGGCGATCACGGTGAAGGCGCCCAACGGCGGCTCGATCGCCGCACGAATGGGCGGAGCCGCTCAGCTCGCCTCAGCGCTCCAGCTCGCCCGCTCCGGCCATCCCAACACGATCACCGTCGCTGCCGGCGACTTGATTGGGGCATCGCCTCTCACCAGCGCCTATTTCCTCGACGAGCCCACCATCGATGCGTTGAACATGGTCGGGCTCAGTGTCGCGTCGGTCGGCAATCACGAGTTCGACAAGGGCAGCGCCGAGCTTTTGCGCATGCAGAAGGGCGGCTGCGAAAAGCACACGACGCGGGTGCCCTGCCGGCTCGAGCCGTTCGGTGGCGCGAAATTCGACTATCTCGCGGGCAATGCGATCCGTTCCGACGGAACCACGCTGTTCCCGGGGACGGCGATCCGCCAGGTCGGGCCAATACGGCTCGGCTTCATCGGCCTGACGTTGAAGGAAACCGGGACGCTGGTGACCCCGTCCGGAGTTGCCGGCCTCAGCTTCGCCGACGAGGCTGACACCGCGAACGCGGCCGTGCCCGCGCTTAAGGCCGCCAGCGTCGATGCGATCGTGCTGCTTATCCACCAGGGCGGCCGAGTGCCGGACACCTATGTGGAGCAGGGCTGCGCGGGGCTCACGGGCGACATCATGCCCATCCTCGACCGGCTGGATCCGGCGATCACCACCGTCATCTCCGGCCACACCCACCAGGCTTATGCCTGCACGCTCGACAAGGGCGCGACCACGCGCCTTCTCACGAGCGCCGGAAAGTACGGATACCTCTACACCGACGTGGCGCTGACGTTCGACCCGTCGACCCGACGGCTGCTGTCGCAGGCCGCGGCCAACGTGCCGGTAACGGGCGCTGCCGGCATCGACAGCGCCGTCGCCGCATTGGTGGTCCGTTACGCCGCTGCCGCGGCGCCGGCGGCAGCACGCATCGTCGGCCACCTCGCCGGGCCGGTCGGAGCTTCGGAAAACGGTGCGGAATCACCAGCGGCGCGACTTGTCGCCGATGCCCAGCTCTTCGCGACGCGCCCCCGCGAACGCGGCGGCGCCGACCTGTCGTTCATCAACACCGGCGGCGTTCGCACCGGCCTTGTCCCGGAAGCGGACGGCAGCGTCACCTACGGCAAGATTTTCGAGATGCAGCCGTTCGGCAACAACCTCGTGGTGAAGACATTCAGCGGCGCGCAGCTCAGGGCGCTTCTGGAGCAGCAGTTCGAAGAAAGTGGCGCGGCTGCCAAGCTTCGCGACTCTATCTTGGTCCCTTCCGCGAACTTCCGCTTCTCCTACGACCTCAGCCGGCCGGCCGGCGAGCGGATCGTGTCGATGGTCCTCGACGGCAAGCCGATCCGTCCCGAGCGGACGTACCGCGTGACGGTCAACAACTTCCTTGCGAGCGGCGGCGACGGCTATTCGGTCCTCGCGCAGGGAAGCGACGCGTTCGATGCCGGGCTCGACCTCGACGCACTGGAATCGTGGCTCGCGACCAATCCGCCGCTTCCCGCTGATGACCGCGTCCGTGAGGCGAGCCGGCGCTCCTAACGCAACGGCGGCTCGTCGAAGCTTCTGAGCTTGCGGCTGTGCAGCGCGTCGCCTTCGCGCTTCAGGATTTCCAAAGTCTCGATTCCGATCCGCAAATGCTGGCTGATCGCGCGCTCGTAAAAGGCGTTCGCCTGGCCCGGCAGCTTGAGCTCGCCGTGGAGCGGCTTGTCGGAGACGCACAGGAACGTGCCGTAGGGAACCCGGAAGCGGTATCCCTGGGCGGCCACCGTCGCCGATTCCATGTCTATGGCGACGGCCCGGCTCTGGTTGAACCGCCGCGCCGAACGCGTGAACTGCAGCTCCCAGTTCCGGTCGTCGGTCGTAACCACGGTGCCAGTGCGCAGTCGTTTTTTGACGTCGTCCTCATCCTCGCCGGTGACCGCCATCGCCGCTTCGAAGAGAGCCGTCTGCACCTCTGCGATCGCCGGGATCGGGATCTCGACCGCCAACTGGCTGTCCAGCACATGGTCGTCGCGAAGATAGGCGTGAGCAAGAACATAGTCGCCGATCGACTGGCTCGGACGAAGGCCTCCGCAGTGGCCGATCATCAGCCAGACTTCCGGCCGAAGCACCGCGACATGGTCGCAGATGGTCTTCGCGTTCGCGGGGCCCACGCCGATGTTCACAAGCGTGATCCCCGTCCGGTCGGGCCGCATCAGGTGGTATGCGGGCATCTGGTACCGGCGCCAGCTTCCAGCCGCGATCTGCGCTTCTGCATCGTTGAGCTCGCCGCGCTCGAACAGCTCGCCGGGCGTCGAGAGGCCGACGAAGCCGCTGTCCTTGTCGCGCAAGCGGTCGATCGAGAAGCGGACGAACTCGTCAACATAGCGGACATAGTTGGTGAACAGCACGAAATGCTGGAAATCCTCGGGCGGCGTGCCGGTGTAATGCTTCAGCCGTGCGAGGCTGAAATCGGTGCGCGGCCCGTCGAAGATCGAAAGCGGGCGGGCGCCGCCATAACTGCTCGCGAAGGTGCCGTCGGCAACCTCATCGCCGATGTTCACCAGCTCGTTGGAGGGAAACCAGCGCGACAGCTCCGACGGGCTGACGTCCGCGAGGTCGATCCCGCTCGTGTCGAGCACGTAGGCATAGGGAATCTCGCTGTTCGACCGCCGGACCGAAATCTCCACGTCATAGTCGGCGACCAGCTGCTCGAGCTGGCCGCGCAGATAATCGCGGAACAGGGTCGGGTTCGCGATCGTCGACGCATAGGTGCCGCGTTGGTTGAGCCGCGCGAACGCACGGGCCGGGGCCGGTTCGGCCCGTTCCCTTTCGTAGCGCAGCCGCAGCTCCGGATAGGCAAAGCAGCCTTTGCTGCGGTCTTCGGCGGTCGGTTTGGCGCCGGTCTTCACATAGCGGGCAAGTGCGGAGCGCAAATTCTCGACGGAGCCGTCATAGATTTCGCAAAGCTCGTCGATGACGCTTTTTACCTGGTTCACATCTGTCATCGTTTCGCGGATGCCATGACGGGGCGGCGGGTGGAACCCCACCGCCCGTGTTTCTCTGGCGCTCCCATTGCAGGGTGAGTGGAGGCCCGAGCCGGAATCGAACCGGCGTGCAAGGATTTGCAGTCCTCTGCGTAACCACTCCGCCATCGGGCCGAGAGCGGTGCATTTCGGGGGGTTTGCCACCGCGGTCAAGGTGCAATGGGTCAGCGCAAAGCCCACCATTTGGCCGATATTCGACAAACGGGGGGCCGTTCACCTTGGCGATACGTGGGGTTCCCGATAAAGCCGCCTTGCATCTCAACTGTATTAGTATCATATAACACCAAGATGACGATCCACGCTCCCGTTCCCGATTACGAGGCCGCGCGCGCGGCGATGGTCGACGCCCAGCTCCGGCCGCAGGGCGTCAATTATCCGCCGGTTGTGGAGGCCATGGCCGCGGTCCCGCGCGAGCAATTCGTCGCGGACGAAGCGCGGCCGCTTGCCTATGTCGATCGTGCCGTCCCGATCGGCGCCGGCCGCCTGATGTCCTCGCCCGCCGTCGTTGGGCTGCTTCTCACCGAGCTGGTGCCGCTTGCGGGGGAACGGGCGCTCGTGGTGGGCTGCGGCACCGGCTATTCCGCGGCCGTGCTCAAGGAGATCGGACTGCAGGTGATCGGCCTCGAAACCGCTCCCGAGCTCGCGGCGCGCGCCCGCGCTGCAGGCATCGAGGTGGTCGAAGGGCCCCTTGACGAGGGCTGGAAGAAGGGCGGGCCGTATCAGCTGATCCTGATCGACGGCGCCATCGAATATATTCCGGACGCGATTATCGCGCAGCTCGCCGATCACGGCAGGCTGGGGACCGTCCTTATCGATCGCGGCATCTCCCGACTGGCGGTTGGGCGCAAGGCAGGCAACGGCTTCGGCATCACGACGTTGGCCGACGCCGGCGCCGCCGCGCTGCCCGGCTTCGCGAAGCCGCGGACCTTTAGCTTTTGACGTTCGGAGTGACCGTGAACCGCTTGCGCTTTTTGCTGATCGGAACCGCAATCGCCGCGCTTGCCGCCGGCACCGCTTCAGCCGACACGCTGCGCGACGCGCTGCGCTCGACCTATGAGACGAATCCGACGCTGACCGCCCAGCGCGAGGCGCTCCGCGCCACCGATGCCACGGTCGCGATTGCGCGGGCCGGCGGACGGCCGCGCGTGAACGGGGTCGTCGGCGTCAACCGCAACCTCACGCGCAGCGGCGTCATCGCCCAGACCCAGGGCAATGATCATAACATCAGTCTCAGCGGGGGCGTCGACGTCAGCATGCCGCTGTTCCAGGGCGGCAGGGTCAAGAACTCGGTTCGCGCGGCTTCCACGCGTGTCGAAGCCGGGCGGGCGATCCTTCGCGCCGTCGAGGGCGACGTCTTTACCGCCGCGGTCGCCGCCTACATGGACGTGATCCGCGATCGGGCGATCGTCGAGCTCAACCAGAACAACATCCGCGTGCTGCAGACGAACCTCGACGCGACGCGCGATCGCTTCGAGATCGGCGACGTCACGCGCACCGACGTTGCGCAGTCCGAAGCGCGTCTTCAGCTCGGTCGCGCCAATCTCGCGACCGCCGAGGGGCGCCTCGCCGCGAGCGAGCAGGAATACCGCCGCGTGATCGGGCATCCGCCCGACCAGCTGGCGCCGCCGCCGCCCCTTCCACCGCTTCCGGCAACTCCCGACGAGGCGGTGCGGATCGCACTCGTCAACAATCCCGACATCGCCGCCGGCAATTTGCAGGCGCGAGCGGCGGGTCTCGACGTCAACGTTGCGCGTGCGCAGCGGCTGCCGACCGTCTCCGGCGTCGCGTCGGGCGACTATATCAACCAGGTGACCGGCAGCACCAACGGGTTCGACCGGTCGGGCACCGCGACGTCGATCGGCGTTTCCGCGAACATCCCGATCTACCAGGGCGGCGAGCCCGCTGCCCGAATCCGCCAGGCGCAGGCCGTTGAGGGCCAGACTCTGGAGCAGGCGATCGGCACCGAGCGCTCGGTCGTTGCCAACGTCCGCTCGGCCTTCGCCACCTACCAGGCGGCGACGAACGCGATCGCCGCGAACCAGGTGGCGATGGAGGCCAACGAGCTGGCGCTGGAGGGCGCGCGCGCGGAGCGGTCCGTGGGAACGCGCACCGTCCTCGACGTCCTCAACGCCGAGCAGGAGCTCCTCAATTCGCAGGTCTCGCTGGTGACCGCGAAGCGCGACCAATATGTCGCGGGTTTCCAGCTTCTGAACGCGATGGGCCAGGCGGAGGCGCAGGATCTGGGGCTTGACGGCGGGCCGCTTTACGACCCGCTCGGCAATTACCGGCGCGTCGCCAACAACTGGTTCGACTGGTCGAGCGACCCTCGCCACTTGCCCGTCGCGACACGAACGGTGACGCCGGCAGAAGGCGGTCCCGTGGTTCCGCCGCCTCCAGGGGTGACTTCGCAGCCGCGTTAGGCGATTATCCGCGCCATGCAGTCACCCGGTCGCGAACCCTCGATGGAAGACATACTCGCGTCGATCAAAAAGGTGATCGCCGAAGAGAAGGAGTTGCGCTCTGCGGTCGGCGACGCCGAAGAGCAGCACGGCGAGGCTGAAATCGGCGAAGCCGAAGAAGAAGATATCCTGGAACTGGACCAGCCCGTTTCCGTACCCGCGCCAGACCTCGGGCCGCCGCTGCTCGACGAAGAGACGGCGGAAACCACGCGTCATTCCCTTGAGGAGCTGAGCAGCCTCGCGGCCACCGTGCCGCCGCCGCCCACGGTCAATCCGCTGGAAGAGATGGTGCGCGAAATGCTTCGCCCGATCCTCAAGGAATGGCTCGACGAGCATTTGCCGACGATCGTCAACGAGCATGTGAAGCGCGAGATTTCGCGAATCACCGGCCGCAAGCTCTAAACGTTTCTAGAGCGCGCGCGCGAGGATCTCGCAAAGCGCGACGCAGCCCGCTTCGTCCTCTTGGGTGAAACGCGCCGGAGTCGGGCTGTCGAGGTCGAGCACCGCGACCAGCTCGCTGTCGCGAACGATCGGGACGACGATCTCGCTCGCGGAGGCCGAGTCGCAGGCAATGTGAGTCGGGAAGGCGTTGACGTCATCGACACGCTGCACCTGCCGGGTTTCGGCCGCCACGCCGCAGACGCCGGTGCCGAACGGGATTCGGATGCACGCCGGCCGGCCCTGAAACGGGCCCACCACAAGCTCTCCGCCGACATTGCGATAGAAACCCGCCCAGTTGAGGTCGGGCAGCGATTCCCAGATCAGTGCCGCTGCATTGGCCATGTTGGCCACGGGATCGGCCTCATCGCCGATCAGCGCTTCGAGCGCCTGCGCGACGTCGCGGTAGAGCGTGGCCTTATCGGCGGCGGTAATCTTGAAGTCGTACACCTTCTCTCCCTCGTCATCGCGAGGAGCGAAGCGACGCGGCGATCCAGTCCTGGATTCCTCCGCTTCGCCCGCAATGACGGATCAGAACTCCGCCACTTTCCCGCGGCCGCGCTTTACCGCGCTTCGCTGCTTCTTCGCATCCACGCGCTTTGCCCTGGCCGCGCGGCTCGGCCGCGTCGGCTTGCGTTTCGCCTGGACGATATGGGCCTCGGCAATCATTTCCGCCAGCCGGCGCCGCGCATCCTCGCGGTTCGCGTCCTGCGTGCGAAAGCGGCGCGCGGTGATCAGGAGGTCGCCCGCGCCTGTCACGCGCGAGCCGGCGATCCGCTTCAGTCGCTCCATCGGACCTTCGTCGAGGCCGAGCAGCGACAGATCGACCCTGAGCTGGACCGCAGTGGCGACCTTGTTGACATTCTGGCCACCGGGACCGGTCGCGGCGAGGAAGGTTTCGCTAAGCGCTTCTTCGGGAATGTGCACCTCGTCAGGCTTCACCGCGCCACTCCCCGAACCGCTCGGGAAGCGGCGCAGTGACGTCGATCAAGGTTCGCGCTTCGCGCGGCACTATCAGGCGCGAGGCGTGAAGGAGCATCGGTCCACCGGGTACCCCGTAGACGCGGTCGCCGACGATGCCCCGGCCAAAGGCCTCGCGCGCGTGGGCGCGGATCTGATGGGTGCGCCCGGTGACCGGCGTGAATTCGACGAGGGTCTGACCGTCACGAATCGAAATTCGCCGCCAGCTGGTCACCGCCTGCTTGCCCGCGGGATCATGGATAATCCGCCAACCGGCTTCGGCGCTCGACGTCTTGCCTAGCGGAAGGTCGATGGTCCCGGCTTCCTCGTCGATTTCGGCGGCGACCACCGCAAGATAATGCTTGCTGACACGGCGCGCTTCGAACAGCTGCTGCAGCGACGCGCGGGCGCGCGCGTTGCGACCAAACAGCAGGCACCCTGACGTGTCCTGGTCGAGCCGGTGCATTGGGACCGGATTGCTGCGGAAGCCGAGGCGAAGCTCGGACAAGCGGGATTCGACCGACTCCCCGCCGCGCCTCGGGGTGTCCACCGGGAGCCCGGCCGGCTTGTCGATCACGATTGCTTCGGCGTCGACGAAGAGCACGCGCTCGGCGAGACTTTCTTGCGCCATTTCGGACTGAGAAATCTGAGCCTCTCCTGCTCGGCGTGCGTTGGCCATGTGGACTATTCTGTGACTCCTTCGCAACGAATCAAAGGATTCCAGCCTGTTACGCTTTATTAACCTTTTGCCTTCATCCCTCGAATGGTTAATGGACGCTTCAAGGCCGTTAAGAGCGATTTACGTTCTCGGCCGCGAACGGGGGAACCAGCGATGCGCGTGCTGCTGATCGAAGACGAGCCGACCACGGCCAAGAGCATCGAGCTCATGCTCGGTACGGAAGGCTTCAATGTCTATACGACCGACCTGGGCGAGGAAGGCCTCGATCTCGCGAAGCTCTACGATTACGACATCATCCTGCTGGACCTGAACCTGCCCGACATGCACGGCTACGACGTGCTGAAGAAGGTTCGGACGGCGAAGGTCTCGACGCCGGTCCTGATCCTGTCGGGCATCGGCGAGATGGATTCCAAGGTTCGCGCGCTCGGGTTCGGCGCCGACGATTATGTGACGAAGCCGTTCCACCGCGACGAGCTGGTCGCGCGCATCCACGCGATCGTGCGCCGCTCGAAGGGCCATTCGCAATCGGTCATCCGCACCGGCAAGCTCGCCGTGAACCTCGACGCCAAGACGGTCGAGGTCGACGGGGCCCGGGTGCACCTGACCGGCAAGGAATATGCGATGCTGGAGCTGCTTTCGCTCCGCAAGGGCACGACGCTGACCAAGGAGATGTTCCTCAACCATCTCTATGGCGGAATGGACGAGCCGGAGCTCAAGATCATCGACGTCTTCATCTGCAAGCTGCGCAAGAAGCTCAGCCTTGCATGCGGCGGCGCCAACTACATCGAGACCGTCTGGGGACGCGGCTATGTGCTTCGCGACCCGGACGAGGTTTCAGAGCCGGAGCCGGAAGCGGCTGTCGCCTGAAAGGATAAGGATCAGGGGGTGGATTGAGGCGGGGCCGAAAGGCTCCGCCTTTTTCTATGCGTCGATGGTCAGCCGGCGTCGCTCGCGGCGGAACGGGAGCGCGATTGCGGCTGGATCGCCCTTGTCCTCCTCGCCCAGCCGGCGCCAGCCGTCGCGGCCGAGCCGTTCGAGCGGCCTGAAGCGCGTCTTGTAGTGCATGCGCTTCGAGCCTTCGACCCAATAGCCGAGGTAGACGTAGGGCAGCCCCGCGCGCGCCGCGCGGACGATATGGTCGAGGATGATGAAGGTGCCGAGGCCCTTCCGAGCGTCGGGGCCGACGTCGAAGAAGCTGTAGATCATCGAGAGGCCATCGTTCTGATGATCCGACAGGCAGCAGCCGACCAGCTTGCCGGGTCGGCCGTTCTTCGAGGGCTCGCGATATTCGATCATGTACGTCCGCACCGGCGTCTGCTCGACCATGTCGGCGAAGTCGGTCTCGTCCATTTCCGCCATCCCGCCGCCCGGGTGGCGGATAGCGAGGTAGCGGCGAAGCAGCGCATATTGCTCCTCGGTCGTCCACGGTTTGCAGGCGGCGACTTCGAGGTCCGCATGGCGGCGGAGGATCTTGCGCTGGGTGCCGTTGGCATCGAACTCCGGCGCGACCACACGAACGGAAACGCAGGCGGTGCACTCGACGCAGCTCGGCCGGTAGGCGACGGACTGGCTTCGGCGGAAGCCGATGCGCCCGAGCGCCTCGTTGAGCTCGCTGGCGTTACGGCCGCTGAGCTCGGTGAACACTTTCCGCTCCACCTTCCCCGGCAGGTACGGGCACGGCGAAGGGTTGGTCACGAAGAACTTTGGGAAGCGGAAAGGTGCGCTCATGGTTTCAGCCGTGTTTATGCGACTGGTAAACGCGCTTGAAAAGAGTTGGTGGCGGCCTGTTACGCCATTCGTCGAAACGCTGTCCCGGAAAGGGACGCGAAGCTAATCGAGCGAGGCCCGGTCGACGTCGAAGCCGGCGTCCTGGAGCATCCGCTCGACCTGGTCGATCGCGGCGGAATCCCGCGCTTCGCACTCGACCTCGATCACCGTGTCCTTGGCCGGAAGAGCGGTGAAGATGCGGCTGTGGCGGATTTCGATGATGTTGACGCCGGCCTGCTGGAACTTCGCGGTGATGGCGGCGAGCGCGCCCGGCTGGTCCTGGACCGCGACGCGGAGGCGAGCGATCCGGCCGGTCCGGACGAGCTCGCGCACAAGCACGTTGGCGAGCAAATGCGTGTCGATATTGCCGCCGCAGAGCACGGTCGCGACCTTGCGGCCGGCGAAGCGTTCCTTCTGCGCAAGCATCGCCGCGAGGCCCGCGGCTCCTGCCCCTTCCACGACCGATTTCTCCACGGTCACCAGCAGCGCCACCGCGTGCTCGAGGTCGCGCTCCGCAACGAGCAGGATTTCGTCGATTAGCTCGCGCAGGATTTGCGAGGTCAATTCGCCGGGCTTCTTGACCGCGATGCCTTCCGCGAGCGTGTCACCCCCGACGGCGAGACTGCACCCCTCGATGGCGCATTTCATCGACGGGTAGAGCTCGGCCTCGACTCCGTAGAGGGTCACGTCGGGCTTGAGCGCGCGTGCGCCGATGGCGACTCCAGACAGGAGGCCGCCGCCGCCGACGGGGATGCACAACGTATCGAGATCCGGCGCATCCTCGAACATCTCGAGCGCGAGCGTTCCCTGGCCCGCGATCACCTGCGCGTCGTCGAAGGGGTGGACGAAGACCAGGCCCTGTTCCGCCTCCAGCTCGCGAGCCTTCGCATAAGCATCGTCGAACATCGCGCCATGGAGGATGACGGTCGCGCCATGGCCCTGCGTCTGGCTGACCTTCACCGTCGGCGTCGGCTCCGGCATGACGATCGTCGCCGGAATGCCCAACCGCTTTGCGTGATAGGCGACCGCCTGCGCATGGTTTCCGGCAGACGCCGTGATGACGCCTTTTCCCCGCTCATCACCGGTGAGCTGCAGAAGCTTGTTGAGCGCGCCGCGTTCCTTGTAGGCCGAAGTGAATTGCAGGTTTTCGAACTTCAGCCAGACCTCAGCGCCGATGAGCTCGGACAATGTCCGACTCTTGAGCATCGGCGTGCGGACGACAGCCCCTTTGATGCGCTCTGCAGCCGCGCGGATGTCGTCGATCGTGGGGGCGGTGGTCATTGCGCTGGCGGCGTAGCGGTTCACCTGACCGGCGACAATGCTATGCATCCGCCATGAAGAAACGCCTCCTCGCGCTCGCCGCTGCGCTGCTCGCCTCGCCCGCGTTCGCGGACACGCTCATCCACAACGTCAACGGAATCCAGGTCGGCGCCGACGGCACGCTCCAGCATTTCGGCGGCCTCGTCATCGGCAACGACGGCAAAGTCCGGCAGGTGATCGAAAATCCGGACCTGGTGCGGCTCGCCGGCATAACGGCGTCGGTCGACGGGGGCGGGCGGACGCTGCTGCCCGGACTGATCGACGCGCACGGCCATGTGATCGGCCTGGGCCTGCAATCGCTGCAGCTCGACGTCACGGGGTCGGCATCGCTCCAGGAGCTGCAGCAGCGATTGAAGGCCTATGCCGAGGCGCATCCCGACGAGGCGTGGATTGTCGGACGCGGCTGGAACCAGGAGCTGTGGCCGCAATCGCGATTCCCGACCGCCGCCGATCTCGATGCGGTGGTCAGCGACCGGCCGGTGCTGCTCGAGCGGGTCGACGGCCATGCGGTGGTCGCCAATGGCGCGGCGCTGAAGGCCGCCGGAATCGACTCCGCGACGAAGGATCCGGTCGGAGGCAAGATCGAGCGGGATTCGGGCGGCAGGCCGACCGGGTTGCTGGTCGATGCCGCGACCGAGCTCGTCGGAGCCAAGGTGCCGGCCGCGACAAAGGCCCAGCTCGATTCCGCGCTCGCCAACGCGCAGCAGATCCTGCTCGGCTTCGGAGTGACGGCGGCGGGCGACATGGGCACCGACGTCGCGGCCTGGGACACCTACCGGCGGGCCGGCGACGTGCGCCGCCTGCAGGTGCGGATCATGAGCTATGCGCTCGACGTGGGGAACATGCGCAGGATCGTGCCGACGGGGCCGACGCCGTGGCTCTATGGGGACCGGCTCCGCATGGCCGGAATCAAGCTTTACGCGGACGGAGCGCTTGGCTCCCGCGGCGCGTGGCTGAAGCAGCCCTATGCCGACAAGCCGGACACGCGCGGCCTCCAGTTCCTCAAGGACGAGGAGCTACGCGCCAAGGCCGACGAGGCGGCCGCAAAGGGCCTCCAGGTCGCGGTGCATGCAATCGGCGATGCCGCCAACGCGCAGGTGATTGCGACCTATGAATGGCTGAACACACGCTATGCGGGGGATCGCCGCTGGCGGATCGAGCATGCGCAGGTCGTCGACCCGGCCGACATCGCGCGCATCGGCAAGGCGGGGATCATCGCCTCGATGCAGCCGACGCACCAGACCAGCGACCGGCTGATGGCGGAGAAGAGACTGGGTCCTGACCGGCTCAAGGGCGCCTATGCGTGGCAATCGATGCTGAAGGCCGGAGCCAGGCTCGCCTTCGGCTCGGACTTCCCGGTGGAATCGCCGAATCCTTTCCCGGGCCTCGGCGCCGCGGTCAGCCGCCAGGACATGGAAGGGCAACCTCCGGGCGGCTGGATCCCGTCCGAGCGACTGACCTTCGAGCAGGCGCTTGCTGCCTTCACGCGCGACGCGGCCTATGCCGGCTTCGCGGAGACGAAGATCGGGTCGCTGGAGCCGGGCAAATGGGCCGACTTCATCCTTATCGACCGCGATCCGACCAAGGTCGATCCGCAATTGCTCGCACGTACGCAGGTCGAAGAGACGTGGGTCGCGGGAAAGAGGGTTTGGACGCGCGCTACGGGCGCGGGCGGCGAGCGCGGGAAATGAGCATCGCGGGAGTGAGGACCTGCGGAAGCTCCTCGGGCTCAGCCGCGCCGGGACGGTACCAGAGATAGAGCGGCACACCCGCGCGGCCGCGGCCTTCGAGGAAGCGGGTGATCTCGGGGTCGCCGTTGGTCCAGTCCCCCGCGAGGACCTGGACGCCGGCCGCATCGAACGCGTCGCGCACCGGCTTGCGGTCGATCGCAGCGGCCTCGTTGACCTTGCACGTGAGGCACCAGTCCGCGGTGAAATAGACGAACACCGGACGGCCTTGTGCGACGGCGCGCTGGACCGCCGCTTCGCTCCACGCGCCGGCGTCCTGCGCCGTTGAAGTCGGGGTGCTGACGGGTGCCAGAGTGACGGCCGCAACGACACAGGCCGCGGCAAGGCCGAGCGCGAACAGCGGCGTCGCACGACCTGCCCGCTGGCTTCGGCCGAGGATCGCAAGCGCAATCATGAGGATCGCGACAGCGGCTATGCCGACCCACAGCGCCTGTTCGCCCGCCTGCCGATACAAAAGCCACAGCGCCGCGACGGCCGTCGCGCCCATGGGGATCGCCAGGAACCGCTGCAGCCGCTGCATCCACGGTCCAGGGGCCGGAAGGCGTCTCCTGAGGCCCGGCAGGAAGGCCACTGCGACGAAGGGCAGCGCCAGCCCTAGCCCAAGCGCCGCGAACACGAGGACCGAACCCGCGAGCGGCAACAGCAGCGCCGTGCCGAGCGCGGCCCCGAGGAACGGCCCGGCGCAGGGCGTTGCGACGAATGCGGCGAGCGCGCCCGTGCCGAAGCTTCGCGTGGGCCGCGTCCCGCCCGCTACGGCCGGAAGCGAGAAGAGGCCGACAAGGTTCGCGGTGATCGCCGTCGCGAGAAGAAGCAGGAGCATGATCGTCCGCGGATCCTGGAGCTGGAATGCCCAGCCCGCGGCGCTGCCGCCGGCGCGGATCGCGAGCAAAGCGACGCCGAGTGCGCCGGTACCGATTATCGCGCCCGCGGCATAAGCGAGCGCATCCCGGCGCGCATGCCTGGCCTCGCCGCCGCTGCGTGCGAGGTGAAGTGCCTTGAGCGCAAGGATCGGGAACACGCACGGCATCAGATTGAGCAGGATGCCGCCAGCCACCGCACCGAGCACCGCCCACAGCAGCGCGCTGCCGCCGATGTCGCCGATCGGGCCGCCACCCCGAGGCACCGGACCAGCCGTCGCCTCGACCTCGAGCCCGCGCCCATCGCCGAGCGAAAGCACGCCTGTCAGGCGCTGCGGCTGGCTCTTGCCCCTCGGAAGCTCCCCGATCAGCAGATCGCCATTGCGGCTGAATCGCTGCTCGCTCGCATAGTCTACCCCGCCGTCGGTGGCAGGAAAGAAGTATGGCTTTTCGACCTTCACATCGACGGGAAGCGGGATGCCGACGCGGATGACGTCGCCGGCAATTTCGAATTGCGCGCGGCTGGCGAGCGGTCGCGGCAGCGCCTGCCGCCAGCGATCGAACTGCGCGCGGTTCGGGGTTCCGGTCCCCACGGGCAGGTCGAGCGACAGGTCGCCGCTTTCGGGCACGCAGATCTTGTCGGTGCAGGCGAGCCACTGGGCCTTCGCGCGGACCGGCACCGCGCCGCTGGCATTCGCGGGCGCCTTCAGGCGAACCAGCACCGCATAATCGCGCTCGTAAACGTAGTTCATCAGGCCCGCGATCGTGAGCCGCGTCGGCACCGGATAGCGAAGCTCGCCCGCCGACCAGCCCGGGGGAAGCTGCCATTCCACCTTCATCGGCAGGCCGGCATCGCCCGGATTGAGCCAATAGCCGTGCCACCCGGGCTTGGTGTGCATGAGGATCGCGAGCTCGACCTCCCCGCCTGCGGGAGCCGGTCCTTCGGCGACCAGCTGCGGGTCGATGCCGCGCGCGTCCGCGAGCGTCGGCGCGAGGAGCAGTGCGAGCAGGATCAGGAGGCGCGGAAGCATCACGCCGTCATTGCGAGGAGCGAAGCGACGAAGCAATCCAGTTGTACTTATCAGCTGGATTGCTTCGCTACGCTCGCAATGACGAAACGGCTCAGTCCAAATTCGGCCGCAGCCAGCGCTCCGCCTGGTCGACCGAAACGCCGCGGCGGCCGGCATATTCCTCGAGCTGGTCGCGGCCGATCCGCGCGACGCCGAAATATTGGCTGTCGCGGTGCGCGAAATAGAAGCCCGAGACCGCCGAGGTCGGAAGCATCGCGAAATTCTCGGTGAGCACGACCTCGCCCGGATTGCCGCCGAGCATCTTGAACAGCATCGGCTTCAGGCTGTGATCAGGACAGGCCGGATAGCCCGGCGCCGGCCGGATTCCTTCATATTTCTCGCGGATAAGCTGCTCGTTCGAAAGATGCTCTTCCGCATAACCCCACAGACGGTTGCGGACTTCCGCGTGAAGCACTTCCGCGAAGCTCTCGGCGAGCCGGTCGGCCAGCGCTTTCAGCAGGATGTCGGAATAATCGTCATGCTCGGCCTTGAACCGTTCGAGGTGCGCCTCGAGCCCGTGGATTCCGACGGCGAAACCGCCCATCCAGTCCTCGCCTTGGGGATTGATGAAATCGGCCAGGCACATGTTGGGCCGACCCTCGCGCTTCTTCACCTGCTGGCGAAGCATCGGAAGCCGGGTCCAGTCGTTCCCGGCGAGGACGAGGATGTCGTCGCCCTCGCGCTTGCAGCGCCACAGGCCGACCGTGGCCTTCGGCGTCACCCAGCGCTCGGCGATCAGCTGGTCGAGCATTTTCTGCGCGTCATTGAAGAGGTTCGTCGCAGTTTCGCCGACGACTTCATCCTCGAGGATCGCGGGGTAATTGCCGGCAAGCTCCCAGGCGCGGAAAAACGGCGTCCAGTCGATCGACGCGCGGAGGTCGGCAAGCGGCCATTCGCCGATGTGATGAAGCCCGGGATATTGCGGCGCGGGCGCCTGGCCCGAAGGATCGAATGGAAAAGCGTTCGCCCGCGCGTCGTCGAGGCTCGAAAGCTCGCTCTGGCCGCTGCGCTCGCGCGATTTGCGGAGCTTGTCATAGTCGTCCGCCGTGGTGGCGATCAGCGGCTCGCGCTGCGTGTCCGAGACGATCGCGGATGCGACGCCGACCGCGCGGCTGGCGTCGAGCACGTGGATGACCGGTCCTTCATAGGCGGGGTCGATCCGCAGCGCGGTATGCGCCTTGCTCGTCGTCGCTCCGCCGATCAGTAGCGGCGTGCTGAGCCCGAGCCGCTGCATTTCGCCCGCCACTGTCACCATCTCATCGAGCGAGGGCGTGATGAGCCCGGACAGGCCGATCATGTCCGCCTGGTTGTCGTTGGCGCATTTGAGGATGTCCTGCCACGGCACCATCACGCCAAGGTCGATGACCTCGAAGCCGTTGCACTGCAGGACCACGCCGACGATGTTCTTGCCGATGTCGTGGACGTCGCCCTTGACGGTAGCCATCACGACCTTGCCCTTGCCCTGCGTGATCCCCTTCTCCTCCTTCTCCTTCTCGATGAAGGGGATCAGGTGGGCGACGGCCTTTTTCATCACGCGCGCCGACTTGACGACCTGGGGGAGGAACATCTTGCCCGCGCCGAACAGGTCGCCGACGACGTTCATACCGTCCATCAGCGGCCCTTCGATAACTTCGATCGGGCGCCCGCCATTTTCCGCCACTTGCAGGCGCGCTTCCTCCGTGTCGTCCAGGATATGGGCGTCGATGCCCTTGACGAGCGCGTAGGACAGGCGCTCGCCCACGGGCAGCGACCGCCATTCTGCGGCGGCCTTCTCCTGGGCTGCGTCGGTACCCTTGTATTTCTCGGCGAGGTCGACGAGCCGCTCGGTCGCGTCCTCGCGGCGATCGAGGATCACGTCTTCGCAGGCTTCGCGGAGCTCCGGGTCGATCGTG
Organism: Pseudomonadota bacterium; assembly: GCA_023436615.1. GTDB lineage: Bacteria > Pseudomonadota > Alphaproteobacteria > Sphingomonadales > Sphingomonadaceae > Sphingomicrobium. The sequence goes on along the minus strand of JAEZIO010000055.1, from coordinate 18,280 downwards.
TCGTAGACGTCCAGCTGACCGGCGTTGACGATGCCCATGTCCATGCCCGCGGGAATCGCGTGGTAGAGGAAGATGCTGTGCATCGCGCGGCGCACGGGCTCGTTGCCGCGGAACGAGAAGCTGAGATTCGACAGGCCGCCGGAAATATGGGCGCCGGGGCAGCGCGTCCGAATCTCGCTCGTCGCCTCGATGAAATCGAGCGCGTAGCGGCGGTGCTCCTCGATGCCGGTAGCAACCGCGAAGATGTTCGGATCGAAGATGATGTCGTGGGGATCGGTCCCGTCGGCGACGAGCAGCTTATAGGCGCGCTCGCAAATCTCGACCTTGCGCTCCTTGGTGTCGGCCTGGCCGACCTCGTCGAACGCCATGACGACGACCGCCGCGCCATAGGCCCGGCACTTGCGCGCCAGCTCAAGGAACGGCCCCTCGCCTTCCTTCATGCTGATCGAATTGACGATCGGCTTGCCGGAAACGCACTTCAGGCCGGCCTCGATCACGCTCCACTTCGAGCTGTCGATCATGACCGGAACGCGGGCGATGTCCGGCTCGGCGGCGATGCGCTTGAGGAAGATCGTCATCGCCTGTTCGGAATCGAGCAGCGCCTCGTCCATGTTGACGTCGATGATCTGCGCGCCGTTCTCCACCTGCTGGCGGGCGACTTCGACAGCGGCGTCGTAATCGCCGGCGAGGATCAGCTTCTTAAACCTCGCCGATCCGGTGACGTTGGTCCGCTCGCCGACGTTGACGAATCGGGCTCCGGCGGCGGGTACCGCCGCTTCTGGCTCGGCAATGACTTCAGCGACCTTGTTCACGCGGCGATCACCATAGGCTCGAGCCCGGCGAGCAGGGTGTCACGGCGCGCGGAGGGCAGCTTGCGCGGCGGCTTGCCGGCAGCGACGCCGGCGATGGCGGCGATGTGCGCCGGCGTCGTCCCGCAGCAGCCGCCGACAATGTTGATAAGGCCGTCCTGCAACCACTCCGCAACCTGCACTGCAGTCTCGGCGGCAGCCTCGTCATATTCGCCAAGCTCGTTCGGAAGGCCGGCGTTCGGATAGGCCATGACCAATGCGTCGGCGGTCGCTGACAAGGCGGCGAGGTGCGGGCGAAGCTGGGCTGCGCCGAAAGAGCAGTTGAGGCCGATGGTCAGCGGCCTGGCGTGGCGGACGGTCGCCCAGAACGCCTCGACCGTATGCCCGGACAGGTTACGGCCGCTGAGGTCGGTGAGCGTCATCGATACCATCAGCGGAAGCTCGCGACCGAGCGCCTCGCCCGCTTCGAGCGTGGCCATGATCGCGGCCTTGGCGTTGAGCGTGTCGAACACGGTCTCGACAAGGATGAAATCGACGCCACCCTCGACGAGGGTGTCGACCTGCTCGCGATAGACCGCCTTGACGTCGTCGAAATCGACCTCGCGGAAGGCAGGGTCGTTGACGTCCGGCGACAGCGACAGCGTCTTGTTGGTCGGCCCGATCGCTCCGGCGACCCAGCGGGGCTTGCCGTCCTGCGCCGAAGAGCGGTCCGCGACCTCGCGCGTGAGCCGCGCCGCCGCGCGATTGATATCGCCTACAAGATGCTCCGCGCCGTAGTCGGCCTGGCTGATGCGGTTCGCGTTGAAGGTGTTGGTGGCGAGCAGGTCCGCGCCGGCGTCGGCGAAGGCAGAGCAGATCGAGCGCACCACATCCGGCTGCGTAAGGTTGAGGAGGTCGTTGTTGCCCTTCTGATCCTTCATCAGGTCGAGCCCGCCGCAATAGGCGTCGGGCGCGAGCTTCTGTGCCTGGACGCCGGTACCGTAAGGGCCGTCCTTGATAAGGATGCGCCGGGCGGCTTCGGCCCTGAAGTCAGCAGCGGCATTCATTTGGCTCGTACTCCGAGAAGATGACAGATCGCGTAGCTGAGCTCGGCGCGATTCAAGGTGTAGAAGTGGAAGCAGCGGACGCCGCCGGCGTAGAGCTGGCCGCACAGCTCGGCGGCGACCGTCGCCGCGATCAGCTGCCGGGCGGACGGAAGGTCGTCGAGCCCTTCGAACAGGTCGTTCAGCCAGCCGGGAATGGACGCGCCGCAGGTCTGCGCGAAACGCCGCGTCGTCGCGACGTTGGACACCGGCAGGATTCCGGGGACGATTTCGACGTCGATCCCCGCGGCGGCGGCCTCGTCCTGGAAGCGGAAGAAGCATTCGGCGGAGAAGAAGAACTGGCTGATTGCCCTGTCCGCCCCGGCATCGATCTTCCGCTTCAGGTTTTCAAGGTCGAACCGCCGCGTCGAGGAATCCGGATGCACTTCCGGATAAGCGGCGACGGAGATGTCGAACGGCGCCACCTTCTTGAGGCCCGCGACCAGCTCGGCGGCGTCGCGATAGCCCTCGGGGTGAGGCTGGTATTTGGCCCCCGGCTCCGGGGGATCGCCGCGAAGCGCGACGATGTTGCGAACTCCAAGCTCCCAATATTCGCGCGCAACCTCGTCGACCTCGCCGCGGCTCGCTCCGACGCAGGTGAGGTGCGCGGCAGGGGTAAGCGGCGTTTCCTTGAGGATCCGCTCGACGGTCGCGTGCGTCCGCTCGCGCGTCGAGCCGCCCGCGCCATATGTCACCGAGACGAAACGCGGCTCGAGCGGCGCGAGCGTCTGGATCGACTGCCACAGAGTGTCCGCCATCGTTTCCGTCTTCGGCGGGAAGAATTCGAAGCTGACGCGAATGTTGCCCCGAGCCTGCTCAAACAGAGGTTCGCGGCGGCCGATACGGTCGAGAGCGTTCACGCGGCCTTCCTCCTGCGCACGCCGGCTTTCGACCCGCGCCAAAGGGTGACGGTGAGCTCCCCGCCTTCGAGATGCTCGACATGGTCGAGATCGAGCCCCGCGGAAGCGAACCAGCCGGCCATCACCTCGTCCGCGAAGCCGAGCCGCATGTGCGCATCGCGAGTGCGCAGCTCCTCGCGCTCATGCGCGGCGAAATCGACCACCAGCAGAGTGCCGGCCGGGGCGAGCACGCGAGCCGCTTCCGCGATCGCATCGGCGGGCGCGTGCGCATAATGAAGGACCTGGTGAAGGATCGCGCAGTCGGCGAAGTCGTCGTCGAATGGAAGCGCGTACATGTCGCCCTGACGAAGGCTGGAGGCGACGCCCGCCGATTCCAGCTTCGCCCGCGCCAGGCGGAGCATCTCGGACGAGCGATCGATGCCTATCGCTTGAGTGGCGCGCGGACCGAAAAGTTCGATCATGCGGCCGGTGCCGGTGCCGATATCGATCAGCGTCCCCAGCGCGCGCCGGCCGAGCGCTCGCTCGATGGCGTGCTCCACCTCCTCCTCGGCCACGTGGAGGGAGCGGATTGAATCCCAGACATCCGCCTGGGCAGCGAAATAGCGCGCTGCAGCCTCGGCGCGGTCGGCACGAACGGCATCCAGCCTCGCGGAATCGTCGTCGAATACGGATTGCGTCGCGGCATCGCTCCACGCTTCGACCAGGCGGAGCAGCGGTTCGGTCCGCTCCGGATCGGATACCGCGAGGAACACCCAGCTGCCTTCTTTGCGGCGGTCGACGATACCGGCGTCGGCGAGGATGCGAACATGCCGCGACACCCGCGGCTGGCTCTGGCCTAGCAACTGCGCGAGCTCGCCCACCGACAGCTCCATCCGCGCCAGAAGCGCGAGAATCCGCAGCCGAGTAGGGTCGGACAGCGCCTGGAACCGGTCAGCTAGAGGGAGCGTGATCATGCTCCGTGCGGCATATAAAGAATTCTTTATATCGTCAAACGAAAGTCCGGCGGCCCGGCCGCGCGCTGGGACGGCGCGTGGAGGCAGGATGGGCGCCGGAACAATTGCGCGTGGCGCGTCGCCCCTGTAATGGCCCCCGCTGGCCTGCGCGATTCGCGCGGCAGGCCGAGCCCAACGCCCTAAAGGGGGCTGACTGAGGGAGTGGAACGATCATGAAGAAAGTTGCAGTGACCGTTGCGGTCCTCGCGCTCGGCCTTGCCGGCTGCGCGAAGAACAATGACGCCAACAACATGGCTGCCAACGACACGTACGAGAACGCGGCCGACAGTGACGTGAACGCGTCGATGAACGACACCGAAAACGCGGCCGGCAACGCGCTCGACGCCGCCAGCAACGCGATCGACAACGCCGGTGAGGCGGTCGAGAACGCGGGCGAAGCAGTCGCCAACGCTGCCGACAACGCAACTCACTAAGGCATTCTCCGGAATGACGAGGGGCCGCATGCCATCGCTGGCGTGCGGCCCTTTTCTATTGGCGCTCCTGCTCGCCGGTTGCGGCGAACCTTCAGCGCCCTCGGCGGAGGAAAACCGTCAGCTCGACGAAGCGGCGCGGATGCTCGATGCTGCGCCAGACACACTCGCCAACATCGACGAGAATGGGGTCGGCGACGCCGAGAGCAATTCCGTCAATCTCGATCCGGACAAAGCGCCGCGCTGACGATCTGCGTAACGGGGTCGCCGATCCGAAGATCGACGGCCTCCGCCAGTCGAGCGATTACAGAACCGCGTTGATGATGTCCCGGATCAGCCGCGTTCGCGGGTCGACCACGTAGATGACGTTGTCGCGGTAGATGTAGCGGTACTGGTCGCCGAGGTCATATCTGTCGCGGAGCACCAGCGGGATGTCGGCATAGGGCGTGTAGCGATAGTTCTGCGCGACGCGCTGGCCTTCGCGGAACAGCCGCTTGGCCTGGCCCGGCGGCGTGCACGCCGGAGTCTTCTTGGCGAGGCCCGGCGGGCACAGAGCGCCGCCGTACTTGCGCGCCAGCGCCTCGTCGCGATCGTCGAGTCCGTCGCGGTCGCGGTCGAGCAGCTTGCGGGCGCTTGCCTTGTGCGCCTTCCCCGCCGCCATTTTGTGCGACTTGCCCGAATGCACGTTCTGGGCATGGCCGGCCTTGGCCTGCCCGTGCCCGTGCGAACCGGGCTTGGCGGCAGCGGGAGCAGTCGCGATCAACGCCGCGCCGGCCAGCAACATCAGCTTGTTCATGATTTTCTCCTCGGAAAGGTTCGAGTTCGGCGCGACAAACGAATGGCGGACAGGAGCGTTTCGCGCTCGTTCATCGGGGAGCAAGGTTCAAAACTCCTCGCCGGTTGCCCCCCACGGGTCACCCCGCTAATCGGGCGCCGCGCTCCACTGCCGACTCCCACGTTCGTCGGCGACACACAGAAAGGTTCGAAGCAGCCCAATGGCTCGTCGCAAGATCGCGTTGATCGGCGCCGGAATGATCGGCGGAACACTCGCCCACCTCGCCGCGATGCGCGAGCTTGGCGACATCGTCCTCTTCGACATCGCCGAGGGGATTCCGGAAGGTAAGGCGCTGGACATCGCCCAGGCAGCACCGGTCGACGATTTCGACGCCAAGCTGAAGGGCACGTCGAATTATGCGGACATCGCCGGTTCCGACGTGTGCATCGTCACCGCGGGTGTCCCGCGCAAGCCTGGCATGAGCCGCGACGACCTTTTGGGCATCAACCTCAAGGTCATGAAAGCGGTCGGCGAGGGCATCAAGGCCCACGCGCCCGACAGCTTCGTCATCTGCATCACCAACCCGCTGGACGCCATGGTGTGGGCGCTGCGCGAATTTTCAGGCCAGCCGCACAACATGGTCGTCGGAATGGCCGGCGTTCTCGACAGCGCGCGGTTCCGCCACTTTCTGGCCGAGGAATTCCAGGTGAGCGTAGAGGACGTCACGGCCTTCGTGCTCGGCGGTCATGGCGACACGATGGTGCCGGTGGTGGAATATTCGACCGTTGCCGGCATCCCGATCCCGGACCTCATCAGCATGGGATGGTCCACGCAGGAGCGGATCGACGCAATCGTCAAGCGGACGCGTGGCGGCGGCGGCGAGATCGTCGCCCTGCTCAAGACCGGAAGCGCTTATTACGCGCCGGCGACGAGCGCGATCGCGATGGCGGAGAGCTATCTCAAGGACAAGAAGCGGGTGCTGCCGGCTGCGGCGCACCTCGCCGGCCAGTACGGCGTCGACGATCTCTATGTGGGCGTGCCCTGTGTGATCGGGGCCGGCGGCGTGGAGCGGGTCGTCGAGATCGCCCTCAAGGACGAAGCCAAGGCCAATTTCCAGGTCAGCGTCGATGCGGTGAAGGAACTGCTCGTCGCCTGCCGGAACATCGACAGCTCGCTCGCGTAAGGCCGGCCGTGAGCATCCTCGTCGACAGCCAAACCAAGGTCATCACGCAGGGGATGACGGGCGAAACCGGCACGTTCCACACGCGCCAGGCACTCGACTACGGCACCAAGATGGTCGGCGGTGTCACGCCGGCCAAAGGCGGCACCGAGCACCTGGGCCTCCCGGTGTTCAACACCGTCGCCGAAGCCGTCGAGGCCACGGGCGCCACCGCATCGGTGATTTACGTGCCGCCGCCCTTTGCAGCCGACTCCATCCTCGAGGCCATCGACGCCGAGGTGCCGCTCATCGTCACGATCACCGAGGGCATTCCGGTGCTCGACATGGTGAAGGTGAAGCGCGCTCTGTCCGGCTCGAAATCGCGGCTGATCGGGCCGAACTGTCCCGGCGTCCTGACCCCGAACGAGTGCAAGATCGGGATCATGCCGGCCAATATCTTCAAGAAGGGCAGCGTCGGCATCGTCAGCCGCTCCGGCACGCTGACCTACGAAGCGGTCTTCCAGACGACAAACGAGGGGCTCGGCCAGTCGACCGCCGTCGGCATCGGCGGCGATCCCGTCAAGGGTACGGAGTTCATCGACATGCTGGAGATGTTCCTCGCGGACGATGAAACGCAATCCATCATCATGATCGGCGAGATCGGCGGCAGCGCGGAGGAAGATGCTGCCGAGTTTCTCGCCGACGAGGCAAGGCGTGGCCGGAAAAAGCCTGTCGTCGGCTTCATTGCCGGCCGAACCGCTCCTCCGGGGCGCCGAATGGGCCACGCTGGTGCCATCGTTTCCGGCGGAAAGGGCGATGCGGAAAGCAAGATCGCGGCCATGGAGGCGGCTGGAATAACCGTGAGCCCAAGCCCATCTGAGCTCGGAAAGACGCTCAAGGAGCTGCTTGCGGCGTAAAACGCATGGCCGACCAACCGATCCTAATTGAACCCAATCCGGGCCCGAGCTGGGCGCGGCCGAACTGGCCTCTTGCCGAGCTCGACGACATCAATCTCGGCCTCGATCCCACCCAGGCGACGATCGAGACGGTGAAGCGAGCCGCGAGCCGAGAAGCTGCCGCTACGTCAGCCGATCCCGATGCGGTCAGGCGAGCGGCCGAGGACTCGATCCGCGCGATGATGCTGATCCGCACCTACAGGGTGCGTGGTCACCTCGCGGCCAGGCTCGATCCGCTCGGCCTTCACCATAGCGAGATCCCGGCCGACCTGACCCCCGCCTATCACGGCTTTTCCGACGCCGACCTCGATCGCCCGATCTGGATCGGCGGCGCGCTCGGTCGGGAACGCGCGACGGTGCGCGAGATCGTCGCCGCGCTCCAGGCCGATTACTGCGGCACGATCGGTGTCGAATATATGCACATCAACGACCTGGAGGAGCGCCGCTTCATCCAGGAGCGGATCGAAAGCCTCGACGAGACCGTGCAGTTCACGCCCGAGGGGAAGCAGGCGATCCTCGCCAAGGTCATCGAGGCCGAGCAGTGGGAAACGTTCCTCGCCCGCAAATATGTGGGCACCAAGCGCTTCGGCCTCGACGGCGGCGAAAGCGCGATCCCGGCGCTGGAAGCCGTCATCAAATATGGCGGCCTGATGGGCATCGAGGAAATCGACGTCGGGATGTCCCACCGCGGCCGGCTCAACGTGCTGTCGAACGTGATGGGCAAGCCTTACCGCGCGATCTTCCACGAGTTTGCCGGCGGAGCGACCAACCCCGCCGATGTCGGCGGCTCCGGCGACGTCAAATACCATCTCGGGACATCGTCGGACCGCGAATTCGACGGGATCAGGGTCCACCTCTCGCTTCTTCCGAACCCGTCACATTTGGAGGCGGTGGATCCGGTCGTGCTCGGCAAGGCCCGCGCGACCATGACGTTCATGGGCGACAAGCACGGCAAGAAGGTGCTTCCGATCCTCCTGCACGGCGACGCGGCCTTTGCCGGCCAGGGCGTGGTCGCGGAATGCCTCAGCCTCTCGGGCCTGCCGGGCTACGGCACCGGCGGGACTCTGCACTTCATCATCAACAATCAGGTCGGATTCACGACGAGCCCGCAGTTCGCGCGCTCCTCCCCTTATCCTTCGGACATCGCCAAGTCGGTCCAGGCGCCGCTCCTCCACGTCAACGCCGACGATCCAGAGGCGGTAACCTTCTGCTGCAAGCTGGCGATCGAGTTTCGCCAGACCTTCGGGCGCGACATCGTCATCGACATGTGGTGCTATCGCCGCTTCGGGCACAACGAGGGCGACGAGCCGAGCTTCACGCAGCCGCAGATGTACGCGGCCATTCGCGAGCACCCTCCGATCAGCGAGATCTACGGCAAGCGGCTCATCGCGGAAGGCGTCGTCGACCAGCAGTGGATCGAATCGCACCGCGAAGCCTATATCGCCCGGCTGAACGAGGAGTTCGAGGCCGCCACGAGTTACCTCCCCAACAAGGCGGACTGGTTCGAAGGCCGATGGAGCGGCCTTGGCAAGCCCAGCGAGCCCGTGCTCGGACGCCGCAACATCAACACCGCCGTGCCGAAGGAGCTTCTGCTGATGGTCGGCGAAGCGCTGACGACCGTCCCCGGCGACGTTCACGTTCACAAGACGCTGGGGCGGATCATCGACGCCAAGAAGGCGATGTTCGACAGCGGCGAGGGTTTCGACTGGGCGACCGGCGAAGCGCTGGCCTTCGGGACGCTGGTCGCGGAGGGCCATTCAGTGCGCCTGTCGGGACAGGACAGCGGCCGCGGCACGTTCAGCCAGCGCCACGCGGTCTGGGTCGACCAGCAAAGCGGCCAGAAATATATTCCAATAGCGAGCATCGAGGGCGGGCAGTTCGAGGTCCGCGATTCACCGCTCAGCGAATTCGGCGTGCTCGGCTTCGAATATGGCTATTCGCTCGCCGACCCGAAGACCCTCGTCTGCTGGGAAGCGCAATTCGGCGACTTCGCAAACGGCGCGCAGACCATCATCGACCAGTTCATCGCCAGCGGCGAGGCCAAGTGGTTGCGCGCGAGCGGCCTCGTGTTGCTGCTTCCGCACGGCTTCGAAGGGCAGGGGCCGGAGCACAGCTCGGCGCGGCTGGAGCGCTACCTGCAGCTGTGCGCCGAGGACAACATGCAGGTCGCGAACTGCACGACCCCGGCCAACTATTTCCACATCCTTCGCCGCCAGCTGCTTCGGCCGTTCCGTAAGCCGCTGGTGATCATGACTCCGAAGTCGCTGCTCCGGCACAAGCTGGCGGTGTCGACGATGGACGAGTTCGTCGGCGACAGCCACTTCATGCGCATCCTCAGCGACCTCAATCCGCCCGCGCAAGGGGAGACGCGGCGGCTGGTGCTGTGCAGCGGCAAGCTGTCCTATGAGTTGATGGAAGCACGCGACTCCGCCGGCGGAACGGACACCGAGATCGTCCGGATCGAGCAGCTTTACCCATTCCCGTCGGAACCGCTGGTCAAGCGTTTGCAGCGCATGCCCAAGCTGGCCGAGGTCGTCTGGGCACAGGAAGAGCCGCAGAACAACGGCGCGTGGTTCTTCGTCGAGCCGCTGCTCGAATGCTGCCTTAAGGAAGCCGGGTTCGAACGCCTTCGCCCGCGTTATGTTGGCCGCGCAGCCTCTGCCTCCCCGGCTACCGGCCTCGCCAAGCGGCACGCTTCGGAGCAGGCGGCCTTGATCGCGGACGCTCTGGGGCATAGCAGCCCGGCACAGCCGCAGGCCGCTCGGCGCGCCTGAACGTAAAGCAAGGGAGTGACATGGCCACTGACGTGAAAGTCCCGGCGCTTGGGGAATCGATCACCGAGGGCACGCTCGCGCAGTGGTTGAAGAAGGCGGGCGAGGCCGTTGCCGCCGACGAGCCGATCGCGAGCCTCGAGACGGACAAGGTCACGGTCGACGTCCCGTCGCCGGTCGCCGGAATCCTCACCGAGACCATCGTCAACGAGGGCGACAGCGTCGAGGTGGGTGCGGTGATCGCGAGGATCGACGAGAGCGCGAGCGCCAGCGCCGCATCGGCTTCGACGAACCCGGCCGGCGCCGGGGAGAACCCCGCGCTCCGCGGCGCCGAGCATGCGCCCGAGCCGAAACCGGGCGACGAAACCTCGTCCGGCGACCAGCCGGCCGAAACGAGTGACGGCGACGATCACATCATGACGATGTCCCCGGCCGTTCGCCGGGCCGTGCTCGAGCATCATGTCGATCCGACCAGAATCAAGGGTACCGGCAAGGACGGGCGGCTGACGAAGGACGACGTGCTCGCAGCGGCCAAGGCGCAGCAGTCGGGCGCGCCGGCCGAGGCCAAGGCTCCGGCTTCCCCGGCACCGCCCCCGCCCCCGGCCTCCGCCCCCGCCAAAGCCGCGCCGGCGACCGGCGAGCGCAAGGAAGAGCGCGTGCGCATGTCGCGCATCCGCCAGACGATCGCGCAGCGGCTGAAGGACGCGCAGAACACCGCCGCGATGCTGACGACCTTCAACGACGTCGACATGTCGGCGGTGATGGAGGCGCGCAGCCGCTACAAGGACCTGTTCGAGAAGAAGCACGGCATCCGCCTCGGCTTCATGAGCTTCTTCGTGAAGGCGGTCGCGCTGGCCGTTCGCGATGTCCCCGCGGTCAACGCAAGCATCGAGGGCGACGAGATCGTCTATCGCGACTATCTCGACGTCTCGATCGCGGTCTCCGCGCCCAAGGGGCTCGTGGTTCCGGTCGTCCGTAACGCCCATGCGATGAGCTTCGCCGAAATCGAGAAGACCATCGCCGACTACGGCAAGCGCGCCAAGGAAGGCACGCTGACCATCGAAGAGATGCAGGGCGGCACGTTCACCATCTCCAACGGCGGCGTATTCGGCTCGCTGCTGTCGACGCCGATCCTCAACCCCCCGCAGTCCGGCGTGTTGGGCATGCACCGAATAGAGGAACGGCCGGTCGCGGTGGACGGCCAAGTCGTCATCCGGCCGATGATGTACCTCGCGTTGTCCTACGACCACCGCCTGGTCGACGGGCGTGAAGCCGTCACCTTCCTCGTGCGCGTCAAGGAAGCGATCGAGGACCCGACCAGGCTGCTCATCGATCTTTGAGGCGGGCAATCGACCGTTCGGGCTGAGCTTTGTCGAAGCCCTGTCCTTCTTCAGCCGAACGGGAAGAAACAAGACAGCCCTTCGACAGGCTCAGGGCGAACGGAGTTGGGAATGGCTTCTGAGGCTTACGATTTCGACGTCCTGGTGATCGGTTCCGGCCCGGGCGGCTATGTCGCGGCGATCCGGGCCGCGCAGCTTGGCCTCAAGACGGCCTGCGCCGAGAGCCGCGAGACGCTGGGCGGCACCTGCCTCAACGTCGGCTGCATCCCGTCCAAGGCGCTGCTCCACGCGTCGGAGCTGTTCGAGGAAGCCGCGCACGGGACGCTCGCCAAATGGGGCGTGAAGACCAGCGGTGTCGAGGTCGATCTGGCCGCCATGCACGAGTCGAAGGACACGGCGGTCAAGGGGCTGACCGGCGGAATCGAGTTCCTGTTCAAGAAGAACAAGATCGAATGGCTCAAAGGCCGCGCGGCGTTCGAGGACGCCCACAAGGTCAAGGTCGGCGATCGCACCGTGACCGCCAGGAACGTCGTTATCGGCACCGGCTCGTCGGTGACGCCGCTTCCGGGCGTCGATGTCGACAATGACAAACACCGGATCGTGGATTCGACCGGCGCGCTCGCCCTTCCCTCGGTCCCCAAGACTATGGTCGTCATCGGCGGCGGGGTTATCGGGCTCGAACTCGGCTCGGTCTGGCGGCGCCTGGGGGCGCAGGTGACGGTGGTCGAGTTCCTCGACGAGATCCTGCCCGGAATGGATGGCGAAGTCCGCAAGGAGGCCCACAAGATCTTCAAGAAGCAGGGCTTCGAGTTCCGCATGGGCACCAAGGTCACGAAGGCCGAGGTGAAGGGTGACAGCGTCACGCTCACCGTTGAGCCGGCCAAGAGCGGGGCCTCCGAGACAATCGAGGCGGAAGTCGTCCTCGTGTCGATTGGCCGCAGGCCGAACACGGAAGGGCTCGGCCTCGACAGGATCGGGCTCGAGCTCAACAAGCGCGGCCAGATCGAGGTCGACCACGAGTTCCGGACCAGGGTCGACGGCGTCTGGGCGATCGGCGACGTAACGCCCGGCCCGATGCTCGCGCACAAAGCCGAGGACGAAGGCATTGCCGTCGCGGAGAATATCGCGGGACAGACCGGAATCGTGAACCACGCCGTGATCCCGAGCGTCGTCTACACCTATCCCGAAATCGCCGGCGTCGGCCTCACCGAGGAGGAGGCGAAGCAGGACGGCGAGGTGAAGGTCGGCAAGTTCCCGATGCTCGCCAACAGCCGCGCCAAGACCAACAAGGAGCCGGACGGCTTCGTGAAGGTCATTGCCGACGCCAAGACCGACCGCGTGCTGGGCGTGTGGATGATCGCATCCGTCGCCGGCACGATGATCGCCCAGGCGGCGCAGGCGATGGAGTTCGGCGCGACGAGCGAGGACATCGCTTACACGTGCCACGCCCACCCGACGCATTCGGAAGCGCTCAAGGAAGCGGCAATGGGCGTGACAGGCAAGCCGATCCACATTTAAGACGCTCCGATGGGGGCGCTGAGATCAAAACTTCGCCGGTGGCACATCTGGCTTGGCTGGATCGTCGGCCTGCCAATCCTCTTCTGGGTGGTATCCGGCCTGGTCATGGTCGTGCGACCGATCGAGGAGGTGCGCGGTGCGCACCTGCTGAGCGATCCGGGGCCGGTCCGGCTGACTTCAGCGCCGGTTGCACCGAACGTGACCGGGGTGCCGATCGTCTCGCTGACACTGAAGCAGAACGCCGCGGGGCCCCGCTGGATCGCGGCGCTGGAAGACGGCGCGGCGAAGGCGGCCGATCCGGCGACCGGACGCTGGCTGCCGGAAGTCTCAGCGCTCGCCGCAACGCGGGAAGTGCTAGCCCGCTACACGGGCAAGGCCGACGTTGCCTCCGTGTCGCGCACCGACCCCGAACATCCTCCGCTCGACCTTCGCCGACCGATTGCCGCGTGGCAGGTGAAGATGGACGACGGCACGCACTTCTACGTGGATGCGGGCAGCGGGGAGATCGTCGCGACGCGAACGCGCTTCTGGCGCTTCTACGACTGGATGTGGGGTCTCCACATCATGGACCTCAAGACTCGCGAGGACACCCACAACCCCTTGATCATCGGCTTCGCCGTCGTCGCCCTGGTCACGACATTGCTTGCGCTCGTCATGCTGCCGCTGACGATTAGGCGCGCGAAACGGCGTTAGCCGAACAGCAGCGCTTTCAGCGAGGCGAAGAAGCCGAGGTCGGCTTTGGTCACTCGCGCCGGCGCTACCGACGGACATTCGAGGCAGCGGACCTGGATCCGCGGCCCGGACAGAACCGACCGGAGATCGACCAGCGCGTCGACGAGGCGGGTTTGAGGAGCGAGCACAGCAAAGGCATCCTCGGACGGCTCCCCGCCGGACGCGTCATTGGCGAGCATCTCCACCAGCCTGTCCTCGAACGAAACCGGCTGTTCGAGGTAGCGCACCTCGCTCTGCGGATCCGAGACCTTGGCCAGCGAGCCGGCTTTCTCAACTGCCTCGCGGAGCCCACCGAACCCGTCGACGAGCCCGAGTTGCCGCGCAGTGCCGCCGTCCCAGACACGGCCCTGGGCGATCCGATCGATCTCGGCCGGCGACTTGCGGCGCGATTGCGCGACGATCCCCAGGAACTTGCCGTAAATGGAATTCACCCCAGCCTGAAGCAGCATGTCGGCTTCCGGCGACGGCCCCTTGAACACGTCCGGTTCGCCGGAGAGCGGGGTCGTCTTGAAGCCGTCGGCGCCGATCCCGAGCTTCTGGAGCGTCCCTTCGAAGCTCGGCAGGATCCCGAAAACGCCGATCGATCCGGTGATCGTCGAGGGCTCCGCGTAGATGAAGTCCGCGGGCGTCGAGACCCAATAACCGCCGGAGGCGGCGACGCTGCCCATCGAGACGACGACGGGGATCTTCTTCTGCTTTGCGTTCAGGATCGCCTGGCGAATCCGCTCGGAAGCGAGCACCGAGCCGCCCGGGCTGTCGACGCGGACGACCAGCGCCTTCACCCCGCCCGCGCGTACGGCGTCGTCGATCAGCCTGGCGATCGTGTCGCCGCCGGCGGTGCCGTCCGCAGCCTTGCCGTCGACGATCATGCCGGCGACGGTCACCACCGCGATCGAGCCGCTGTCGTTATCTGACACCTTGTCGTTCACGTATGCGGGAAGCTTGATGCGCTTGTAGCCTTCGCCGGCTTTGGAATCGTCCTTGCCGCCAAGCTCGGCGAGCCTAGCGTCGAACGCAGCGCGGGTACCGATCCTGTCGACAAGGCCGAAGCCGACGGCGGCCTTGCCGAGATCGCCCCCCGCCGCCTGAAGCGCGCCAACCGGATTGGCCAGATACTGATCGACCTTCGCCTTCGGCCGGTTCCTGAGGACGGCCTCGCGCCAGCTCTCGAGCAGCGCGCCGCCGAGCGCCTCGGCGTTCTGCTTGGCTTCGGGCGACATGTCTTGGCGCGTGAACGGCTCCACCGCGGCCTTGTAAGTGCCGACGCGATAGACGTTCGCGGTCACTCCGAGCTTGTCGAGCAGGCCCTTGAAATAGAGGTTGCTACCGCCAGGGCCCGCGATCGCGACGGCTCCCAAAGGGTCCAGCCAAACCTCAGAGGCGGCGGACGCCAGCAGGTAACTGTCGTCGCCATAGGCCGTCGCATAAGCGACGACGGGCTTTCCGGACGCGCGAACCCGCCGGACTGCGTCGGCGAGATCGGTCATCGCAGACTGACCTCCACCGACGAAGCGATCGAGGTTCAGCGCAACGGCTTTCACCCGATTGTCGTCGCGAGCCGCGTCGAGCGCGCCAACGAGGTCCCGGAGCCGATATTCGCTCGGGGTACGGCTGCCGCCGGCGAGCTCCGTAAAGCCGGGCTTGCTCGGCTGCTCGACCACCGATCCGGCAAGGTCGAGCGCGAGCACGCCGCTTCCGACCGGCGCGGGACGCGAGGAGAGGCCGACATAGAGCATCCCGAAGAACAGCAGCATGAAGATGAGGACGAGCGCGTCCTTGATGCCCACCAGCAGCTTCCAGATTGCGCGCGCGAACTTCATTTGACCGGTCCCTTGCGAATTTGCCGCGGAGCTAGCGCAGAACCGCGGTCATTGCGAGCGAAGGCGAAGCAAAGCTTCTGCGAACAGCCGCATTGCTTCGTCGTGCTACTCCTTCCAATGACCCGCAAATGGTTGGCAGGGGCGAGACATTGGCGGCCGCGGGGCTCGCCCCGTGGCGGGCGGAGCTTCGCGCCACGCTTGCCCTCGCGTGGCCGCTCATACTCGCCAACCTGACGCAGCAGATCATACAGGCGACGGACGTCCTTCTCCTCGGGCGCCTGGGAGAGTTGGAGCTCGCCGCGGCCACGCTGGCGCTGAACCTCACCTTCACCATCAATGTCTTCCTGCTGGGCCTGCTGCTCGCCTCGTCGCCGATGATGTCGACGGCCCTCGGACGCCGGTTCAATGCGGTGCGCGACGTCCGCCGCACGTTCCGCTCGGGCCTCTGGCTGCTGATCCTGGCGCTTCCGCCCTACTGGCTGCTGCTGTGGCATGCTGCGCCGATCATGCGCGCTTTCGGGCAATCCCCCGAGCTGGCCGAGGCAGGGCAGACCTTCCTTCGTGCCTATATGTGGTGTTCCGCGCCGTGGCTGCTTTTCCAGCTGCTCCGCAACTTCGTGGCAGCGCTCGAGCGCCCGCGAATCGTGCTTTGGCTGAGCTTCGCGGGAATTGCGCTCAACGCCCTGCTCAGCTGGGCGCTGATCTTCGGGCGGCTCGGCTTGCCGGCCCTCGGCCTCGTGGGCGCCGGCGTCGGAAGCACGCTTACCTGGCTCATCACCTGCCTCGCACTCGTGCTGGTCGTGCAGCGGCAGCGGCTTTTCCGCCGCTTTCACATCTGGGGTCGGTGGTGGCGTTTCGACCGCGACCGCATGATGGCGATGGTCCGGCTGGGTGCCCCGATTGGAATCACGATGTCGCTTGAGATGGGGGTGTTCGCGCTTGCGGCCTATTTCATGGGGTGGATCGGCGCGCCCGCGGTGGCCGCCCATGCCATCGCGCTGCAGATTGCGGCGCTCACTTTCATGGTCCCGATGGGGCTGAGCCAGGCAGCGACGGTCCGCGTCGGGCGCGCGCTCGGCGCCGCGGATCCCGAGGCCATCAGCCGCGCGGGCTGGACCGCCCTTGCGGTCGGAGTCTCCTTCATGGCGGCGATGGCGCTCGCCATGTGGCTCTATCCGCGCCCTCTTGTGGGGCTGTTCCTCGGCCCGGCGACCGGAAGCGACGTTCGCGATCTCGCGGTGGCGTTCATCGGAGTCGCGGCGGTCTTCCAGATCGTCGACGGCGCGCAGGTGATCGGCGCCGGCATGCTGCGCGGCCTGCACGACACCCGCTGGCCCCTGATCTTCGCGCTCGTCGGCTATTGGGTGGTGGGCCTGGGCATCGGCTCCTGGCTCGGATTCGGCCGCAACTGGCAGGGATTCGGCATATGGGTCGGGCTGGCGAGCGGCCTGGCCTGCGTCGCGGCCCTCATTCTGGCGCGCTGGGCGATGCGTGAGCGACTGGGTCTCACGGGGCGGCGCGGCTGAACGGAAAAAAGGCTGCCGCGCCGGTGTTGACGGATGAACGGGTCACAACCATATGCGCGGCGTCGCTGGCACTCTCCTCGTTAGAGTGCCAGCCATAGGCTCAACATTTAGACAAGAGGGGCTACCAGATGGGTTTCAGGCCGCTTCATGACCGAGTCCTCGTCCGCCGCGTCGAGGCCGAAGAGAAGACCGCGGGCGGGATCATCATTCCCGACACCGCCAAGGAGAAGCCGCAGGAAGGCGAAGTGATCTCCGTCGGCGCCGGCGCACGCGACGAGGCTGGCAAGCTCGTCCCGCTGGACGTCAAGGCAGGCGACCGCATCCTGTTCGGCAAGTGGTCCGGCACCGAGGTGAAGATCGACGGTGAAGACCTGATCATCATGAAGGAAAGCGACATCCTCGGCATCGTCGAGGGCGCGAAGGCCGTTCGCGAAGCCGCTTAATCTTTCGAAGCCAACAATCCAGACAAGAGGTTAGCAATCATGGCAGCCAAGGACGTCAAATTTTCCCGTGAGGCCCGCGAGCGGATCCTCCGCGGCGTCGACATCCTCGCCGATGCCGTCAAGGTGACGCTGGGTCCGAAGGGCCGCAACGTCGTTCTCGACAAGAGCTTCGGCGCTCCGCGCATCACCAAGGACGGCGTCACCGTCGCCAAGGAAATCGAGCTCAAGGACAAGTTCGAAAACATGGGCGCGCAAATGGTCCGCGAGGTCGCCTCGAAGACCAACGACATCGCCGGCGACGGCACGACCACTGCTACCGTTCTCGCCCAGGCGATCGTCCGCGAGGGCATGAAGTCGGTCGCCGCCGGAATGAACCCGATGGACCTCAAGCGCGGCATCGACATCGCCGTGAAGAAGGTCGTCGACGATCTCGCCGCCCGCTCGAAGAACGTGGCCGGCTCTAACGAGATCGCGCAGGTCGGCACCATCTCGGCGAACGGCGACAGCGAAGTCGGCGAAAAGATCGCCGAGGCGATGGAGAAGGTCGGCTAGGAAGGCGTCATCACGGTCGAGGTGGCCAAGGGCCTCGAGTTGGAGCTGGATGTCGTCGAAGGCATGCAGTTCGACCGCGGCTATCTGTCGCCCTACTTCATTACCAACCCTGAGAAGATGCAGGTCGAGCTTAGCGACCCCTACATCCTGATCCACGAGAAGAAGCTTTCGAACCTTCAGGCGATGCTTCCGATCCTGGAAGCGGTCGTCCAGTCGGGCCGTCCGCTCCTGATCATCGCCGAGGACATCGAGGGCGAGGCGCTTGCCACGCTCGTGGTCAACAAGCTGCGCGGCGGACTCAAGGTCGCGGCCGTCAAGGCGCCCGGCTTCGGCGATCGCCGCAAGGCGATGCTCGAGGACATCGCGATCCTGACCAACGGCCAGGTGATCTCGGAAGACCTCGGCATCAAGCTCGAGAACGTGACCCTCGACATGCTCGGCCGCGCCAAGAAGGTGACGCTCGAGAAGGAGAAGACCACGATCGTCGACGGCGCCGGCGAGAAGGACGCGATCG
>JAEZIO010000044.1 GCA_023436615.1 Pseudomonadota bacterium | reverse complement strand
CGGCCGGACAACAGGGGCGTCGCATTGAACGGGTATTGACCGGGCCAGGTTCTCAGGCGCCGGCGGGCGCTGGGCCGCCGAGCGGCCGCGGGGACTTGCGTCCCGCCTTCGGGATCGACGAGCCGGCTGCCGGGATCGACGGTCCGGTCTTTCCGCCGCGGTCGATCGAGCCGCCCTCCATCAGCGCCTTGATCTCCTCGCCCGTCAGAGTCTCATATTCGAGCAGCGCCTGGGCCAGCGTCTCGAGCTGGTCGCGATGGTCGGTGAGCACGCTTTTCGCGCGATCGTAGGATTCATCGACGATCCGGCGGATTTCCTTGTCGATCAGCTGCGCCGTTTCATTCGACATCTGGCGCGTGCGATTGACGGAATAGCCGAGGAACACCTCTTCGTCGGGCTCGGCATACTGGAGCGGGCCGAGCGCGTCCGACAGGCCCCAGCGCGTGACCATGTCGCGAGCGAGGCCGGTCGCATATTGGATGTCCGACGAGGCGCCCGACGACACCTTGTCGTAGCCGAAGATGATTTCCTCGGCGACGCGTCCGCCCATCGCCACCGCCAGGTTCGCGTACATCTTGTCGCGGTGGTAGCTGTAATTGTCCCGCTCCGGCAGCCGCATCACCATTCCGAGCGCGCGGCCGCGTGGAATGATCGTCGCCTTGTGAATGGGGTCGGAGGCCTCCTCGTGCAGCGCGACAATCGCATGCCCGGCCTCGTGATAGGCGGTCATGCGCTTCTCGTCCTCGGTCATCACCATGGACTTGCGCTCGGTGCCCATCAGCACCTTGTCCTTGGCCTCCTCGAATTCCTGCATCGCGACGAGGCGCTTGCCCTTGCGAGCAGCGAGCAAAGCGGCCTCATTGACCAGATTGGCCAGATCCGCGCCGGAGAAACCCGGCGTGCCTCGTGCGATGACGCGCGCATCGACGTCGGGCGCCTGCGGCACCTTCTTCATGTGGACCTGCAGGATCTTCTCGCGGCCGTCGATATCGGGCCGGGGGACGACAACCTGGCGGTCGAAGCGGCCCGGCCGCAGCAGCGCGGGGTCGAGCACGTCCGGTCGGTTGGTCGCGGCGATGATGATGATTCCCTCGTTCGCCTCGAAGCCGTCCATCTCGACGAGCAGCTGGTTGAGGGTCTGCTCGCGCTCGTCATTGCCGTTGCCGAGCCCGGCGCCGCGATGGCGGCCGACGGCGTCGATCTCGTCGATGAAGACGATGCAGGGCGCGCTCTTCTTGGCTTGGTCGAACATGTCGCGAACGCGGCTCGCGCCGACGCCGACGAACATCTCGACGAAGTCGGAGCCCGAGATGGTGAAGAAGGGCACGCCCGCCTCACCCGCGATGGCGCGGGCGAGAAGCGTCTTGCCGGTGCCCGGGGAGCCCACGAGCAATGCGCCCTTCGGAATCTTCCCGCCCAGCCGCGCGAACTTGCCCGGATCCTTGAGATACTCGACGATCTCCTGCAGCTCTTCGCGGGCCTCGTCGATTCCGGCAACGTCGGCAAACGTCACCCGCCCGTGCTTCTCGGTAAGCATGCGGGCCCGGCTCTTGCCGAAACCCATGGCGCCCGACCCGGCATTCTTCTGCATCTGGCGCATGACGAAGAAGCTGATGCCGATGATCAGCAGCAGCGGCAGCGAATTGTAGAGCATCAGAAGCCAGATGCTCGAGCCTTCCTCCGACTTCACCTGGACGTCGACTCCGCGGTCGACGAGCTTGGTCGAGACGGAAGCGTCGGCGGGGGCCGTCGTCCGGAAAGCCCCACCGTCGGCAAGACGCCCGCTGATGGTGCTGTTGCCGCTCGGCGTCGTCGCCATCGTCACGGAGCGGACGTTGCCTTCGTCGACCTGGCGGACGAATTCGGAATAAGCGATGGGCTCGCCGGCAGCGGCGCGCGAACCGCCGCCGATCATTTGCACGAACAGCACCAATCCGAAGAGGATTCCGACCCAGATCAGCAGGCTTTTGACCCAGGGGCTCGTCGGCTTCTTTTCGTTCATTCGCCCTCTCGCTTGGCGGCCACGGTGCCGCCTTCGTCCTCTAAACGCCAAGATAGGCGCATCGGCACCAATAACAATGAGCCGCTTGAGACGGCGTGAACGGTTGTCCGGCGCGCCTCCGCATCGCTTCAGCGAGCGGGCCGCCAATAGCCGTTGCGCCGGTCCAGCGCTCGGCGCAAAGTGGCGACAGAGAGCCATGAGCAAGCCCGACACCGCGCCGCCACGACAGGTCCAGCGCTGGACGACGATCGACGCTTATCTCGGCGGGCTCGCCCGGCGCGGCAAGCTGCGGCGTTCGCGGCGGGTTCGACAGCGCAGCGAGCCGGAGGCGCCGACGCTGCTGCTGAGCACCATCCCCTTCGCGGCCCTGATCGCGGTGCTCGGGATGCTCGTCATCGCCTTTGCTGTCGCCGCCTGGCCCGCGGCGCAGCCGGAGTTCAGGCCGGAGCCCGCGGCTAAAGAGCTGGGGACGGCGCCCCGCGGGTGGTTCGAGCAAGCGAAAAAGGAAATGCGGGAAGACGCCCCTCAGACCAGCTCGCGGTAGGCGTAGCGATCACGGATGCGTCGGTTGAAATAGCTGCCTTTCGCGAACGCGCGACGCATCGAGTCCACCTCTTCCGCTGGAACGCCTGAATAGACGTACCGGCGACCGGTCACGAACTCGACGACGAGCTCCTGGCGTTCGGGCGAATAGTCGAAGCGACGGATCACGGTCGAAGGCATGGCCGCTCAACGCTTCAGCCGGCGCGTCGGGCACGGGCGGGTGCCGGGACGAAGCGCCACGCGTCGCCGCCCGTCGCAAGCACGCCGCGAAGGCTGTGGGAAGAACCCCGGGCGAGGCTGACGAGCAGCCGGTCGAGGTCGCGCCCGCGCAAAGGGCCGTCGGCGCCTTCGCTCGCGAGCGTCTGGACAGCGCGCGCCGCGACACGCCGGCGGACTTCGGCGGGTCCGCGCGGATCGTAGACGATCTCATTGCCCAATTGCCGGACCTGCGCGTCCCATTCGATGCGGGCGGCCCACTCGAGCGCTTCATC
>JAEZIO010000076.1 GCA_023436615.1 Pseudomonadota bacterium | reverse complement strand
GATGGTGCCCAGGAGAGGACTCGAACCTCCACGCCCTTGCGAGCGCCAGCACCTGAAGCTGGTGCGTCTACCAATTCCGCCACCTGGGCACGGGATCAGAAATGAACGGTAGGGCGCGCCATGTGGAGGTGGCCGACCGCCT
Organism: Pseudomonadota bacterium; assembly: GCA_023436615.1. Classification (GTDB taxonomy): domain Bacteria; phylum Pseudomonadota; class Alphaproteobacteria; order Sphingomonadales; family Sphingomonadaceae; genus Sphingomicrobium. The sequence continues at coordinate 10,975 of JAEZIO010000076.1, read as the reverse complement.
TGTCAACCGAACGAAAAGCCCGACTTTCCACTGCTTGTGAGCGCACTCCGCAGGGGCTAGTGGCGGGGCATGATCAATCCGGAAAATCGCATTGTCACCGTTTTCGGTGGCGGCGGATTCATCGGCCGTTATGTCTGCGAACAGCTGTTCAAGCGCGACCTTCGAGTCCGGGTCGCGTGCCGCAATCCGAGAGCAGCCTATTTCCTTCAGCCGCTTGCGACCGTCGGCCAGTTCGGAGCCGTTCGCGCGGATATCGCGGACCGCGATTCGGTTCGGGCAGCGGTGACCGGCGCTTCGGCGGTCATCAACCTCGTCGGCACGTTCAAGGGTTCGCTCCATGCCGCGCACGTCGACGGCGCGAAGAACGTCGCCGAGGCAGCACGCGAGATCGCGGCGGAAGCGCTGGTGCACATCTCCGCCATTGGCGCCGACCCGACCGCGGAGTCGGCTTATGGACGGACCAAGGGGGAAGGAGAGCTGGCTGTTCGCGCTGCCTTCCCGGCCGCGACGATCGTGCGGCCCTCGATCGTTTTCGGGCCCGAGGACGATCTGACGAACCGGCTTGCGGCGCTGTCGCGGCTGCCGGTCCTGCCCGTCGTTGCGGCCGAGCGCCGATTCCAGCCGATCTACGTCAGGGACATTGCGACTGCGATCGCGAAGGCCGCGCTCGAGCCGGCGGCTCACTCCGGCAAGATCTACGAGCTGGGCGGTCCGCAGGTGATGACGATGGAGGACATCTACGCGGCCTGCGCGCGCGCCGCAGGCCGAGAACCCGAGCTTGTCCAACTGCCGAACGTGGCATCCGCCTTCCTGTCGTGGTTCGGCTTCCTGCCCGGCGCGCCGCTGACACGAGATCAATGGAAGATGCTCCAGACGGACAATCTGCCGGCCCGGAATGCGAACGGCCTGGAGGCGTTCGGGATCAAGCCGACAGCGCTCGAGTCCGTCGCGCCGGAATGGCTTCAGCGCTTCCGCCAGGGCGGCCGCTGGTCGGCGCATTCACTCGAGCAAGCCGCCTAAGTGCCGATCCTTCTGATCGCGATCATCCTCGGCATCGTCGAGGGCGTGACGGAATTCCTCCCCGTTTCCTCGACTGGCCACCTGATACTGGCGACGGAGCTCCTCGGGTTCGACGCTGATCGATGGGCGGCGTTCAACGTCATCATCCAGCTCGGCGCCATCCTCGCCATCGTCGTCCTCTATTGGCGGACCTTCTGGGCGGTTCTCGAAGGGCTGTTCGCCAGGCAGGCCATGTCGTGGCGATTCGTTCGCAACGTGCTGATCGGCTTTCTTCCGTCCGCGATTCTCGGCTTCCTCCTGATCAACCATATCGAAGCGTTGCTTGGGAACGCCCTCGTTGTCGCCTGGTCGCTGATCTTCGGCGGGGTGGCCATCCTCGTGATCGAGCGACTGGTGAAGCAAACACCCATCGTCGGGGTGGCGGAAATGCCGTTGAAGACGGTGCTCGGAGTCGGGCTGATCCAATGCCTGTCGATGATCCCGGGCGTCAGTCGGTCGGGCGCTACGATCCTCGGCGGCCTGTCGCTCGGGGTCGAGAGGCGAACAGCGGCCGAGTTCAGCTTCTTCCTCGCGATTCCGACGATGGTCGGTGCAACGACGCTCGAGCTTGTGAAGCACCACGATGCGCTTCTCGCCGGCACGTCGGACATCGGTTTCGGCACGGTCGCCGTCGGCTTCGTCGTGAGCTTTGTCGTTGCCATCGTCGTGGTGAAGGCCTTCGTCCACTACATTTCGCGGCACGGCTTCGCCCCCTTCGCCTGGTACCGGATCATCGCGGGCGCCGCGGCCCTCGTTTGGCTGACAATGCGCTGATTTGATTACGCTTCTTCCCGTGCTATTATCGCCGGGAAGAGGAAAACAGCCATGCGTAATTTGCTGATTGCAGTGCCCCTCGCTCTTCTTGCAGCGCCCGCCGTCGCGGCTCAGCCCGCTCCGCGGCCCGAACCGATCCAGGTCCCCGCCGAGATCACCGATCCCGCTTTCACGGACCGGCTCGCCGACATGATGCAGGCCATGTCCAAGGTGTTTCTCGACATGCCGATCGGCGAAGTGCAGGCCGCCGCGGAAGGCAGGAAAGCCACGGCCGCCGAAAGGAAGCTGACCGTTCGCGACATCGGCCGTCGCGACGATCCCAACTTCGACCGCAACTTCGATCGGCAGATCGCGCAGGCGCGGCCGATGATCCAGCAGAGCATGAAAGCGTTCGCGCAGGCACTGCCGGCGATCACCAAGTCGCTTTCCGAAGCGGCCGGCGCCCTCGAGCGCGCGACCGCGAACCTGCCGCGCCCCGACTATCCTAGGCGGTAAGCTGGTATTGCTTGAGTAGGTCGTAAAGCGTCGGCCGGCTCACGCCGAGCAGTTTCGCTGCGCCCGAGATATTGTTGTCGGTCCGGCTCAGCGCCTGCCGGATCGCCTTGCGGTCGGCAGTTTCGCGCGCGGCGCGCAGGTTTAGCGTAAGCTGCTCGCCGTCCGAAGCGCCGCCAGGCAAGTCGAGGTCCGCCGCGCTCACAAGCTTGCCGTCGGCCATGATGACCGCGCGCTTGATCCGGTTCTCAAGCTCGCGAACGTTGCCCGGCCAGCCGTAGCTGTCGATTGCGCCGATTGCGTCCGGCGACAGTCCCTGGACGGTTCGATTCATCTCGCGCGCGAACCGGTTCACGAAGTGGCGTGCGAGCAGCACAGCATCGCCCGACCGCTCGCCGAGCGCAGGGATCTTCACCACGATTTCCGCGAGCCGGTAATAAAGGTCCTCGCGGAACCGGCCGTCGGCAATCATTGCCTCGAGGTCCTGGTGCGTAGCGCAGACGATCCGGGTGTCGACCGCAATCGGCTGGCGGCCGCCGATGCGCTCGATCACCCGTTCCTGGAGGAACCGCAGGAGCTTCACCTGGAGCGGGAGGGGGATGTCGCCCACTTCGTCGAGAAACAGGGTACCGCCCTGCGCCAGCTCGATCTTGCCGACGTTCGACTTCACAGCGCCGGTGAAGGCGCCGCGCTCGTAGCCGAACAGCTCGGCCTCAAGCAGGTTTTCGGGGATGGCCGCGCAATTGATGGCGACAAACGGCGCGGCCGCTCGATCGCTCTGCTGGTGTACGGCGCGGGCGAGCAGCTCCTTGCCGGTGCCGCTGGCTCCGAGAAGCATCACCGACGCATTGGTCGATGCGACCCTTTCGATCGTCCGCGCGACCTTCAGCATTTCCGGAGCAGCGGTGATGATCGAGCCGAGTACGGTTGCGGTGGTGGATTGCTCCAGCCGACGGTTCTCCTCCTCGATCCCGTGGAGGTGGAAGGCGCGAGCGACGATCAGGCCAAGCTCGTCGATGTCGATCGGCTTGCGGTAGAAATCATAAGCCCCGAGGGCGATCGCCTTCATCGCGCTTTCCCGGGCTCCGTGCCCGGACGCGACGACGACCTTCGTGCCGGGTTTCAACGCCAGCATTTCCTGGAGGGTGGCGAACCCTTCCTCGGTGCCATCCGGATCGGGCGGCAGGCCAAGGTCGAGGGTCACGACCGCCGGCTCGTGCAGCCGAAGCGCCGCGATGGCGGAAGCGCGGTCGCCGGCGACGACGACACGATATCCTTCGTATGCCCACTTGAGTTGCCGCTGGAGCCCCTCGTCGTCCTCGATGACCAGCAACACGGGAAGATCGGTCTCGGTGCTCATGCGCGCTTCCGTTCAGATTGCACGACCGGCTCGGCGGCCGGGAGCGTGATGGTGAAAGTGGTGCCGGCCCCGACCCGGCTTTCGACGCTGATTCGGCCGCCCATCGCCGCGATCAGCCCGCGAGCCTCGAAAGCTCCGATTCCGAAACCGCTCGACTTGGTTGAAGCGAACGGCTGGAACAGCCGGCTCTGGATGAACTCCGCCTCCATTCCGCAGCCGCTGTCGGTGATCGCGATGCTGACCTCGTTTTCGTGACGGTCGACCCGGACGGTGACCGGCTCGCCCATGGGGCTGGCCTCCACCGCATTCTGAAGCAGGTGACCAAGCGCCTGCTCGAGCGCCGGCGCATCGATATCGGCCCAATGACTGCAATCGCCCAGCAGGTTGACTGGGTGCTGGCCGCGGCGGCCCGCTACGACGGTCGCGATAATGTCGCGCAGCGGTTGCGCCTCGACCCGGTGCGGCCTGGTTACGGCGTCGGGCGACAGGCGGGCCAGCAGGTCGTTCATCTTGCCGATCGAACCCTTGAGCGTCGCAATCATGTCGGCCCGGAAGTCGGCATTGTCGGAATGCCGCTCGGCGTTGCGCGTCAGAAGGGAAAGCTGGCTGACCAGGTTCTTGATGTCGTGCAGGATGAACGCGAAGCGCCGATTGAATTCCTCGAACCGCTGCGCGTTCAGCAGCGCGCGCTGCCCTTGCGCTTCGGCTAGCGAACTCGCCGCCTGGCGTCCGGCGGTCCGGAGCAAGTCCAGGTCCTCCCAGTCGAGCGACCGGCGATAGTCGGGTGCCGCGAGGAGAAGGATCCCGACCGCCGTGTCCTTGTGGATCAGCGGAATGCCGACCCATGCGTCCTGCTCGTCCATGATCCAGCCGGGGACAGCCACGGCGTCCCCGGGCGCGACCGCGCCCTTTCGTATGGCATCGAGCTCGAGGATCTGGTTGCCGGTGGCAAGCGCACGCCAGAAATCGCGCGCCTCCTGCAGGTTCGCTTCCGGCGCCGTGCGGCCGTGCCAGTTCCAGGCCGCGCCGGTGACCAGCGCGCCCGACATGTCGCACTCGAGCAGCAGGCCGCCAGGCGCGTCCAGGATATCGGCGAAGGCCTTGACCACACGCTCACCGAGCGGGCGGGCCCCGGCGCCGGACCCCCCGACCGTCTCGGTGAAGCGAAGCCATTCGGAGCGGTAATCGTAGCGGTGCTCGAATAGATGCTTGGCGATCTTCACCTTGGCCCAGCTGCGGGCGCGCGGGCTTGGGAGCAGCACCATCGCGCCGACGATCATCACGGCGATGAGCGCCGTCGATAGGATCTGCAGCCACTCGCCGCCGGCTCCGCGAAGCGCGGTGGCAAGCACCGCCATCACCGCGAAATAGGCGCAGATCGCCAGCAGGGAGAGCGATTGGAACGTCGCTGCCCGTGACAGGCGGATCCGCCAGTCGTCGTCGTGGCGCGCGGCCAGAGCGAACAATGGAGCCGTCAGCGCGACCGCCGCGCCGCGCCAGTCGAACAGCCCGGCTGCGGCCGTCCGGTCGAGATAGGCGATAGTGTAAAGATTAAGGTCGTAGGCCCAGCTCAATGCAAGCGCGAGCATCGCAAATCGGATGTTCGAGCGGCTCGACGGCGCTGCTTGCCCGTAGAGATTGTGGACGAGTACCAAGGAGCCCGCCGCGGCGGTCATCCGCAGGATCTGGTCGGTCTGTTCGACGGCGGGGCTGAGCCTGGAAAGCAGGATCGTCGTGACGACCAGCTGAAGCCCGAGCACGGCCGAGACGGCGCCGTAGACGAAGCGGACGCCCTGCTGGCGGCTTTCGCCGCTCGATGCATAGAGGCTGTAGAGCAGACCAACCCAAACGAGGTTGCGGGCCGTCTCCGCATAGCTTGCCATCGCCGTCGCCGGAGCGATCGCCTCCAGCCACGCCCAGCAGCCGGTAAGAGCGAAGGCGCCGAGCAAGAGACGGTGGCCGCTCTGCCGGGCGCCCGCAGCCAACCGCCAGATCAGCAGCGAGCCGAACAGCGTCGCGGCCAGGCCGTGGCTCCAGAAGGCGATCAGCGGCGACATTCCGGCCAGGATGGCAATTTCCTCGACATCGCCTGGGTGTCGCTAAACTTTACAAATAAGTCGTGAACATCCCTCTCTCTGGGTCATGCTGAACTTGTTTCAGCATCCATTTTGTTCATAGGGCGGAGCGGTCTCCGGAATGGACCCTGAAACGAGTTCAGGGTGACGGAAAGAGGAGTCTCCGTGATTCAGAAACGGCCGATCGGGAACAGCGGGATCGAAGTGGCGCCGCTCGCGCTTGGCGGCAACGTCTTCGACTGGACCGCCGACGAGCCGACCAGCTTCGCGATCCTCGATGCTTTCGTGGACGCGGGCGGAACGATGATCGACACTGCGGACGTCTATTCCGCGTGGGTCCCCGGCCACGTCGGAGGGGAAAGCGAGCGGCTTATCGGTCGCTGGCTGAAGCGCGATCCGTCGAAGCGGGCGAAGGTCGTGATCGCAACGAAGGTCGGTTTCATGACCGGCCTGTCGCCGGAGACGATCGGGCCCGCATGCGACGCGTCGCTCCAGCGGCTCGGCGTCGAAACCATCGACCTCTATTACCAGCACAAGGACGACGAAAGCGTGCCCTTCGCGGATTCGCTGGGAGCGTTCGAAAGGCTGATAGAGCGCGGGAAAATCCGCGCCACAGGACTCTCGCAGATCAGCGCCGCTCGCCTGGACGAGGCCGTGACCGCGGCGCGCGACAATGGACTGACCGCGCCGAGTGCGTTGCAGCCCTGGTACAACATGGTGGAGCGCGCCAAGTTCGAGCCCCAGCTGCGGCCGATCGCGCAGAAGCACGGCCTCGCGGTTTTCCCCTTTTACAGCCTCGCCAACGGCTTCCTGACCGGCAAGTACCGGAAGCGCGAAGACATCGACAAATCGGTCCGCGGGCCGCGCAATCTCGAATATCTCGAGGGGCGGGGGCAGACGGTGCTCGCGGCGCTCGACGATGTCGCGGCGCAAACCGGAGCCGCGCTTGCCACGGTGGCGCTGGCCTGGACGATGGCGCAGCCCGCGATCACCGCGCCGATTGCGAGCGCAACCAGCCTGGCGCAACTGAGCGAGCTGTTGGCCGCTTTCGAACTGACGTTGACGCCTGCGCAGCTCGATCGGCTGAACGCCGCCAGCGCTTAACCGTAAACGCCGAAACGCCTCTCCCGCGCGCTCGCCCGAACTGCACTCACTGCACGCAACGCGATAATCTCGTGGGCAAGGAGAGTGCTATGGGGTGGATGATCGGTCGGGCTGCGGTTGTGTCTGATCCGGAGGGCGCGCGGCGCAAGGCGCTGGAGAAGCTGCAGGGGCTGGTGCAGCTGGACGATCCCGAAGCGATGGTGGTGCCGATCCTGATCGACGCGATGCTCCTGGTCGAAGCCTATCGCGGCGCACGCCACCAGATCACGCAGCTTCCCGAGCTCAGCCAGAGCGTCGATGCGCTCCTCCGCGAGCTCGACATCATCGAGAAGACCGCGGCCTGGGCCGCCGAGTAGCCGAGCGCGCTATCCTTTCTTCAGCACGTCCAGCGCTGCGACCGTCATCGCTTCGGTTGCCGTCGAGATCACCGCGTCCGCGTCCGGCGCCCAGAAGGCGCTGTGCAGCGACGGCAGCTTGAGCGTGTCGCCGTTCACCGCGTCCCACTTCTCCTTGGGAACGCCGCCGACCCAGAAAATCGTGCTCTGCTTGGTCTTGTCCGCGAGGTAATATTCGCTGAAGTCCTCGCTCGCCATGATCGGCTTGGTCTGGACGACGCGGCTCGCTCCGAAATGGGATGCGAACAGGTCCAGCAGATGCGTCGATTGCGGGTCGGTGTTGAAGGTCGCGTTGCCGCTCTGGTCCGCCAGCGTCACCACCGGCATCTTGTCGTCCGGAAGGCCGGCGGCGATCGCCTCGCCGCGCGCGATCCGGCGGATTCCTTCGATGAGCGCCTTGCGGACTTCGGGCGTGTAGCTGCGCACGGTCAGCTGCAGCTTCGCCTCGGCGGGGATGATGTTGTGCTTGGTGCCGGCATGGAAGCTGCCGACCGTCACGACGGCGGGGTCGAGCGGATTGTTCTCGCGGCTGACCAGTGTCTGCAGCGAGGTGACGATGCGCGACGCCAGCACGATGGGATCCTTGGTCGTGTACGGGTAGGCGCCGTGCCCGCCGATGCCTTTGACGAGGATGTCGACGCTGTCGATATTGGCCAGCGCATAGCCCTTGGTCACGCCGATCGTCCCTGCGGGAAGCTCCGCGGAATCGTGGAAGGCCAGCAGATAGTCGGGCTTGGGGAAGCGCGTGAACAGGCCGTCGGCAAGCATCGCTTTCGCGCCCTGGCCGACCTCTTCGGCCGGCTGCAGCACCATCACGACCGTGCCGGACCATTGATCCTTCATTGCCGCCAGGCGCCGCGCGGTGCCGAGCCAGGTCGCGACGTGCGTATCGTGCCCGCAAGCGTGCATTACCCCGGTGTCCACACCGTCTGCAGTCTTGGCGCGTACTTTCGATGCGAAAGGCAGGCCCGTCTGCTCGGTGACCGGGAGGGCGTCCATGTCGGCGCGGATGAGAAGGACGGGGCCACTGCCGTTCTTCATCACCGCGACGACGCCGGTCTTCCCGACATGCTCCGTCACCTGGAACCCGAGCTTGCGCATCTCCGGCGCGAGCTTGGCCGGGGTGCGGACTTCCTGGTTCGAAAGCTCGGGGTTGGCGTGAAGGTCGCGGTACAAAGCCATCAGTTGCGGCATGTCGGCGCGGATGGCGTCGCCAAGTGCGGCTGCGGGAGCTGCGTTCGAAATCGTCATTGCGGCAAGTCCGGCGACAATCGCTAGCTTCATCTCAAACGCACTCCTCAGGAAACCGGCACCAGCTCCATCACGTCGATCTTCGATTCGAAATGGGGATAGGGCATGATCAGCCGCCAGCGGTTGGCGCCGATGCGCTCGACATAGCCCGCGACATCGCGTTCCGGGTCCATTCCATATTGCATCGCGCGCGCCTCGTCGCCGAGCATCAGCGTGCCGAGAAATGCCTGGCGCAGCTGGTCCCCGGGATAGATCAGGCCAACCTGACGCTGCGACCCGCTCAGCTTGGCGAAGGCTTGAACGCCTCGTTCCGGCCGCACCTGGCAGCGGAAATAGGGATAAGTGACATAATCGAGCATGCCTGGACTCTTGGCGCCGAGCTTCGTGACCCGGCAGCGGTAGGTGCCGTTCGGGATCGGCCCGCCGAGCGCTGCATCAGGCTGGAGTAGGGGGCCCTCGCGGGCGATCTGCGCGGAATGGCCTGCTGCCCGAGCGGCGGCCAGCGCCGAGGTGAAGGCCGTGCGCCAGTCGCGCAACCGTCCGCGATCCGCGGGCGTGGCCACGGCGCGCCAGTCCTGCGCATGGCTGGCGACGACGTGCGTGGTCGGCTGAAGCATCGAACAGCCGGTGCAGGCGAGGACGACGAGCAGGGCAGGGGCAAAGCGCATCGCCTTCAGACTATGCAGCCGTCCAGCCGCCGTCCATGCTGATGTTGGCGCCGGTGATCGACGCCGCCTCGTCGCGACACAGGAACAGCGCGAGGGCCGCCACCTGCTCGGGGGTGACGAACTGTTTCGTCGGCTGGGCGGCGAGAAGCACGTCGTTCATCACTTGCTCGCGCGTGAGCCCGCGCGCTTTCATGGTGTCGGGAATCTGGTTTTCGACAAGCGGCGTCCAGACATAGCCCGGCGAAATGCAATTGACGGTTACCCCGTCGCGGGCCGCCTCGAGCGCCACGGTCTTCGTAAAGCCGGCGACGCCGTGCTTGGCGGCGACATAGGCCGACTTGTTGGGGCTCGCGACGATGCTGTGCGCCGAGGCGGTGTTGACGATCCGTCCCCAGCCCTTCTGCTTCATGTCGGGGAGCGCGTGGCGCGTGGTGTGGAAGACGGCCGACAGGTTTATGGCGATGATCGCGTCCCATTTCTCCGGCGGAAAGCTCTCGACCGGGGAAACGTGCTGGATGCCCGCGTTGTTGACGAGGATGTCGGGCGTGCCGAGCTCGTCGGCGCAGCGTTTCATCATGCGCCCGATCGCATCGGGATCGGACATGTCGGCGCCGTCGTGAATCGCCCCCAGCTCTTCGGTCAGCTTCGCGATTTCGCCTGAATCCCCGAACCCGTTGATCATCAGTTTCGCGCCCTCGGCAGCCAGCGCCCGCGCGATCGCCAGACCGATGCCGGAGGTCGAACCGGTCACCAGAGCGGTCTTGCCTTGCAGAATCATCGAAGCTCCTTTCGCCCCGCTAGTCGCCCCCTCGCGTGCGCATTGCAACTGCCGTGGCCCTTCGCGCATTGGACCCTCTTCAGGGAGGATTTTCGCATGCGGCTGGGCGACGAAGGAAGCGACAATTTCATCGACCGCACGGGGCGGACCGGCGGCGGCTTGGGCTTCGGGGGCGGCGGCGGCAATGCGCTCGGCTGCCTGATCCCGCTCGTCGCGAGCCGCTTCGGAGTCATCGGCGTCCTCATCCTTCTCCTCGGCTATTGCGCGCTCACCCAGCTCGGCGGCGGGGGGGGCCTCCTCCCCACCGGCAATCCGCCGGCGACGCAGCAGTCGGACGGCGGCCAGTCCACGCTGACGCCCGAAAGCCGCCGCGTTCTATCGGGCGTCCTTCGCTCGACCGAGGTGGTGTGGAGCGATCTTTTCCGCCGCTCCGGCTCGACCTATCAGCCCGTGCAGATGGTCGCCTACACCAATTACGACCAGTCGGGCTGCGGCGCCGCCCAGGCCGCTATGGGGCCGTTCTACTGCCCGACCGACAAGCGCATCTATATCGACCCGCAGTTCTTCGAGGAGCTCCGCAGCCGCTTCGGGGCGCCGGGCGATTTCGCTCAAGGCTATGTGATCGCGCACGAAGTCGGCCACCATGTGCAGGACCTCCTGGGCACGCTCGATCAGGCGTCGCGCGCGCAGGCGAGCTCGAGCCGCGTCGAAGGCAACCAGATCCAGGTCGGAGTCGAGCTCCAGGCCGATTGCTACGCCGGCGTGTGGGCGGCCAACGCCAAGGCGCCGGACGGCCAGCCCCTGCTCGAGCCGGGAGACATCGAGGAAGGAATGCGCGCGGCAGAAGCGATCGGTGACGATACGCTTCAGCGGCAGATGCAAGGCCGGATTGTTCCCGAAAGCTTCACGCACGGAACGTCCGAGCAGCGCATGGCGGCGCTTCGCCGCGGCCTTCAGACGGGCGACCCGAACGCCTGTCAGTCCGCCCGCTAGACTCGGACCAGCATCTTGCCGGTGTT
>JAEZIO010000062.1 GCA_023436615.1 Pseudomonadota bacterium | reverse complement strand
CCGGGAGGATCACGGCGCGCCGGCGGCGACGCCGGTTTGATAGGCCGACGGCGGATGGCTTCGCAGGCGTGCGGCGTCGATGCAGCGCTAACCAAGCGTCTCGGAGAGGCGACGCTGCAGCAAGAAGATTTTCTGGGGCGACGAGATGGTAGCGGAGGAGGGAGATGCTACCATTTCGCCGCCGACCCCTTGATCCGCCTCATGTCGAGACGCCGGTTGGCCAAGACGCATATGTATCCCTGTCACATCGATCACGGAGACGCTCGATCGCCGCGGTCCGCGACGCGAGCAAGTCCAACGCGAGCCTATCCCTATGGACGAAAACAAACGACTTCGTGCAGCAGGTCGAGCGCGTCAGGAGCATTCTGCCTCGTGCGACGGGCTGAAGAGCCGGCGGCCGAGCCTCTTCGCTTCGGCTTCTCACGCGGTTGGTTCTTGGTTCAAAGACCGCCCTCATCGAACCCTGCAGCCCTTGGGAGAACGGTTCCTGAGAGAGCTTTAACGCGCGTGCGGACCAACTTCTCAACGGCCGGATATTCCACTCCCTCGCCGAGGCGTAGCTGTGAAGGCTGCCGGTGCCCCCGCCATCGATCCGTGCTCCACACGGCCAAAGCCACATGTGGAACGGCTCCGCGGACAAGAGCGCTCTACGACGTCGACCTGACCGGGAACGGTGCGGTCATATGTTCGGCCTTTGCGCGCGGTCATAGACCGCTGGCCTCGACGAAGTCCGCGATGTGAAGGGCTGATCATACCTGCGCGCTCGGAGGCGCTGAGGCTTTGGAGGCCTTCTTTACACCGGGGTCGTCCCGTGGGGTCTCGTCATTCGTAATGCGCCTTGCCCTAACCGGCGGCAACTCGCCGGTCAGCTCTGATCGGCTTCTCGACGTCAGGCGCCCATGACGGCGCCGTCCTGGAAACCGGGTTTGCGGTAGACGCCGCCCTTCACCAGCAGCGCCCAAATGATCCGGGCCGTTTTGTTGGCGAGCGCGACCGCCGCAACCTTCGGCGGACGCCGAGCCAAAAGCGCGGTGATCCAGCCTGAGGCTCGAGCGCCATTCCGGACATGTCGCAAGACCGTCGTCGCGCCCAGGATCAAGAGTGTTCTGAGCTTCGGATTTCCGATCTTCGAGATCCGGCCCAATCGCTCCTTGCCTCCGCTCGAATGGGCGCGCGGCGTCAGACCGAGCCAGGCGGCAAAGTGGCGTCCCGAAGCAAATCCTGCGGGATCTGGCACGAGCGCCTTGAGCGAGGCGGCTGTTATGGGCCCGATCCCGGGAACCGTCGCGAGCCGGCGCATGTCTGCATCCTCGCGAGCTTGCACGGCGATCTGGTGATCCAATAGTTGCAGCCGCGCGCTGAGGGCGTCGATCTGTTCCGCCAGACCGACCAACGCCGCTCTTGCCTCCCCAGGCAGCCGCGCATCGTCAGCGTCGCGCACGACCGCAGTCAGGTCCGCGACCCTGCTGATCCCAACACCGGCCACGATGCCAAACTCGGAAAGGTGCGCTCGTAACGCATTGATCGTCTGGTTCCGCTGACGGACGATCAGGTTCCGAACCTTGAGAACCATTGCGGCCGCCTGCTGCGCCGCCGTCTTCGCCGGAACGAAGCGCATGGTCGGTCGACTGACGGCCTCGCAGATCGCTTCCGCGTCGCCGGCGTCCGTCTTGCCGCGCTTTACATACGGCTTGACGTAAGCCGGCGGCATCAGCCGCACCCGATGCCCAAACGCAGCGATCTCGCGCGCCCAAAAATGCGCTCCGCCACACGCCTCTAGCCCAACAAGACAAGGCTCAAGCTTCGCGAAGAACGGTAGGACTTGCGATCGCCGCAACTGGCGCTTCGAGACGACCGCCCCGTCCGAAGCGATCGCATGGACCTGAAACACTTGCTTGGCCAGATCGAGACCAACAACTTGAATCTGCGACATGGAAAGATCCCTTCCGCGAATGACAGCACCGGAAATCAATCCCGGATTAGCGATGCCGCAAAGCGGAGCCGTTCCACATCATCATACCTCAGGGAGGAAAACCTCTCAGGGGCAGACCACACATAACTCGGGTACGGAGCGTTTCTCAAGGTTGCGGCATGAACTCGAGCTTTACGCAAGGCTTTTAGCGACAATCAAGTCGAACCAGACGAGCGAGAGCTCTTTGTTAGATGGGCCTCGATGGCCCTTAATATGCTCGAGAATCCTTTTCCTTGTGCGTAGAGCAATGTTCGGCTGCCGCGGCACTCACGGATGAATTCTGTTGCTGCGTGCTTTGCTGATAACCATGTCATCACGAAGAGATCGGAATTCTCCGCGAGTGCGCGCAATCGAGGGCTAGCACCGTGATCGGCATTCGTATCGACCGTGACGGATGGTGAGATCTTCTCCAGCACAGCCTTGGCTTGCCGGCTTGAGGACTCCGTCAATGAGTAGATGGCAATGCGCAAGCCAGCTAGTTGGCTGGCCAACCCATCGTCCGCAGGCTCAACAGAGGTTACCGCTGATCCTGGAAGCGTCCAAGCGAGTTCGCTCGCCAACAAGCTGACGGTGATCCGCTGAATGCGGGTAAGGCGGCCATAGATTGGAACGACGCGTGCAAGAACGCGATGGAGGAACGCCTCGCGAGCACCCGCGTCGGGCGTAGCAGCGTTCATGAAACTTTCGACAAGCTCCAGGACCCAATAGATCATGTCGGTGCCAAAGCCGTCGCCAGCGATCTCGTCGATATCAGCGATTAGGTCGCGATACGCTTTGTGGTCGAGCCCGGCGGCAAGCAGCGCCTCAACAAGCACCTGGCTCGATTCGTAGATCGTGGCACTGCGCGCGCTACCGAGCGCGAAGAGGGTGAGCAACTCGCCATAGATCGGCGACAGCGCAACCCTAGGAAATTCTTCGTCGCGCTGCAGCCAAGCGACGAAGTAGGGCAGCGCCTGGGTGGTTCGCTCGGCGGCGAGAGGGTCGCCTTGCACCTTTTCCAGCGCTGTGGCGAGGGCATTTAGCGCAATCGGGTCGGCGGCCGATCCTCCGATTTCCCATTCGTCCTTGCCGCGCCGTGCGATCTCCAGGGCGTTGGCAAACGTTGGATCGGGCGCGCGCTTGAGCCACGCAACCCATGAGGTCGGAGGCGCGATACCAGCGAGGTCATCGGTCGCCTGCACGATTGGCCGGAACGGCATTGTCTCGCGGAGCAGCGCCAGTTCATCTGGATTGAGGCGCGCCATCGCTGCCATAGCGTCCGCCAGCAGATCGACGCTGTCGATTGCCTCGGCCTGGATCAGCGCGTCTCGTGCGGCATCGATCGGCGCCACAGCCGCCATCCCCGGCGGCGCGTGAGACGCTTGTGCCGGAAGATGGCCCACGATCCAGCCAAGGTCGGGCCTCCGCTCGGCAATCGCGGCGCGCAGGTCAGCTCTGCTGGGATCGTGGAGGACCTCCAAGCCGAGCAGTCGCCACCCCCCTGTCCGTAACGATGGCGGCGGCGTAGTGGTCCTCATCGATTGCACGAAGCCCTGTACGTTGCGAGCATAGGCCGCGAACGTGTCGGCAACATTCCCCGCGTCGAACGGGCCAGCGACGTGCGTCCGATACAACGCTTCTAACAGGATCGCTGTGATCGCGGGGGTTCGGCGCGCGAAGCACAGGCTTGGAAACTCAGGCAGTGCGATGATCGCGGCCCACGAGTCGAAGGCCGCAAGCAATTGAACTTCGAGGAAGTTGACATTGAGTGCGTCTAGGCGCAGCTCGCTACGTAGGCGCTCGAGGACACCCGCGGCTGCGTCGCGGCGCCCGACGTTGAGATAGTCTTGGAACCGCGCTAACAGCGAAGAGGTCGGGACCGGGGCCGAGCGTTGCAAGTCGGGGGCCCGCGCCAGGGTCTCGCGAGCGCGCAAAACGGCGCGCAACGCTACACGGCGCGAATGGTCGTCCGGCGGCAAGCGCATTATCGCGGTAACAGCGGGCGCGACTTGCTGGAGGCGAACACCCACCGGATCAGTTGCGGCAAACGCCTCAGATACGCCGTCGAAGCCCGTGAGCGTCGGTCCCGCGAATGCCAACAGGACCGGCTTCAGCCGCCGCCAGTCCGACATAGTCAGTGCCGCAACGTCGATCTGCATCGATCCGGCACTGTCAATGACGGGAACCAGCGCCCCCGGGAATGTCTCGGAGACCACCGTTTGGCTCACGTCCGCTGCTAGCTCCGCGATGTCCGCGCTCGCGCCAGCCCATGGCTGCAGCGCTGTCACATCCGCAAGCACGGCCCCCGCGGCATCGAGGT
Source organism: Pseudomonadota bacterium (assembly GCA_023436615.1). GTDB lineage: Bacteria > Pseudomonadota > Alphaproteobacteria > Sphingomonadales > Sphingomonadaceae > Sphingomicrobium. Next base: position 24,092 of record JAEZIO010000062.1, on the reverse strand, counting down.
CCGCGCCAATCATGCCATCCGGCCTTCCCAGCGTGTTTCAAGTTCGATCGACTGCTCGGCGACCGTCGCGGGGTCGGTCCGCAATACGAGATGTTCGCCGTTGATCGAGATGCCGTTGAGCGTGAGGTTCATTGAACCACTCAAAAAGTAATCGACGCCTAGAAGTCCCTTGGCGTGAAAGCTCTCTTCTACGGTCCATTTGATCTGGCCGCCGTAGTGCGCCTTGAGCGTCTGGAGACGGCTGATGAAATAGTCATTGTGACCATCCGCCCGGATCACTAGTCGGATCGCGACGCCGCGGGCGAGCATGGCTCGCAGGACTTGAGACAAGCGGATCGGCGCGGCGGGCCAGTCGGGCTCGAGCGCTGCGAACTCGCGCCCCGAATTGTCGATGATCTCGACGTCACTTATCCAGGCGAAGAACAACCACAGCTTCGGGCTGGGATGGATAAGTTCAGCGACGAACAGGCTTTGAAGCAAGTCGCGCACCGCGCGCGACTGCGCCGGGCCATGAAGGTCGCGTGAGGGATAGAGCATCAGACCTGCTCCCTCAGGGTCAGCGTCGTGACGATCCTGCCATCAGCGCGCTCAACGCGCTCGATAGCAGGAAAGAATTGCAGCACGCCGACACTAACGGGCGTCGCCGAGAGACGGACGACCGCTGCGCGAAACAGCCGTGCCTCGTCGGCATCGGCGAGAAGCCGCGCGGTCCCATGGGCTTCAAAGGCGGTCCCAAGCTGCGTTTCCCAATCAGCATCGCTGAACGCGATCGTTGCGATCGGGCGGCTCAGCAAGAGATGGCGGACGATCGCGGGATCGGTAGAACGGGTGCGACGAAATGGATTGTAGGACTGAAGGACGCGCTGGCGCACCTCGTTGGCACGCGGCCAGAGCAGGCTGGCGATCGCCGACAGGACCGTCACCTGCCCGATCGCCGCCGCGGGCAGGGTGGCAGCGAGGAAAGCGCGAACGGCGGACGCCAGCGTGCCCTGGCGACTTGCAATATAGGCATACTCGCGCAAGCCGATGGCGATGCCGAACTGATCCTGGGTCGCGTCCCAATGGGTCTGCAGATCTAGCAGCAAGCGATCCAGTAAGGGGCTGGCCCCGGCACGCAGCAGGCGGTTGTTAAGCGAGACCGACAGCGCATGGCTGAGATCGATGCCGCTGCGCTGCGCGAGGGCGGACGAGAGCGTCCGCCACAAGATAGCGCGCGCGCTGTGCGAGTTCGTCGCCCTCAGTCTCGAGATCTGGTCGCCGATCGCGGCATCGCCAATGCTCAGCGTCAGGATTTCGCGCAAGCTGCCGTCGACGAGTTCGAGATCGCTCGGCGCCAGCGCCGCGTCGAGCGCCGAGAAAAACAGGCGCGGTTCGGACACGAAACGGTCGGCGAAAGCCTCGAGCACACCGGCGCCTCCAAGCGTTGTTTCGCTGATCCAGACGCTCGCCACACCGGTGGCCGAATCGTCGCGGATGTCGACAAGAAGACTGTCAACGGTCGCCTGTCGGGGTGCTGCAGCAATGCATGCCTGCAGCACAGCCTCGCCAAGCGTTTCTAGGATCAGGCGGCGAAGCCAGGCACTGAACATTGAAGGATCGACCGAGACCAGTTGGGCGGCAAGCGCGCGCAATCGGTCCCGGACGATGGGGCGGCCCAGTTGGAGGAGCAGCGCCTGCTGCAAGCGCCCTCCTCCTCCCGCGCCATCTGCGCCGGCTACGTGCACGCCATCAGCATCGTCGGCATCGCCGTCTTGCGAGTCGTCGCCATCGGGAGGCGTCCGCGGAATCGCGCCGAAGACCTCGTTCATGACGGCGCGGAACACGCTTTCGATTCGTTCGTCATTGAGCAGATCGGCAATCGACTCTTCTAGCGGTCGATCATTGGTCACGGCATCAGCAAACAGCGACGACAGCAGGAACTGGATCAGCCACTCACGCTGAAACTGGTTGAGATCGTCAGGCAGGTCCGTGTCGAGACGGATCAGGTCGCGAATATACGCAAGCTTACTAGCAGCTAGGACATCCGGTGGTAAGCGGTGCCCGTTAAGCATATCAGCATGCGGCAAGGACAGATCGAGCCTGAACCCATCGACCTCAAGTTCGAACCCCACCGCGGCGGGCCGACCGTCATCGCTGATGAAGGTCACCTCGACCGGGAAATCGTCCCGAAGCGTACGGATATTCGCCTGTGCTGTTCCGGCGAAACGCCGGACACTGATGCTCGAACGGAACCGGTGCAGATGGAAGCCCACAGCGCGGACATGTTGGCGCCACTCCGATCGCGTCGGTACCGGCACGCTGAGTGCCTCGCCATTTGCGATAATGTCGGATTGCCAGATGAGCCGAGCATTGCTGCTCGGCAGTGCCTCGGTCCGGGCGGCGCGTTCGAGCCGCACACTCCACGGCCGAAACACCAGCAGCGGCGGCCCGCCGACATGGTCGTTGAGGCTGCTAGAGAAACTGCCGACGAATTCGTGTTCGAGCGCATAGTCGCTGATCCGTCGGTCCTGCTCCGGGGATGCCGGATCGACCGGAATCCAGTGCGACAGCGCCCCGCGCTCATGCGCGAAGCGGCGCGTCACCCGCCCCGGCGCGAACTGATTGAGGGCTTGAAGGATCGGCATCTGCTCGATCCGCTCTTCGTGATTGACCGTCGCGGGGGGGACGATGACCCGGACTTCAGGCAGGCTCAGGTCGCTGAACAAGTTGCGGGGAACGAAATCGGGCAACGGATGGTGGTCGATCTGCAGATCGAGCGCCGCGCCGGCATTGGGGAACGCCAACCGCCAGCCCCGGAACAGCCGCCGAACCAGGGTCGGCACGGCCTCGAGCAACAGCGAGCGCGGCGCTTCCCAGAGCAAAGTTTCGGCCGACGAACGATCGATCCCGAGTGCGCCCATCAGATAGGTACGGAGATCGTCAATGGTCGCGTCGTCGCCCTGCAGCAATTGGTTTAGCTTTGCGCGGGTGCGCTCGAGGACCGTGCGCTCGGCTGGGCTTGCCAGCGGCAACGGACGACTGAGCAGGTTCCACTGCCACGCCTTTTCGTGACCGGCTGTGGTCGCCGCCAGCCAGTCGAACAGCGCAAACACCGCCTGGATCTTCATTACATAAGGATTTCGGATCGGGAGATATTGCGGCTCAAGCGTCGGGTCGAACAGATGCTCGAACGCTTGGTAGAACGCACGGTCGCGGCCATAGTCCGACAGGACGGTAAGCGTGATCGGCCGCATCGCGCGGTCGCGGCCAGCGCGTCCCTTGCGCTGCAGGAACGCCGCCATGCCGCGCGGCGCCTTGTGCTGGATGACAGCGCCAACGAGCGGGTCGTTAAATCCGACCTCAAGCGCCGCGGTGGCTACCACAATATTGGCCGATTGATCGACACCGGCATCCTGCGACGTGGTGCGCCCTACAACTAAGCGGCGATCGAGCGGATGACCGATATCCTCGCAGATCCGCCAGCGCTGGCCTTCGACATCGCGTACGGCGGCATCGGGTCCTTCCCGGCGGATATTCGCCAAAGGCACGCGCGCCGGATCCGGCCGGCCGAAAATCGTGAAGGCTTCGGCGTCGCGCAGATCGTCGTAGAGGCGATTGGTGACATCGAGGTCATCAGTGAACAGGAAAGCGCGCCGGCCGAAGACGCCTGACGCATTGCTCGCCCCGGGTGGATCGAGCACGCGGGGTAGGAGCATAGCCGTTTGGATCGTGGTCGATAGCAACGAGGCGCGAGATGCAGGATCTCCGCGTAGCAGGATCTGATATTCGGCGCCTAGCTCTTCGAACTCCCCAAGCGTCGGCGTAATCTCGACCACATCGTCGAGCGCCACACCGGTCAGATCGGAGAAGAAGCGCGCGGCATCGCCGAGCGTTGCGGAAAGACCGACCCAGGAGATCGGCGCTGCCAGCAAATGTCGCCAACGGCGCAGGGTCAGTGCCGCTTGCGCGCCGGATGCGCCCTCATAGGTATGCACTTCATCAAGCAGGACTAGCAGTGGTTTGCGCGCCGGTGCCAACCCGATGCCGAACAGGCTCCGCATCCATTGATCGGACAGGCGCTGGTTCAGGATTTCGGTCGTCGTGAACAGGATGTCGGGGGGATTACGCTGCAATCGGGTCCGAGTGAGTACAATTTGGTCTTCACCGATCGTCTGACCGCAGCTTGGCTGAACGCATTCGAGCCGTTCGCTGCCCACCGCGACATCGACGCCGCGCCAGACGAGTTCGCGGTCGCAGTCGGGACAGCGCATCCAGGGACAGACGAAGTCTTGGCCACGCCGCCCCCAGTTCTTCTGAGTAAGTTCCTGACGCGTGGCACGGGTTGGGGTCTTGCCGAAGAGGGCACCGAGGATCAACGGCCGGCGCCCATACCCGGCCAATGTCTGATCAATCATGCGCGCCATGCGGAACGCTTCAGCGAACTGGTCCTTGAGCAACTCGATCCGCGGGTAAATCGCGATCGCCTTAGTCCAATGATCCGGGCCTATGGCTTCGCCGATGCGGATCATACCTGGCAGGTAGAACGCCATGGTTTTCCCGCTGCCGGTGCCAGCCGTGACGATCGTGCCGCCATCGTCCGTCGCGGCCGACAGACGCAGCGCCGCGCGTTCCTGAAAGCCGGCGAGCTTCATTCCGTCGCGCGAGGTCAGCGTCCGCCAGAGGTCCTCACGCAGTTGTGACCCGCCCAGCACTGATGCATGCTCGGCGAGGATGTCGGCGGGCAAACGCCGTCGCTCGGGAAAGCGCCGCGGCCGGCGATCCACCCGAAAGTCGGCGACGAGCGACGGTGCACCCTGCCAGGGCTTGTTTGGAAAGAGTTGCCGGTTGGCAGCCAGCAGCCGCATCATCTCGGCAAAGCGCGACCGGATACGGACGTCGCCGCCGACGCTCGCCATCTCAAAGACTAGCTTGGCATCGATCAGTTCCTCGACGAGATCCTGCCCGTCAGTGCCACTTACTCCTGCCGCCTCGCAGACCTGATCGCCGAGATCGAAGGCTTCATCCTCGCTCAGACCGCCATCGGTGAACCCCCATTCGAGGGAGCGCATCTCAATGGCTTCAATGCGGTCGAGCACCGCGAGGGCATTGTTAGACACAGGCATGATTGTGCCTACCTCAGCCTGATGCGGAACGCGCCGAGCAAGTTGCGGCTTTCGAGCCACGTCTGCACTTCGGACGTATACGCGCTTAAAAGGGCCTCGCTGTTGGCTGCGGCGCGAATGAAAGCGACGACGCTTGATGGGATATCGGATGCCGCAAGACCGTTCCATGCCGCCTCGTGCTGGCTGACGAGCGTGTCGAGATTGGCAATCGCCGCCTTGGGGTCAGCAGGCAGGCTGGTACCCAAGGTCGCTATCTCGCTTCGGATCTGCCGTATCTTGGCGACGCTCACCCGAAATTGCGGCACCTGGCCGAGCGCACTCAAGACGTCATCGGCACCAAAGGCGGCGCGCTTATCGACATAGGTTTTCCACGCAGCACTCGCCGCCTTGTGCCCCGCGCTGGCTATACCGTTGAGGCGGTCAATGAAGGCGTGCTTGATGTCGAACGGCGGATCATTGACCTTTGCTGGATCCTCCTTGATCGCTTCGCGCAGCGTGCGCGCCTTGTCGGCATAGCCGAAACCATCGCTTGGCTTGAAATCGACCGGAATACCGGCTTCCGCAAGCGCGGTCAGCGTCTCGCGAAGGCTCGCCATGAGCAGCGAAGCGGTCTCAAACTGCTTCGCGCGTGTACCGAACTGTTCGGCTTCGGCGGCGCTTTTCTTGAGCTTCTGGTAGGTGTCGATCTTGGCTGCGAGCGTGGCGGCGCGGTCAAGCAGCATCGGCTTGCTCCCCGTCAATCGTCGCCATCGCGATCAAATCGGCTTCGATCGCGGTAAGCGCTGTATCGATCTGATCGAGACTAGCCGCCACTGCGCCGTGCTTGGCGTCGAGACTCTGACTGGTCATTCCGATATTGTTGTCAACGGTGTCGAGAAAGGCCTGTGCCGCGGCGACCAGAGCGGTCCCCGCATCGACCGCGCCGCGCCGGCCTCGACCAAAATGAGGAAGCGCGGCAACCGCATCGCCTTCGCTGCCAAGTGCCCGTGCAACTGTCAGCGAGTCATCGAAGTGTATTGTCCTGAAGCGGTCGAGCGCGTCAGTCAAAACGCGTCCCGTGGTGCTGGTGCCGATACCGGCGTCAGCCACGGCCTGCCGCGCTGCATCGAGCGCCGCTACGATAGAGGCGCGCGTGGCAGTCGCGCCGAACGCGTCTTGCATCGCATTGAGCCAAGATTTGCGGACCGCCATCTCGGAGTTTGCTGCCGCGGGGAGCGCGTCCCTCGTCTCGCGATAGAGTTTGGCGGGCTCTTGTGTCTCACCATCGGGAGGTTGAAGACGCAACTGCCATTTGGCCTGACGAAATTCACGGATGGGCCCGAGGATACGGCCCGGATTGAGCATTGCACCGGCTCGGCCGCCCTTCATGCTCGACATTTGGGATTGCGCGATTCCCACCAGCTTTTCGCGTTGTCTTGTCAGCTTGTCGTACAGCGCCTTCATCTCGGGTGCCGTACTCGCGCACTCGCTTGCCCATTGTGCGCTGAACGCTGCGTCGATCATGTCGCCGATCTTTGCGTCGGTCTTGATCTTGCCGCCGATCGCCGCGCCGATGCAGAGGAGTTCGACCGCGGCCGCCGCCTGGTTCCACTGCGGCGTAGGCTGGCAGATGTCGCGCAATTGCGCCTCGACATCCTTCGCCCAGATCTCGACGCAATCGAGGAAGGCGCCGAGCATCTTTTCGCCATTGAGAAATTCCCAGCGGAACTGATCCTTGCTGGCGCGCAGCACACCCTGAAGGGCCGCTGCCGCCGTTTCAGGCTGCACAAGATTACCCGGGATAACCAGCTTGACCTGCAGGTCGGTGCGCACCTGCGTCGTTTGGCGATCGAAGCTGATGCTCGCTGTTTGGAACGCCTTACCGGTTCGACCGACGAAACTCGCCTTCGCCAGCCCGACCATGTCCCAATCGATAGCATTGGAGACGGCCGAATAGACCAGCAATCTGAGATTGTTTGCAATGGATTGGTCCAACCCCTGCCCGCCGATCCATTGCTCGATAAGCAGGTCTTCCTTGCTGGCAACGTTACGCTGCGGCGCTTCAAGCGTCGGCGTGTCGGCAGTTGGCTGGTTCGGCTTCGCCGCGTCGGCGCCTGGTATCTCGGGAACCTCGAACGCTGCGCGAAGGCGCTCGTCGAGATTGGCGATCGTGCCGGTGCCATCATAGAGTTCGAGAAAGGAGGCCCAGCGCCGGTAATTCTGCGGATTGCGATTGCGCAGTTCTGCTTGAGCCACGGCAGGGAGGGCCGTGATGCCGCCGAGCTTCTCGAGAAGCTTGAAAGGCGGAAACGTGCCGGTCGCGATCTCGGGGCCGAAATTGTCGAGCACCTCGACGAGCAGGTCGTTCTGGAGGACGCGGGGGTTGAGCCGTTCCGGCATCGAAGCATCGGCGCGCGACGCGGCGTTCCACAATGCGTCGGGGGTAAATGGATAGAGGCCATAGCCGTCGACCTCACCGAATACGGCGTGGCATTCGGTCTGATGGATGCACATGTCGCATTTGGAGCGCGGGCTTTCGCCCGGTGCCGCGGCGTCGCTCCATTGGGTGATGCCGTCCCGACCAAGCCGTACGGCGTTAAGATAGCGCGCCGTGAACTGGCTGAGCGAAGCCTTAGTGATCGACCGGCCCTCGGCTCGGCCAGCGGACCGATCCATGTCGACTATATGCGTCGTACGCATATAGGCAGTCTCGGCCACGCTATGGAAAAAGCCCGTGGTGACCGCGATCGCTGTTCGCATCTTGCACTGGCGCTCGTCGCCCTGTGAGGTGATTGCCTGCAGCAGCGCGCGGTCGATGCCTTGAAGGCGCGCGAATTCCTCCACGAGAAGGACGAGTTCCTGGCCCTGCGATTTGAGGTAGGTGCGCAAACGGGTCATCAGTTCCTCGACCCGGTCGCCAGAGAAACTCAAGGTTCGCGCTACGGCGCGATCAAGATTGCGGTTGATGATCCGAATCGCGAGCGGAAGGTGTACTGCGGGGTCGAGTTCGATGAGGTCCATGGCGTCTCGCGCAAGGCGCGAGGCATGTGCGAAGTCCATGCCGCCAAGCGGCAAGTCACTCTCGACGAAGACCCGGCGTTGATCGGGACGATCCTTCGCGTTGGACGGCGCAAAGATGTGGTCGACGATTTCGGCGATGACGGTGTTGTCGCCGAGGAAATGCGCTTTGCGCATATGCGGATCTTGGAACAGATCGGGAAGGCTGCTCGCAAGCCCCTCCTCGATCTCGTCGGCGTCCGTCGGCAGGACTTCCTCGCGGATCACCTGCGCGAGATCGTTGAGCAATTGCTGCTTCTGGTCTGCTCGGCTTTGCGTTCCATCGCCCGCCGATTGCAGCGTTTCGAGGAAACTCGCCTGTTGCTCGGCGGGTAACTCGGCGATGATCATCTTGACGATGTTGCGCAGCGATGTGCCCGACTTGCGCACCACCAGGACGACCCTCTCCCGGGTCGGCTTGATGTTGAGTCGCATCCAGTGAACGAGATGCGACTTACCCGAGCCCGTTTCGCCGAGGATGGCCGCCAGTGCATGCGGCCGGTCCTCAAGCAGAAAATCCGCGAGAAAGGCCGGCGGCGTCATGTCGGCCCACGAGGCCTCGCCGATTTCTTGGAACGACTTGCCGACCTGCGGGCTAACTTTGAGGTCCCAGTCGCTGTGCACCGCGCGGAAAAGGCTATCGCTGATATGCTCGGCGAATGGATTGATCACCTGGCGGACGGCACCGGGATCCCAGCAGAGAAAATTGCGCATCATGCCGCCTCTCGCAGCGCGATACGGCTCACGCGACCTTCGCGCGAGCCGAAATCGAGAATACGGCCGGGTGCGTCGGCGACGGTCGCGATAGTCAGTCGCTGGCGGTCGGCAAGCCGCTGAAGCGCAAGACTGGTGGTGATCGACAGACGCTTGTCGCCGTACGCCAGCGGAGTGAGCCGCATAGCTTCATAGTCCTGGCGAACACTGCCGGTCTCGAAGACCGGAAAGATCGCTGCCAACCGCGTCATGAATTGCTCGATCGGTAGGTCGTCGCTCTCGGAGAAGATGGCGGGGAGCGCGCTTTCGATTGCCTTAACCGGATCGGGGATCACCCGGCGCGAGGTGACGTCCTCGGCATCGCTGCCACCCCCGACGATGGTGGCGAAGCCGAGATAACGCGCCCAATACAGGAAATTCTGGTAGCGATTGAGCGAGGTTAATTCGGTCTTCGACGCCTGATCCCCGATCTGCGCTTTCAGGTTGATTTGCGGCGCCTCGGAGAAATTCATCGGCCGCAGCGGGCTGGAACTCAGAAACCAGGACAATGCGACCATGAAGCCGGCTTGCTGTGTTTCTGCTGCGCGCGTCGGATCGAACAAGGTGCGTCGCATGAATGCCAAGAAGAACGTTTCGCTGACCTTGCCTTTTTTCCCGCCGCCGCGCGCGTCGGCGGTCAGCCGCACCTTGTCCTCAACCTCTTCGACCAGACCGATGCGCCGTGCTTCGGCAAGCGTGTTACTGAACAAGGTCGTGGTCGACTCGCCATCATCATCTCCGCCGCGTCCACTGAGTGACGGCGGCGTGGCCCAGGCCTCGATCCGGTTTTTGGCTTCGCCAATTTCGCTGTCGAACAAGGCGGAATAGATCGCAAACAATCGACTCGGAACAGCTTGGGCAGTCGTGATTATACTCATTGCGCTACTCTTGCATTAAACTCGTCGAGCGTCAGCGTCCGGCCACCGAAGACATCCTTCAACCTGCGTCCATCCGGCGCGGGCTGATCGATCGGTGCGAGGAAGATGCGGGGATTGTCAGGCCGCGGCGCGAGGTTCTGCGGCTCGAGAGTTTGCCGGTCCCCGACCATGACAAGTTCGGGTCCACGCGGAAGGCGCGATAAGGCAAGCGAGGACAGGTCACTGACGAAGAACGCCAACTTTTCCGCAAATTTGAGAACCCGGCCCATGTCGAACGGCTGCGGGCCGAGCGTGATCAACTTGGCGAGACGGGCCTGCGCTAGGCGCTGCAGCGTGTCACCAAGGCGGCGCGATGCGTTGCGCGCGAGTTCGTGGGGATCGTAGCTGACCAAAAGCCGGAGATCGCGGTCGAGAAGATTGGCGACCAGCGGATCGAGCGGCTCGGTCCATGGGCCGCGCGGTTCGCCGACTGCTACGCTGTTGAGACGAAAAGCCTCGTCGGACCGGCAGCGGTTGCAGCGACTGCACGTTCGTCCGACCCGGTTCGCACCGTACAAATCTTCAAGGATCGCGGCCGGACAGCGATCGTTGCGCAGATACTCGCGCATAAGGTCGAGATTGCGCTTGGCGGCAAGCCAACCGACCCGGCGCACGGGTTCGACGCGCGACTGCCATAGCGCCAGGTCGAGATGATGATCGTCGATGATCTCGATCTCGAGCCAGTCGCCCTCCAGTTCGATCCGTGGGTAGGGTGTGCCGAGCAGTCGCAGAATGCCGGCACGCGCCATCAGGGCGACCGTGCGCAAGTTCCAGTCGGTATTGGCATCCCCGAACATGTCGATGTCGCGTTCATCGGTGCCGGGTCGGCCGTCAATCCGCACGGCGAAGCGTCCGTTCCCAAGGCTGGTCTTGCGCGCGAACATCACAGACCAGCGATGGCAGCCGCGATCAATGCTGATGACTTGCTGGGCGTTAATGCGCTCGGCGATCCCCATGTCTTTATGTGTCGGCACAATCAGCGAAAGCGCGGCCTTGCCGTCGCGCCCGCCGCGCCCGACCTCTTGGTAGAAGCGATCGAGCGTCTCTGGAACGCAGGCATGGATCACGCTGCGGGCGTGCCCGTAATCGATGCCAAGTCCGAACGCGGAAGTTCCGACGACGATATCGAGTGCGCCGTCGCGCCACTGGCCGACAATCTCTTCTCGCTCAGCCCGCCCGGTCTTGCCGTGGAGCTTACGAACCCGGCGAAACCCCGCGTCGATCAGACTCTCATACCAGGCGTTGGCGGCCGCAACCTCGGTGACATAAAGCACTGCCGGCCTAGGCACGTGGTGAAGCGCCTCCAGGACCTGGGCAGTTCGGCTGGCCTCGTCGGTCAATGGCGCAATCCAATAGTCCGGTTCGGGCCGCAATTGCACCGCTGCCAGACTTTCAAAATTGCTTTGGGCACCGAACAGAGAGCGCAAGGTTTCGAGTGACGTGTCGGTGAGTGTCGCTGACAACATGATGGTGCGCAGCGCTTGGCCGAGCGGCGCTGCCGACAGCAGTTCGCGCCGCAAGCCGCTCAATTCCTGGAACTCGGTCCGAAAGCCCGTCCCCCATTGGTCGACGAGATGGGCTTCGTCGATCACCAGCGCGCGCAACAGACCTGCCTCGGCCGCGCGCCGCAACGGGTCGCGCAGACGGCCGCATGCGGCTTCAGGCGACGCGAAGCACAGACCTTGGGTGCCGTCGGCGATCCGTTCGGCGATAATATTGTTCTGGGTGTCGTTGCCACCCTGGAAAGCGAGCGGGCGCGACAGGCCGCAGACCTCGACCGCTTCTTGTTCGTGATTGACCCCGAGCGCGACGGTAGGGACGATCACCAAGGTTACGCTGCGGCTTTCCGCCTTTTCGGCCCCAACGAAGCCGATCGTCTGGACCAACTGGAAGATCATGCTTTTGCCCTCGCCGGTCGGGAGAGCGACGACGAGACTTCCGCCCGCGGGGGTCGAGAGCGCAGCGCGTACGGCGGCACGCTGCCCGCGACTGCGATAGGAGGTGCGACCGACCGCAGCGAGGAAGGGATCTCCTTCGCAGCCAGCGTTATTGAACTCGCGACGGGTCGCCTCGGACGCAGCGAAGGTGTCGACGCTGTCGACAGAACAGGGGAGCCATGTCGGCGCCCAGGGCTGAAGCGTCACAAGACGCTCCTCGCAGGCGGCAGTGCTGCGTAGCCCAACCGCATCCCAAGCGGCGAACCCATTGAAGCGCGGGTGCGACACCGTCACGGTGGGCGTCACCATCGCTCCACGTCGGACATGCTCATGGGTCAGCGCCTGCCGGAGCATGACGGCAAGGTCGAGACCGCTCGCCCGGCGCGCAGGGTCGACCAGCGCCTTACGCAACCTCTCAATCGCCGGCGACCGAGCTTGCCAGTCAGCGCCGCTATCCGTGCGATCTAGCAGATGGCTCAGTGCAGCGAAGGCGTCATGGCCGTCGCGGTCAACCATGAGGGGACCTCTTGAGAGCCCTGCCGAGAATGAAACATCCCATAGCGTCGAGCCGGATCGCAGGCGATGCGACACTGGGGAGGATAGATTCGATCAGCGCGATATCGTCACGCGCCATCGTGTCGCCGGCCGATTGACGGCGCTGCAGGCGGTTTCGCCGGCGTTGCAGGTCGCTCGCCGCAAGCGCCGTGGCCGCGCTGATCGCGTTGAGTACAGCAGGTTGCTCGGACAAAGTTTGGCGAGCGCCGTCCCGCACGCGGCGGCAAACTGCAGAAAACGTGGCGGCATTGATATATTCGGAGAGGATAAGCGGCCTGCTACCGAGATTGATATCGGCGCTTGGGCTTTTGCGATCCCCATTATAGGGCTGGGACAAGACGGCGAGCAGTGTTGGATCGGTGACTGCGTCGCCATTGATGTCGATGAACAGGGTTTGCTGGCCGTGCGCGAAATAGCGCTGGGCACGGCGGGACGCGGCAAGCTCGGCGCGCGTTGGCGCGAGCAGATCCGCCATATGGAGGTCGGGCTCGATCGTGAAGCAGAGTTTGAACCCAATCCAGGCGTCGCCCCGCCAGTCCGCTACCGGGCGATATGTGACGAACGCGGTTCCGCGATCGTCCCAGCGCGTGAAGCGCGCCAGAACATCGATGAGCGGCGTGCCTGGCCGAAGCAAAGTCACGCCGGTTCGGCGTGTTGCGATTCGGCGTTTCCAACTAAGCGGCTGAGAGTCGTCGAGTTCGAGTTGTTGCTGCCAAGGCAAGCGCGGGATCAAGGTATCCTTGGTGATGCCAAGCTTGAATGGATCTTCCTCGGGCCACGCGAACGGCCGCTTTTTGAGTTGCAGCGTTCCGATTAGCCATTGGTCGACACCGCACTGGAGCGCGGCCTCGTTAGCCTCGGCGTCGTCCAAAGCCTGGATAAAGGTCTCGACGGGTTCCTCAACCATTGCGATTCGATCGAGAGCATATTGTTCATCTTGCGACCTGCGCTCGTCGGCGATCTGGACCTTGATCTCCTCGGATAATGCGACCAGTGCATCGGGCCCGGTCATCAGGAGGGCATCCAGCGCGCGGGCCTCGAAATCCTCCAGCAGGAACTGCACATCGCTGATCGACCGATGAAAAATCGAGAAGCCATCGGCAAGCAAGGCCTGCCAGGCGGCGAAGGGGCTTCCGTGCTCGTCCGACGGCAAGAGAATGCGGTGACGGATGATCCCCCGTCTCCGGCCATAGCGATCGAGGCGCCCAATTCTCTGCTCGATCCTGGCGGCGCTCAGCGGCAGGTCGAGATGCGCGATCGCATCTGCGAAGCTGAGATTGAGGCCTTCCTCGGCGCTCCTGTCGATTGTAAGAACGGCGGCATCTAGCGTTTGGCGAAAGGCGGCGACGCAATCCTCGTTGGCGTCGCCAGCGCCATCGGTTGCGACGCGCAGAAAACACGGGGTATCACTGAGCGCCTCCTCGACCGCTTTATGGAAAGCGGCCGCCAGCGCCTCAGTTGTCGCGAACACGACAATCTTTGGATGATCAACGTCGGCTCGTAGGGCCTTGATCAGGCGCCTTACGCTATCGACCATCGTCTCCACGCGGTCGGCATCGTTATGATTCTCGGCCTGCTCGCGCAACGCGTCCAGAATTTCCGTTTCGCCAGCAAAGATAGGGGTGGCGCCAGCCAGCCAGCGGCGAAACGCGCCGGCGCCTTCGGACACCGCTCCCAAAAGTTCGCGGTAGCGCGCGAGCAGTTGCGGCGATCCAGCATCGGCATCGACTCGCGCGTCGGCCGCGGCCGATCGCCAATCTTCGATTGTCCGGAGCAAGGCCGCCACGTTCTCGCTCGGATCGCCTTCCGTGCGCACATGGGTCATGGCACCGCCATCGGGCCCGCGCGGTCGGAACTCCCACCCCTGGGCATCGGCGCGGCGCGAACGGATAAGGCGCTGATGGATGCGATAACTGTCGGCGACATGCTCCTTGAGCGCACCGCACAGATTGGAGAGCCGGTCGGGTGCCTCGCGCGTCGCCTCAATTAACTGCGGGGCCAGGTCCTGTACGACCGGGTCATCGGGAAAGCTCCGGACAAGTTCCGCGCCGCGTTGGCGCAACACGATTCCTGATGCGCCTGGGTCGAGGCTGAGCAGTAAGCGGCCGATCCCCCGGCGCCGCTCGAGCTTACGGCGAAATCCATCGAGATCGTCCAGCGGATGGGTCTGTGGATCCAGCAGATTGAGCAGCGCTAGAAAGCGAACTTCATCGCCAAGCGGCGGTGTGGCGGAGAGCAGCAACAAGACCGGCACGTCGCGAGCGAGTTCGCGCAGTCGCGTCGCAGATTTCGCAAGTGGTCCACCCTCGATGCCGACCAAGTGATGCGCCTCGTCAACGACCAGTACATCGGGGGCACGCGTGACCCGCGCGATCTCGGCATGCGAGCAACATTCGAAGGGCTCGCCGAACTGATCGAGGCGAAGCTTTTCGGAAAGTTCGCGTCGCCACTGTTCGCAGAGTGCCGACGGGGTCGCGACCAGCACTTCGGTGTTGGGATTGTCGATCAGATGCTGACGAACAATCAGGCCGGCTTCGATGGTTTTCCCGAGGCCGACCTCGTCTGCGAGCAAATAGCGCTGGATCGGATCGCTCAGCACACGTCGCACCGCTGCGATCTGATGCGGCACGAAATCGATTCCGGCCGATAGCAGCGCTGTTAGTCCTTGGGCGGCACTGGTCAGCGACCGCAGCGGTGTCAGCGCCGCTTGGCGACGGTCGTGAAGGTACTGGCTTTCGGCGCCGCCGGCGGCCAGGATTTCGGCCGGATCCTCTGGCGCGTTCCACGGCCGCACGAACAGGTCGATCTCGCTGAAATCCTTCTGCTTCCCGTTAGGGAAGCGAACCTCATAAGTGATGAGGCCATTTTCCTGCAGGAGAAAGCCGCTGATACGGCCAACCCGCATACGTCCGTCGTCGAGGACATAAGCTCGCGTTTGCGGGCTTAGATAAGCGCGGGCGACCGCGGCCACCCCACACTCGATCTCTTCGCTTCGCTGGAGCGAGTAGAAGATCGATATAACACAGCGGCCGTTGGCCGCCGACTGCAGCTTTCCGACGCCCTTCTGCCGGGGCAATTCAACGAGCATCCCCCTGAACACTGATCCCCCGCTTCTGGTACCTCTGTACCAGCGGTTGTATCGATTCGCCCCCGTTATTTTCCTGCGGAAACGAAAGCAGCCCAACCTTTTGATCGCAGATCACAGGCTGGGCATGCTCCGCAGCCATAGCCCCAGGCGTTGCGCCTGCCGCGCTCCCCGAGATAGCAGGTGTGGCTCTCCTCGACGATCAGTGAAACCAGTCCGTCCCCGCCAAGGCGGGCCGAGAGGGACCACGTTTCGGCCTTGTCGAGCCACATCAGCGGGGTTTCCAGCACGAAGCGGGCTTCCATCCCCATATTGAGCGCCACCTGGAGCGCCTTCACCGAATCGTCGCGGCAGTCGGGGTAGCCGACAAAATCCGTCTCACAGACGCCCGCGACGATGCGGCGGAGGCCGCGGCGATAGGCGAGCGCCGCGGCGAAGGTCAGGAACACGATGTTGCGGCCGGGTACGAAGGTGTTCGGCAAACCCGACGCCTCCATGCCGATCGCCACGTCGCGGGTGAGCGAGGTGTCGGAGACCTGGCCGAGCGCATCGAGGCCGATCGTATGGTCCGCGCCCATTCGCTTAGCCCATTCGAGCTTCAGCGCCACGAGCCCTTCGCGGAGCCTTGCCCGGCAGTCGAGTTCGACGCGGTGCCGCTGGCCGTAGTCGAAGCCGACGGTCTCGACATGGTGGTAGCGGTCGAGAGCCCAGGCAAGACAGGTCGTCGAATCCTGCCCGCCGGAGAACAGGACGAGCGCGCGCTCGCCGCCGTTAGACGCCGTCATATTCGGCCCAGCAATAAGGCGTCTCGTAGACCCGCACGCTCGTAAGCCCCGCAAGCGCTGGCTTGGCGCGCTCGAAGATCCACCTAGCGATGATCTCGGCGGTAGGGTTCTCGAGCCCCTCGACGCCGTTCAACGTGTGGTGGTCGAGGCGCTCCAAGAGCGGCGCGAAGGCTGCCTCGACCTCGAAGAAGTCGACGACGAACCCGCTCACGGGATCGACCGGGCCCTCGATGACCAGATCTACGCGATATGAATGGCCGTGCATCCGGTGGCAGCGATGGGTCACCGGCACGTTCGGCAGTCGGTGCGCGGCCTCGAAAGTGAAGCTCTGGACGATCTTCATGATGAGGCTCTCACCGAATGCCGATCAGCTTGTGGGTCTGGAGCCCGAGCCGCCACGGCGGATTGTCGAGGCAATACGCGGCGGCGAGCGCAGTATTCTCCGCCTGCGCCAGTCCGTCCATCGGCTGCAGCCAGAAATGCCTGAAGTCGAGCCCGCTGAGGACCACCGGATCGAGCCCGGCCTGGGGATACACAAGCTTCAGTTCGTGGCCCGCGAGCAACTTCAGCGGCGCGCCGGCCTTCGGGCTCACGCAGATCCAGTCAACGCCCTTCGGAGGCGTGAGCGTGCCGTTGGTCTCGACCGCCGCCTCGAACCCGTGGCCGTGCACCGCGTCGATCAGGGCGTCGTCTAGCTGAAGGCAGGGTTCGCCGCCGGTGAACACTACGAAGCGCAGCCCGGACGAACTTCCCCACGTCCGCGCGATCGCGTCGCCCAAAGCCGCGGCGTCCTCGAATCGTCCGCCGTCTGGGCCGTCTATACCGACGAAGTCGGTGTCGCAGAACCGGCAGACGGCATCCGCCCGGTCCGCCTCGCGCCCGGACCAGAGATTGCAGCCCGCGAACCGGCAGAACACAGCGGCCCGGCCCGCCTGCGCGCCCTCGCCCTGCAGCGTTTTGAAGACCTCTTTGACCGCGTAACTCATGTTGACCCGATCATTGACTGGAACAGCGACTCGGGCGCGCTCTTGGCCTTTTTACGGAGGTCATCCTTCACGAGGCCTACCAGATAATGTTTGAGAAGCGCGACATCGCGGTTGACGTTCTGCAAGCTTTTCCACAGCCGGACCTCGCCATCCATATGCCACTCGCCAGCGGTCCAGGCGGTCTTGTCCTTGAGGCATTCCATGCCGCTTCTGAAATCCTCGACGGTCCGCGCCTCACCGCGTTCGGCGAGCACCTCCATGACGTCGCCCAGCGCTTGGATGCCGGCACCGTGCAGCAGGCGCGAAGTATTGGGCTTCTGTCCGTGCCACGCCTCCGGCCACACTTTTTTCACGGCATCGAAGAAATTAGAAATGAGCCGGACGCAACGTTCCTCGCCCTTCGCTTTCCGGATCAGTTCTCGCATGATACCATTGCTGAGAGATTCCATGATGATCTTCTGCATCACAGTGTCAGCGATGATGCCCTCGGGGCACGTGTGTTGTTTGATATAGCCCTTCAGCGCCGTATTCTCGACGTTAAGACGCGATGTTATATTTGATGCGGTCGATCGACGGCTGAGCCTTGGCGGAAGATCCTCGACGGTCGGCAGCAACTCATAAATTAGAGATTTGGGCAGCGGCTTAGTGTTGTTGATAAGAACGAACTGACGGCGTAGCTCCGCCTCGTCGCGGCAAATCAGAGCGGAAACGAATACTTGGAAATCGCGGTCGAGGTTCGTGAGGGCCGACAAGCGCTGCTGGCCGTCCACGACCAGTCCGGGAATGCCCCTGCTCATGTCTATCACTAGGCGGACAATGCCATCGCCGAGATCAACCACGGAAGCGCGATCGGTGAACGCGACAACGATTGGATTGGGAAGCACAGCGTCGGACTTTTCGAGATAGTCGCGGATCTCGCGGATGTGGGCGGCAACCTGGGGCCGCTGGAATCCGCTGAGTTCCCCCTGTGCATCACGAGCTATCCGGTCGATCGCCGAGAAGCGCAAGACGTCTGCAGCGCTTGCCGCGAAACTGAGCACAGTGTGCTCACTGCTCTGCCGCGCACGGACAGCAAGGTAGGTCATCTCTTGGTCTGACGGCACGCTTCAAATCCAGTCGTTCAATATGATCGTGGTAGACTGCGAGATTGTGAATCCCGCGGCGCTTGTTGCGGTTGCTTCCGCGAAATATAATCACGTCAATCGCGGCATCCTGGCAGATCTTGCATGAACACTGAGCCCATGGACGCTCGGCAAGTGTGGTTCGATAACGCTCGGCAAGCCGCGCCAGCGCGGGACTCGATGCGCAGTCTTCGTACGGCCTCTCATTAACCAGCGGCGCGCTGTAAACGAGGACATTGTGAAGTGTTTCCTCGAGGCATGCCACGCCACGGTCGAACGCACGTAGCGAGTCAAGCGCCAGCGCCTCCAACCGCACCAACTCTTCAGCACGAAACACGCCCTTCTTTACCGCGCGCTGAAGTTTGGGGTTTTCAATTGCCTGCGGCACTCGGATCGAGGTGAAGTAGCGCAACCCTGGGCCGCCGCCCGGAAGATAATAATTTTGCTTGGCATCCTTGAACGCGCGGATTAAGGGCGAGGTCGTGTCGAAACTCGAAATGTCATAGCCGTGGAAGCTGTCGATATCCTCTGCCTTGGCGAAGCCTAAAATGTGTAGGCGGGTAGATGTAGGCACCGCATCGCGAATCGCCTTTAGGCATAGCTTGATTTCGGAGGACTTAAGCGGAACCATGCCGCCGAGCGCCAGGTAGTCGTATCCCATGCCGACCAACCGGCGCGCAGCGTGCGCCATGCTGCCAGGCGACCACCCTTGGATTACGCCGAGGGGCGTGAAGCTTGCACCGATGCCCTTGGTTTCGCGCAGGAAACCTTCAGCATTCTCGAGTGTGATGTCGAAGCGCTGACGCGCATCGGCCGACCCGCCGGACATGTCCAAGAGTTCATCGTCGAAATCGAAGATGATATGGTCAACGGAGGCACCGTGGGTAAAGCCACACTCGTCGTAGAACTCGGCCATCTCGGCGGGAGTATACGGGGGCTTTTCATCCTGAACATAGGTGAAAGCTCCGCAATCGCCAAAGATATCAAGATGCGCAAATTGCGGCTTGTCGAGCCGCAGGAACTTACGTACGCCCACTAGTCGGAACCGACGAGCCTGACTCGACGTATACTTCCCTTTGACGCGATGGTCGCCGACAATCCCTCGCGAGACCAGAACCCCGTCATAAGGCGCATATCCGAGTATCTCGTGCGGATAGACGTCATCCCAGTACGGTTGGCGCTCAGCAGGACTGCGATCGGCGATGAAATCGAACGCGGGATCCACATAGTCGAGGCTATCGGCGAAGATAAACTTCATGCCGCCGCCCGCGCGAGATTGCGCTCGACATGCATCAGGTGATCGCTGAGTTTGGCGATATGTTGCGGGGTTGACTGAATTTCGTTCCAGTCGAGGCCGATGCCCTCCCACGTCCCTGCAGTCCAGCAGCACAAGGGCGCGATGCGCTTGAGCACCACGCGCACCGCCGAAGCTTTGTCAAGCGCAGCGTCGGCGCGCAACATTACGGTATCCATGAGCGCACCCATCGCGCGGATGCCAGCGGAGTGCATCAGTCGGCTTTCGGCCGGCGGTTTGCCCCAGGCCTCAGGAAAGGTGTCACGAACAGCCGACCAATAGAGCAACAGCGAATTGTACATGGCGACGGTATCGTTACCCTGGGCGTGCTTAAACTGGCCGAGCGCCCCTGCCGCAGTCTTCAGGCTCGTCTTCATAGTTCCGATGAGCGCACTGTCGGCAACGATGCCGGCGCGATCCCTTGCATCGGACTCACGCTTAATCAGCCCGAAGAACGGCGAATTGGGATCGGCGTTGAGCGCTTCGCATAGTGCGCTGGGTAGCCGACGAGCGGCCAGGTCGCGCGGGAGCAATACGCTCACTTCGGGCAGCAACTCGTTGATCAACCGGGTCGGCAGCGGCCGGGCCTTATTGACCAGGATAAATTGCTCGCGTTGCGTCTCGAGCGCATCCGACACAAACCCGACCACCGGCACCGCGATCGTCCGGTCCTTCGCGGCGCTCAGCGCCAGGGAGCGCTGTTGCCCGTCGACTATCCAGGCAGCTCGCTGCCCTTTGGGGTAAATCGGGATGGAAAGCGTACCAGCGTCTCCCACCTCGCACATGTTGCCCGGCGAACGGCCCCGCGCCGAGGCGAACTCCACCTCGGGCGACATAGCGAGGATGATCGCGTTGGGAAACAGCACTGGTCCGCTGTCGAGGAACGCGGTGATTTGCTTGACGTGATCACGGATCTCGCGGCGCTGAAAACCTTTCAGTCCCTGGTCGTCGCGCCGAAGGCGGCTGATATCAGCCACACGGTTGATGTCTGCACCAAAAAGAAAAAAGGCAAAAATACTTGTCGCACCGGCCTGCTCGGCCCGAACTGCACGAACTTTTAGATACTCGCGCCCACTCATGCGTACTCACTCCGCACGACGCGGGCTAGCTTCGCGAACCGGTGCTGCTCACACGCTACGCCGAGATCGTCACGGATGCGGCGCAACAGGCGCGAAGAACTGCCGCGTTCGGCGTTCCAATGTGCCCGGATCAGATCGAGAAGCGCTGCATCGTCAAGGCGGGTGCGGCGCACTTTGGCCGGCATCCGCCAACCTTCCAGCGCCGTCGCCACCAGCGCAGCATCCTCCGACGCCGAACGCCCTTGCGGCTTGCGACGCGTCAATTCGGCGTAGTGGCGAAGCGCGCGGCCGGCAAAGTCACTACGCGTCCCTCGATATGAACTGTTCGGCCCATCAAGCCGATCATCATAAGGCATGACGAAAGGCCGAAGATCCTCCGGTATCCGTCCGAGTGGGGCCCGGGTGAAGAGCCGCAACCGACCGAGGCTCGGTTCCGGGAGCGCGAGAAGATCGGCCGCGATTAGCTCGATATACGTCTCCGACAGCGCCGCGCAAATTGGCCCACTCGAGTCCCGAACCGCACTTTTCATTTCTATCGCGAAAGGGGAGGCCTCGCACAGAGCCTCCCACCATCGGGACACGCTGAAGTCACCGGTGACTCGGGACTGCACGCTATCGGGCGCCTTCGGGAGCACCGTGCACGCGTAAGCTGGAACCAAGGTGGAGATTTCGATCAGACCCAGACCCGCAGACACGACCACCAACTTCGCATCGAACAACTTGGCGGCGATTGCCGCCTCTCTGAAACTACGCCCTCCATAGATTTCCTCACCTGCATATCGAACCGGCTCAAGCGCCAGACGCCGGACCCACTGCTGTGCAAGGTCGCGAAGATTCGCCTTTGGGAGAGCGGCAACTTGAAGACTGCCGGAAACCGGCTTGCGTTTACGGTGCGTACAGGCGGCGATCACAAGGGTCACAAACGAGGCTCCTGCGCACCTCGCGCGGCGCATTTATTTATCCACTTGATTCGAGAAACGCCAGCTTAATGTCAGGCCTGATGCCGCATCTTTTCCACATAAACGGCGTCTGGAGCACGCCGCGATGCCTCGCACTGCTGCAGAGAGGCAGAGAGGCACTTAGGAACTTTTCCCCGTTGGCGAGCACGGCGCGAGCGCGATGAGATCCTGAACTCCGCGGCGTAAGAGGCCCTTGTCGGCCCGGTTCGCTCTCCAGGCGAGCGCGGCGTTTCGTGGCGCCAAAGACTTGACGGCCATGGCCGTGAGACCACGCAATGTCGCCGGCCGCAGGGCGGGAGCATGCGCGTCTCGCGCCTCGCGGGTGAGACTTGGAGGAGCGCGCCGGGCTGTGGCCCGACACCGCCAACCAGCTCTTTCAGCAGCCTTTGGGACGCGGGACGTCCTGCGTCCTTGACTCTTGATGAGGCCTGAGCTATTGTTCGGGATATCGGACGCCACTTATCCCGAGCGAGATCATGGACACCATCCACGCAAACCGCCGCGACGAATTCAGCCGTCACTATGGTGACACGGCTCTGGACCTTGAGCCCACCAATGTTCAGGAGCTTATCGCTCACACCGGCGAGTGGCTCGAAGTCCTCCTGATGGACGGTGAAATTGTTGACGCGGTCATGCGCCTCATCTACGAGCGCGTTGCTCGGCCAATCCCTGAGGAATGGACCGACTGGACGTGGCGGAGGCTTTGGGACGAGCTCAGTCTTTCGGATTCTCTCGACCTTCCGCGGTCGCAGCGCCTGTTCTCGCTCAACGGCTTCGCGTTCTGGGGTCTTCGGCCTGAAGGTCTGGGAACCGAGGAGGACAACGCGTGTTCAATCGAGGATATCGAAAGCTACGTCTCCGAGGCGCGTGCGTTCCTCGACGCGATTCCCGTTCAGTGGGAAGTCTCGACCGGCTTGATCCGGAATACCGTCCAGGCGGCCGAGGCTCGGGTCCGCATCGACGCCGGTAAGAGCGTAACGACCGAGCAACTCGCCTCTTTGGCGCGCATCAGCCTCAAGAGCATGAAGAACCTCCTCGCGCCGAAGGGCGGACTTGCGGAGCTCAGGCTCGTCGACGGTGAAGTGCCAGGGCCGGATGCGCTTCGCTGGCTGCAGGGGCGTCCGAACTTCAAATCTTCGGTCTGGATGCATCCGGACGGCGAAGCCGAGCCGGCTGACGCGGTCGCAGAGGCCGCGGATGTCGGCGAAGTCGTCTTCGTGCCCGTCGCGCGCGATGGCTCGTGGTTCGACCCGGCGACCTGCCGCAACGCCCGCGGATACACTGTAGGACCGAAGGGGGCTGAGGTCCCCGTTAACGACTACCGCGAGGCTCTCGAACTGCTCTCTCGCATGGCGACGCCCCACTGGCGTCGACCTAACGCCGCCGGGAACTGGGGTATCGTCTCCGGTGTCTCCTGGCAGCGGAAGGTCGTTGGCGAACTCGGCGTTCGATCCCGGGAGAAGGCGTAATGGCGATCGCCTTCACCCGCCACGCCCAGGAACGCGCGCGCCAGCGATCCATCCCGCAGATCGTCATCGACCTGGTCGTGGATTTCGGCCGCGTCCAGCGCCACCGGGGCGCTGACGTCTACAGCCTGGACAAGAGGAGCCGGAGGTCGGTCCGGTCGTATCTGGGCTGCGAACTCTACAGGCGCATCGAGGAGTTCCTTGGCGTCTACGTCGTGGTCGCCGACGCCGGCCGCATCATCACTGTCGCCCACCGTTACACGCGTCTGAAGACCGCCTGAGGATCTCCCGTTGGACAGCAATCTTTTCCCCTGCTTCCGCCACATCATTGCTTCCGCATCCGAGTCGCAGATCCGCTCAGACATTTCGCTTGGCGGCCGGCTTACGCTTGCCAGGCATGGCTCGCTCGAAATCACTTACGCGCCGTTTGAGCATGTCGTTGAGACGGCGCGTGTCGTGATCGTCGGGATCACGCCTGGCAAACAGCAGGCGCGCAACGCGCTTCTGGAGGCGCGTCGCCGGGCTCTCGCCGGCGCGCCCGATGCGGAAGTTCTCGCGGCAGCGAAAGCGCACGGATCCTTTTCGGGAGCGATGCGTGATGTGATCCGGCGTGGAATTTTGGGTCTGACGCACTTTCGATGATGCGCTTTGCTACTCGCGCCAATGAGCCGGGCCTCGAGGAGGTTCGTCCGCAGCGGGGGCGACGATCATCGGCCGCGTGGCCGCCAGGCGTACGAACGGGAAGGTCCCGTCCGAGCGTGGAGTGGGCCCCTTAGGGCCGAGACTCATAACCAGTAGCTGACGATCGCGGCGATGTGGACGGCGGCGAGGAAGCTGGTGGCGTTACGGTCGTAGCGGGTTGCGACGCGTCGGAAGTCTTTGAGGCGGCGGAACATGCGCTCGATGGCGTTGCGGTCGCGGTAGAGAACCGGCGAGAAGCAGGGCTTCCAGCGGCGGTTGGACTTCGGCGGGATGTTGGGCGTGACGCCGGCGGCTTCGGCCTGACGGCGGATGGCG
>JAEZIO010000056.1 GCA_023436615.1 Pseudomonadota bacterium | reverse complement strand
GAGCTGCCGACATCTAGGCCTACGGCGCCGGTGACGTGAAAGCCGAAAAAATCGAGCCCGTGCGCGAGCTTGACGCCTCCTCGAGACACCCACGGATGGTCCTTGCCGCGAACCTCGAGTGGCGCGTTCTCGGCAAGCAGGTCGCCGGCCTTGGCAAGCCTCTTCTCGGCCGAGAACACCGCCCCGGCCATGATCAGCGCCTGCGCCCTCGTCCGGCTTTCCGCCAGCCCGCGAGCCACCAGCAGCTGGTCTGCGCGGAGTTTCGCTACGCCCTAACCTCCTCGACGCCGGCGCTATTGACGCGCAGCGCCTTGAGTACCGTCTCGACGATGTGCGGCGCGTTGAGGCCGCATTCGTCATACTGCTTCTCGGGCTTGTCCTGGTCGACGAAGCGGTCGGGCAGCCGCATCGTACGGATCTTGAGGCCGCCGTCGATGAGCCCCTCGTCGCTGGCGAGTGTCAGCACATGCGCTCCAAGTCCGCCGATCGAAGCTTCCTCGATCGTCACCGCGACCTCGTGCGTGGTCAGCAGCTTGCGGATCATCTCCTCGTCGAGCGGCTTGGCAAATCGGAGATCGGCGACGGTCGTCGAAAGGCCTTTGGCTTCCAGCTGATCGGCCGCCTTTTTGGCCTCTTCCAGGCGCGTGCCGAGCGAGAGGATGGCGACCTTGTTGCCCTGCCGAACGAGGCGGCCCTTGCCGATCTCGAGCGGTTCCGCGACTTCCGGCAGCGGAACGCCCCTGCCCTCCCCGCGCGGATAGCGGACCGCGATCGGCCCGCTGTCGTGAAGCGCCATCGTGTGCACCATGTGCACGAGCTCGGCTTCGTCGGCGGCGGCCATGACGACGAAATTCGGCAATGTGCCCAGATAAGCCAGGTCGAACGATCCCGCGTGGGTTGCGCCGTCCGCGCCGACCAGCCCGGCGCGGTCCATTGCGAAGCGGACCGGCAAATTCTGGATCGCGACGTCGTGCACGACCTGGTCGTACGCTCGCTGCAGGAAGGTCGAGTAGATTGCGCAGAACGGACGATAACCTTCGGCGGCGAGGCCGGCCGCGAAGGTCACTGCATGCTGCTCGGCAATGCCAACGTCGAACGTGCGCTCGGGGAAGCGCTCCTGCACTTTGTCGAGCCCCGTGCCGGACGGCATCGCGGCGGTGATCGCGACCACCTTCTCGTCGCGCTCCATCTCGCGCAGCATCGCCTTTGCGAACACGCCGGTATAGCTCGGCGCTCCCGCCGCCGCCTTTGCCTGGACTCCGGAAACCACGTCGAACTTGACGACGCCATGATATTTGTCGGCCGCATTCTCGGCCGGCGCATAGCCCTTGCCCTTGTTGGTGACGACGTGGACCAGCATCGGCCCCTCGTCAGCGTCGCGCACGTTCTCCAGCACCTCGACCAGCGCGTTGATGTCATGACCGTCGATGGGGCCGACATAATAGAATCCGAGCTCGTCGAAGAGCGTTCCGCCGGTGATGAGCCCGCGCGCATATTCCTCCATGCGCCGCGCGGCGACGTGCAGCGGCTCGGGCATGGCTCGGGCGAGCTTCTGCGCCAGTCGCCGCGGCGCCAGATATTTGCCCGAGCTGACCAGCCGCGCGAGCGAATTGCGAAGGCTTCCGACCGGCGGCGCGATCGACATGTCATTGTCGTTGAGGATGACGACCAGCCGGTTTCCGGCGGCAGCGGCGTTGTTCATCGCCTCATAGGCCATGCCCGCGCTCATCGCGCCATCGCCGATCACCGCGATCGCCTTGCCCGGCGCATCGGCAAGCTTGTTCGCGATCGCAAAACCCAGCGCCGCCGAAATCGACGTCGAGCTGTGGGCAGCGCCGAACGGATCGTATTCGCTTTCGCTTCGCCTGGTGAAGCCGCTCAGCCCGCCGCCCTGACGAAGCGTGCGGATGCGGTCGCGCCGCCCGGTGACGATCTTGTGCGGATAGGCCTGGTGACCGACGTCCCAGATCAATTTGTCGCGCGGCGTGTCGAACACATAATGGAGCGCGACCGTCAGCTCGACGACGCCGAGCCCGGCGCCGAGGTGCCCGCCGGTCACCGAAACGGCCGAGATGGTCTCCTGCCGCAGCTCACCGGCAAGCTGCGCGAGCTGCGACTTGTCGAGCGCTCGAATGTCGGCGGGATAGTGGACCTTGTCGAGCAAGGGCGTGGTCGGCCGGTCGGACATGGGCGGGCACTTATCCCCTCACGCTCGCCCTGTCACCAAGGCCGCGGCTATTTCAGGAAAAGCTCAGGCTTTGCTCAGCTGCTGGCGTCGCCGCAGTCTTCGCACGTGCCGCGGACCTCGATGACCGGCCGTTTTGCGGAAAAGCCCGCGCCGGCAGCGGCGTCGCGGATGCCGCCGGACAGCCTGTCGTCGTCGATATGCACGGCCTGGCCGCAACTGTCGCAGATCAGGAAGATGCAATCGTGCAGGCAGTCGGGGTGCTGGTTGGCGACATAAGCATTGGCGCTTTCGACGCGCCGCGCGAGGTTCGCCGAAACGAACAGGTCGAGGATGCGATAGACGCTGTTGGCGGCGACGCGGCGGCCCTGCGCGTTGGAGACGGCCTCGGCGATGTCGTACGCGCTTGCCGGGCGATCGAACGACGCAAGCGCGTCGAACACCGCGGCGCGCATGTCCGTCCACTGTTCACCATTCGCCTGGAGCCGCTCTTGCGCGGCGGAGCGCAGCGAGTCGCCTTGGTGCAGCTTGTGGTCGTGGGACGCCATTGTCGTTCCGCTGGGATACGCCGCGCCCATGGCCGCGGCAAGATGCGCCGCTATTCGGCTGCCATGAAGTTCAGGCGGTGACCGAGCGCGAGCAGGCCGACGCCGAGGATCGTGTACAGCGCCTCGCTTCCGTCGTGGGGGAGCTGAAGCGCGCCGGCCATCACGCCGAGCCCGAGGGCCCCGACCGAGAGCGGCATCAGAAACCCATGTTCCAGGGCACCCCGTCCAAGCGCGATCGCGCCGAGGACCATCGCCAGCGTCAGCCCGACTTCATGGATGATCGGCGCACCGAGCAGGCCGCCGAGGCTCGATAGAAGCCCGAGCAGCACCGCCGACGCCAGGCAATGGACGACGCACAGGCCCGAAAGCC
>JAEZIO010000028.1 GCA_023436615.1 Pseudomonadota bacterium | reverse complement strand
CGACGACGCTTTAGGCGTCGTCGCCCATCCGCAGCGCCGCAATGAAGGCTTCCTGAGGGATGCTTACCGACCCGTATTCCCTCATGCGTTTCTTTCCCTCCTTCTGCTTCTCAAGCAGCTTGCGCTTTCGCGTGGCGTCGCCCCCGTAACACTTCGCGGTAACCTCCTTCCGCAACGCCCCGATCGTCTCTCTCGCTATGATTTTTCCGCCGATCGCGGCCTGGATCGGGATCTTGAACAGGTGCCTCGGGATCAAATCCTTCAACCGCTCGCACATGCCGCGGCCGCGCGCCTCGGCATTGGCGCGGTGGACGATCATGCTCAACGCATCGACCGGCTCATTGTTGACCAGGATGCTCATCTTGACGAGGTCGCCTTCGCGGTGGCCGACCTGGTGGTAATCGAAGCTCGCATAGCCGCGGCTGATCGACTTCAGCCGGTCGTAGAAATCGAACACCACCTCGTTGAGCGGCAGCTCGTACTTCAGCATCGCCCGCGTGTGGCTCCCGCTGCCGACATAGGTCAGGTCCTTCTGGATCCCGCGGCGGTCCTGGCACAGCTTCAGGATGGAGCCGAGATATTCGTCCGGCGTGTAGATGGTCGCCTCGATCCACGGCTCCTCGACCGTCTCGATCGCGTTCGCGTCGGGCCAGTCGGCGGGGTTGTGGATCTGCTGCGGCTCCGATTGGCCGCGAAGGTGCACCTCATAGACCACGCTCGGCGCGGTGGTGATGAGGTCGAGGTCATATTCGCGGGTCAGCCGCTCCTGGATGATCTCGAGGTGCAGCAGGCCGAGGAAGCCGCAGCGGAAGCCGAAGCCGAGCGCGGCGCTGGTCTCCATCTCGAAGCTGAACGAGGCGTCGTTGAGGCGGAGCTTGTAGAGGCTTTCGCGGAGCTTCTCGAAGTCGGCCGCGTCCGTGGGAAATAAGCCGCAGAAGACGACCGGCTGCACTTCCTTGAAGCCGGGGAGCGGGGCCGCGGCCGGCCGCTTGGCGTCGGTGATGGTGTCGCCGACGCGGGTTTCGGCGACTTCCTTGATCTGCGCGGTGATGAAGCCGATCTCGCCGGGGCCGAGCTCGGGGAGGTCGGTGCGCTTGGGGGTGAAGCAGCCGACGCGGTCGACGAGGTGGGTCGTGCCCGCGGCCATGAACTTGATCTGCTGCGCCTTGCGCAGGCTTCCGTCGATCACCCGCACGAGGATGACGACGCCGAGATAGGGGTCGTACCAGCTGTCGACGAGCATCGCCTTCAAGGGCGCGTCGCGGTCGCCTTTCGGGGGCGGGATCTTCGCGACGATGGCGTCGAGCACGTCTTCGATCCCGAGCCCGGTCTTGGCGGACGCCAGGACGGCCTCGCTGGCATCCAGCCCAATGATTTCTTCGATCTCTTGCCTGACTCCCTCAGGGTCCGCGGCGGGCAGGTCGATCTTGTTGATGACCGGCACGATTTCGTGGTCGTGCTCGATCGACGCATAGACGTTGGCGAGGGTTTGCGCTTCGACGCCCTGCGCCGCATCGACGACCAGAAGCGCGCCTTCGCAGGCGGCGAGGCTGCGGCTGACCTCGTACGCGAAATCGACGTGGCCGGGCGTGTCCATCAGGTTGAGCTCGTGACCTTTCCAGGCGAGCCGCACCGTCTGCGCCTTGATCGTGATCCCGCGCTCGCGCTCGATGTCCATGTTATCAAGCACTTGGGCGCTCATCTCGCGCTCGGTCAGCCCGCCCGTGGCCTGGATCAGCCGGTCGGCGAGCGTCGACTTTCCGTGGTCGATGTGCGCAATGATGCTGAAATTTCGGATTTTGCTTATTTCGGTCATTTCCCGCCGCGCTATAGTCGCTGGAAACAGGGGGGCAATCGAATGAAGCGAGTGGGCCTATTGGCAGCGGGCGCAGCCGCAGCCGCGATCGTCGGCGGCGCAGCTCCGGCGCCGGCGCCGGTGGCGAATTACTGGATGGATGTCGCGACGATGAGCGGCATGGGCGCCGGAATGATGGGCGGCGGCAAGCCGAACATGGCGCAGATCATGCAGATGATGAACGGCGGCGGGGGTCAGGCGAGCCACAGCCTCAACCTCTACCTCGCATCGAAGCAGAAGGCTGCCGCACCGCAGGCGCAGCACCTGATCCCCGCGACGCTGCGGATGGGGCCGGCGCTGCCGCTGGTCGCGCCGCCCGCCGCGAAGCCCGCGCCGAAATACGAGGGGATGCCGGGGAATTTCCAGCAGCCGAAGGGCCGGATGCTGATCTATTGGGGCTGCGCCGAGCATGCCGGCGCGGGCCAGCCGACCATCGTCGATTTCTCGAAGATCGCGGTCGGCCAGCTGCCGCCGGGCTACAAGGCGATGGTCTCGGCCATGCAGGCGGCGCAACCGCCGCGCCCCGGCGCATCGGCCGGTTACGGCGAATGGCCCAACTCGCGAGATTCGCGTGCCGTGCCGCCGGGGGCATCGCTGATCGGCGCGCACAAGGTCGAAGGCAATTACTCTCCGCCGATCGCGTTCACGCTGGGGGCAGGCCAGGATTTCATGCCCGCGCTGGGCCTCCGGGAAGCGGGCGCCCTCCCGTCGGGAGCGGTGCGGTTGATGTGGGCTCCCGCCGCCCAGGCGACCGGATATGCGCTGTCGATGTTCGGCGGGTCGCCGAGCGGCGACGTCGTCGTGTGGACGTCGGCCAACAAGGCAGCGGCCTTTCCGAACATGGATTATCTGTCGCCGAGCCAGGTGAAGCAGCTCGTGGCCTCGGGCGGAGCGCTCGCGCCGGCGATCAGCCAGTGCACCGTGCCCGCCGAGGTCGTCAAAGCTTCGCCCACCGGCATGGTGATGATGATCGGCTATGGTCCCGAAGCGCATTTCTCCGACAAGCCGAAGACCCCGACCTGGACCACGCGCGTGCGCTACAAGACGACGGCGTCGCTGATGCTCGGGATGGGCGACATGTTCGGAGAGGCGGACGACGAGCAGCCCGCGCCGCAGCAAGCCCAGCCCCAGCCGAAGAAAAAGAAGAAGGGGTTCGGACTCGGCGACCTGATCCAGGGCGCGACCGGGATTCCGGTCGGCAACTGACCTCGGACGCTTCGTTGTTCTCCGCGGCGGCGCGCGCTGCGGTAGGGCTGCGCTCCCGGACGGGCAACATAGGCTCAGACGGTCGTCACCCCCGCGCTCGGCCGGTTCCTGCCGCCAAAAAACGCTCCGTTTTGGGGATAATTAACCTCTTCCCTCTATTCGCGGCTGACCGAGTCCAGGGGCGGAACAGTGCGTAAACGGGCAAGTATCGTCGTCAGCATCG